>NZ_JBFPKP010000005.1:0-478373 GCF_040948855.1 Paraburkholderia sp. BR10882 | reverse complement strand
CTGCATTGCCCGTTCAGTCGCAGAACAAGGCACAGCCGGTCGTCGCGGGAGTGATTGAGATTTGCGTCGGCATCGCACGCGTGCGTATCGAGGGCACGCCCGACGCAGCCACGCTGCGTGTCGTGTTGCGTACGTTGCGTGCCGCTGCCGAGGCCGAGACGTGATTGGTCTTCCTGTCGGCACGCGTGTGTGGATGGCTGCCGGCGTGACCGACATGCGGGCCGGACTCAACAGTCTCGCCGCCAAGGTGCAGACGGTGCTTGAACGCGATCCATTCTGCGGACACGTCTTCGTGTTTCGCGGCAAACGTGGCGACCTGCTCAAGGTGCTGTGGTGGAGCGGCGATGGCATGTGCCTGCTGATGAAGCGACTCGAGAAGGGGCGCTTCGTATGGCCTCAAGCCGATGGTGGCGTCATTTGCCTGAGCCCGGCACAACTATCAATGCTGCTGGAAGGCATCGACTGGCGGCAACCGGCGAGAACGGCTCGACCGACCTCAGCGTTGTAAACGTCGCTGCCGGCGCGTAAACTGCCTGCATGACGCGCGCGAGCCCACTTCCCGACGATGTCGAAACGCTGAAGGCCATGCTGCTCAGCCAGGAGGCGGCGCTGCGCGAGCGCGACGCGCAAATGCTCAAGCTTCAAGAACTGGTCGACTCGCAACAAGCCGCGCTGGCTTCGCGCGTCGCCGAAGTCGAACACCTGAAGCTGCTCATTGCCAAGCTGCGCCGTATGCAGTTCGGTCGCAAGTCGGAGAAACTGGACCATCAGATCGAGCAACTCGAGCTGCGCATCGAAGATGCTTGAGGCCGACGAAGGCGCGGCGCCGGTCGAAATCCAGAAGACGCCGCGCACCGCTGTGGAACAGGCGCCGCGCAAGCCACTGCCTGAACGTCTGCCGCGCGAGATCCGGACGCACTTGCCCGAATCTGCCGGGAGGTGCGCAGAGTGTGGCGGCGAGATGAAGCCGCTGGGCGAAGACGTCGCCGAACAGCTTAAGTACGTGCCGGCCAGCTTCCGGGTCATCCGTCATGTGCGCCCGAAGTTTGCGTGCGTGTGTTGCGACCACATCGCTCAGGCGCCTGCACCGAGTCGTCCCATCGAACGCGGTCTCGCCGGCCCAGGGCTGCTGGCACACGTGCTCGTCTCGAAGTTCGCAGACCACGTGCCGCTTTACCGGCAGTCGGTCATGTACGCGAGAGAAGGCGTCGAGCTTGATCGCTCGCTGCTTGCGAAGTGGGTCGGTCACGCGGCGACGTTGCTGAAGCCGCTCGTTGAAACACTGCGTCGTCACGTGATGTCAGCGACGAAACTGCACGCCGACGACACGCCGGTTCCAGTGCTTGCACCGGGGAACGGCAAGACAAAGACCGGTCGCCTGTGGGTGTACGTGCGCGATGATCGTGCATCGGCCGACATGACGCCGCCGGCGGTATGGTTCGCCTATACGCCGGATCGCAAGGGCATCCATCCACAGCAGCACCTCGAGTCGTTCAACGGTACGCTGCAAGCCGACGCGTACGGTGGCTACCAGGCCATCTACGAAACCGGGCGCGTCACGGAGGCGGCTTGCTGGGCGCACGCTCGACGACAGTTCTATGAACTACACGCAGCGCGCCCCAATGCGTTGAACACTGAAGCGCTCGAGCGTATTGGCGCGCTATACAGGATCGAGGAAACGATCCGGGGCAAACCGCCCGACGAGCGCCGTGCGCATCGACAGGAGTACGCGCGGTCGCTACTCGATCAATTCCATGCGTGGCTCACAACGACGCTGGAGGCGCTCTCGCGCAAATCGGACACGAGTCGGGCGATCCTCTATGCGCTGAACCGGTGGGAAGCGCTCACACGCTATTGCGATGACGGGCAGTTGGAGATCGACAATCTACCCGTCGAACGCGCGCTGCGCGGAGTAGCCATCGGTCGCCGCAACTATCTGTTTGCTGGTGCAGACTCCGGCGGTGAGCGTGCCGCCGCAATCTACAGCCTCGTTGGCAGCGCAAAACTCAACGGCATCGATCCTGAAGCATATCTGCGTTACGTGCTCGCACGCATCGCCGACCATGCAATCAACCGCATCGACGAACTCGCACCGTGGGTCGTCGCCGGTCAGATCCGCACCGCAGTCTGAAGATCACGACCTCCAGTCAAGACGTTGCTGATGCCACGCTTACCTTGCATCTGCTCCCGGAGCAATTTCTCCCGCTCCTCATCCGTCCAATCCGGGTTTCGGGCCTTGGTGATGTCCAAGCCGAGCAACCGCTTCGGGCGCAGAAGTGCGAGCGACAACCCGTTTGCAAGCCTCTCCGCATCGATTGCGTCGAAAGCATCGAACGCAGGCATCTTGTCGAGCCAGTCGCGCCGTAACGACCACTCTTTTCTGGTGTCTATCACGTCGCCGCAGGTGACCGTGTCGACATAAACTTTGTGGCTCTCGGGCCGATGATCTTTGGCGGCCTTCTCGACGCGCACATCGATCCATTGCCACTTTCTGAACTGCTGACCACCTCAATCATCCGGAACGGCACCGGGTACAGCCTTCGCATTGCGCCTTGCACGTTCATGCCTGCGACACAGGACGTCTCCACGTGCTTCGCGCTTGGCGAAGGATATGTCTTCGCCAGGATCAAGATACGCTCAACAGTCGATGCCATCCCCTCTCCCCCTTGAAAATTGGATTCTTCGCCTGCTATGGCGCCCCTCTCTGCTACGGGTGCCGTATGGTTCTGCACGAACGTCTTCCCAATCAAACTTCTACGTGACGCCCACAACGCACGACAGCGACTCGTCGAGTTTCCGCGTTGCCTCATACCGGCTACGCTTCCAGCTGTTCTTCGCGCCGATACGGTCCAGTATTGCGCACGACGGGCACCACCTTCCCTGGCGAACGCTGCCAGCTCGCGCCTGCCAGACGTGACCTCGATGGCATTGCCATGACAGCTTGTGCTCCTTGTCGACGTACGTATCAGACAGGCATGCTCCGCCGCGCTCAGCCGCCATCTCCCGCACCTGGTCAACGCCCAGCGACGACCGGCTGCGCATCGTCGGCACGACCTACCCTGCAACACCAATTGGCCAGCCACCGTCCATTCAGGCCCCTCCTGGCAACGGAACCGGTACTTCGGCTTGGCCGACGTACTCCGTCGACAGGCGCACTCCGTTATGCGATTGCGCGGCCGCTCGAAGCCGTGCCACCCCGTTCGCGTCGATTTGTGACGCCGACCGCGCGCAACGCAGGCACCAGGTCCCGCGCAAGATCTCGGCGCCCTCCGCTTCCCATCGATGTCCCTTCGCGCACTCGACCGGATAGTAGCTACGGGCGCCGGTGTATGCCGTCGCCAGGCATCGCCCTCCGTGGGCGCGGGCTGCCGCACGCAGGCGTTTCAACCCGTCCGCCAGCAGATTACGTCTGGCGGACGCCTCGTGAGCGCATGAAGGACACCAGCTACCCTCGCTGATTTTTCGACCTTGCACTTCCCATTCGTGGCCTTCAGCACAGCACAACCGATAGCATTCGAGCAGTCCTGTAAATGTCCCTTTGACCAGTTGACCGTCTTGCCCGTCAACTTTTGCCAGCCAGCGCTCGCGAATGGCCTCTTCTTCACATTCGGCACATACCGGGGGCGTGCTGGTTCGATAGAGGCGCGTCGCATGTCGCTCGAACCGGTGTCCGCGACCGCACTCGAAAGCGTATCTGGAGTGATACCCCGTCCAGGTGTTGGACAGGCAGATCCAGCCAAATGTCTCGACGTGCCGTTTGAGCTTTTCGAGCGACGGGTGACGATCAACAGGAACAATCATGCGGGCACTTCTATGTTTGAGTCGTCTGGTTACCGCTATGCCATCGATTCGCCGCGTAGAGCATGCCTGCTTCGCAAAACGTCCTGAACAATCCAGATACCCATCAAACCAAGCACGACGAACGCTGCCAGGGATGCTTTGGTCAATGCCACCCCAAACCAGAGGACAAATCCGTACCACCGGAACATCGGCGGGAACACTGCCAGCAGTTGCCCCCAGCGCATTTTCCCAAGCATGCCTCCAACCGCAACAAGTAGCGCATAGGCGCTCCACGTCGGCCCGACCCAAGCGACACCAGCGTCCGCCAGATCCGGGGCGACGAGCAATACCGCCGTTGCGGTGCCTGCAGCAAGCCACGCCGCCACCGCCGCGCGATGCGCACGCCTCCACCTCGCTATGATCCCTCGCAGCTCGTCCTGGACAAAGCCGCTGAACATTCCGTACAACGCGCCTTGCGCGATCGGCAACTGCCACGGACCACCGACGACGTGGACAAAATAGCTGTAGAAGCCGAAACCTCCCGCCGCGGAGGCAGTAAGGATCAGCAGTCCTTTCAGGCCAGGCCAACCGTGTACCGCAACCGCCCATACCGACGAGATCGATAGTGATCCCAGCGCCACCGCCGTTACGATACCTCCTCGCGGGTCGGCGTAGGCGGCGCATGCCGCCATGACCCACAACACGACCCATCCATATCGCGCGCCGACATTTTCCCGGGCGAAGCGCTTCCAGCGCGACGGTAAGGGCGACGAGCCGAACACGGCGACACCGTAGACAAGCATAATCAGGAACACGACCACTGCGACGATTGCCCATTCGTGTACGCTCCACGCCCTGTGACCGCCGTCCAAATGCGCGACTGACATGCCTGTGGCGAACAGCATGCCGCACCAGACGCCGAGCAGCGGCGCCATCGTAACCAGCCGCCCCCATTTCGTCCGATTCGCGCACGCGCGCTCCCAGAAGGTGATCTGTTCGCTGTCGAATCTGAGAACCCGGGCATTGGCGAAGGACGTCTGTAACGAGAAGAGCAGCGCCTGCATTGCGCGATGACGGGCGCCATCACCCAACCGAAACAGCGCCTTCGCCATACCGGGACGCGGTTGTTCGAGGAGATCGACCAACAACGGAAAACGCCGTTCGAGTTCGCGGTATTCGTCGTCCGCGAAGATCTTCATCAACGCCTGCCGCGCCACGAAGACATTCCTCTGCATCAGGTGGCCCGAGCTCTCGCGCCAGTTCAGGGCCTCGGCGATGTCGCCTCGACAATCGTCGGGAATATCGTCGCGTAGGCAATACAGCAGGGCGCGCCATTCGACCTCGTCGCGCAGCGCGATGCTAACCAACGACGCAAACAGTTCCGTGATCGCACGCCGCGAGGTTACGTTATCCGGCTCCGCAGCGAACGCGTCCCAGATCCTCGTCGCTTCATCAGCCACACCAAGCGTGCCTACCGGCGGAGGCAATTCCGGTCGATCGAAAGCTTCGCCACTGCCGACTCGCGACGTTTCACCATCCGGACTGCTACCTTCCGCCCCGTCGGGTTGCCCACCCCGATCCGCGCTGTCGGCCTCGACCACCGCGATCGTGACAGCCTGCGCTGTATGACGCGCGAGCATCAGCGCATGCTCATACGCGCCGCGCAACGCCTGAAACTGTTCGGGATTCTCGTCGGCGCGCTGCTGCTTCAACACGCGCGCATAGGCACGCCGCACTGCGCGCTCATCCGAGTCCGATTCGATCTCGAGCACGCTCCAAGGCCATTGATTCATGTGCGTTCTCGGCTCAGTAGGTGGATTGCGCATCGATCTGATCGAGCACCGTGCCAAGTTCCCGACGTACACGCGGAATCTCCTCGAATGCCTGGCGTTCAAGCAGTGCCTGGAATCGCGCGATATGAGCTGCGAGGAAACGACGCGGTTCGCCCAGCAACTCCTCGTAGATCCGGTCTGCCCGTGCCAGCAACGTGCGGTTCTCGATCTGGTCCCGCGGATGGACTTTCAGCGCCGCCAATGCGGCCACACAGCGCGCGACTTCCTCCTGCGTCATGACGCCCGGATTCTCTTCAATGACGATCGTCCGCGTGACACCGTCCGGAAATGCAGTCGCCTGCACCTCGAGCACGCCACTGACGTCGTACGTGAAGCGGACATCGGCGCCCGCCTGGCCCGCCGGCTTGAGCGGCACCTCGAGCCTCAGTTCGCCGAGCGCGATATTGTCGCGGGTCAGCCGCGCTTCGCCCTGGAATACCTTGATGTTCAGATACTGTTGCCGGTCGCGTATCGTGGCCACGCGCTGCTCGCGGCTGACCGGCACAATCGTATTGCGCTCGATGATCGGCAGGAAATGCCCGCCAGCGTAGCCGTCGGCACTCACCTGAATCGCCGTGTCGATCCCGAGGCTATAAGGCGCGACGTCGGTCATCACCATCTCGTCGAGCGCCGCATGACGGCCAACGAGCCCAGCCTGCACCGCCGCGCCCAACGCGACCACTTCGTCCGGGTTCAGATGACCGGCCGGCAAGCGGCCGAACATCCGCGACACGAGCTTTCGAACGGCGGGCATGCGGGTCGCGCCCCCGACCAGAATGATCTCGTCGAGTTGGGCAAGCGGAATCTTCGCGTCCCGAAGTGCGCGCTCGACCGGCTTGCGCAGCTTCTCCAGGAGCGATTCGAAAGCGCGATCGACATCGTCTGCGCTGAACTCGACCGAGTGATCAACATCGTCGACACGCAGTTCGAGCGAGACGCGCCCGTTGTCGCTTTGCGTCAGGCGCCGCTTCGCGCCTTCAACCTGACGCCACAGTCGCTGCGAGTCGGCCGCCGAAAGATCGCTCAGCGCGATGCCCCGCTTACGGCAGAACAACTCGCACAACGCCTGCGTGAAATCGTCCCCGCCCAGGAAGTTGTCGCCGGTACTGGCACGCACCTCCATCACGCCTTCGAAGAAATCGAGGACCGAAACGTCGAACGTCCCGCCGCCGAGATCGAAGATCAGGAATTTCCGTTCGCCGTCGCGCTGATGCACGCTATATGAGAGCGCAGCGGCGGTTGGCTCGTTAATCAGGCGCAGCACCTTGAGGCCGGCCAGCTCGCCGGCAATGCGGGTCGCCTTGCGCTGAGCGTCGTTGAAGTAGGCCGGAACTGCGATCACCGCTTCCGTCACCGGCTCATTCAACCACGCCTCGGCGTCAGCCTTGAGCGACTTCAGAACCAGAGAGGACAGTTCTTCTGGCCGGAAAAGCCGATCGGCCAGATGCAGTTTCCGCTCCGTACCCATGTAGCGTTTGAAGCTCGCGGCGGTGCGCTCCGGATGCGTGCTGCGGCGCTCGAGCGCGGGCCGGCCGACCAGTATCGAACCGTCCGCGTCGATCGAGACGCACGACGGAGTAAGGGACTCGCCGAGCGCATTCGGGATCAATTCGGCCCGGTCCTCCCGCCAGACGGAGATCAGGCTGTTCGTCGTGCCCAGGTCGATTCCAACGATGTAAGACATAGGGGGGTTCCCCGGATTCGTATAGGTATAGGAAGCTCTGACAGAGCGAGTTTTTTGTTGCCGTCTATGCGTAGAACGCCCAGACATACATCTCGTTCACACCAGCATGCGTCAGAATGGGTATGCCCAATCCTCTCGTCTTGCGTGTCATCCAGCCCTGAACCAGGGCAAATGTGACCAGGAAAGCGAAAGCCCGCGAATTCTGGTGAAGCGCGACAAAAATGACTGCCTGTACGATGTTCGCCCAACCGAAGCTGATATGGCGCGTGAGACCGCCCAGCAGGCAGGCGCGAAAGACAAACTCCTCAATCAGCGGAACGGCCACGCAAATCAGAAACACCGCTAATGGCACCCCTCCAATCGACTTCGCTCCGGTAACCAGTTCCGCGGTCCAGTCCAGGGTAGCGTAATCCGCTGGCCTCGTATTTATCCATGCATTGTTCATCGAGTGAGCAACGGCCAACAACACAATTGGCGCGACGAACCACCACCATTTCCATGGCCCACTGCCTATCCACTCACGCATCGACAAGCGCCTGGCAATCCACAGCGTTACGAGTACAACAAACAGCAAATTCCACATGTGGGCAACAGCAATACGCGCCGGCCAGTCGGTATGAGAGGCAGAGTGGACCGCCGGCGACAGCGTTACCGAGCCCAGGTGGAATGCCCCTCCCAGGTGTAGCGCAAGGACTAACGACGACAGTGCGAACCAGGCGTGTCTCAAGCCGAGAGAAACTGCGAAGTACCTACCTGTGCGCCTACGCCAGCAACTCAAGAAAGTCGTCAATGTTCGTGGGCAGTTTCGCAAAGCGCTGATCGAGCGCCGCAGTGCCGTTCGCCTCTTCTAATTGGCTCCAGTCAGTATGCAGCAATGGAAGAAAGCAAAGGTCGCTGTTTCCAAGCGAGTCCCTGCATAGCCGTGTATCAATCTCCGCATTTGCAAGTTGAGCGATAGCCACCACGACGATGAAGCAGTCCTCTTGCGAGGCCCTGTACGAGACGTCGCTAGTATGCCCTTTGTAGCTCAGCCTGACCGTAAGAGCGGCGACGGGGGCCGGGAGAGAAATCATGTGCTCAGGGTCAAGCAGATGGTTCCACTGACCAACAATCTCTTCAGTGTCGAGACCCCGGTCCACCGTTAAGAACGCATCCCGGTTGCGCAAAAGTTGCCAATCTTCAGAACGCCAACGGCCATGCTCCGACGGCAGAGCGAGTAACCTGCTCACGATATCGAGCTTCGCCTGACTGCCAGGATCAGCGTGGATCTCCGTCTTAGTCGGGACACTCGTAGCGGGGGCGTGCCCAAGAAGGCGGCCTAGCATCTTGATCATAGTTGGAGCGCTGCTGCAATCGTCAGGGTAGACTACAGGAATTCCGTCTTACGAAATCAACAGCGCCGAGCGGCTGCTTTCCGATGCACTGAATGTCCACTCAGGTTCGGCTGCAACGCGCTAGCATGCACGCGCTGACCGCTCGGCGTACGAAAAATCCCTTTCCGGGCGGGCACCCCATATCCGGCATGGACCTGATGGCGGTCGCACTCACGCACGGCTGGCGCTAAAACCCACCGACGAGCCCGGGGACTGCGCCGTTTGTGACTGATTTCGCTTTTTCTCCCGTTTTCCTATCTAACCGGGAGCGCATTCGCTCACCCGGCCATCCAGCTGCACGACCGTATAATCCGCATCCTGGTCTGCCTTACTATTTGTCCCACCCGATCACGATTTGCAGAACTCGACGTCAGACGTTGCAACTGGCGATCGAACTACTTCACCATCTGCGCCCTTTTTCAGCTCCGCGACGCTAACATGACACGTTCCGCCGACTAGCGAATAGTTAGCCTCATAGTCGACGCCGACACGCGGAACGAATGTCAGATCAACCGAGCAGGTGTAGTTGTATCCCGCCCTGATCAGATACATCGAAAATGGCTTTTCTGCGGGAATCGTAGCCTCCGCGACGGATATCGGCTTAAAGGCTTCGCCTCCCGGCATCCCAATCGTGACGCCCTGCAATCCGTCGCGTGGTAGATGCTGACCAAGGATCGCGAACCATTGCCATTGCTTCATATGCTTCGTAACACACCCATTCTGGGCGTCGGGCAGGACTAAAACCTGAGTCTCTATGGCTTCCGCGGTAACGACGCGTAAGCGGGCCATGTCGCCCGTTGGCGGGGGCTGATACGTGAGGACAGCGCATGCGGTAGAGGACAAAGCCAAGATTGCTGAAAAAATGCTTCGACCAGTTCGGCTGACAACGCGGTTCATTGCTTCTTCCGTTTTTATTGCTTGATTGCTGCCCGGTTACCAAGGCGCGTGGTCCTGCGGTCGCCGCGCGAATGTCGACCGCATCAACTTGAAAGCGATCAATAGCTGCTCTCATCGCCAGCCAGCTCCAGTACCAACCCGCGTCGTTTGTGCGTCACAGCGAAAGTCTTCGTTGCTACCGTACGCTCCTCGCACGCTTTCCAGTCTGGTACTGGTGTCTCGTGACGATCGAGCGACACGGCAGCTTTGCCATCAGGCCACGTCTTCTCGTAAATGGGCGCTCCGCCTTTAGCGCGTCTCAGACCGCCACGACGAGCATAGGGATGGTTCACCATAAAACGTTCCTCAGATTTCTGCCCTGGCGTGCGGCGCCATCGCGAGTCATTGAGACTTCCTGCGAAAAAAGGTAGACGGCTGCATTGCGTGGCTGGTCGATGCGGCAACGCTACAACAGGCGGGTATGTGCGGTTCATCTATTGTCACTTCCCGTCCGGCATCAAACCCGCAGCAGCGTCTCGTGCCGACGACAATCAGATGTTGTTAGCAAAAAACGGGCGGATATCGAACTTAACGACGATCCTCACAGCCAGCCCTCATCAATCAATGATGTCTGCAAGGAGGATTAACGGCAGTAGGGTATCCAAGGTTTAGCCCATACGCGAAATGAATACCCGCCCCCATGCATAACCGATGCTGATTACGCGCTAATTCGCGCGACAGCTTTGCCCGAAGGTAAGAAGGATGAGTTTGGAACCGAACAGTTGATCAGGCCACCCGTTACGTACAGCTCCTCACAGGCTTCTCGAACGCATATTCGAGTCGGCTCATCTTTTTTCCGAATGACTTCATGTTGCTTCGCGCGGTTGCTATTCGGTCTCAGCCGGATCGGTTTGAGCCGTCGGTGCGGAAGCCTCTGTGGGCGGCGCCTCCTCCCTGATCTCGTACGACGGGTCACGCACCCACCGGTAGAGGTCCTTCGCGATGAAAATGGTCGTGCGATCGAGGATTGAGCAGGTTCCCTTGAAGCCGCCCCACACACCGCCCACCGACCAGCGGCTGATTTTGACATGGCGGACAACCTTGTCGCCCTCTATCAGATCTGCCGACACTGTCGCAGCCTTGGGCCCGCTCCACGCGCCGCCGCCGACGCCCATCACATGCGTTATCTGCAACCGGAGAATCCTTGCTTCGGCTGCATTGGTCTGGGATGCAACGGTACCATCGCCACCTCTGTTGAGCTTGCGAAGCAGCTCGCCCATATGGCGCGTGAGCATGTCTTCAACATGGCATTCGTTTCTGACCTGCTCGACCACGCTGGCGTCGGGGGCGTAGGTAACCGGTGTTTCAAGCAGTACCGGCGGCCCGGCGACGGCGCACGTGGCTGCCAGGCAGAGGCTGAGGAAGATCAGACGTTTCATGAAGTGTGCTTCGAAGTTGTTGATACGAGCATGCGGTTTCCGCGTCCATCGCGCCGATCACCGGTGCGACACTTTCCATTGCGGTCTTCATCACGCGTGCGGTGTTCGCGAAACCTGAATTCTTCGGTGTCTACTCTGCGGCAGGCCTTGCTCCGCATAGTCCTTTCGACTGGTTTCGGGATAAGTCACGCGGATCATCGGAACTTGATACATGTAAACGCGGTCTGTCTGGGTCGAAGTGCCGTGACCTTGACGGCATTAACAGGCGCCCCCTCAGAATCGACCTCCACGACGTCGACGACACATTGCCGGTCGTGCACATGCATCATCGACTGGAAGAAGGACATATCCGCATCGGCGGGCTTGTGCCCCTCCCAGGCGACCAGGCGATAACGTCCGTCTTTCTGCGGCGTGAACGACGCGGGCAACATGCATACATTTTCTTCGTAGGAGATCACGAGCGGTCTATCGGGAACGACTTTGACCGGCATCGCCCCCGGACTACCATCGAGATAGGTTTTGCCCGTGTAGCAGCCTTTTTCGTTTAGCGTCAGGAGATAGACGGCCTTGCCCTGGATCTGTAGTTCTGCTGAGGGCTCCGAGTCTTTCGGGAAAGGATAAGGATGACCTACGGTGGTGCAACCTGCGAGATATGCGAGAGTGAGAAACGTCGCAAATTTCTTTTGGATTGATTTCATCGTTCTTTTGTAAGCGCGCAATAGGCCAGGTGGCCTGCGCAAGGTGAGCGGCCGTGCGTTAGTCAGACCACGCCGCGGCAACGGGGCTTCGCAATCATCGGCACTGTGTGCCAGCGGGAATGCCTTGAACAGCGCCACGAGAAAGGCGCGCGGTTCGACGCTGTTCTCCTAGCAGGTTTGGATAGCGAATACAGGCTGGCTGCGGCCTTCGCGAAAGCGCATCGTCATAGCTCGTCACTCCCGCATCCGCGAGTTGCTTGGCCTTCGCTTTGATCCCGTCGACTTCTGCCTGGTGCAACTGCCGGTTGTACAGGTCTACCATCTGGGGCTGCAGTCAAAGGATCGCCTCCTAACGGCTAAATCTCCTCCTGTCATACAGCCATGCCCCCACGCCGCAGACAATAGCCGCGAATGGGACGAACTTACACCATGCATAGACTCGGCTCAGCGTCGGCAGGTAGTACGTCTTGTATCCTTGAAGCCATGCGATTAGGGGGATCACTCCGAGTTCGATCACAAGCGCTCCCATCGTGAACGTCAATAGGCATATGAGTAGATATACGAGTAGAGCTCGAATGTCCTGGTTCATTTTCACACTCATTTCTTGGCTGGAGAAGGATTCAGCAATATACCCGTGAAGCCACTGGTACTTTCTGAACCAGCAGCGCCTAAAGTGGTGCCCAGAAGCGATGGCAGCACGCTTGGCGAGACAGATTTCGAGATACCCAAGCCAAGATCAATCCATGCTGGTTGATACCATGGATTCAGTTTATTGTTCAATGTCCCTTCGACCTTTCCGCCGATCAAGTAACCGGTGACGGACCCTGCTGCTGCACCCGCCATACCGGTGTTTGGATTCTCACCTTTGTATGCAGATCCTGCGAGTGAGCCACCGGTATTAATCAACAATCCTGGCAGCAGCCCCGTACCAAACGTGAGAGCACCTGTTGCGCCCGCAATCGCCGCGTCGACAGGGTTAATCTGGCCGTTATTGAACACATACTGCGCACCCGAGTTCACGGCGGCACCGATGCCACCACCTGTCGCTAGCCCTATAAAAGAAGGGACACCTCCCGCAGTCACAACACCCAACCCTATCATCCCCGCACCTGCCAGACCCGCGCCGACCGGATCATTTTTGATGTTGCTCGTCACAAGTTGGTTGTAGGTCTGCCCGGTGTGCGATTGGGCAATGCCAAGATTGTATTCTTGCTGATTCGGGGCGATGAATTGGGAATTGTAATTGTGGTTCCAGTAGTTCGGATCGCTCGAATACGCGTTGCATTCGAGCATCTGGCAGCCGAGGATTGAGCGTACCTGATAGTCGTGCACACCGCCGTCGGCCTGTGCCGTCTGTCCGTCAACATTGCGCTGCAATTCCGCAACGATTCGGCCTTCAGCCTCATCAACGGAAATGCCGAGTTGCTGTGCAACGGTCTTTGCGTACTTTTTCGCGAGATCGTATTCGCTCTGGTGCAACTGTCGGTTGTACAGATCCGCTCCAAGCGCCCCATTCGCCCCGCTCATCACGCCGGCAGTACCCCCCAGCGCACCGCCCGCCACCGCGCCTGCGACGCCCGAAATCACGTTCGACAGCAGCCTGCCTCCGGGGGTGTTATCGAGCGCCTGCGCTGCCGCGTTGCCCGCAATGTCACCCGCAATCGTTCCGCCCACCGCTCCCGCGACACTGCCGCCACCCAGCGCGGCGCCCACGCCCGCCACAATCGCGTGAGACCCGATGCGCGCCGCCCCGTCGTTGCCCCACAGCGCGAGCTGCTGGTTCGCCGAATCGATGTCGGCCTGTGCCTGCGCTGCGGCCTGCGTATCGCCCGCCTTTAGCGCGGCGTCCTTCGCGGCCTTTGCGGTATTGAGCTTCGCATTCGCCTGATCTTCCAGCGCCGTCGCCACGTCCCCCACCACCTGCATCCCGACCTGCACCGCCCCCTGCTGGACGCTCATGTCGTTCTGCACCTTCTGCGCATCGAACGTGTTCTTCACCGCACCGTTGTTCGCGCTCGTGGCGTCACGGCTCAGTCCTGCGGTACTGTCGTGGCCGCTGCCCGCGTCGCCGCGCACAGTGATCGTGCCGGGACTCACCGCTGCATACGTCGTCCCGGACTGGCTGCTGCTCACACCTGCTATGCCCAGGCCCGAGGGCCCAAGCTGGTTCGGACTCGCCCCGGCCACGCCGTTGGGAGACACTGGTGCGCTAAAGCCCGTGCCCTGCGGCGTACTCTTGCCCATCGATCCACTGACGCTCAGGCCCACCGTCGAACCCGAATAATCCGCGGTGTTCTGGAGATTCGAGTACCCGAAGGTCTGGGTCGACAGCGTATTTTTGTCCTGCGTTGCCGTGCTCGCAATCACACCGCCATCGAGCTGCGTATGGTTGCCCACCTGAACGTTAAAGCCACCGTCGCCGGCATAGATACCGCTCTGCTGGTTGACCGAGCGATAGTTGTCCTTGATCCACTGGTCGCTCACGCTCGCGCTGCCGCTCACCGTCGAGCCGTAGCAGATCGGCGGCACGCAGATGCTCATGCTGAAGCCGCCGCTGACCTGCTTGCTGGCATAGGTGTTCGTGTCCTGCACACTCTGGATGTTCAGGTCACGGCCCATGTTCGCGTCGACCGTCTTGCCCGACACTTCCGCACCGCGCAGGTTCGTGTCGCGGCCGCTGGTGATTGACAGGTTGTTCGCAGCGGCGATCTGCGTGTCGCGATTCGTGACGCTGTCGCCGTACGCGTTCCCCTTCGCACCGCTGGCAGCCAGCTCGATCGTGAAGCCGTTCTGCTGACCGCCCAGCGCGGCGCCCACGCCAATGCTCGCATTGCTGCTGCTGTTGCTGCTTGTCTGATGCGTCAGGTCCTGCGCGCTTTGCAGATTGATGTCGCGTGCGGCGTTCAGCACGACGTCGTTGCCGGAGATCCGCGTGCCGCGCGAATTGATGTCGCCATCCGTCGCGAAGCCGTCGGCGTCCTTCGCGCCGCTGCCGGTCGCCACCAGCGTAGCGGTGCCGCCCGCATTCAGCGTGCTGCCGGCGTTGAGCGTCGCACTCTGCTGCGACTCGCTGTGACTGCTTCCGCCGCCGATGCTGACTGTTGCCTTCACCAGCGCCTGGCTGCTCGTGCCGGTACTGGCGAGCTGCCCGACTGTTTTGACCACGTCGTAGGCGGCGAGCCCCGCCTTTGCGTCGTCGATCGCTGCCAGCCGTGAATCGCTCGAGCGGTGCGAACCCGTCGCCTGGTTGACGGCCGCAACGGCGTTGCCCGCCGCGCCACCCAGCGCGAGCGTCACGCCAAACTGGCTCGCGCTCTGGCTCATGCTGCTCTGCTGCGCGTCGGCGCCCGGATCAAGGTTCAGGTTCTTCCCGATCAGCGTCAGGTCCTTGCCTGCAGCGAGATCGGAGCCGGCTACCGTCACATCCTGCTTCGCGTCCAGCGTTACGTTGCCATTGCCGCTCACGATCTGGCTGCGGATCGTGCTCTGGTTCTGTGCGGCCGAATCCTGCACCAGATGCTGGCTCGACACGCCCACACTGAAGCCGGTGCCCGTACCGTTGCTGCCCAGGTCACCGAATTGATGACTGCTCGACTCCTGGTGGTTCGAGCTGGTTTCGGTGCCCGCCATTACATTGATCGCGCCCTGCGTCGCGACGAGATCGACACCCTGCGTTCCGCTGATCCCGGAGCCGACAACATCAATGTCGCCCGTATGGCTTTTCACGACCACGCTGTTACCACTCACAACGCTGGCCGTCTGTGTCGTGGAAGAGCCATTGCTGTCGGCACTGCTGCGCGCGGCGTTATAGGGTGACGAACTGACACCGCTGCTGTTCGGCCCGCCGCTGATCCAGCGCCCGAGGTTCCCCAGGCTCGGGCTCGCAATCTGGAGGCTCATGCCGGAAGTTTGCGACTGGCTGCCTTGCTGCAACTGGTCGGTCGATGCCTGCAAAAGCACATTGCGGTTTGCATCGAGTGTCGTTGTCCCGCCCGCGCTGATCGTCGAGCCGATCACCGACAGGTCGCCGTCGACTGGCTGTCCGTTCGCATCCTTGACTGCGCCGCCCGTGGCGCTTACGGACACGTTGCCGCCACCGCGAATCGTGCTGCCCGCGTTCGTCAGACTCGACATGTCGGTCGTGCTCGAACTGCTGGTGTGACTGAACGTTGCCGTTAGCGACGGCGTGTCGGCGGCGCTCGCGCCCAGTTCGTTGCCAATGCCCTGGGCCCGCTGGAAGCCCGTGCCGGACGAACCCGCCGCGCGCACGTTGCGCACGGTGTCAAGCGGCGTTCCGGTGACCGCCAGCGTCAGGCCGCTCGAATGCGCCTCCTGCTGGTCGTGCGACTGGGCGCTATCCTGCCCCGGATCGATCGTGACGTTCTGGCCCGCGATGCTGATATTGCCCGTTGCGCCGGAGACATCACCCGCCGCCTTGCCGGCAATCACATCGCTGCCGCCGATATGGACATCCTTGCCGGCGGCAATGGAGACGTTGCCCCCGACACTGCCGACCGTGCTGCGCGACTGGCTCTGCGTCACCGAACTGCCGTTGTAACGCTCGCTCTGCTCGCTCGACCCGATGCTCACGCCAAGGCCGCCGGAGCCGGACAGCCCTGAGTGCTTCTCCTGGTGATACTCGCTATCCTGCCAGGTGTCGGTCGCAGCCGTGATGTTGACGTTGCCTTTCGCCGCCAGGGTCACGTCGTGGGTTGCAACGATGTTGCTGCCCGTCACGTTGATGTCCTTGCCGCTCACCACCGAGACGCCATCGGCCGAGATCGTGCTGCCGTCGGAATAGGTCGAGGTCTGGGCGACCTGATTGACGGCGCTCGTATGGCTCGCAAAGCCACCATGGCTGTGTGTTTCGTCGGAATTCTCGACGTGGGTTTCCGTGGTCGCGCCAACGTTCACGCTGCCTGCTGCCATCAGCAGTGCATTGCCCTTGTCGAGCGACATGGTGCTGCCCGTGACATTGATGTCCTTGCCGGACACGATGTTCAGGCTGTCACCGCTTTTGAGCGTCGTGCCCGTCACCACATTGTCCGAGGTATGCAGCGACTCCGCATAACTGCCGTGATGGTCGCTGCCGGAGCTGTTGCTGTCGAGCGTCGAGGTTGCAGTTGCCGCCTGAAGCGTGACGTTGCCGCCCGCCACGATCGTGCCGCCACCGCCCAGATCGAGCTTCGCGCCAGTCGCCGTCAGATCGCCAGTCACCGCAATGGCGGACGCACCACCCACCTTCACGCTGCTGCCCGTGTCGCTCACGAAATGCGTATCGGAGATGCCGTTCGCGCGCGCCACCACCTTCGTCTCGCCGGTCTCCTGCACCCCGAGATTCCAGTTGCCGCCGATGCTCATGCCAAGCGCCCCGCCCACGCTGAGGCTCCCCGCGTTCTGCTCGAAGTTGCCACCTGTCGTGATCAGGGCGTTGCCGGTCACGTCGATGCTCGCTGCGGGCCCGAGCGTGGTCGTGGTGCGCGTCGCGCCCGTGGCGCTGACCTGGTTGAGCGTGTTCGCCGCCGTGTCGAGAACGAGGTTGCCTCCCGCCTGCAGGTTCAGGCTGCCCGCCTTCACCGTCGCCGACGTGAGGTCAACGTCACCCGCCGTCACGAGCGACATCTGCCCACCAGCCTGCAGCGCGCCGAACGAGCTGTCGATGCTCTGCGCGCCGATCGCAAAACTGTCCGTCGCCTTGATCGTGCCGCTGTTGGTCACCGACTGTGCGTTCTGCAGGTCGATATTCGTCGCGGCGATGACCGGCCCATTGCCCATGTTCTCCTGGCTTGCCTTCGCCAGGTAGACGACCGGCACCAGCACCGACTGTCCGTCGACGACCTGGGTCTGCATGATGACCACGTTGCTGGTCAACTGCGACACCTGTTCCGGCGACAGGGCCGTACCGGGCGCCAGGTTGAGCGACTTCGAGAGTGCCGCGCCCGAGGTCATGAGCGCCTTGAACTCGTCCTGGGTGTCGGCGTAGTTCGTGAGCACCGACTTCCCGGTCATCGAAAGGATCTGGTCCTGGACGAGCTTCTGCTCGTAGAACCCGTCGCCCAGGCGCATCTGCGTCTGGCCGGGGTTCAGGCCCATCTGCTGGAAGTAGTAGTCGCTCGAGAGCCACTGCTTCTGGTTCGTGAAGGCCGGATTCGTCTCGACGAGGTACGGTGCGTTCGGCGCGGTATCCCGGTGGAAAAGCCCGCCCGACGGCACGGTGATGTTGTTCAGCACAGTGCCCGCTGTTGCTGCCGCCACGGTCGGGTTGCTGGAATTCGCGAGACCGCTATTGAGCAGGCGGCCACCGTGAACCGCCACCATCGTCGATTGCGTGCCGCCGCCTGCGCCCACCGATCCGCTCACTGCGCTCGCGCCAGTCGCGACCACGCCGCCCCTGCCGATCGTTCCACTTACTGCGCCCGCGCCGATTGCACCAACACCGTATACGTTGACGGTGCCGCTGACGGACCCGGCGCCGGTGCCCAGGCCGGATACCGACTGCCCGGGCAGCAGGCCCAGCGGCGTGACGCCCGCGTTGCCAGCGGTGTTGTTGATCGTCACCCCGGTGCCGCTGATCGTGCCGCCCGCGACGAACGTAGACTCGTAGGCGGGCAGCGCATAGGTCTTGATGTCGGCCGGCGCCGCCTGCGTGTAGCCGCCCGGATTGGACGTGACGAACCCGGCATTGCCGAACGGCAACTGCCAGTTATGTTCGGAGTTATCGTAATTGTCGTAGTGGTACTGACCCGAATACGTGACCTGCACGCCGGGTGCCGCCAGGCCGCGCCAGCTGTTCTGGTCAAGCGAGACAGGCGCCGCGATGTTGCCTGCGGCAGCCACCTGGCTCCAGTAGTTCTGGAACGTGCCGACCGACGACGCGTTAAGACTCCCGCCCGCGATGATCTGAGACTGCGGACTGGTCGACGTGACGAGATTGGCGGCCGCGACACCGGTATAGGTCGTGTACTGGTACGTGCTGTTCCACTGGCCGCCGTGCGGCGGATTGATCGGCATGCCGCCAGGCCCGGCCTGCAATGCGGCGATGACGGCGGGATCGTAGTTGGAAGCAGTCGGATCGAACTGGATGCCCATGACCTGCGGATTACCAGGACCGCATGCGGCCATGTGCGCGGCCGTACACCCCGAGAGGCTGATGCCAAGCTGCGCCAGCAGCGCCGGATCGACTGCTGAGGTATAGCCTCCCGAGGTCGTCATCGCGCGGCGCGTGTTGGTCACCTGATTCGCGTCGATCTCCATGTCGCCGCCCGACTGGATCAGGGCGGACTGGTTGTGGACCAGGTTCGCGTTGGTGTAATTGCCGTTCGCGTCCTTGCCGCCTGCGAGGACGACCTTCCCGAGCCCGTAGATCGCGGTCATTGCCTGCGTGTCCGTCCCCGTCGAGTCGTCGCGGTTTTCGATGTCGGCAGAAAGCAGCTCGAGCGTGCCCGCGCTGTCCGTCGCGCCGATCAGCGCGCTCGTGCCGAGATTCGACAGCGTTTGCGTCGCATTGAGGGACACGCTGCCCCCCACAATCGTGCCGGTATTCGTGAGCGTATTCGACTGCGTGGCCAGCAGGCCGCCCGCGGCCAGCGTGCCGGAATTCGTGATGTTGCCCGCCTGGACGCTCAGGCCGTTCGCGGCCGAGAACGTGCCGGCGTTGCTGAACGTGCCCGGCAGGGTGAACGACAGGTTGTTGCCCGCGCTGAAGCTATAGTTCGCAGACGTCGCAAAATCTCCCTGCAGGTTCAGCGAGAGATTGTTCACCGCGCTGTACGCACCGCCTCCGGACAGCGCATTTGCCGTGACGCTCAGGTTGCGCGAGGCGTTGATCTGTCCGTTCGTGGCGGCCAGGGTACCCGTCGTGATTCCGACGTCGCCCCCAAAGTTGGCGACGTTGCCGACGTTCCCGATTGCCCCGCCGCTGTTGTCCAGGTTGCCGGCATTGATCTGCAGGTTCGCGCCACCCAGCACCCCGCCCTGCGTATTGGAAATCGAGGTCGCGTTCAGCGTTACGTCGCCGTTGCCGCTGATCGAGCCCATGCCCGATGCGCCACCGGCATTGCTGTTCGTGATCTGGCTGCCGCCACTTACCGTCGTCGCACCGGTCCCGACGTTGGTGATCGCTCCGCCCGTGTTGTCGATCGATGATGCGCTCAGGCTCAACGTGCTCCCGCCCGCCACGCCGCCCGCGCCGATCAAGCCACCGGCATTGAGCAGCGCACTGCTGCTCGAAGCACTCAACCCGGTCCCCGATGACAACCGGCCGCGGGTGTTGTTCAGCGTCCCCTGATCCGTCACGGACATCACGCCCTGCGACGCCAGCGTGCCACCGGTATTGTCAAGACTGCCGGTCGACACCGCTGCCTGACCGTTTGTGACGATCCTGCCGCCGACGTTGGTCAACGTACCCGCGCCATTGCCCGGATCGACGGTCAACGTCCCCGTGCCGGCGTGTGTGATCGTACCGCCGTTGTTGTTCAACGATGCCGGCGCGAGCGTCAGATCCGTGCTGTTCGTCTGGATGACGCCGCCGTTCGAGTTGTCGAGCGTGCCGCTCACGCCGAGCCCCATCGTGCCGGTCCCGAGCTGCGTGATCGAGCCGCCTTCGTTCGTCAGGTTCGTGGTGGTGAGCCCGAGCTGGTTCGCGATGATCCGGCCGCGACTGTTGTCGAGCTGTTGCGCCGTCATCTGGACGGTATTGCCGCTCACGACGCCATTTGCGTTTTTGAAGGATGCCGCGCTGGCCGTGACCGACTGGCCGCTCAGCGTCCCGTTGCTGTTGTCGAGTGTCCCGCTTACGGTCGCACCGAGGTTCTGCCCGGCCGTGATGCTGCCGCCGTTCGTGAGCGACGCGGCCTGCACGGTGTTATTGCCCGACGCAGCAATCGTCCCGCCGGTGTTCGTGACGGCGCCGCCGGTGACGCTGAGGTTCGCGTTCGATACGAGCTTGCCGTTCGTGTTGGTCAGCGTGCCGGCGACCGCCGCGGCAAGCCCCGCCTGACCTCCGATCGCGCCTCCCGTGTCGTCCAGGCTGCCGGCGGTCAATGCGACGTTTCCGTTACTGACGATCGAACCGTTCGCGTTCGTGACAACACCTGCGCCATTGCCTGCATCGATCGTCAGCGTGCCGGTGCCGGCGTGCGTGATGGTGCCGCCGTTGTTGTTCAACGATGCCGGCGCGAGCGTCAGGTCCGTGCTGTTCGTCTGGATGACACCGCTGCCGGAGTTGTCGAGCGCGCCGCTGACGTTGACGCCCATCGCACCCGAGCCGAGCTGGGTGACCGTACCACCATGGTTCGTCAGGTTCGTGGCGGTGACATCAAGCTGGTTCGCCGTGATCTTGCCGCCGCTGTTGTCGAACTGCGGGGCGTTGAGAGACACGACGTTACCGCTGACTACGCCGTTTGCATTCCTCAATGAACCTGAGTGCGTCGTCACTGCCTGGGCGCTCAATGTCCCGTTGCTGTTATCGAGCGTACCTGCGACAGTAGCGCCCAGATTCTGCCCGGCCGTGATGCTGCCGCCGTTGGTCAGCGACGCGGCCTGCAGCGTGGTATTGCCCGACGCCGCAATCGTGCCGTCGGTGTTCGTGATGGCGGCGCCGCTGGAGAGGCTCAGGTTCGCATTCGACGCGAGCTGGCCATTGGTATTGTTCAGCGCACCGGCGACCGTCGCGCTCAGGCCGGTCTGCGCAGCGATGGCGCCGCCTGTGTCGTCCAGGCTCCCGGCCGACAGGGTTGCCTGGCCGTTCGTGACGATCTTGCCGCCTACATTGATGAACGCGCCTACGCCGTTGCCGGCATCGATTGTCAGCGTGCCGGTGCCAGCGTGCGTGATGGTGCCGCCGTTATTGTTCAACGATGCCGGCGCGAGCGTCAGGTCCGTGCTGTTCGTCTGGATGACACCGTTGCCGGAGTTGTCGAGCGTGTTGCTGACGTTGACGCCCATGGTCCCCGAACCGAGCTGGGTCACTGTGCCGCCGTGGTTCGTCAGGTTCGTGGCGGTGACATCAAGCTGGTTCGCCGTGATCTTGCCGCCGCTGTTGTCGAACTGCGGAGCGGTGATAGACACGGTATTGCCGCTGAACAGCCCGTTCGCGTTCGTGAGCGACGCGGCACTGGCCGTGAGTGTCTGCGCCCCCATCGTCCCGCCGCTATTGTCCAGCGCGCTGGCGACGGTGGCGGCAAGCGTCTGACCGGCGGTGATGCTTCCGCTGTTCGCCAGGGACTGCGCCTGGACCGACCCGTTGCCCGCCGCGGCAATCGTCCCGCTGGCGTTCGTGATGGCCGCACCGCTCGTCACGCCCAGATCGCCATTCGACGTCAGTTGACCGTTCGTGTTGTCCAGGGCGCCAGCCACGGCCGCGCTCAACCCGGTCTGGGCAGCGATCGTACCGCCCGTGTCATCCACGCTCCCCGCCGCCAGGGTGGCCTGGCCGTTCGTGACGATCTTGCCACCGACATTGGTCAGCGCGCCCGCACCGTTGCCTGCATCGATCGACAGCGTGCCGGTACCGGCGTGCGTGATCGTGCCACCGTTGTTGTTCAGCGATGCGGGCGCAAGCGTCAGGTCCGTACTGTTTGTCTGGATCAAACCGCCGTTCGAATTGTCGAGCGCGCCGCTGACGTTGACGCCCATCGCACCGGATCCGAGCTGGGTCACGGTGCCGTGTTCGTTCGTGAGGTTCGTGCCGGCCAGACTCAACTGGTTGGCCGTAATCTGGCCGTTGCTGTTGTCGAGCTGCGGCGCGGTGAGCGAGACGGTACTGCCGCTGATCGACCCGTTCGCGTTCGTGAGTGACGCCGCATTCGCGGTTATCGTCGCGCCGCTCATCGAACCGCCATTGTTGCTGAGTGCGCCAGAGGCCGTCACGCCCAGATTCTGCGCAGCTGTAATCGTGCCGCTGCTGGTGAGCGAGCCCGCTTGGATCGTCGCGTTACCGTTGCCGCCAATCACGCCGCCCGTCGCGCCCTGGGCGGTCGTACCGCCCGCATTCGTAATCTGGCCGCTCGCCGCGAGCGTCAGGCCATCCGCGTTCTCCGATACGATCCGTCCAGCCGTGTTCTGCACGTTCGCGCCCGACACGTTCACCGCACCGGCCGCCTCGATCTGGCCTGCCGTGTTGTCGATGTCGCCGTTCGACTTCAGGCCGAGCGTCTGCGCCGACGTGATCGAACCGGAACCGTTCGCAAGACTTGCGGCAACGATCGTGGCCTGCCCGTTCGTCGCGATGCTGCCGTGACTGTTGTCGAGTGCGCCGGTCTGGACGTTCAGCGCCCCGGAGCCCGCGTGACTGAGCGTTCCGTTAGCATTGGTCAGGCTCCCGGAAACGATCGCGGCATGTTGCCCGTTCGTCGTGAGCGTGCCGCCCGTATTGTCGAATGCGCTGGAGGCGGTGAGCGTCGTGGCGCCCGCGCCGGTTTGCGACAGTGTCCCGCCGCGATTCGAAATCCCGGCGGCCGTCACGCTCAACTGCCCGGCGCCGATCTGCCCCTGATCGTTCGTGACGGTCCCTGCGGCATTGGCCGTGAGGCTTCCGCCGACCTGCAGCGACGCACCCGTATTCACGATGTTGCCGGTGTCGCCTCCCGCCCCCGTCGCCGTCAGCGAGGCATTGCCCTTCGCCGATGTGCTCGCATTCGCCATGTTCAGGTTGCTGCCCGAGAGCGCGACGTCGCCACCCGCCAGCTGCTGGCCGGTCGCGCTCACGGCTCCCGTACCCGCGACCGACAGGCTGCCGGTTCCGGTGACGTTGCCGTTCGCATCGATGCCTGCGCCGAGCGCACCGGACGAATTCACACTTGCGCCCGTGACGCCCGTATTACCGAACGCGGCAATCGTGCCGGTGTTGCCGACCTGCCCCTGGCTGCTGACCGTGGCATTCTGCGTTGCGTAGACGGAACCACTGTTCGATACGTCGCCTGCCGCCTGAATCGCGACGTTACCGTTGGCGGTCGTCGTGCCGGACAGCGTCACCTTGCCCTGGCTGCTCAACTGAACGTCGCCCGATTGCGATGCGATCGTGCCGGCGCTGTTCACGCCGACGCCAGCCTCCGTACCCACGAGCCGGATCTTGCCGGCATACATGCCACCGAGCTGCGCGACGTCGATTGCCACACCCGGGCTGTTGCCGTCGGGCCCAAGTGACTGGGTGCCCAGATCGCTGTAGCGCACATCGTTGTTGCCGGTGACGACATTGAGCGACTGGTTCGCCCAGACCTTGCCGTTGACGGCGACGCTACGGGCAATCAGGTCCACCTGGTCGACGTTGCTGCCGTTCAGGCCCGCTGAGCCGATCTGGATCTGGCCGCCCGTGACGTGAAACGCATCGAGACTCCCCGTTCCCCCGAACACCGGCGTGCCGGTCGTCAGGACGCCGCGGCTGGTATTGATGAAGCCGCAACCACTACAGAAAATGCCCGATGGGTTAGCCAGTATCACATCGGCCTTCTGGCCCGCGACCTCGGTATAGCCCAGCAACTGGCTCGGATTGCCGCCCACGACCTGGTTGACGATGACGCGCGCGCTGCCGCCGACGAGATTCGCATTCCCCGCCACGTACCCACCCAGCTGGGTCTGGACATTGCCCGGCGAGTTGTTGAGGATCAGGCCCGGCGTGCCGACGTTGAACTGGGTGTAGGCGTTGTTCGATACGCCTGCTCCGTTGGGCGTGGCGATCTGGACCGCTGGCACCCCATTGCCGGCCACGCCGACAACCGGCCTGCTGCCGGACGTGGGCGCGGCGACGACCTGGGCGTCTGCAAAAACCGGCTGCAGACCGAACACACACAAGGCCGCGAACGCGACGTGCCGCATCGACAGCATGTCGATAAAGCCGAGGCGTCCGTCAGGATTGGCAATCCGACGCAGCGTGCCGGCCGACCGGCCGCGACCATTACCCGTTGCCGTTTCCTGCACCACGGCCCACAGGCCGCGAGCCGCATTGAAAATGACGCGATAGATATTCTTGTTCATAGCAGGGCGCTTACGCTGAAGCCCGCCACGGGCCAGTGGTTCGGGAATCGGGCGGGCTGGTACAGCGGGCCGCCGATGAAGACGTCGTAGCTGACGTGCCGAAAGAGGTTTCCGCGCAGGCCGACCACTGCGCCGGCAAGACGCCGGCCAAGCAGGTTGTTCGCTTCGGGCCCGAAGACCTCGCCAGCGTCCAGCCCCAGGTACAGCGCCTGACCCGTGTTCATGACCGGCATCTCCAGGTCGTCGCGGATGAACACACCCTTCTCGGCCGCCAGCATCGTGTTGCCGTCAAAGCCCCGCACCGTGTAGCGGCTGCCGATCGAAAAATATTCGGTCGGATACAGCACGTCGGGGGAGTTCTGTGCGCTCACCGTGCCTGTGTAGCGAAGCGCAACGCGGCCGAGCGTGAACGGCACCTGCAGCGTCGCGCTGAGCGTTTCGATGTGGTAGTAGTAGGTCGGCGTCCCGCTGCCGACACCCGGCAGGTCGGGCTGCGCGCCGAACCATGGCACGCCCCAGCGATACGCGAGCTTGCTGTCGAGCTGCGCCGCCCCGAAGTAGTGCTTGTGCTCCCAGCCGATCTCGGCAAAGCTGTTGTCGCGGTGCTGGACGTCGAGCTCGCTGCCATCAATAAAGGCTTCGCTGAAGTACTTCCCCACGCGAAACTCGAGCGAATTCTTCTGTACCTGGTTGCGATAGAACTGGTACTCCGTCTTGACATCGAAGGTCTTCGACGTGCCGCTGGATACAAGCGTTGAGAAGGCACCGGCAATCTGCTGGTGATAGTCGTACTGGCTAGCGGTTCCGGTGAAGGTCCAGTTGCCCCACGGTATCGAGTAATACGCGCTGCTGCCGTGCGTACCGTACCGGCTCTCGTGTCCGTTGATATCGTGGGTGTAGCTGACGTTCAGGACGTCGGACAGCCCCAGCGGATTGTCGATCGTAAGGCTCGCCGTCCCCTGAAGCTGCCCGGTCGACTTCAGTCCGCTGTCGTCGACGCTCAAAGCCAGCGACCACGGCTTCTGACGCTTCACAGTAATGACGACATCGCTCTCGCCCGGCGACGGCCCCGGCACGATCTGCATGTCGACGTCCTGGTTCGGCACGCGCTTCATCTGCTCGAGACCCTGCTCGAGGTTACGCAGATTCAGGAGGTCGCCCGGACGGGTTGGAAATGCGTTGCGCCAGGTACCGTACACAGACGGGTCGGAAAAGCGGATCGCGCTGATGACGCCGGGGATCAGTTCGAGCTTCAGCCGACCCGTAGACAGGTCTTGCGGCGCGATGACGACCCGGGTCGTCGAGTAGCCCTTCTCGATGATGCGCGCCATCAGGCGATGCACGATCAGGTTGAGCCCGTCACGGCCCACGCACTGGCCGCGATAGCGCTGCAGGTAGTCATTGGCGAAGGTCAGCTCGCCAGGAAAGAGCGGATTCGGCGACAGCGCGCGTGCGCCGGCAGCCTCGACGGCAGGGCTCAAGCCCTGCGGCAGTTCCAGAGCGATTTCCTGAACGCTGAAGCACGGCGACTCGACCGGAACCTTGCCGTCATCGACTTCGGCGCCCGCGGCGGCCTGAAGCTGGACATTGGGGGCCTGGAGCGTGCGTTCGCGCTCGATGGCCTGCTGTTGCGCGCGACGGCGCTGTTCCTGCTCAGCGGCCGGATCTGCCAGCTGTGCATGCGCGGTCCCGGCAGCGAGAAACACTGCGGGACACAGGTACACCAGCAACGCCATCAATGGGACGGTCGCGCGCTTCCCCGCGGCATCACGCCGCGTTTCACTTGCATTGCACATGCTGTTGCTTCTTGTTCGACTTCTTCGTTTTTTTGCGGCATGCCCAACGTCCTGCGGCACGCGCCATGGTCTCCCCGCCGTATCGGTGTGGGCATGCGAAGCATGCCGACCGCAAGGCCGGAACAATAAATAGTCCTCAATAACCGGATTGACCTGCCGCGGAAGATGCACCCGGGCGGTCAGAAGCATCGGCGAACCTCTCCCGATGTCTTACCGGATATTACTCAGACGAAATAGACGGTGCGCATGATAACAGGGTGCGCCGCGTTTGCGCCCCCGGACTATGCGAAATGGATATTCGCAAACGTTTTCCCTGAAAAATTAATATGGGCGCGGCTTCTGGCATGTTTCGACCACAGCTAATTGTCGTATTCACGCGACAATTAACCGGACAACACGCCTGATCGCCTTTCTGCTGAAGCGTTCAGTCTGTCCGGCCATTGCAAATCTCGGGGCAGCATATCTGATTCCTTTCGACAAAATCCCAGAATTGAGCCTGCTCAGGAATTCCTGACTTTTACGAAGGGATTTCCTGAGTTCGATTACTACTGCATCAAGCGGCAAATGGCCAATATGGCGTGGATGCCACCCTCCCTTCGAGACACTTCGCTCAGGAGGAACACTGAAGCTTTCGAGAACCGACCCGCGTCGGTGTGCCAGAGTAGGGTTTCAACGCGCGACAACGCCCGTCACCCCTCCGCTTCAGGGCGAACCTTGCTATTTTTCTCGGTACGTCCGAATAGAATTCGGCTACATACACTTGATGTGACTGCATCGTTGCCGGTCAGAGCAGCAGCACCCTTCAAGCCCCCGGATCACCTGGCGTTGACTAATGGAACGTCGGCATCCCCCACTGGAGCCACATGCACTAAGCAGCGTCTGGAGTAAGCAGAATCTAAATTAATGCACTCAAGTTTTCCCGCGTGGTGCCGATATTACCTCTCGACCTATACGCGATTCTGAAAGAAGCGGCCGAGAAAAATGTCTGAAAACTTGCAGATCAAGCTGCTTACGGCACTCGTGACTGGATGTGCTTGCGTGGTAGTGCTGGGCGGATGCTCCACTGCCCACAGTGTGTCTGATGACTATTCCGGTGAGTTTCAGGGACGATATCTCGTTTCTGACACAACGGGTGACGACTCAATGAAGGTAAGACCATAGGTGTGGTTTTCGGTGAAAACCACACCGCAACCGTCACGATTGAAGAAAGTCGTCACGTCATTCATCTAGACAGTTGCCGTTCGCTCGCCGGTTCGTTCGCGAATGCGCTGGCAAATGCAGACCCTGATTTGACCGTTCATGGAGTCGATTGTGAGGACGAGGACGATCGATACTGGAGCTTCATGCATGGTCGGCCAGGCGCGAAGACGAGTGCTGGATACTCGATGCTCTGGAACGTCACTTCGCACTCAGGGTACCTCGTGCGTCGTAGTATGCGAGGCCGCTATCCCAGTGACCTCGCCTTGGAGCCTGTTTCGCGCTAGAACAGTTCCATCGATGAAAAATCGATCATCGACGGTGCCAGACGAAGAACCGTGTGCTTTTCGTAGGCCTATTCTGCGCAAAACGGGCCGTGCTCACTCACCGGGCGATGCCAATTGCGGTCCGTCTTGGGCGTTGACCTGGGCGGTGAATATTCACCGGCAGCGCTTCCCTCATCGGAAAGTTCTATGTGACATGTCAATTCATGCCCCCTAATTTGCGCGATATACCGATGGTTTGCCTCGGGAGTAAAGGTAACGGTACTGATACAGCCGCTGCTCAGGTAGTTCTCCGTACGCGCAAGCGAAAACGAAATCGGCTGCCCAGCCTTGATCTTACGCGCCAATTCGCCGTCATCGGGAATGGCAGGCAAGCGTGTTCTGTCGGTGCATTCAGCCGCACCAGAGTAGATGCTGGGTATTACGAGCATGTGCCCGCCTTTGCTGAAGACAAGAGTCGCCGTTTCGCCTTCCAGCGGTTCCTTATATTTCGAAGGACCGAGGGCGCCACAGCCTGAAAGCGCCGATATGGCCAAACCCATCAGAATAAAATTTTGATAGCACATGCTTTGTGGAATCCCCTCTCGTATATACCTATCAGCCAGACAGGTATACGACCCGCTCTGGTAAAAACTTGAGCGATTTTCATAGAATGTCGGGGATCGGCCAGCGGACATTATCTATATTCGATCGGCTCACGGATCGAGAACTCATCTTCGATTTGAAGCGTTCTGGAGGCCAGGAACCGGCACGACTGAAGGCGGGGAGCAGCAAGCGAGAAATCGATTCGCAACCTGAACTGCAGGCCTATTGCGATCGATGTGTCCGGGCGCTTGCCGAACTTGACGCCAACGAGGCCGAACTCGAAAGTGGCCGCGGCGAAGGAACTATGGAAGTGAGTTTTCGCCTGATAGCGCTACAGGCCGAGGCGGGCCTGCGAGCCCTCTCTCGCCAACATGTGAACGATTGCATCGTAACGGCACTTGAACCAACCCTGACATGGTTCCTGATTCGAACAAAGACAGATGCGGAGCGTGACTTGCTGACCGGAAACCAAACACTTTTGACGGAGTTCAAAGAAGTGTTTCGCGTCCGCGGATGCTCTGATGCTCTCATCGACGCGCTCATGTTCACTTTCGAATCTCAGGAAACGGTTGACCGGCAATATGCGGGCGACTGGTATTGGGCGTTAAAGTAACCGTTAGGATCGGAGAATGCCGTCAGCGTATCGTGGAGCGGCTACGCGGCATAGTCGGTCGGGAGGCGGCCACATTCGGTCACACGAGCGGATAGTCTAGATCGCCAACACCCATTAGCGGGCCCGGTGTCAAGCGAGCAAACAATACCTCCGACTGGCGGGCAGCCGTTTCGATTTCAATTCCCGAATGCAGTTGCGGGACGCACCCGTTTCTTCAATACTTGGCTGCGACGGATCGCGCCAAACACCCATTAGGATCAAGCGAAGGAGCGTGCTA
Organism: Paraburkholderia sp. BR10882; assembly: GCF_040948855.1. Taxonomy (NCBI): domain Bacteria; kingdom Pseudomonadati; phylum Pseudomonadota; class Betaproteobacteria; order Burkholderiales; family Burkholderiaceae; genus Paraburkholderia; species Paraburkholderia sp. BR10882. The sequence goes on along the minus strand of NZ_JBFPKP010000005.1, from coordinate 448,967 downwards.
CGTTTGCCCGTCGCCCTGGTGGCTTTACCACCCCGGAAGAACGTTGGTGCCGCAACGTGTCCATCGGGTTCGCACAATACTCGTGGTTGCCAAACCTTCGGCACCAATCTACGGCTGGCTCGCGTTGCAGGCGATCCGCTTTCTGCACATCGGGGACGGCGGCACGGCATCCCATTCAATCGCGGTGGCTGCTTGCCAGTTGACGATTAGGGCTTGCCGGTCGCCGTCGTAACTCTCATGCGAAGCAGCGAGTCACATCAAATGGCTTTCGCTCCTTCAGCATGTGGAAACACGCAAGCGCCAGCTTGTGTGCCAGTGCCTTGCGGGCGACCACGGTGTTTGTTCTGGCCTTTTTGCGCTCGTAAAACTGCTTGGCTTCAGCGCTAAAGCGCAGCGCAAAGTTGGCCGCCTCGATGAACGCCCAGGACAGATATGGGTTGCCATTCTTTGTGTTGCCTTCGCCTTTCTTCTTGCCGTTGCTTATACGCTGGCTGTCCACGCATCGCGCATAGGAAGCGAAGTTGCCGGCGCTGGCGAAGCGCTCGATGGTGCCCACCTCCAGAAGAATGACAGTTGCAAGCGTTTGGCCGATGCCCGGCACTGTGGTCAACAGGTCGTAGTGCGCGTCTGGCGCGACCTTTTCCTGAAGACGCTTTTCCACGATAGCGATCTGCGCGGAGAGCGTCGTGATGACCGCGACGTTGGCCCGAAGCGCGAGCTCAACGTCCTCTGGCAGGCGCATTTGTTTGATGGCTTCTTCGTCGAGTCGGATGACCTGATGGCTCGTGATTCGCTTGCCGAACTGGCGTGCCGTGATGTTCTCCACCGCGAGAATGTGGGTCGTGCGGCTTCGCACGAGTTGCATGCGCTTCCTCGCAAGATCACGGACAGCACGCTGTTGTGGTGGCAGGATGGTCCCTGTCGGGAGTATCCCCAGGCGCAACAGGTGAGCCAGGTAGCGCGCGTCGGTCTCATCACCACTGTGCTTGAGCCCGTCGTACTTCCTGATCGCGGTGGTGTTGGCCAGATGCACCACGAAGCCGGCCGCCTGCAGGCCGTCGACAAGCCAGTACCAGTTATACGTCGATTCGATTACGACACCAGCCAGCTCGGCCTGCCACGGGGCAAGGAACGTCAGGATCCTGGCCAGCTCGTTCGGCAGCCGCTTCTCGGCGACCACGCGGTCCGTTTCGTCGATCACGCTCACCACACTATTGTTCGAATGCAGGTCAATGCCGCTATAGTTCATGATGGACCTCCTTCCGGTTAAAGCGCTGTTGGCAAACTCACTTTAACCCCGTCGCCCGGCAGGGCGGCGGAGGAGGCCCGCTAGATGATTTTCAATCCGGGGCCGAGCGTTCCGGTAGACTTACGTTCCTGCCAACCGCGCGCGACAGCATGGACACCCAGCTTTTGATCATCTGTGGCCTTACATTTGTAATCCATGTGATAGCGACATTGGCTTACGCTGTCCGTATCGCCGGTGTTCGCACGCGTCGTATCGCCATCTCATTTTCTCTTTTCGGGATCATCGCTTTGGTCTCGAGAACGGCAAACTCATTTCAGGGGCCATTCATCGCGAAGCGGGTCGAGCTTGATATCTCCCGTCACATTGGGCAGGGTTTGCTCGGTGACTTCCGCGTTTTCCTGCTCACTGCCACATTCGCAAGCATCGTTGGAACATTCCTTATTCCCACTTTCCAGCGTTATTTCAGCCGCGCCGTCAGTCATTTTCAGGCGAACCGCTCCGTTCCTCGTCTGCTGCTCCACGCCTTTAGTCGAGGTGGAATCAACTACCTGCGGATGGGGGCGCGACTGCCCTCGCGATGCAACGTCACACAATTAACGGCAGGCGCAGGGGTTTCTTGGAAGGTGATAGCACTGAACGTCCTAGCAATGGCTATCTGGACTGTCGGCGTCTTCGCATCGCTTTACGCCGGTTACTTGAAGCCCGACCTGCGAGTCACGTGCGCGAATCTTTCGTCGGTAATCAACGGCTTGGCGACGGTGGTATTGGCAGTCGTCATCGATCCGCAGGTTTCGGTGATGACTGACGACGTAATCGAAGGCCGACTTTCCGAAAACCACTTCCGGCGGGCCATAACTACCCTCGCAGGTGCACGGGTTCTCGGGACGTTGTGCGCGCAGGTAGCGCTCGTTCCCGCCGCGTTCATTATTGTCCGTGTCGCCGAACTCATTTAGCGTAGTAGTCGATTCGCAGGAACTGGGCAGGGTCCGGCCAGTTTGGGACAGTCGCGACGGCGAGGAAGATTGTCGACATTTGGCACCTGCGTGGTGCGGGCCTCGCGGATCCGGGTGCAGCCCGGTAATCGCTAGCGAACTATCCCCTCGGATGCCTCGATCGCCTTACCTAGCTTGATCAGATACCTCCTCGCTGCATCGTGCTCTCCACGCCATAGCCATTTAAGGCAGTTGAAAAGCTCCCAAGCCAAGCCACGGTCACCATATGGAAAGACCGTCATATTTCGATCGACCGGCGCACGCCGCTGTGAAGCTCTGGACTCCAGACACTGGCCTCGATTCACGATCTCAACGAAGGGTTGTTCCAAATCTAGTTTGATATCAGGCGCGATCACGTGAAACTCAAACGCGGTCATATCGGCAAAAATAATTTTCTGGAACGGGCTGTCCGGACCATGTTCGCCGTCGGCGGTAAAGAGTATTTCCGTCGAGGCAATTTGCTGCCTTACCGTACGGAGCACCGATTGGCCGGTACCCTCTGAGCAGAACGCCACTAGGTCTATGTCAGACAAGCGATCGGCGCTTTCCTTGGCAAATGACCCGACGACTACTGCACCAATGCATTCGTCCGATTTTCGGAGCGCGGCGGCGACCCGTATAAGGAGCGCAATTTGCAGCGTCGTTGCAGGATTGCTTCGCCAACGCTTAAGAAACTCTTCGAAGCGCATGTGAAGGTTGCTGAAAGAAGGACTGAAGGTAGGCGTCAATGATAAATTTAAACATCCGCCTTTAGCAAAATACTAGTCGACTACTACCCATGCAATCCGCATATACTTTGCCGACCGACCACACACGGTTGTTGCGACAGGCTGAATGCGGGCCACAAGCGGCCATTCGACGTTGCTACCTGGATCGTTGACAACCACTGCATACCTAAGCTGTGACTTTCTGTTCAGCCAGCGAATTGCACAGAGCGCGTTCTACGTAGGGTTATTCGTGTCAGTCAGGTACTTACGAAAAAACGCGAGTACGTCTCCATTGAATTCTCTGTGAAAAGAGATACGGTCGAAGTCGGGTCTGTCGGTACAGATTTCCAGTGCGGACTGCATGAATTCAACCGAACAGGGTGCCATGAAGGAAAAATGCTGCGAATGGGGCACGAAGTGAACTTGCGGCATCGTCGGCATTTCGCCGACGATGCTCGCGACGCTCTCGGGCGTCACACCGCCCCCGCCAAGCTCGGATCTCCATAGTTGTACGGGAATCTTCACATTGGAAAAACTGTCTTTCGTGAAGAATATGCTAACTGGATCGGCAATCACAGCCGCCTTGATACGCGGATCATGAACGAGTTCAGGCACTTCTCCTTTGTGCACCTGATCGCAGAGCGGCGTATCCACCCCCTCACATAGACGCAGACTCTTTCCGAAGTAAGGGGTAGCGCCGACGGCAACCAGCCCAGTGTATCCACCGCGCGAGAAACCGAAGATGCCGATTTCGCTCGCGTTGATTCTGTCTGCGGCGGCCCATGGGCCAAGCATGAAGTCGATCAAACGCTTGATATCTGCTGGCCGCTCTACGAATACAGAGAAGTCTTTCGTGCGGGTCTTGTCCATCGCATTGTCACCAGGATGGCTTATCGCAGCGACCACGAAACCCGCATCCGCTAACGCTTCGGCCGTATCACTATGGTCGAGAAAAGTGCCGCCCGTACCGTGCGAAATCACAACGAGCGGTAGTTTCTCGCCCGTGACTGGACAGTCCTTGGCAACAGACAGCACGAACGGGCCCACTTTCTCGTCGCCTGGCGGTTGATTACACGGATACCAAACGGCTCCTTTGAGGGGCGGGAGCGATCCGCTGCCAGGAATCTCAATGAATCGAAAACCGGCTGCGTGCACCACTGAGGCCCCGAGACATAAGGCAGCGAAGAGAAGCTGAAACGAATCATTTTTCTTCCTGATTTATCAACGCGATACGCTCCGATTTCAGCTTCAATACTACATGAATGGTTGCGGACGCACGCTTGCCCCTCCCGAGTTAAGCACGCCAAGCGGGGGAATTCCCGCTTCTAGCTCATCTCCAATGTCTCCTTCCGGGGGCATCGAAAGGCCGTTGTGGGGTCGCTCTATGCGTTTTGCATGAGTCGCGTCGAAGACGGTCATCGTGCTCTGTCGTGGGGCAGCGGTCGGCTCGATTTGACCCATTCGCTTTTTCATCGAACGGAGGAGCTCCAATCCGCGCGCTCGTTGATCTACGACCTTGCAGGCATTCTGCAAACCTCCAGCGGTGTAGTCTCGCTACTTTCGACACTACAGATCGACTGTCAACCGAAGGAGCATTAACGCGCCCCCAGCTCTTCCAAAACGCCGGAACCGTCTCGCGCTGCTGGCATATGTGCGCGCCCGGCAGCCTGTAAATTGAAGCGCAGGGATCGCCGCTTTCGCCACGCAGGTGATAGCCGGGAGACGGCGATGTGGTGTCGATCCGATGAATCCCGGCTGGGGCTCGTCATGCATGGGAATGTCGCCTCAAGCACTGACCGGCCTCGCCTTCAGCATGCCTGCATGCAGGCATCGCGCCGTCAGGTGACCGGTCCTGGTCAACGGCACGCAGGCGCATGCGCGTACTGATGGGCGGCTGCCCTTTCCTGGACGCGAATGCTTCGACCGCGAAGCGAAGCGACACTCCCCAGCAGAAGTGCCCCAGACCAGCAAAAAGACAGCTTGCAGGTCAAATGCGCTCCGATCTACCGCTTACCGGTTCGCGTCCGGGATGGGCCGGCAGGCATGCCTGGAGAATTCGGGCAGCCTCGCAATGCAGCTGGACGCTGGCGTCGATCAGTAGTGGTAGCGACACGAAATGATGTTGATCTGCGCGCGGTCTATTTCGTACACCAGACGATTCGTCTCATCGATCCGGCGTGACCAGAAACCCGTCAGGTTTTCCTTCAATGGCTCGGGCTTGCCAATGCCCTCAAACGGGGAGCGCTGCGTATCCTTGATGAGTTGATTGATCCGCTTTAACGTCTTTCTATCCTGCCCCTGCCAGTAGACATAGTCGTCCCATGCCTCGGCGGTCCACATTATGTTCAAGGCGCGCTCATTCGCTGTCTTCGACCAGCTTGCGGGACTTGACCTTGCCCGACCTTGCCTGCGCGATTGAGCGCTCCAAATGGGCTACGTTGGCCGGGGAGCGCAGCAGGTGGACCGTTTCCATCAAACTGTCGTAATGCTCCTGAGACATGACGATCGCGTTGGGTGCGTCCCGCCGGGTAATGAGCGTAACGTCTACGTCATCCACTACCTGGTCAATGACGCGCTTCAGATTCGCGCGGGCGTCCGAAAAGGGAATCGTGCGCATGCACCCTCCTTCGAGGCAGATTTGTACCAAATATCGTACAAGTCTACCACGCGCCTCATTCATGTACAAGTACTTGTACATATCCTGCTGCACGCATCGGCAGCTTCCTCCGACGAGTACATTGGAGCGCATGAGACGCAAAATCACGCGGCAACACCTGCCAGCTGTACCTTTCTCGGAAAAATGCAAGGACGTCGACCATCGACGCTCGAGACGCCCATGACAGCCAGAGGCAAGCGACCGTGCGCGCCACCTGCCCTGCCGGCTGAAGTAACGCGCCGGGAACCGGCGGTTAGGGGGTGTCGGTGGAGGGGACCGTTAGTTGCACGGTGGGCGCAAGCAAGGCCTTCGATTGTTGGCGCCCATCAGCACTGCCGCGCGCGCCGGCAATCTGGGCGCTTGGGATCAGGGCCCGCCAGCGGAACAGGACGCTGGCACGGCGCCGTGTCGCTTCTCCCCGGGCGAGATGACGTTACGTCATGAAAGCGCCAGCCGTGCAAGCGGCAATCGGGTCGGGCAGGCTCATTTCTGCCGTTCGCCCCGCGGTTAGCCGGCCATTCACGCGGCCGCGCGGGCGTCCTGACGCTGCGCCCACGGTGATCGAACTGTACGAGCCCACCAACAACTCACTCCCGTTCAGGCAAGTCGACAGGGAATGCGCCCTTTTTTTCGCTTCAAAAGCGCTTGCCGGTCTCTGATGCCAGATAGGTATAATCGCCGCCCGGGTGGCGCAAAAATCAAACAAGGGGACATGTCGTGCGCGCGACAATGGCAGTGGTAATGGCAGTTGCGGTAATGAGTGTGACGACGGCGGCCGCGGCCTCCGTCGAGTATCGCGAACAATCGACGCCGCCGGATGTGTGTCACGGCATCGTCGCGAAACGGACCGAGGCAACAGGTCAGATCTCGGTCGGTGCGGCTGCGGGCAACGCATGTGTTTGCCAGCCTGCGGGCGCCGGACCGCGCGCCGCGGCAGCCCGCCCTGCGCCGCCGTCGGGCGATCATAAAGACCAGGATGACGACGGAGCACTCAAGGCGGGGGCAGCGATGCTCGGGCTTTGGCCGAAAGACTCCGGGAACCATACAGGTCACGTCGTGACCGGGCAGATTGTCCGCAACGTTCGGCACGAGCCGGTTGCTGCCGCACACGCGCCGGAGGGTGGATCGCATCACGCGTTCAGCTATGGCCGTCACGCAAACGTTTGGCATGCGCCGAGTACTGTCGCGCGAACGACAACGGACGCGCCGCCGCATCGCGCTTCAACCGGCAACAGTAAGGACAACACCCGGCACAAGCCGGTCGCTGGCGCGCGCCTGGCGGCAAAGATGCCGCCGCACAGTGACGGCTCGCGACGTTCGCTCGCAACTGCCGCCGCTCATCCGGTGCCGCATCATCGCCTCATCGTCGAGACGAAACCGATGCAACCGAAGGTCCTGCCAAACTCGCCACGACGGGAATTGCCACCCATTCTCAGTTGATACTGCATATAAGCTGCGCAGAGATTCGCTCTCTGCGCTTCGTTTCGCGCAGCGTCACGTCGTGCGACATTCCCGCCAATCGCTCGATCTGGTCACGGCATGACGCATCGAGAGATCACCTGGCGTTCTCCGCGCTGCGTGCAATCGAAGCTGACGGGCCGTTAGTTGCATTGATTCATCGACCTCTTGCTGCTGCCGCTTGACATCTGCCCTCCGCGATTTTTTTGATGCGCCTTGTCCGTCAGCATGACGCGAGAGCGTCATTATGATGGCGGGACGATGGAACTCATCCGCCTCAACCCCATGACGGAGGCTCAAATGGAATACCTGTTGATGATCTATTCGGAAGAAAACAGCTGGAACCAGATGACCGACAGCGAGCGACAGCAAGGCGTCGCCGCCTATCACGCATACACGGAATCGCTCCAGAAAGCGGGGGCGCTGGTGGGTGCCAACCGGCTGCAGCACACGAATACGGCCACGACCGTGCGGCTGGTCGACGGCAAGCCGCAGGTGCTCGACGGTCCGTACTCCGATTCGAAGGAGCAGCTCGCGGGCTACTACCTGATCGACGTACCCAACCTGGACGCGGCAATGGCGTGGGCGTCGCGGTGTCCAGGCGCGGCGCACGGCATCATGGAAGTGCGCCCGGTCTGGACCGCTCCGTACGATGCGCCATCTGCTGCATGAGCCAGTCCGGCGGCGGCCGTCACGCTGACGCCGCCGCACATCCCATTGCCGAGGCCGTCGCGCGCCGCAGTTATGGCAAGCTCGTCGCGCTGTTGGCGATGCGCACGCGCGACGTCGCCGCGGCCGAGGACGCACTCGCCGACGCGTTTGCGGCGGCGCTCACGGACTGGCCGGAGCAGGGCTGCCCCGCGAGCCCCGAAGCCTGGCTGTTGACCGTTGCGCGCCGCCGGGCGATAGATGGCGCACGCCATCGCCATGTCGGCGACGCAGTGGTGAACCAGCTCGCGATCCTCGCGGAAGAGATCGACGAGTGTGAACCCGGCGCGTTGCCCGACCGGCGGCTCGCGCTGCTCTTCGCGTGCACTCACCCTGCACTCGAGGCCGCAATTCGCACGCCGCTGATGCTGCAGGTCGTGCTGGGCCTGGAAGCGAAGACGATTGCATCCGCGTTTCTGATGTCTCCCGCCGCCATGAGCAAGCGCCTCGTGCGCGCGAAGACCAAGATCCGCGAAGCGGGCATTCCGTTCAGCGTGCCCGAGCGTGAGGAACTGCCCGGGCGGCTCGACTCAGTGCTTGAGGCTGTCTATGCAGCGTATGCGGAAGGTTGGACGGACCCGGTCGGCGGTGATACCGAACGGCGCGATCTAGCCGACGAGGCGCTGTATCTTGCACAATTGCTCGTCGAACTGCTGCCCGAGGAGCCGGAGACGCTGGGTCTGCTTGCGCTGATGCTGTTTGCGCAGGCGCGGCGAGATGCCCGACGCGATGCGGCCGGCGATTACGTGCCACTATCGGCTCAGGACCCGGCAACATGGAACGCACCGATGATCGACGCAGCCAACGTACTGCTGCGGCGCGCGAACGCGTTAAATTCAATCGGTCGCTTTCAACTCGAGGCCGCGCTGCAGTCGGCGCATGTGCATCGCTGCCGATCGCATTGCCCGAACTGGGACGAGATCGTGCAACTTTACGATGGGCTGCTCGCCATTGCAGCTTCGCCCGTCATCGCGGTGAACCGCGCACTGGCACTGGCGGAACGCGACGGCCCACAGGCGGCGCTCGACGCGCTCGCGCCGTATGCGGACGATCCGCGGCTGACTGACTACCAGCCATACTGGGCCGCACGTGCCAATCTGCTCTCGCGTGCCGGCGCTACGACCGAAGCGCTTGACGCCTACGATCTCGCCATCGGCCTCGAGCGCGATCCGGCCGTGCGGCGGTTCCTGCAGCGCAAGAAACTGGAACTTGCATCGGCGAGCAGCTAGGGACGCGTGGCGATGCGAATGTCCGCAATGGAACGTGCAGCCGCCCCACGGCCGCGGGTCACGACCGTCCGCTATGGCCGAACTGCTGCGTCTCGTTGTCCGTTGGAAGCGCGTCGATCACCCGTGAATCATCTTGCCAGGTCCGTGATGTTGCGGCTGAATGGCGGCGAAAACGTGCGCCTCCTTCTGTAGCGCCGTCAGAATCTCAACGGCCTGGGCATACAGCACGAGGCCAGCAACACGAACGAACGTCTCACGCGAGCGCGCGATCGACGCAATCTGCTCCGAGCACACAAATACAGTTTCGCGGGCATCTCCCGCAATGACCGTGTCCTGAAGGATCTGCAACTGATGAATGATCCGAGCGAGGAATATGACTCCCTCACTCTTATGGGGAAGCGTCGCTGATAAGCGTTCCAGGTCGTCAATAGTTTGACGCAGCCGCGATAAAGTCGCCCGATCCATTCTCGTCTTCTCCTTGTTTTCTTCCTCTTTCCGCGGTGGGTCGATACAAAAAGTACCACTGGCCAATCTCCGAACTCCGTTGCCATCTCTCGCCCAACCCTTCTTTATCGGCATCTACGCACGAGTCTGTAGATCCATACGACGAACCCAGTCTACGTTTATGCAAAACGCATCCACCGGGACAGGTTGAGCGCGACGACGGCTTCGCCGTCCGTTTCATCGAGCGCCAGGGCGATGTTGTGCCGGCTCGATGGCGAGATCGTTCGCCGCAAGATAGTTCTCGATCGCGCGGCGCATCGGACCGGCCACATCCGAGCCTTTATCAACCGCCCGCGAGGCATGTCCCTTGCGCGGACCCAGACGAACAAGCATACATTCGTGGATGGTGGGCCATCCCGATCCAGGACCCTTATGTCCGATTTTATCGAATCCGAAATTCATCGGTCTCGCAGAGACCGCGTCGCGACGCTGGCGCGAACGATAGTGCGCACGCTGACCATTCTTGCGGCAAGCTATTTGCCGTGCGCGGGGCTGTCTGCTCAGCCAGCTGACAATGCCACCAGCTTGCGCGCCACCTACGAGAGCCTGAAACCACAACTCGACCATGCCGCGTTTCATCGCAGGCTGTATCTCGATTCCCGCGAGTCCCCCTCAACCATCACGGGCGAAATCTACGCTGTGCTGGACTACCCATTCGGGACCGTCAGTGATGTATTTAATGACCCGACGCAGAGCCCGAGGAACTGGTGCGATGTCTTGATCCTGCATCCCAATATCAAGTACTGCCACGCCTCTGCCAGCAGCAGCGGCGACACGCTGACCGTATACGTCAGTCAGGAGGAAGTCGCTGAAGAACTCGCGTCCACCTACCGCCTGCAATTCGATTACGAACCGGCAACCACCAGCCCGGGATACTTCCGGCTAAAACTGCACTCCGATAGCGGGCCGCTGAACACCCGCGATTATCAGATCGTTCTGGAAGCGGTGTCGCTCGGGAGTGGTCGCACGTTCCTGCACCTGACCTATGCGTATAGTTACGGGGCAATCGGGCGTCTCGCCATGAAAGGCTATCTCGCGACTTTCGGTCATGGCAAGGTCGGCTTCACCAACCTCGCGGAACCGTCCGCGGCAGAGCCGAAATTCGTCGACGGGGTGCGCGGTCTGGTGGAACGCAATACCATGCGTTACTACCTGGCCATCGATGCCTATCTCGGCGAACCGACGAGCCTACCGGACAATCGCGTGCAGCAGCGCCTGAGTAACTGGTTCAGTGCCAGCGAGCAATATCCACGGCAGCTGCACGAAATTGACCGGCAGCAGTACATGGAGATGAAACAGGAAGAATACCGGCGCCAACAGGCGCGACCGTAGGGGCTTGCCGCGCCCTGCTGCTGCGTCGCGACGTTCTGCCTGCATGCCTGGCACGTGGATCACTCGGCAGCCGCCTGCAATTGCTTAGGCGAAAGCGCCGTTACCAGGCGTCTTCGACTGTCCGTAGTCTTCGATGATGCCGATCAGAACGTTGAGATCGGCCGGCTTGACCAGGTAATGATCGATACCGGCATCGGAAGCGCGGTTTCGATGGTCCTCCTGGCTGTAGCCGCTTATGGCAATAATCAGGCTGCGCGGCAACGCTTCGTCGGCGCGAAGATGCTGCGCGACTTCGAAGCCTGACATACCAGGCAGTCCGATATCTAGCAGAATGACTTCCGGCAGAAATGCACGTGCTTGCAAGAGCGCTGTGGGGCCATCAGAGGCACGCTGAACCTGATGCCCATGTATGCGCAGAAATGCTTCAAGGCTTTCTGCTGTCGCGGTCATATCGTCGACGATCAGGACGCGCGCGCCTTGAGTGCGCCGTATCGGAACCACATTCGTCTGTGTTTTGGTCAACTGCTGAACCGCGCGCGCCGGCAAGCGGACGGTAAACCGGCTTCCTTTTCCCTGGCCCTCACTCTCGCACTGAACCGTGCCTCCATGCATTTCCGTGAGATGGCGCACGAGCGTCAGGCCGATGCCGAGGCCTCCCTGGCTGCGGTCCAGCGAAGTCTGCCCCTGTGCAAAGAGTTCAAAAACGTGTGGCAAAAACGCGGGATCGATACCAACGCCTTCGTCGGAGACGACAATCGAGGCTGTCGCGCCGTCATATTTTGTCGAGATGTACACGCGCTCCCCGGGCGGCGTAAATTTGGACGCGTTGTTGAGCAGGTTTGTCACGATCTGTGAGAGCCTGACGATGTCACCCTCGATCACGACGTCGACATCCGGAGTTTCGCGTATCAGGGTTTGCGAACGCCTGCTGTAGTGCGGTCCGCTCGCCTCGATTGCCCGGTCGATGACGCTCGACAGGAGCACGAATTCCGTACGAAGGGTGACCACGCCGCGCGCAATTCGCGAGACGTCGAGGAGGTCGTCCACAATGCGCACGAGATGCTCCGCCTGCGTTCCGATAATGTCGCTACCCCATCGCAGCACGTGGGGATCCGTCGACTTGGCACTTCGCATAACCGCCACGGCATTGACGATAGGCGCAAGGGGATTGCGCAGTTCGTGCGCAAGCATCGCCAGAAATTCATTTTTGCGCCGGTCGCCATCGCGGATCGCCGAGAAAAGCAAGGCGTTTTCGAGCGCGATTGCCGCACGGCTCACAAACTCGCGCGTCACGGGCCCTTCGTCGATGCGTTCGATCGAGTGGCGCACGCCCAGCACGATGACGCAGGGTTGGGCGGCGTCGACCAGTAACGGCCAGGCCGTCATTGCGTCCAGTTCGAGGGGCATCCCGGTAACGCTGCCGTCGTCGTGGCTGGACGCCAGCACCGGGCTCCCGTCGATCTGGCGCGTTGCCGGGAGGCCCTTCGAGAGGCACTCTTTGACCAGATCGTCGAGTGCCTGCAAAGGCAAAGTCCGCGGCAGCAGGACGCCAGCCGCCTCGGTTTGAGCGCCTGCGTACGCAGCGTTCGAAATGTACGCAACGGTTTTCGGCGCTACTCCTTCCCCCGCGGTGAACACCAGAACCGCGAGGTCGGCGAGCGCGGGCACGGGCAGTTCAACGATCCTCGCAACGGTATCGTCGACCTCCAGCGAGCGGGTCAGCGCCTGACTCGCGCGGGCGAGAAAGTCGGCTCGGTATCGCGCCTGTTCGGCAGCCGCGCGCTGCGCCTCGACTTTTGCAAGTTCTTCGCGCTCGGCCGCGCGCGCGAGTAGCTGGTTGCGCATCCGGTACATGTCGACAAAAACGCGGACCTTCGCCCGCAGTATCTCCGGAACGACAGGCGAGGATATATAGTCGACAGCGCCCAGTGAATAGCCGCGCGACATTTCCTTTTCATCCACATAAGCGGTGACAAAGATAATGGGCGTTTGCCTGGTTCGCCGGTACGCGCGCATCATCGACGCCGTCTCCAGTCCGTCCATGCCTGGCATGTTCACATCCAGCAGGATGACTGCGAATTCCTGTTCGAGCACGGCCGCAAGTGCGGCCCGCCCGGATGAAACCTCCACGATGTTCTCGCGGAGTTCTTCGAGAACGCTGCGAAGAACGAGGTGCTGTTCAGGCACATCGTCGACGACAAGAATGTTGACCTGATCGCCCTCTTCCCGCGAATACGTTTCCATGGTAGTTCCTACGCATGAAGCCACGCGTTCAGGACGGCAAGCAGATCGGCGCGGTCCACGGGCTTTGAGAGGTAGTCCCACGCGCCTGCGGCGATGCACCGTTCGCGGTCGCCTTTCATTGCCTTGGCGGTTACGGCAACGATCGGCAAGGTTCGACCGGCAGACAGCTTGCGGATCTCGCGAATCGTCATGAGGCCATCCATCTCAGGCATCATGATATCCATCAGCACGGCGTCGATTGCAGGGTCTGTTGCGACCAGACGGATCGCGTCGCGTCCATTGTCGGCCCAGACGTGACGCATGCCGTAGTCTTCGACAACGGTCGCGAGAGCGAAGATGTTGCGCATGTCATCGTCAACGATCAGCACCTTCTTGCCTGTTAGCGCGATTTCCGACTCCCGCAAGCTCTCCAGTTCCGCCTGCGCCTGCTTGCCGAGTCGACCGGAGCCGACATGCATCGCGGCGACTGTCGTATCGAGCAGATGCGCCGGTGTAGAGACCGGCATGACGACGTACCGCTCGGCCGCGCCCAGCCAACGCGCCGGTAACGCTCCCCGTTCCCCGATCAGGACCACCGGCAGCGGCGAAAAAGCTGTACGCCCGGGCAGCGCCTCGTGCAGTTCGTCGGGCGACATGCTACTCAATCCGTCGACGTCCATGACCAGCGCGTCCACCGACTGTGAAGCGAGGCACCTAAACGTTTCGTTACCGGGCACGGCCAACTGCAACGCGATGCGCTCGCCTGCCAGACGCTGAATAAGCGTTTCGCGCTGCGGCGTTGGCGCTAGCGCAACCAGTACCCGGCGAGCATCGGTTTCCACGTATTGCATCAGCCGGCCCAACGCTTCGTCCAATTGCTCGCGCGACTGGATCGGCTTGGGCAGAAAGCCGAAAGCGCCTGAACTGAACGCGCGCTCGCGTGACTCGTCCGTGGAGACCACGCAAACCGGTACATGACGCATCGCCAGATCGTGCTTCAAGCGGGACAAAACGCGCCACCCTTCCATATCGGGCAGAAACAGGTCCAAGGTAACGGCAGCGGGCTTGAACTGGTCCGCAAGCGTCAACGCCACGGAACCCAATGACGTCACGAGCCCTTTGAAGCCCTTTTCACGCGCCGCGTCAAGCAGAAAGCCCGCAAACGGGCGATCGTTCTCGACGATCAGCAGCACACGATCGCCCCGCGCGATGTTGCTTCGATCGTCCTGCGCTTCGTCAGCGAAGCTTGCGACTTCTTCCACCACGTCGGTTACAGGTTCACGCACCGCGGGGCCAGTGACCGACTCCAACCGCGCTCGAGAATTCAGTACGGCTACCGAACCGCGTGGCTCGTCATGGGTGGCCGTCCTGCGCAGCGCCTTGCCGGGTTCGTTCCCGTACGGGAGATACAGGGTGAAAGTGCTGCCCTTGTTTGGCGAACTGATGAGCCTGATCTCCCCTCCCAGCAGCTTGGACAGTTCGCGACTGATTGCAAGACCAAGGCCCGTGCCCCCGTACTTGCGGCTCGTGCTGCCGTCGGCCTGCTGGAATGCCTCAAAGATAATTTGCTGTTTCTCCGCCGAGATACCAATGCCGGTGTCGGACACGGAAAACGCAATGACCTGGTGCGCACGATTCAGGCTCTCGTTATCCGCTGTCCAGCCGTCGAAGGCCTCTTCGATCGATAACGTGACATGCCCTTCGTGGGTGAACTTGAACGCGTTGGAAAGCAGGTTCTTGAGGATCTGCTGAAGGCGCTTCGGATCGGTATGGAGGGACGCGGGAAGTTGTGCTTCCGTGTGAATCATGAAGTCGACCTTGCGGGCTTCGGCCACATGACGGAACGTGCGTTCAACGTATACGGTGAGATCCTCAATTCGATGCTCGGTGATGTCCACGACTACCGTGCCCGACTCGATCTTCGAAAGATCGAGGATGTCGTTAATGAGCATCAACAGATCGTTACCCGACGAATGAATCGCTTTCGCGAAATCGACCTGTTTCGGCGAGAGGTTGCCGTCCGCGTTCTTGCACAGGTTGTCTGAGAGAATCAGCAGACTGTTCAGCGGTGTGCGCAGTTCGTGAGACATATTGGCGAGAAACTCGGACTTGTACTTCGAGGTCAACGCCAGTTGTGTTGCCTTTTCTTCGAGCGCCTGTCGCGCCTGCTCGACTTCGGCATTCTTGCGTTCGACCTCTTCGTTCTGGTGCGCAAGGAGGTGCGCTTTCTCCTGCAACTGCTGGTTGGTCTGCTCGAGTTCCTCCTGCCGGCTCTGCAACTCGTTGGCTAGCGTCTGGGACTGTTTCAACAGGTCCTCGGTGCGGGAATTTGCCTCGATCGTGTTGATCACGATGCCGATACTCTCCGTCAACTGATCGAGAAACGCCTGGTGCGTGGGATTGAGCCGCTCAACCGATGCGAGTTCGATGACTCCCTTGACCTTCGCCTCGAACACGACGGGCAGAACGAGCACGTTGTGAGGCGTTGCGTCAAGGAGTCCGGACATGATACGGAAGGGCTCGGTTGCGGGCGACTCAAGCAGAATCTTGCGTCTTTCGACTGCGCACTGGCCGATCAATCCCTCGCCGAGATGAATCTGCTTGCCGTGCGTAGCGTGCCCGCCCGAAGCGTAGCTCGCGGTAAGACGAAGGGATGCCGGGCTGGAAGCGGTATCCAGCACATAAAATTCGGCGCGTTGCACGCCAACGACCGGGGCGAGTTCGGAAAGAATCAGCTCGCCGACCGCAACAAGATCTTTCTGGCCCTGCAACATCCGGCTGAATTTGGCGAGATTGGTTTTCAGCCAGTCCTGCTCCGTATTGACCTGGGTAGTGTCCTTCAGGTTACGGATCATTTCGTTGATCGTGTCTTTGAGCGCTGCAACCTCACCCTGGGCCTCAACGGTGATGGAGCGAGTCAGATCGCCCTGGGTCACCGCGGTCGCGACTTCGGCAATCGCGCGCACCTGGGTGGTCAGGTTTGCGGCGAGCTGGTTCACGTTTTCGGTAAGCCCCTTCCACGTTCCCGAGGCGCCTGGCACCTTGGCCTGCCCACCCAGCTTGCCCTCGACGCCCACCTCGCGAGCCACCGTGGTCACCTGGTCCGCGAAGGTTGCCAGCGTGTCGGTCATGCTGTTGATGGTATCGGCGAGCGCTGCGATCTCGCCTTTTGCTTCGACGGTCAGCTTGCGATCGAGATCGCCGTCCGCGACAGCCGTCACGACCCTGGCAATGCCGCGCACCTGGCTCGTCAGATTGCCGGCCATGAAGTTCACGTTGTCGGTCAGATCCTTCCAGGTCCCGGCCACCCCTTGCACATCGGCCTGACCACCGAGCTTGCCTTCAGTGCCGACCTCCCGGGCTACACGGGTCACCTCGGAGGCAAACGAACGCAACTGGTCGACCATCGTATTGATGGTATTTTTGAGCTCGAGGATCTCGCCTTTCACATCGACCGTGATTTTCTTCGAGAGATCGCCGGCTGCCACTGCCTTGGTCACATCCGCGATATTGCGTACCTGGCTCGTGAGGTTGCCCGCCATGAAGTTCACGTTGTCGGTCAGGTCTTTCCACGTTCCTGCCACGCCCTGCACATCGGCCTGGCCGCCGAGCTTGCCGAGCGTGCCGACTTCGCGCGCCACCCGCGTGACTTCAGAGGCGAATGAGCCGAGCTGGTCGACCATGGTGTTGATGGTGTTTTTCAGTTCGAGGATTTCGCCCTTCACGTCCACCGTGATTTTCTTTGACAAGTCACCGGCAGCCACAGCCTTGGTCACGTCCGCAATGTTGCGCACCTGGCTCGTGAGATTCCCCGCCATGAAATTGACGTTGTCGGTCAGATCCTTCCAGGTGCCGGCAACGCCCTGCACGTCGGCCTGCCCGCCGAGCTTGCCTTCCGTGCCCACCTCGCGGGCCACGCGCGTAACCTCCGAGGCAAACGAGCGGAGCTGGTCCACCATCGTATTGATGGTGTCCTTCAGTTCCAGAATCTCGCCTTTTACGTCAACGGTGATCTTCTTTGACAAGTCACCCGCCGCGACTGCCGTCGTGACGTCCGCGATGTTGCGAACCTGTGCGGTCAGGTTGCTGCCCATCGAATTGACCGAGTCGGTCAGGTCCTTCCATGTGCCCGCTACGCCCTGCACATTCGCCTGGCCGCCGAGTTTGCCATCGGTGCCCACCTCGCGCGCCACCCGGGTGACTTCAGATGCGAAAGAGCCGAGCTGGTCCACCATGGTATTGATGGTGTTCTTGAGTTCCAGGATCTCGCCTTTCACGTCCACGGTAATCTTCTTTGAAAGATCCCCGGCCGCAACGGCTGTGGTCACTTCGGCGATATTGCGCACCTGCGCGGTGAGATTGCTGCCCATTGAATTGACCGAGTCGGTCAAATCCTTCCACGTACCGGCCACGCCCTGCACGTCCGCCTGGCCGCCGAGCTTGCCTTCCGTGCCGACTTCGCGGGCAACTCGCGTTACCTCGGAAGCAAACGAACGCAACTGATCCACCATCGTATTGATGGTGTTTTTCAGTTCCAGGATTTCGCCCTTTACGTCGACGGTGATCTTTTTCGACAGATCGCCCGCGGCGACGGCGGTGGTCACCCCGGCAATGTTGCGCACCTGCGCGGTGAGGTTGCTACCCATCGAATTGACCGAGTCGGTCAGATCCTTCCACGTGCCGGCCACGCCCTGCACGTCGGCCTGGCCACCGAGCTTGCCTTCGGTGCCCACTTCGCGGGCCACACGGGTCACCTCCGAGGCAAACGACCGCAACTGATCCACCATCGTGTTGATGGTGTTCTTCAGCTCGAGAATCTCCCCTTTCACATCAACCGTAATCTTCTTGGAAAGATCGCCGGCAGCGACGGCCTTCGTGACCTCCGCGATATTGCGAACCTGACTCGTCAGGTTGCCTGCCATGAAGTTGACATTGTCGGTGAGATCCTTCCAGGTGCCGGCAACCCCCTGGACATCCGCCTGTCCACCGAGCCGGCCTTCCGTGCCGACTTCGCGGGCGACCCGTGTCACTTCCGAAGCGAATGAGCGAAGCTGGTCCACCATCGTGTTGATGGCGTTCTTCAGTTCGAGAATTTCGCCTTTCACGTCGACCGTGATTTTCTTCGAAAGATCGCCGGCGGCGACAGCCATGGTCACTTCCGCGATATTGCGCACCTGGCTGGTCAGGTTGCCGGCCATGGAGTTGACGGAGTCGGTCAAGTCCTTCCAGGTTCCTGCAACACCCTGGACGTCGGCCTGGCCACCGAGCTTGCCTTCGGTGCCCACTTCGCGCGCCACACGTGTGACTTCGGCCGCGAAGGTGCCCAGCTGATCAACCATGGTGTTGATCGTGCGTGCCGTGCGGAGAAATTCGCCCTGCAATGCGCGGCCATCGGCTTCGAACGCCATGTTTTTGGAGAGGTCGCCCTGGGCCACCGCACCGATTACGCGGGCGACCTCACTCGTGGGGTGCACCAGATCACCGATCAGCGAGTTAATGGCATCCACCGAGTCGCGCCAGAACCCGCGGGCAGCCGGCAACGCGGCACGTTCGTTGAGACGCCCTTCTTTTCCGACGACCCGGCTCAGACGCGCGAGCTCTTCCGACATGCGTACGTTCTGGTCGACGAGTTCATTGAACACCTGGGCCAGCCTGCCGTGCAGACCCGACCAATCGGGCGGCAGTTCCGCCGTTTCGCCGTCCTTAAGCGCACTCAGCGCGAGAAGCACCGTTTTCGCACGGTCCGTGTCAGGTTCGCCTCGCAGGATGATTGCATTGATATTGGCGGCGTGATCGAGCCAGAAGCCTTCGAGTGCTTCGGCGGACAGGCGCCTTCCGATATCGCCGGGCGTGCGCACAGTCAGATCGCTCGCCACATCCCGCAGCTGGACAGACATCCTGCCGCATTGCGCAGCAAGCAGGTTGTATTCGGCCGCAACTTCACCGTACAGGCCCTCCCAGTCGTCCGGCAATCGCGCTGCGGCGTCGCCGCGCCGGAAAGCGCCCAACGTACGAGCGATTCGCCCAAGGTTGTTTTCCTCCGCCACCGTCGTCATAACCGTAGGAGCGTCCATTTTCACCTCGTGGCCGGGAAAGCCGAGCGGAACCCGATGCAGCCGAGTCATCTGTTTTGTTCTAGTCGATGCAATGCGCCGACGCGCTGAGGCGGTAGTCAGCCTGGCAAAAGTCGGAGAACCGGTATTGATGCTGCATGAAGCGCGGTGGATGGGGAGCAAGAAACGCGCCCGTATCTTTCATTTAGCAAACACCGTAAATGGCGGTCGGCGCGGCGCCGGTCAGGGTATTGACCAGCGAACACCGCCTTTGCAAAAAAAAAATTGGCACCGGCCGCTAAAAGCCGATGCCCCATTTGCCGCTCTGGAGGAAGTTTTACAGCAGCTCACCCGTGGGACTATTCGTCCCACGGAGGTCGGGTTGCTCTCACAAGTCCGTCGGGTTATTTATTCCGGGATCACGTCCCGGAAGCTCCCCAGTCGCCAGCCAGTATGGACGGCGGTTGTAGTAGTCATGCAGTTGCGTCCCCCACGTCGAATCAGCCATCGATGGCCAGTGATCCTTATCGAATCCGGGATCGTCCTTGATTCGTTGAGCCTGGATGTCGACACGGAAGCACTTCTCATTGGTGTCCAGCGTTAGTGCGTTCCACGGAATGGCGTGAAGCGTATTACCCATGCCGAGGAATCCGCCCTCAGCCAGGACTGCGTACGCGACGCGCCCGCTACGTACATCGAGCATGATGTCGGAGATCTTGCCGACGTGTTCACCGTCAGCAGAAATCACCTTGTCGCCGTCGAGCGTGGCCGCGGCCATGATTTCGGGCCCCGGGCCTTCGCCGACGCCCCCGCCGACGATCTGTGCGCCAGTGCCCCCTGCCTGGGGATCAAGGATAGTCATGTTGCGCTCCTTTCGGTTAAGAGTTGCGCTCGCTCTAGCGCACGCCGCGTGCCACGCTGCCGTTCGCACATGAATTTAACCCGCGTCTCATTGTCGTGGCGCAATGCGTCGAGCTTCGCGTCGAGCAACACATGATCGTCGCCGAAGTGCGCTCCGCTCAGCGTGCAAGACGCAACCGGACATTGCGCACGATCCAGCCAGCCAGACCGGTGCGCATCACGACGGGCAAGACGCGTCTCGGGCCGATAAGCAGTGCGCCCAGCGTGAAGCATCCGAGCATGGCGAGGAGCGGCGCGGCGGACACCGGGCGGCCGACGCTCGCCAGGCTACGCGAATGTGCACGGGCGGCGGCGTGCCCGGCTGCCCGCGAGCGAACGTTGGCCGCAAGCAATCGCACGCGCGTCAATTCCATATGAGTAAGCAGGACGGCTTCAGATGCCTGACGATTCAATCGGGAGCGACGACTCATTTAAGCGCCTCGCTGAGCGTTTCAAGGTCCGCTTGCAATTCGTTCTTGAGTACCGCGAACGAACGCGCCGGCTTTTGTGCGCGGAATACCAGCAATGCGGTGATCGAGGCGAATAGCCAGAGCACCGCTATGCTCCACACGACAGTGAGGAAATAGCGTGTATTCCACGCGGATGCGATCAGCGCGACGCAGAAAAATGAGAGCGTGAATAACCCACTTACGGCGAGCGCCACGAGCGCGAGAATTTCGCGCGTCATGGATGTGCGTGCCTCGGACAGTTCGAGTGACAGCAGTTGCCCATAGTCCGTTGTGCGGACCGCGAGAAATCGCAACACGTTGTGCCAGCGGTCGAGCTTCGCGTGAATTGTCATGGTCCACCTCGCACATGCGGCGTGCCGGCAACATCCGTCAGGTCAGGTCCGCTTATTCGCGGCTCGCTCCCCATAACGCTCCGAGCGCGAAGCCGATGCCCACGGCGATACCCACGGTCGCCAGGGGATTGTCCGCAATCGTCTCGCGCGTCACGACCGCCGCGTCGGTCGCCAGCTGTTGTGACTTGCCGCATAGCGCCTTTGCCTTGCCCGACAATCTGGCACTCGCGTCGCCCAGCATTTCGCCGACCGCCTCTTGCGCGTCGCCCGCAAGTTCACGGACCCCGCCTTCGGTTTTCCTGGTTCCCATTTTCATGTCTCTCTCCCAGTCAGCCTGCCTGCACAATGCGCGAAACCGCGCAAATCCGCTATCGACAAGAGCCCATGCGCAACGGGCGTGCCAACCACGCGAGCGCCGCTGCCGGGCTTCGCAGCCCTCCCTGCCGACGCAGACGAGCGCCTCTGCGCCATGCACAGCTAGGGAAGCTGAAGGACGACATGAGCGGCCAGGGCCGCGCAGGTAGTGATGGTTGCAAGCCAGCACAAGGCGCGCGTGAACCAGTGCGCTTTCATCTCGCCCACCGCTTCACGCCGGGCACTCAGGAGCACGAGCAGGATCAACACCGGAGACACTGTCATCCCGTTGGTCAGCGCACTCCAGTAGCAGGCCCGGAGCGGATCGACGCCGAATGCGCCAAACAGCAGTGCGACGATAGTGCTCACCGCCATAAGCAACACCAGGATTGCAGCTATCCGGCGATCCCGCTGCGTGCCCCGCTGCCACCCGAACGAACTGGCGGCGGCGTGCGCGGCCGAGCCGGCCAGCGGCGGGAGTGCGAGCAGCGCTGTGCCAAGCAGCGCGAGGCCGAGCAGCGGCTGCGCGTAGGCACCCGCGACCGGCGCGATCGCTTGCGCGGCCTCGCGAGTCGAGCCAGAGGGAGTGAGCGATGCATGGGTCGCGTGTAATGTCGCGGCCGCGGCGCAAAGGATGAGTGCTCCGCATACGTTGGACATCGAGGTACGCACCAGTATGTCGCTTCGTATTTTCTTTAGCTGCTGCCGGACGTCTTTCTGCTGTACGCGGCTGCTGTCCTGAGTGCCGTCGTGCGAGCCCTCTTCGACTTCCTGCTCGGCTTGCGAGAACAGCAGATACGGGCTGACCGTGGTACCGAGCACCGCGAGCAGCATCCCCAGATAGTCTTCCGACCAGCTGATGTGCGGCACGAAAGCGCGCCAGGCCAAAGTGCGCCACGGCACGTCCGCCACCAGCATGACGCCTGCATAACAGAACAGCGACAGAGCTAGCCACTTGAGGTAGTTTGCATAGCGCGCATAAGGCACCCACCACTGCAGCGCGAGCGACATGCCGGCAAAGAAAACCGTGAAGAGCGGGACCGATCCCCTGAATATCAACTGCGCGGCTTCGCCCATCGCCAGCATGTCGGCGGCCATGTTCACGGTATTGGCTCCGAGAAAACGGGCGACCGCCAGCAGAAACAACCAGCGGGAATAGTGTTCCCGCATGTTCTCGGTCAGGCCCTTGCCCGTGACGGCCGCGACGCGCGCAGACACCATCTGCAGTGCCACCATCGACGGCCAGGAAAGCACGCAGACCCACAGGAGATCGAAGCCATACTGCGCGCCTGCCAGCGAATACGTCAGGATGCCGCCGGGATCGTTGTCGGTTGCGATCGTACCCAGGCCCGGTCCGATGTCCGCCGCCCAGCCGTGCGCCGGATTTTCCCTGCTTCGATTGTTTCGGTTCACGAGAAAGCGTCGCGACCGGTCGCGCTCGCCGGCTTTCATACCTTCCTGACTAGAGTGAAGTGACTCGTGCGGGACGCACGCGCCTGCTCGCGCAGGCGGCATTCCCGCGTTCGTGGCGGACCTGCATGACGCGGCACCGCGTTTGCTGTATCGCCATGGCACGCAAGCAATTTTTCCGTCGGTGGTATATCGAGGCCTTCAGAACCGAGGAGTGAATCGCAATGGCAAGAGCGCCGAAGACACCAGGCAGCCGCGTCGCCGCCGGCAATGCCAGCATCACGGTTAGCGCCGGCACCGCGCGCACGACCCCGGGGCTGTGATGGAGAGCGCGACTCCACGGCAGGTCCGTACGTTGTCTGGCGACGGCGGGTGCGGCCCGTTCGACTTTGCGGCACTGCTCGAAGGCTGCACGCTGCCACTCGACGCGCAGTCGCTCGCGGGCGCCGCACGCCAGCTCGTCGCCGTGGGCCCCGCGCTGCCGCTGCCGGGAGGCGGGCGCACGCTCGCGCGCTGGCAATTTCTCGCCGGGCTCGCCGGACAGGATCTCTCGCTCCTCAAGATCTACGAGGCGCATGCCGACGCACTCGCCATTCAGTCGGAGCTTGAAATGCCGTGCCTGCCGCATGTAGCGGTGCCCCGCAGATTGGAACCAGAAATATGGGGTGTATGGGCAGCCCGTTCTCCGCGCAACGATCTGCGTTACGCCTCAAGCCGCAGCGGGCAGATCCGGCTTTCAGGCGTCAGGCCGTGGTGTTCAGGTGCGGCATTCGTCACGCACGCGCTGGTGACCTGCATCGACAGCGACGATCGCGATTGGCTCGCCGCACTGCCCATGGACCAACCAGGCGTGACGGTCACGGCACGTGGCTGGGAAGCCGTCGGCATGGCGGCGACGCAAAGCGTCGAAATCGATGTGCTCAACGCACACGCCACGCTCGTCGGTCCAGTGGACGGCTACTTGCGGCGCCCTGGCTTCTGGCACGGCGGCGCGGGCATCGCCGCTTGCTGGTACGGCGCGGCCGCGGCGCTGGCCGTCCGCCTGCGCGACGCGGCGAGGCGCCGCGATGATCCGCACCTGAATGCGCATCTCGGAGCGGCCGACGCGGCGTTGAGCGCTGCGCGCGCCTTGCTGCGCGACGCCGCACATAAGATCGACTCCGCGCCACAAGCCGACGCCATGGCGCTTGCGCTGCGTGCTCGCGCCGCTGCGGAAAGCGCCGTCGAGGCCACACTGCATGCCTGTGCGCGCGGCCTGGGCGCCGGCCCGCTGTGCCGCGACCGCTGGTTCGCTCGCATGGCAGCGGATCTGCCCGTGTTCGTACGTCAGAGCCACGCGGAGCACGATCTCGCTGCGCTCGCGAAGCGAGCCGCGGCGGACGAAGACTGGACACTCTGAGCCTGCCTTGGCAACATGGAACGCCCTCTTTCGCACGCCGACCACTTCGATGCCCAGTTCGCCCATGATGCCGACCCGTGGCATCACCGCACGAGCCGGCACGAGGCGCGCAAACGCTGAAGGGGCCGCGCCGATGAACCTCGAACAAATCTACAACCGCATCTGGGATTGCCTCGCTGCCGCTGTCCGTGAAGATAAACATCCCTTCAAGGTCATGCAGGCAGCAACCGTTAGCCTCGATGGTGCACCTAACGTCCGCACCGTGCTGCTTCGGAGTGCCATTGAACCGCAGAACGTGCTTACTTTTCATACCGACCTGCGCTCGCCGAAGATTGCCGAACTCAGACGGGAGCCGCGAATCGCGCTCGTCGGCGTCGACCCTGTTCACAACCTGCAGGTCCGCGTGTCCGGCGAAACCCGAGTACTTTGCGACGGACAGGCCCGGCTCGATGCGTGGAGGTCCAGTCCCGACCATGACCTGGTCGCCTACCGGACGCGCTTGCCGCCCGGGACTCCCATGATCCACGCCGATGATGCGCTCGATGAGACGCACGTTCCTGGACCGGGCGAAGGTCTGCGGCATTTCGGCGTCGTTGAGGTGCGCCCCACACGCCTGGACTGGCTGGACCTCTCGGCAGCGGACCTTCACCGACGCGCGCTGTATGTCCGTCGAGGCGATACCTGGGTCGATTGCTGGGTCGCCCCCTGAACGCGCCTCCCCTGAACGCGCGATACCGCCGTCCTCGTGCCGCAGAATCGAAACAAGTGTAATCGTCTGTTAGCAGTACACCTGCAGAGCCATTTTTCTGCCGGAATACCGCCTGGGCTTTGGTACGATCCGGCGTTTCGTGTATGGCTCAACCACCGTGACTCACCCCTATGTGTCGCTCTTTCGTGAACGCTGCGCACGCTGGGCGAAATCCGGTCGGGCAGCTGCTGCCAGCGCCGGTGCAATGACCGCGCGCCTTATCGCTGCGACGTGGCGCAGCATGCGCCATCCGACACGTCGCGGCATTGCACTGACAATTGCCGCTGTGCCTGCGCTGTCGCTCGCGTATACGCTGGCCCTTATTCCATTCACACCCCGCCTCGGTGACATCCGCAAGGCACGCGTCGACCGTCCCGCGCTGATCCTCTCCGCCGACGGCACCGTGCTCGCGGAATTCAAGCCGGTCAATCGCGAGTGGGTCACGCTAAGCCAGATCTCACCGCATGTGGTGGACGCCCTGATCGCGACCGAGGACCGCCGCTTCTATCAGCATCACGGTATTGACCTGAGACGCATTCCGTCGGCGGCATTGCGCACGTTTGCCGGGGCCCGGCAGGGTGGCTCCACCATCACGCAGCAACTGGCACGCAACCTGTATCCCGATGAAATCGGCCGCGCACCGACGTTGACCCGCAAACTCAAGGAAGCGATCACGGCGCTCAAGATCGAATCTGTCTATAGCAAGGACCAGATCCTCGAGACGTACCTCAACACCGTGCCGTTCCTGTACAACGCCTACGGCGTCGAGATGGCCGCGCGCACCTACTTCGGAAAGCGCGCAGCAGACCTCGATGTCCTCGAGAGTGCAACGCTCGTTGGCATGCTGAAGGCGAATAGCACGTACAACCCCGTGCTCAATCCTGAGCGCGCACTGGAACGCCGCAATACCGTACTTGCGCAGATGTTGAAATACGGCAAGCTCAGTCCTCCTGAGTATGCCCGGCTGAACCGGCAACCGCTCAATGTCGATTTCGAACCGCAGGCCGAGCCCATTGGCACTGCACCGCATTTCGCAGTACAGCTGCGCAGGTGGTTGACCGCGTGGGCTGATCGCAACGGCTATAACATCTATTCGGACGGGCTCGTGGTGCACACCACAATCGACTCCCGACTTCAGGCAATGGCGACACAGGCCGTTGCCTGGCAGGCCGGCCAGCTGCAGTGGATCGCGAGCGGCACATGGAACGAGCGCACAGGCTGCTGGCCGGGGAACGAACTGTTCCAGTCCTTCATCAGACAGACAGCGGAGTACCGGACCGCACGGGACACCGGCCTTTCCGACCAGGCCGCAATCAGGAAACTTGCGCAGGATGCGGCGTTTGTGGATGCGCTCTGCCACAGCAAAACCCAGATTCAGGCCGGATTCGTCGCCATCGATCCACGCAATGGAGACATCAAGGCATGGGTCGGCAGCCGGGACTATCGCGACGAGCCGTTCGATCACGTGCAGCAGGCGCGCCGGCAACCCGGCTCCACCTTCAAGGCTTTTGTGTACGGTGCGGCATTTGCCGATGGTGCGCAACCGGGTGACACGATCGTCGACCGCAACGTTGCCATTGCATTGAAGGGCAATGCGGTATCGCGGCCGACTGACCCCGAGCCCCCTACCGGCCGCCCGATGACACTACGCAATGCGCTTGCCTTCTCACGCAATCGCGTGACTGCACAGCTCATGCAGCGGGAGGGACCGGCAAAGGTTGCGGCACTCGCGCGTGAAATGGGCGTGCGCGAAAGTCCCCTTGATGCCGTGCCCTCGCTTGCCCTGGGCACGAGCCCGGTCACGCTCAAGGAGATGGTCTCGGCGTATTGCACGATCGCGAACCGGGGAGCCTATGTCGAACCGCGCATGGTGACACGTATCGAGGATCGCAACGGCAACATGCTCGCCGAATTCCCTGGTGCACGACCGGAGCAGGCGCTGCCGGCCGCTGCTGCGCTCAAGCTGGTCGATGCGATGCGTGACGTCGTCAACCGCGGCACTGGCTCCGACATCAGGACGCGTTTCGGCATTCACGCCGACGTGGCCGGCAAAACCGGAACGACGCAGGACAACACGGATAGCTGGTTCATCCTGATCCATCCGCAACTGGTCGCCGGCGCGTGGGTGGGCTTCGACGACGCACGCGTCACATTGCGCAACGACTACTGGGGCGAAGGTGCGCATGGCGCATTGCCGATGGTGGGGGCTTTCTATGACATGGCACTGCGCGCGCGTGTCGTTGATGTGCACGCACAGCTTGCGCCTGTGAGCAATCAGTCGCACGCAGGTCATGCGCGCCCGCGCCATCATTTCCTCTTCTGGCGATTCTGATGCTCGCGAGCTATTTGGTCGATTGCGGACTGGCCAAGGCGTCGCCGTTGCGCCAGAACGAATAGATTGGCACTCACGTCGCCACGATGATCAAAGGCCCGACAGGCATGGATCGACACGCCCGTCGCCCCATGAGACCAACTCACGCCATGCCGGTCGCTGTTACTGCGCGCTCGCGCGCCTGGCACTCTTCGACGCGGCATTGGCGACCACGTTAAAGTTGCTTCGCGCGACTTCGACCGCCTGCTGCCCCGTATTCCCGAGCGTCTGGTAGAGCGTATTGGCCGCGGTAATCGCGGAGTTGAACGCAGCCACAGCCGCCTCTGAGCCCGCAGGCGCGTTTCTGGTCGCTTCCTCGACGAATGTCTGCGCCCGGCGCATACGTGCTTCGCCTTCCGCCCGTGCGACGCTGAGGAGTTCAGCGTGCGTCGACGACACGATCCCCAAAAGCTCGCGAGTGTAGGACTGAACCTTCTCAGCCATTGGCGCTCCGAGCGTGCCATGGAGCGCGATCCAGTCCTGTGGCTTCTCCACCGTGTTCTGCGACAACTCCGACGCCTCCTTGAGTGTCGCTCGTATGTATTGTGCGTTGAGTTCAGTGAGTTTGCCGATCCCATCGACCATCGTGCTGATCAGACCATAAACGGCGTCGAGATTGCCACGTTGAGCGCTTGCGACCAGTTCCTGGGTGTGCATGATCAATAGTCTCCCTTAATGGGCGGAAATGCTGCGACCCCGCGCGTCGCCAGCGCGGAATGAAAAAAAATGTGATCGGCCGGTCATCCCGCGCCCGGCTCGAAGCGGGGCGACCGGGTGCCTGTCAACGTTTTCGCGTCATGGCCTGAAGCAGGGATTCGCCTTCATCCGTCACATGCGCGAAGCGTGCACCGGTTGCGAGGCTCTCGAGTGCTACGAGTTGTTGCTCGAGCAGCGTATCGAGTTCCTCGCGGCCCATGTCGATCTGGTCGGGCGATGACTTGACCAGCATGAGCGTCGCAAATTCGTGAGGGCTCAGCACTTGTGTCTCCTGGAATCCCGGACCGGCGGGTCTTTACCGCCGCATGTGTTGCCAGCCTGGCCGACTTCAGATCGCGACCGCCTCCTTCGAGTCGCGTCTACCTGGCGAAGAAAAGCTTAAAGATGGCTTGTACGAGCATATTCAGGGCCGACCCGAAAGTACACGATGTATGGGTGTTCGTATGTGCATCTTTATGGACAGGCTTCCGAGGCGGGAGCGAGAGCGCCCCTCCGCTGCGGTCGGCGCCCGTCTCTTCAAAAGGAACATGCGTCGCATGCAAGGCGAAGTCACCTCCAACTCGCTGGGACGACTGGCGGCATGACATTTGCGCAGGCGCTTTTCATCACGCGACAAGCTACCGGAGCGAGCCATGCAATTCATGTTTCAGTCTTGCCTGATCAGCACGAGCGCAAGCATCGATGACGGGAGAATTGTGGCGAACGCGAGAATCTTCGTCCCGGCGTCAGACGGCTCATTCGAAGATGACGTCCATGACATCTGTCTGGACGACAACTTCATCGACGAGAACGAAGCGCTGAGCTATGCGCGCGAACGCGCAATGGGCTGGGTCGAAGAGCATTGCGTCAGTGAGATCTAGCGCCGCGGCTCCATCTTGCTGCCCGATGGCGTGACCCCACAAAACGCAACCTTCGTATTCTTCTGCTGCATTGGCGGGTCACCCGTATGCCGCATTGCCAGGAAGTTCAGCCACTTATGGCCCAGCAAGTCTGGCAATCATATGCCTCGATGCGCGTGTCATTCGTGCACAAGCTGCAGCTTTCCCGCCCAGCGCGGCGCGTCGCCTTACCGATCGCACGCGCAACAACCGTCAACCAGCTCTCGCTACGACCTGCATTTGCCAGTCACGCCGTCGCGCCTCAGCGGCTAAGGCGATCCATAAGTCGTGGATTCCGGACAGGCCTGCATGCAAGGACCGGACCTATCATGTCTGTCTGCGCTGCGTCCACGGGATGGTCCATTTGATTGGCAGTTCCGCGCGCGTGGCTCATCAAGGGGACGATGATGCCGGAAAAACATCTATCCAGCGGTTTTGACGCTGACCTCACCCTCGCTTCGACGAGGCTCCTTGAGATGGGTGGCCTCGTAGAGTTGCAGATCGCTCGCGCCCTTTCGTTACTGCATGCGTTCGACCCCGACGTCGTCTACGCGGTGCTCGAAAGCGAGCAACGACTGAATCTGATGGAGCTGGAAATCGATGAAGAGGTGAGTAACGTCATCGCTCGCAGACAGCCTGCAGCCCGCGATCTTCGACTTCTGCTGGCCATCTCGAAGTGCACCACCAATCTCGAGCGCGCTGGCGATGAAGCACGGAAGGTGGCCAAGCGCATCCGTCGCATCCAGGCCAATAGCGAAGCTCCGGTCATCGGAATCGTCGAAATCAAAACCTCGGCAGAGATGGCCATGAGCCTCCTTCATGGAGCGCTGGATGCGTTCGCACGAATGGATAGTGCCGCAGCCGCGCATCTGGTGCGGGACGATGTGGCCATCGATAACGAGTTTCGGGCGTTTACGCGCGGACTGATTGCCGAAATGACGGCGGACCCGCGCGTCGTTTCGACTGGGCTCGATTACATGGTCATCGCCAAAGCCATAGAGCGCATTGGGGACCATGCTAAAAACATCGCCGAGTTCGTCGTCTATGTCGTCAAAGGTACCGACGTGCGGCATGTACCTGCGGCTCAACTCGAGCATGAGGCCAGCAGCTGAGCGGCTGCCAGGCTTTCTTGAACCGTGGGCGACTTCACCACGGCGCATTTTTTCGGACACAATGGACCCTCAACGTTGCGCAACGCGGGCAAACATGGTCACAGACACATTTCTGCCTGATTCGATGGAACCGCAGGTACTTCTGGACGGCGCACCAGCGCAGGCAGACTACTTTCTGCTCTCGACGCTATGGGGCCCCGAGGGAACTCTTATCCCCGTATTTCAGGTACTCGGCTGGATGGAAATCCTGCGCCATCGCGGTGCCGATTTCGCATCGCATGCCGCCGTGTGTCAGTACTGGCTCTACGAACACGTGCCAGACGTACCCGCATTGCTGCACGCGTGGAAATGGGAGCGGCTCGCCCGCAACACGGTCGCCCGAAGCGCCGTCGCCCTCGCCAGGCAACAGACGCTCGTCAGCCAGCTCCGGCGTCACCGCATTCAAGAGTCCACAGCTGTTGACACGCTCGATTCAATGCAGAAGGCTTTCGGGGTCTTCTGCGAAATCTGGGCGATGCGCGCCAAAACCCTCGATGTTTTACTGGGGCGCCCTGACGAACGGGACCTGCCCTCGCAGCCCGGTGCCGTTCCTGTTCATGTGGCCGCTGAGTTCAACCCGGAATCGGCGCCCAGCGCCGGGCTGGAATATGGCGGTGGCCCGGAGATTAGCCCGGCGGGATGGATTTTCAATCCGTCATCGACTCCGAACCGTGACGATCGTTGCCCAGGGCATTGCGCGAGCGGCAGATAGCAACATTTCGTCTGCACAAATGCAACAAAGAACAATAATGAAAGGAATCTCCAACTCACGACGCCAGGTCTTCGTGTGTCATCGCGGTCGGGAGCCACTCGTGAAAGTCCGCAACGCGACGCCAACCCTCTCGTTGCTCACGAGGCACTCTTGCCATGCCGCACTGTTGCTCGGGTGTCTGACGAATCCGTGCACAGCGCAGCCGCCAGCAAGTCCACCCGGCACACCCACGGCTGACGCGCCGAGCTACAAGGTCGGTGATACGTGGACCTTTATATGGGGGCGAACCGACTCCACGCCCGGCGTTCCTCTTGTTGTGACGGTAGTCGCAGTAACAGAGACGCAGACGACGATGTCGTCCTCGTGGAACGGTGGGCGCCAAAAGGAAAACCACTACGACAGTCAGGGCAACCTGACGCGGGATGGCAACGGAACAACGTATGAGCCAAGCAATGGAACCCTGAGTTTCCCAATGACTGTGGGAAAGAACTGGGACTTTCATCATGTCCGGCGTTTCACGATCGGAACCATTGATGTCAGCGGCCACGACGAGATCGTTGCGTTCGAGAGGATACAGGTACCCGCTGGTTCATTTGACGCCTACAAGATAGTCAGCCATGGGGTGAACGCCAGGCAGCTTGATCGCTTGTACGATGCGCCGTTCACCGAAACCTACTGGTACGCGCCAAGCGTTAAAAAGGTCATCAAGTCGGATTACGTGTTGTATCTCGATCACCAGGCGCTGCTGTCCCGTACTTCCGAACTGAGTGCTTATTCACTTGCGCCGTGACAGCGCTTGACGCAAGCGTTGGCCGTTCCTTTGAATGGTGCAAGCACTACATAACTCGCTATCACGGCTTCCCGTTACGAGACAATGTTTGGGGGAGCGGCTGGGGTACGGCCCTGCTGCCCTGCCCTCGCAAACGCTTCATTTAGGCAACAGGAATAGACATACCATTGGGTCCCGTGAACGTGATCCCTGCTTCGAGCTCTGGCCGGAAGTGATCGCCGCGGTAACTTTCAGGGCGAATTCCGCCGCCTCGGCACTAGAATTCAGTGCATGGTCGCATTCCCGAAGGAGGCTGCCATGACTCAGTCAATGATCAGTTTTTGGGTTGGCCTTGTGGTTCTCGTTGTCGTTGCCATGGCCCTGTCCCGTCGCTACAGGCGCGAACACCAGGGAGAGAGCCTGAGCCAGTGGCTCGACACGCACCATATGAGCTGGATGCATCGCAAGCACTAGCTTGCGACCGGACCGACACCGGAGAGCGCGCCCATTTCCTGCACTGGAATGGGTTGTCGCCCGGTTTCTCGTTAGAGGAATACCATGCCGACTTACCAGTACCGGTGCGAGAAATGTGGTGAGATGTTCGAGCATGCCGAGCATCTTGCTGAACATCAATCCGCTCATCCGCCTTGCCCGAAGTGTGGCAGCGAGAAAGTTCAGCACATCCCCACACCATTCGTGGCGAAAACATCCAGAAAATCGTGAAATCTCTTCGGTTGCTCAGGTCTGCTCCGGATGCTCGCTGTCTCGATGGTGGTCCGCGGCGAGGAACATATACATGGCGGGCACGACGAACAGCGTAAACAGCGTGCCGATCGACATCCCCGTGAAGATCACGAGTCCCATTGCGTTGCGGCCGGCCGCACCCGCACCCAACGCGATCACGAGCGGCACGACGCCCAGCACCATCGCGGCTGTCGTCATCAGGATCGGCCGCAAGCGCACGCCAGCCGCTTCTTCGAGTGCCTCGCGCTTGCCGCGCCCCGCGCGTTGCAGTTCATTCGCGAACTGCACGATCAGAATGCCGTGCTTGCTCACGAGGCCCATCAGCGTGACGAGGCCCACCTGCGTGTAAATGTTGAGCGTGGTGAGTCCCACGTTGATGAAGATCAGCGCGCCGAACAGCGCCATCGGGACCGATACGAGAATCACGACCGGATCGCGAAAGCTCTCGAATTGAGCGGCGAGCGCGAGAAACACGATGATCGTCGCCAATAGCAGCGTGGTCACGAAGCCGCCGGACTCCTGCACGAACTGTCGCGACAGACCCGAATAATCGGCCGTGTATCCCGCCGGCGCGACGTCGGTCGTGGCCTTGCGCAGGAAGTCGAGCACTTCGCCCTGCGAGATGCCCGGCGCGAGCACGCCGGAAATCGTGGCCGAATTGAGCTGCTGGAAGTGATTGATCGACTCGGGCACAACGTTGCGCTGCAGATGCGTGACCGTCGATGCGGGTATCACGCTGCCATTGGCTGTGCGCAAGTAATAGTCGAGCACTTGCGACGGGTTCAGCCGGTCCGTTTGCAGCACCTGCGGAATCACCTTGTACGAGCGGCCAGCGATCGAAAAGTAGTTGACGAAGTTCCCGCCGAGCGCCGCGCCCAGCGTCTGCCCGACATCGCTTTGCGTCAGCCCGAGCGAAGCGACTTTGTCGCGGTCCACGAGCAACACGCTTTGGGGCTTGTCGATCTTCAGATCGCTGTCGACGAAGAAGAACATGCCGCTTGCGCGCGCCTTTTGCAGCACGGCTTGCGAGACTTCGTTGAGGTTCTCGAACGGCTCCGTCGTGCTGATGACGAATTGCACGGGCAATCCTTGCGCGCCCGGCAGGGGCGGAAACTGAAATGCGGCGACACGCGCGCCCGCGATGCCGTTCCACTTCTGCTGCAATTCCTGCTGTAATTGCGTCGCGCCCTTCTTGCGCTTGTCCCACGTCTTGAAGAGCACGCCGCCGATACCCTGGTTCAGCGTCGGTACGCCCGTGAGCTGGAACATCTGCGCGTATTCGGGCAACTGATTCGAGATGTCGAAGACCTGATCCGCGTAGGTCTGCATTTGCTGGATCGTCGCGTTCGGCGGCCCCTGGACCTGGGACAGAACGATGCCCTGGTCCTCCTGAGGTGCGAGCTCCGTTTGCGACGTCATGAAGAGATAGACGGTGCCGCACAGGAGCAGCGCGCCCATCACGACGAATACGGGCCACGTGTCGAGCATCGCATGCAACAGACGCCGGTAGCCGTGATGCACACGTTCGAACTGCCGGTCGACGAAGCGCGGGAAGCGCCCCGACTGCTGGTCCATGCGGAAAAAACGCGAGCACATCATCGGCGAAAGCGTCAGCGCGATCACGCCCGACACCGTGACGGCGCCCGCGAGCGTGAACGCGAACTCGGTGAACAGCGCGCCAGTCAGTCCGCCCTGAAAGCCGATGGGCACGTACACGGCGATCAGCACGACCGTCATCGCGAGAATCGGGCCGCCGAGTTCGCGCGCCGCGATCAGTGCGGCTTCGAAAGGCCGCCTGCCCTCCTCCTTCATATGCCGGTCGACGTTCTCGACCACGATGATCGCATCGTCGACGACGAGGCCGATGGCGAGCACGAGCGCAAGCAGTGTCAGCAGATTGATCGAATAGCCGAGCACCTGCATCACGAAGAACGTGCCGATCAGCGAGAGCGGCATCGCAATCACCGGCACGATCACCGCGCGCAGACTGCCGAGGAAAAGGAAGATCACGACGGTGACGATCAGCAGCGCCTCGACGAGCGTCTTCACTACTTCCGTGATCGCCGTGTTGATGAAGTCGGTCGCGTCGTAGACGATGTCGCCCGTCATGCCCGTCGGGAACTGCCTCTGCAGATCCGGAAAGATCGTTTTCACGCGCTTCGCGACGTCGAGCACATTCGCATCGGGCGCCACTTTGATGCCGATGAACACCGATCGCTTGCCGCTGAACGCGACGTTGAAGTCGTAATTGTCAGCACCGAGCACGACGTTCCCCACGTCTTCAAGCCGCACGATCGCGCCGTTCTTCTGCGTGACGACGAGTTTCTTGAAGTCCTCGACGGAATGCAGGTCGGTGCCCGCGTTGAGATCGACGCTTATCATCTGGCCTTTCGTTGTGCCAAGCGTCGCCAGATAGTTGTTGTTGCCGAGCGCCGTGAATACGTCAGCGGCCGTCACGTTGTGCGCGGCGAGCCTGCTCGAGTCGAGCCATGCGCGCAGCGCGAACTGACGGCCGCCGAGCACTTCCGCCGTCTGCACGCCCTGGACCGAATCGAGCTTCGGCTTCACGACGCGCAGCAGATAATCCGTAACGTTGTTGCTCGGCAGCACGTTGCTGTAAAAACCCATGTACATCGCGTCGGTGGTTTGACCCACTTGCACGGTCAGCACGGGCTGTTGCGCCTGCGGCGGCAACTGGTTGCGCACCGATGCGATCTGCGTGTTGATCTCCGTGAGCGCGCGGTTGGAGTCGTAGTTGAGGCGCAGCGTCGCGGTGATCGTCGAGACACCCGTGGTGCTCGTCGACGACATGTAGTCGATACCCTGTGCCTGTGCGATCGCGGCTTCGAGCGGTTGCGTGATGAAGCCCGCCATCGTGTCGGCGCTCGCGCCGTAGTATGCGGTCGTGATCGTCACCACGCCGTTTTCGGTTTGCGGATACTCGCTGACCTTCAGCGCGGCAAGCGAGCGCAAGCCGAGCACGAGTATCAGCAGGCTCACCACCGATGCGAGGACCGGCCGATCAATGAAGATGTCGGTAAATTTCATCGCGCGCTCTTCTATTGTTCCTGGGGCGTCGGGTTCGGGCTGTTCGCAGGCAGCACGCGGTTGTCGATCACAAGGGGCGTGCCGTTTTTCAGTTTCAGCTGGCCGCTCGTCACGACCTGCGTGCCTTCGCCGATGCCCTTGAGAATCGCGACCTGGTCGCCGCGCGTCGGCCCCGGCGTGACGAACACCTGTTGCGCGACGGGCATGATCTTGCCTTGTGCGTTCTTATGTTCGCCGGGCTTCACGATGAACACGGTCGCGCCATATGGGTTATAGGTAATCGCCGTTTGCGGCAAGGTCAGATAGCGCTGCGCGCCACCCGCATCGATCTTCACGTTCGCGTACATGCCGGGCAGCAGCTTGCGCTCGCGATTGTCGACGGTCGCCTCGATCTGGACGTTGCGCGTGGTGCTGTCCACACGCGGATTGATCGAGCGGATCTTGCCGTCGAACGTGCGGTTGCCGAACGCATCCGTATCGACGACGATGGTCTGGCCAACCTGCAATTGGCCGAGCTGCTGCTGCGGCAGAAAGAAGTCGGCGTAGATCGGGTCGATGGCTTGCAGCGTGACGATGGCGTCACCCGGATTGAGGTACCGGCCGGGGTTGACCGTCGTGATGCCGACGCGTCCCGCGAACGGCGCGCGTATCGTCTTCTTTACGACGAGGGCGGCCTGTTGCTCGACCTGGGCTCTCTTACTCTTGAGGTCGGCGGCGTCGGCGTCGAGCTGCGCCCTGGCAATCGCCTGGATGTCGAACTGCGCCTTGTCGCGCTTGTAGACCGTTTGCGCTAGGTCCGCCGCTGCCTGCAACGACGCGAGCTGCGCGCGGTCCGAATCGTCGTTCAGGCGCACGAGCACCTGGCCCGTCTTCACCTCCTGCCCCGAGTTGAACGCGATCTCGCGCACAAGCCCGGCCACTTCCGTCGTCACGTCGACGCCGCGCACCGCGCGCAGGCTGCCCACGGCGACAAGCTGCGGCTGCCATGTTTGATAGCCTGCGATAGCGGCCGTGACGGTGGCGGGCGGTGCGGCGTTGCTCGCCATGAACTTCTGGATCATGTGCGCCCTGAACAGATTGAAGCCGACCAGCGCGGCGAGCAGTATGCCCACGCAGATCAGCATGATGATCATCCGCTTTGCCATCGGCTTCTTCGTCGTCATCGTCATGTCCTGGCCGGGGTGGCCACTGCAAAAGGATTCATTTCGGCGCAGCCGGACGCGGCTGGGCTGCCTGGCTCGTCGCCGTGTCGCTCCACCAGCCGCCGCCGAGCGCCTGAAACAGCGCTGCCGTGTCTGCATAGCGCGCGGCCCGCGCCTGCGCGAGATTCACAACCGTCTGCTGGTATTGGCGCTGTGCATCGAGCAGCGCCAGATAGCTGACGCCGCCGATACGAAACTGACCGCGCGTCAGGTCGAGCGAATCGCTGGCAGCGCGCCATGCTTGCGTCTGCGCGCTCAGGCCGGTCGCATCGTGCTCCAGCGCGCGTAACGTATCGGCGACGTTCTGGAATGCGAGCAGCACCGTTTGGCGGTATTGCGCGTTGGCCTCGTCGAATGCCGCTTCTGCCGCGCGCTTTTGCGCACTCAACTGGCCGCCGTGAAAGATCGGCTGCGTGATGCCTGCGCCGATGCTCCAGATCATGTCGGCGTACTTAAGAAGGCCCGCGGGCGTCAGCGCCTCGGGGCCGTAACTCGCGGAGAGCGTGAGCTGTGGATACATGTTCGCCGTCGCCACGCCGACCTGGGCGCTCGCCTGATGCAGCGTGGCGTCGGCGGCGAGAATATCGGGGCGCTGCCGCACGAGCGAAGACGGCACGCTGACGGGCAACGTTTGCGGCAGCGTGAACATCGACATCCGGAACTCGGGCACGTCCGCATCGCTCGGCGGCTTGCCCGCCAGGACCGCGAGCTGGTGACGCGTCTGGTCGAGCGACTGATGCAACGGCGGCAATGTCGCGCGCGTCTGCGCCACCAGCGTTTCCTGTGCAAGCACCGTTGCGCGGCTCACGCCGCCCAGTTCGAGCTGCTTGCGCATGATGCCGAGCTGCGCGTCTTCGTCGTCGGCGATGCGCGCGGTCGCTTCGATCTGCTCCCGCAGCGACGCTTCCTTGATGGCCGCCGTCACGATGTTCGCGGACAACGCGAGATACGCCGCTTGCAACTGAAAGCCCTGGTAATCGACCTGCGAGCGCAACGACTCGAGCTCGCGCCTTCCGCCGCCGAACACATCGAGGTTGTACGACACGTTCACCGATGCGTTATAGAGGTTCAGCAGTTCCGTGAGCTGCGGCTCGCCGAACGTGACGCCGTTGAACTTCTCACGCGTGGCATTGGCCTTTGCATCGACTGACGGATAGAGCGTGGTGCCCATTTGCGCGCGAAGATTTTCGCCGGCCTGCCTGAGCGCCGCTTGTGCCGCGGCAACGTTGGGGCTGTTGGCGAGCGCCTCGCGTATCAGCGCGTCGAGCGGCTCGCAATGATAGAGCGTCCACCACTGTGCGGGAATGTCGAGGCCGGCCACGAACTGTTGCGGGACACCCGAAGCGCCCGGCGCCGAGGCCGTTTGATCGGGTAGCGGCGTGGACGTGTAGGTGCCGGTAGCGGGCGGCGCGGGCGTATGGTAATTGGGGCCAACCGTGCAGCCGGACAACGCGATCAGGACGATGCCCCATGCAGCACGCGTGAGCGTGTCGCCGGCTGCATGGCGGTGAGACGCACTGCGAGAATGCCAGTGCGACCGGCTGCGACTGAAACCGTGGTTGACGTCATCGATCATCGATCCACCTTGTTTCACTGCGCGGAAAACGAACGAAACGGCAGATGCAGAGTTTGAAATCATGCCACAACAAGTTGACGCGACCCGCGAACGGTTTTCCCACGGGACCCACGCCTCACCGCAGATGCCAGCTGAAATCCGGAATCACGAAGCTTTCGGATGACTGAAAGAGTTCCGCAAGCGGATTGGTCTCTGGCAATGTCGGGTCCTGCCTGCGGCGGTGTTCTGATCAACGTGGACTAACATTGAAACTGGCGGCCTCTGCCGAGGACGCCGGTAGTGATTAGCTGGGTCACGTGCCCGTGGAGGTCGCCATGAGTGGTGAGGCATCGAATGAAAGCGGTCCTGATCTGGCAAAAGGCGTGCCCATCGAATCCCTCGGTGAAGCTGGCCTGTTGTCAGGGCACGTCGGTAATGATGCGGTGCTGATTGCGCGGCTCGGTGATGAATTCTTCGCTATCGACGCTGCCTGTACTCACTACCACGGCCCACTCGCCGAAGGCTTGACCGTCGGGGACACGGTACGGTGCCCGTGGCAC
This sequence comes from Paraburkholderia sp. BR10882, assembly GCF_040948855.1. NCBI lineage: Bacteria > Pseudomonadati > Pseudomonadota > Betaproteobacteria > Burkholderiales > Burkholderiaceae > Paraburkholderia > Paraburkholderia sp. BR10882. The sequence goes on along the minus strand of NZ_JBFPKP010000005.1, from coordinate 410,536 downwards.
CACGCGTGTTTCAGCCTGCGTACAGGGGAAGCAGTGCGAGCGCCTGCGCTCAGCCCTGTCGCGTGCTGGTCTACCGAGATCCGGGGCGACAAGGTTGTTGTACTGCACAAAAAAGCGCCGCCCGCGGGTTCCGTGCCCTCGTCGGCCGGAGCGCCACAGAAGATCGTGATCGTCGGTGCAGGGGCCGCAGGCTTTGCTGCGGCCGAGCGTCTGCGGCGCCTCGGCTACGCGGGCAGTCTCACGATGCTGAGCGACGACGCGGCGCCGCCGGTGGACCGGCCCAACCTCTCCAAAGACTATTTGGCCGGCAGCGCGCCTGAGGAGTGGGTGCCGCTTCGAGACGATGCTTTTTACGCAGACCAACGCATCGATCTGCGGCTGAACACCGGTGTCTCGCGTCTTCACATCGCCGCGCAGGAAGTGGAGCTTGCGGATGGGAGCAAGGTCCCCTACGACCGTCTGCTTTTAGCCACCGGGGCCGAAGCGGTTCGCTTGCCTATTCCCGGCATGGATTTGCCGCATGTGCATACCCTTCGCACATTGGCCGATTCCCGCGCCATCATCGCTCGCGCGGAGAACTCGCGGCGCGCGGTTGTCATCGGAGCCAGCTTCATCGGACTGGAAGTGGCGGCGTCATTGCGCGCGCGTGGACTCGAAGTCCATGTCGTGGCGCCGGAGCAGCGTCCGATGGAACGTGTGCTGGGGCCACAGATGGGTGAATTCGTGCAGCGGTTGCATGAAGAACACGGCGTCGTCTTCCACCTCGGGAACACCGCCAGCGCGATCGACGCGCGGCAGGTATCGCTCAAAGCGGGCGGCAGCCTGGAGGCCGATCTGGTGGTGGTCGGCGTCGGCGTGCGGCCGCGACTGGCATTGGCCGAGCAAGCCGGCCTCGCGATCGACCGCGGCGTGGTGGTCGATGCCTGCCTGCAGACCAGCGCGCCTGGCGTCTTCGCTGCCGGCGACATCGCACGCTGGCCCGACCCGCACAGTGGCACGGCAATTCGCGTGGAGCACTGGGTCGTCGCGCAGCGCCAGGGACAAACGGCGGCGATGAACTTGATTGGCGGACGTGAGACGTTCGACGCCGTGCCATTCTTCTGGAGCCAGCACTACGATGTCCCGATCAACTATCTCGGGCACGCGGACAACTGGGACGAGATTTCAGTTGACGGCGATATTGCAGCGCGCGACTGCCTCCTGCGCTACAAGCGAGACGGGCGCGTCGTCGCCGTAGCCTCTATTTATCGCGATACAGAGAGTCTGCGGGCAGAGGTCGAGATGGAGCACGATTTCCGTTGACGCGGGAGCGAATCGCCAACGGACGCCCCCTCAAGTGAGCCCTCCCGTCATCTACCTGGGACGGCATGGTTGACGAGTTCGCGGCACACGCCCTGTTACGGCCTGTGCGATGATGCGCCACGGCAACCATGAGATAGGCGATGACATCTACATTCGACGAGGCAACAACGGCGGCGATCGCCGCGTTTGCCCAACTGGACTTCTACACGGCGGTGCAGGCGATGCGTGCCGAAGCCGACTACGACCGCGAGCGGGACCAGTGGATCTCGCGCTACATCGACGAGCACGGCGGCGGCGCGGACGATGCGGCATACGATGCCTTGCACGCGCAGGCCCAGGCAACTCCGGAATACGCGCAGTTCATCGATGCCGTTCGCCGGGAAATCCAGGAATACTTCGGCGTGGCCGACGAACAACTGGACTGGGTAGTCCTGCTTCGCAATGACGACAGCGATGAGCTTTGGGCGGAGGTCAACCGGCACCGGAGCGAGTTGGGAACCGGTGAGGTCCGTGGAGATCTCTGAGCATTGCCTTGCCAACGGGCTTGCAAGTCGTGCTGGATGCGCCCATGAAAGCGTCATGAGCGACCGCTCGTTCCCAGGCCCACCGCAACCTGTCGTTTTCTAATATTCGTTAATTAATCGAGCCAACGACTCGGCTTCTCGCGCAACGGCTTCGTCTGCTGATACGCCGTCACCTATCCATAGCTGGACGGTGTCGGCGAACGCTGTTTTTGCCGCGCCGCACAACTGAGCGATGCGAATTCGATACACACCGTCGAAGCTAAACACTTCCAGCCGCCCTTCATACTCACGCGCATAGAATTTCATCGCCAGCTCCTTGTGTCGCTGCCGTGCGTTTTTTCACCGCTCCGGATATCGCCGCCGCGCCAGGGCGTGCTGCCACCTGCGGTACGAGCACAGCCACAAGCCGCGATCACCCATCATGCGCTCAATCGGCCAGCGGTCGCAACCGTCGTCGCGACGAGCCACAACGGCCAATGATCTACACCGTTGCACGGACATTTGATCGTCGGTTTTCCAGCGATATATAGACCTTCGCAAACCAGCCAAATCAGCTTTCTATCCACGGTTTTCGAACTTTGGCTCCGCCATCATCTATATTTTCAACTCGCCCACGAAAATAAATAAATATCACCGCCGTTTTCGCATATGTGTCCTATTGTTGAGATCGTGATTTAAATCCCTTCCTCCCGGAAAGTTTGCCGACATCTTCGTCGCCAGCACGTCATTCCGCCATTCAGAGGTCGAAATGAGCCATATTACGATTTCATATCATTATGTTGATTGCAATCGTAAATTCGAACATTACGACGCTAATCGATCATTCTTTCAGGAGTACTACGCCACTCGTCTCGCAGCGGAGCCCGGAATATCCTGCCATGTACTCGACATCGGATGTGGTCACGGCACCAACCCAACCATCAGCAGGATCCAGCATGTCCTTGGGGAAGTTGATGGCGTCGATCCGTTCCCCGTTGTTCAACCCCATCCATTGATCAGGCAGCGGTGGACATGTGCCATGGAGGAAATCCCCGTTCCGTCGAACACGTACGACCTCGCCTATTCCTATAACGTTGTAGAGCATGTCGTCAACGAGACTTCGTTTCTCGCCAAAACGATCGAGGTGCTCAAACCCGGCGGCGTGTATTGGTCAATGTCGCCTAACGCGAGAAACCCGTTCACTGTCATCGTGCGGATCATGCAGGCGCTCGGGATAAAGTATCTCTACCGCCGGTCAATCGCTCCACAGGCAAACGATTATCCCGCCTATTACCGGCTTTGCAACGCTACGAAAGTCCTAAAAGCAATCGAAAAGCTTGATCTTCCAGTATCGAAAATCGACTTCTTCCTGATCCCGAGCGTCCAGTGGGATACGTTTTTTCCGCGCCGACTTCGCTTCATTGCCCACTTGATAGACCGCGTCGTTGTCCTTAACGCGCCTTCGATGTCAAACATTTTCATGTTCCGCATGGAGAAAATGGATACCGGGCCACGCGACGGGGCGGCGACATGACCCATCCAGGCGATTCTTCATCGGCAAGCGTTGCCTGCGCGAGGCGTAGGGGTGACGTGAGTGGCTCCTCCGTCTCAGCAGGCTGCCGAACATTCGACTCGACGAGCGGGATCTCGAGCGTTGCGGGGCTGTTTTTTTATATTCGCCGCGCATTGTTCCGATTTATTTTTCAAAACCGACAGGCTGATTTCTGATAGAAAGGTATACGTAAGGATTGAGCGAAGCCGCCACCTTCAACGGAGCCTCGACCCATGAATCTGCCGAAACGTATGCTCGTTGCCAACGTCGCCTGGGCACAGGAAATCGCCCGGCGCGATCCACAATTCTTCAGCACGCTTGCCACAGGGCAAAAGCCCCAGGTGCTGTGGATCGGCTGCTCCGACAGCCGCGTGCCCGCCGAAAGCGTCACGCACTGCGCGCCCGGAGACTTGTTCGTTCACCGCAATATCGCGAACCTTTTCCATCCCGACGATGACAACAACATGAGCGTGCTCGAATACGCGCTGCGTGTGCTGCGAGTCGCGCACATCATCGTTTGCGGACACTACGGCTGCGGCGGCGTACGCGCCTCGCTGCTACCGCCCGCCGACGCCCTGCCCCATGTGAACCGTCGCATCGAGCCGCTTTGCGCGCTCGCGCAAACGCACCGCTCGACGCTGGCGCGCCTGCCATCGGAAGAGGCACGCATCAACCGCCTTGCCGAACTGAACGTGATCGAACAGGTGCGCCTGCTGCGCGAGCATCCGCTCGTACGTGAGGGCGAACCTGCGCCGCTCGTGCACGGCTGGATCTTTTCGCTGAACGACGGCCAGCTGCGTGAACTCGCGTCGGGCTACGACGTTGAATCAGCGAAAGCAACCGCCGCGGCCTGTGCTAATCCATTGCGCATTGCACAGCCCACGCACGCTTGAGGCGCACGCCTCAAGTCGCGTCAGGACCGCCGCCGTCGAGTCCTCCACCCTTCTTTTCTACCCGCTTCCATCATGACTTCGAAAGCTTCACTGTCCGCGCTTGCGCGTGACCTCGCCGCCGGCACCGTCGTCTTTCTCGTCGCTCTGCCGCTATGCCTCGGCATTGCAAGGGCTTCTGGGGCCGAGCCGTTGGCCGGCCTCGTTTCCGGTATTGTCGGCGGCATCGTCGTCGCCGCGCTCAGCGGCTCGCGGCTGAGCGTGAGCGGCCCCGCCGCTGGCCTCGTCGTGATCGTCGTGGATGGCATCGCGCGCCTCGGCAGTTTCTCTGCATTCCTGATTGCCGTGCTGCTCGCCGGTGTGCTGCAGTTCGGCTTTGGCATGCTCAAAGCCGGGCGGCTCGCCTCGTATGTGCCCACACCCGTCATCAAGGGCATGCTCGCCGCCATTGGCCTGATGCTGGTCATCAAGCAGATCCCGCTCGCGCTCGGACTGACGTCGGGCAACGAGACCGGGTCTCTCACTCACGCGCTCGAGTCGATCTCGCCCATCGTATGCATGGTCACTGTGATCTCGCTCGCCATTCTCGCGGGTTGGGAAACACGCGCATTGCGACGCTTCACATTGGTGCGGCTCGTGCCCGCACCGCTCGTCGTCGTGCTTGCGGGCGTGAGCGCGACGCTGGTTTGTGGCTCGCTCGGCTCGGCATTCGCGTTGCCGGTCGAACAACGCGTGGCACTGCCTGCCATCGAATCATTTGCGGCCCTCGGCGACGCTCTTCAGTTCGGTGAATTCGAGCTGAGCGTCGCGCGCTTTGCCGACCCGGAGATCTGGATCGTCGCCCTGACGCTCGCCATCGTTGCAAGTCTCGAGACGCTGCTGAGCCTCGAAGCGGTCGAACAGATCGACCCGCAGCGGCGCGCCGCGCCGCCCAACCGTGAACTCAAGGCGCAAGGGGTCGGCAATATCGTCGCCGGCGCGATCGGCGGACTACCCATTACTTCGGTCATCGTGCGCAGCTCGGCAAACGTGCATGCCGGCGCGCAAAGCCGGCTCTCTGCGATCGTGCACGGCGTGCTGCTACTCGTCAGCGTGTTTGCACTCACCGACGTGATCAACATGATTCCGCTCGCGAGTCTTGCGGCCATCCTCATTCACACCGGCCTCAAGCTCGCCAAACCTTCGTTGTTCGTCGCGCTCGCGAAACAAGGCGCGGCGCCGTTCGCGCCATTCATCGTTACGATCGCCAGCGTGCTCGCCACCGACCTCCTCACGGGGATCATGCTCGGCGTGCTGTGCAGCGCGGGGCTCGCGCTGTGGGCGAATCTGCATCGGCCGATCGCGCTCGCGCGGCACGACGATCATTTCCTGGTCTCCTTTCGCAAGGACGTATCTTTTTTAGGCAAGGTGCCGCTCAAGCAGATGCTCGCTCATATCCCGGATCGCGCGACAGTGATTGTCGACACCTCGCGCGCCGATTACATCGATTACGATGTGCGCGAACTGCTCGACCGTTTCATTGCCGAAGCTCCGTTGCGGTCGATCGCGGTGGAAGTCCGCCATGCGGCAGCCGTGCTACCGCCTGCGACTCGCTCGGGCATTTGAGCGCTCGCCCAGCGATGCCTGAGGGGTGCATGGCGGACAGCCCGGAACGCGCCATTGGGTTTTGGGTGCTTCCTCGGGAAGCCGACCGCTGCCGCCGAACTGCTTGCTGCCCAGCAGTGAGCAGCGCCATGACCCGCAGGTACGCGCACAGCCACCATGCGGCTATCAGATCCTGTGATCGCCCGATGCCGGGGAAATTCGCGATGGCGACGACTCACACTCAGGCGCGCACCTCGATCCGGTTGACCACACCTCCTACGGTGTCCAGACACCACGCATCCATCTCTGCCCGGCGCCTCTCAGCTTCGGTCGCTACACGCCCCGCAAGCGTAATCCGCTTGCTCTCCACGTTGATTGTGATTTGTTCAGCGTGAACGCGCGGATCGGATTCGAGCACGAGAGCGAGGGCCTCGTGAATCTCTTCGTCGCCGTCCGCTTCGGCCGGCACCAACTCCAGCAGATTCGTCACGTCCCGGCACCCGCCGACCCACCACGCGATCACGCTTGCGAGCCGTCGATGCGACAGGCTCATCACCTGGCCCGTCAACGTCACGACGCCACCTTCCACGGTGACCTCCACAACGCCGCCGCCCTCCTCGCCGGCCTGGTCCATGGTGCCGCGCAGCATTTCGAGCTGGTCTTTCACGCGCGCACATATCACACAGTTGCGGAACTCCACCGTTCGCAAAATCCGTTCGCAGATCCGCGTGCGCAACTCGCCGTCGCCAATCGGCGGCTCAGCGCTGACGCGCAGTCGGTCAATGAGGGGTTCGCCGTCGCTGTAAGTCCGGGTCAACTGAATAAACCGCTTCTTGGACGCTACGTCCGGCACTTCGCCTGCAACCGTCAAGGCACCGCTATCGCGGCTGATGTGAATCGGGGAATTGTGGAGTTTCAGGTGCGATTCGCGTTCGAACGCCGCCATCACCTGCTTGAGGATCGCATCAGGGCGTTGCATGATTTGCCTCGCGCAAAGGGGAACGAAGCAGCCCCCTCGAAGCCCCGCAGTACAAAACGCGTCACGCGAGGCGGGCGCCGCCCAATTCATTATAGTTATTGCGCCCATCCTTCCCCTCAGCGTTGCACGTGTGATCAGACGTCGAAGTACAAATAAAACTCCCACGGATGCGGACGCAGCCTGATTGCGTCGATCTCATGCTTGCGCTTGTACTCAAGCCACGTATCGATGACATCTTCAGTGAAGACATCGCCTCTGCGCAGAAACTCGTTGTCGGCCTCGAGCGCATTCAGCGATTCGTCAAGCGAACCCGGCACCTGACGGACGTCCTTCGCTTTCTCGGGCGGCAAGTCGTAAATGTTGACGTCAAGCGGATCGCCTGGGTCTGTCCTGTTTTCGATGCCGTCGAGCCCGGCCATCAGCATCGCTGAGAAGGCGAGATACGCATTGGCCGACGGATCGGGACACCGGAACTCGACGCGCCGCGCGTTCGGCGAATCGGAGTACATCGGAATGCGCGCGGCCGCCGAGCGGTTGCGTTGTGACATCGCCAGATTCACCGGCGCTTCATATCCGGGCACGAGGCGCTTGTAGGAGTTCGTGGTCGGAGCGCAGAACGCCATCAGCGCTGGCGCATGCTTAAGCAGGCCGCCGATATACCATCGACACATGTCAGACGTAAGCGCCCAACCATGCGCATCGTAGAACAGATTCTCGTCGTCCTTCCACAGGCTTTGATGGCAGTGCATGCCGCTCGCATTGTCGGCGAAGAGCGGCTTCGGCATAAACGTCGCCACCTTGCCGTGCTGGCGCGCGACGTTCTTGCAGATGTACTTGTAGATCATGACGTTGTCGGCCATCCGCGTAAGCGTGGAAAACCGCATGTCGATTTCGTTCTGCCCCGCTGTCGCCACCTCGTGGTGATGCACTTCCACCTGCACGCCGGCCTGTTGAAGCAACAACACGATCGTCGAGCGGATGTCCTGCAGTGTGTCGTGCGGCGGCGCCGGGAAATATCCTTCCTTGAAGCGAGGCTTGTAACCGAGGTTGCCGCCGCCATACGCGCCTTCGTCGCGGCCCGAATTCCAGTCCCCTTCGGCAGATTCGACAAAGAAGTAGCCGCTATGGGCATCCTGGCCAAAACGGATCGAATCGAATATGAAGAACTCGAGCTCGGGCCCGAAATAGCACGTCGTCGCCATGCCGGTCTGCTTCAGGTAGGCTTCGGCCTTCTTCGCGATGTAGCGCGGGTCGCGCGAGTACGGCTGATGCAACACCGGATCGATCACGTCGCAGATCATCGAGAGCGTGGGCGTTTCGCTCACGTGATCGATGAACGTGGTCGTGGGATCCGGCTTGAGAAGCATGTCGGATTCCTGAATTTCCTGAAATCCGCGGATCGACGAACCGTCGAAACCGATCCCGTTGGCAAAGAGGTCTTCGTGCACCTCGGGCAGCGTGATCGAAAAGTGCTGCCAGAGACCGGGCAGATCCGTGAATTTGAGGTCGACGATCTGAATCTTGTGTTCGCGCAGTAGTTCGATAACCTGTTGCGGGTTATCAGGACGCGCGACACGATAACTGCCGGCGTCGACGGTTACATCGAACGCCGGCGCACCTCGTGGACTGGCCATGGGGACTCTCCCTGCGCAGCTACTGATCGTGTGCGAGCGCTTCGAGACGGGCGTAGCCCGCGTCTTTCGCCGCGCGCTCCGTCGCAAAGGGCTCTTCGGCGACGAGCGAGCGCCGCACTTCGCGCGCATCGAAATCGACGAGCGAGATAACCCACACCCAACCGCCGATCTGCTCGGCCGTCTGCACGAATGCGCGCACGTTGCCTTTGTCCTTGGTGCTCATTTGACCTCCTCACGAGATAAACACAAGGGGAACATGGGTGACGCCAGACTTGACGGGCAGTCTACGCCGGGACCAGGCCCCTTTGTTTCAACCAGTCCAGATTGAAAAGGCGGGAGCGGTACAACTCGCCGCCGTCGCACAGCAGTGTGACGATCGTATGCCCCGGCCCCATCTCCCGGGAAAGCCTGACAGCAGCCGCGACGTTGATGCCTGTCGAACCGCCGACATAGAGCCCTTCTTCGCGCAGCAATCGGTAGACCATGGTGACGCATGACTGGTCGTCGATCTGATAAGCGTCATCGATCGGCGTGCCGTCGAGGTTCGCGGTAAGGCGGCTGGAGCCGATCCCCTCGGTAATCGAGCTGCCTTCCGCGTGAATCTCGCCCGTCTTCACGTAACTGTACAAGCCGCTGCCGTACGGGTCGGCGAGAACGATCCACAGATCGCGGTTCTTCTCCTTCAGGAAGCGGGCCACCCCGGCGAGGGTGCCGCCAGTACCGGTCGCGCTGACGAACGCATCGACCGTGCCAGCGGTATCGCGCCAGATTTCTGGGCCGGTGGTCTCGTAGTGAGCCTTGCGATTGGCAAGGTTGTCGAACTGGTTCGCCCAGATCGCGTCGTCCAGTTCCTCCGCGAGCCTTCCGGCGATCTTCTGGTAGTTGTTCGGGTCCTTGTAGGGGGCGGCCGGTACCGGGTGGACTTCCGCACCCAGGACGCGCAACAGTTCCATTTTCGCGGGAGACTGGGTCTCGGGAATAACGATGACACACCGATAGCCGCGAGCCGCGCAAATATGGGCAAGGCCGATGCCGGTATTGCCCGCAGTCCCTTCCACTACCGTGCCGCCGGGCCTAAGTTCGCCACGTTGCTCGGCGTCCAGAATAATGGACAGCGCCGCCCGGTCCTTCACCGAACCACCCGGGTTCATGAATTCGGCCTTACCGAGAATCTCGCAGCCGGTTTCGTCGCTAAGACGAGCGAGCCTGATCAGCGGCGTGTCGCCTACGCACCCGACAAAACCCGTCCGAACATGCATATCCTTCCCCCTGCAATCGCAAGCCTGGCATCAGGCCACTCTCACACTGGAAGGATAGGCAAAGATCCGACGCACTTCCCGACGTTTGAGGGCAGTCGATGAAGATGACCGGGAAGGGGATACGCCGACTCACTTGCAAAAAGCTTGCCAACGATCAGGGCACGCCGATCACCGCCCGGTCAGCAGCCGAAGGATCTTCTGCACGATGCGTTCGTGCAACTCGAGCGCCTCACCGAGCGTGCTTGCGCCAAAGCTCTCGTTGTCTTTTCGCGCTTGCATTCCGGCGATGCGCGTCACGAAGAGCGCGGGCTCGGCGGTCCGCGCGTCAGTCACACCGCGAAATCGCGTCGTGACCGTCACGCCGGACTCTTCGAGCAGCGTGCGGCGAAAGATCAATTCGTTTTCGGCCATCCAGCGCGACCACTCGCTGCGGTCGAACACCTCAACAGGCCTGTTCTTCGCGTCGAGGATGTAGAAGCGTTCGCACTGGGGCGGGATCGGGCGGGTTCTCATCTATTCCGATCCGGAAGGTGCGAGCAGGAAGCCGATCGCCTCCCGCCACCAGCTATCGTCGACGTGGCCTGGCCAGTCGTTATGCTCAGCCGCCTGGGAAAGTAGAGAAAATGTTCCTGCAACATGGCGACGCCTGTCAAATGGATCGGCACGCGAAGGCGAGCCTCAGTTCGATTCCCGTGAACAATGCGCCGGTCAGGGTTTGTCCGCAACCCGGACTGCCCGATCGTTCGTCTGGAGCACGTGGATCGGGCGAGCGATGCGCTGTGAAGCGTCCCCATGCGGCATACTCGAGTCCACGATACCCGAAGGCGCAAAGACATGGTTGCCGACCTCGCACACTCCTGGTTGACGTTCAGCGCGGCTGTAGCCGCTGCAAAGGCCGCCGGCCGCCCGCTTGTCGCGCTCGAGTCGAGCATCATCGCTCACGGCATGCCCTATCCGGAGAATATTCGCACTGCGCGCGAAGTGGAGGCCCTGGTCCGCGCGACGGGAGCCGAACCCGCGACGATTGCACTGATCGGGGGGCGAATTCACATCGGACTTGCTGACGACGAACTGGAACTGCTCGGCCGCTCTGAGCATGTACACAAAGTTAGCCGCCGCGACCTGCCGGCTGTGCTGGCCGCCGGCGGGCTCGGTGCCACGACAGTGGCTGGCACGATGATATGTGCCGCGCTGGCCGGCATCGAGGTCTTCGTCACCGGAGGCATTGGCGGCGTGCACCGGGGCGCGCAGGAAACCTTCGACATCTCGGCCGACCTGCAGGAATTGGCAAAGACCTCGGTGGCGGTGGTGTGTGCCGGTGCGAAGTCCGTCCTGGACATCGGGCTCACACTGGAATACCTGGAGACTTACGGCGTGCCGGTGCTCAGTTGCGGGCAGGACAATTTCGCGGCGTTCTACACGCGCGATAGCGGCTTTCGGGCGGACTTCCGGCTGGACGACGCAGCGGACCAGGCGCGCTTCATCCGCACCAAGTGGAACCTGGGCCTCGAGGGCGGCGTAGTGTTGAGCACGCCGGTGCCGGAGGCATCAGCAATGCCGTCCGCAGAGATCGACGCGCTGACTCAGCAGGCGCTGACTGAGGCCAGGGCACAAGGCATCACAGGTAAGGCCGTGACGCCCTTCCTTCTGTCTCGCATCACGGCACTCACGGGTGGACGCAGTCTGGCGACGAACATCGCGATCGTGAAACACAACGCCGAGGTCGGGGCACGACTGGCGCTGGCGTTGGCACACAGGTTGTGCACTGGATGTCGCGACGAGCGTTCCATCTCGCAGGGTCAATCGGGCTAGCGCTCGCTCGCGAGCCATGCACGCCATCCGCCGAATCCGGAGATATCGGTTCCCGACTTCACGCCATAGGGTTCGCACAAGAAGCCGGTCACCCACGAGCCGTCCGACAATTCGACCTTCCCCAGCACCAGCGGAGACGGCACGGTTGCCATGAACGAGCCTAACTCGACGCTCGGCATGTCCCAGACTTCGACCGCGATCTCGGAGCCGTTCCCGGCAACTCGCCACAATCCCGGGCGTCGGGTGCCGTCCGCGGAAGGCGGCAGCGCGGCCAGCCGATAATGGGCAGCCGTATGCGTTACCTGCATGCGTCGCGCGCCTCGCGAAACCAGGTCCTTGTTCAACGGCAGCCCTTGCATGTGAGCACCGCACACCGCGACGCGAATCCGGTCGTTGGCCGCGACTCGCCTGGCGGAAGGCTCCGGGCGGCTTCCGCCAACACATTCGATGCCACTCGCCGTGTGCAACACATCGGCAACCCCCAGCAGATACTGGTCGGTGAACGCGCGGCCAAAGACCGTCACGCCCCACGGGAGCCCGTTCTTCATGAACGCTGTCGGCGTGGCGACGGCCGCGTAATCGAGCAGATTCATGAAGTTCGTGTAGTAGCCGAGCAATGAGTTCGGCCCAATCGGGTCCTTCTCCAGTTCAGCGAGCGTCACAGGACGCGGATACGTCGGCGTCAGCACGAAGTCCAATGAATCGAGCACCGCATCGCAGATCGCCTTCAACGCCTGCAGACGATACTGCGCGCGAAACAGTTCGACCGCCGTCGCGCCCGGCGCCTTGGCCAGCACGTTCCGAATAACGGGAAGCACGGCGTCTGGCGTCGCTGACATCAACTCGCCGGCCACGCTGTAGCGTTCCGCAACCCACGGGCCCTGATAAAGGAGATTCGCGGCCTCGACAAAGGGCTCGAAATCGATCTCCACTGCCTCGCCGCCTGCTGCTTCCAGACGCGCACGCGCGCTTGCGAACAATTCCGGACTCTCAGCGCATCCCGCAAATTCAAGACGCGCCGGAACCCCGAACCGGAACGACGTAGGCTTGCCGAACCCCCTTGCCGAGTTCCATTGCGGGTTTCTGCGACTGTATGCATCGCGAACGTCGGTTTGTGCGGTCAATGAGAGAAGCTCACTGGCCTCGCCGGCCGTTGCCGTGAAGTAGGTCACGCAATCGAGTGTGCGGCAGGCCGGGACGACACCCGCCGTCGACAGGATGCCTTTGGTCGGCTTGAGTCCGATGAGATTGTTCAGGCCGGCAGGCACACGTCCCGACCCCGCCGTGTCGGTACCGAGCGCGAAACTCGCCACGCCCAATGCAACGGCAAGCGATGAACCCGCGCTGGAACCACCCGACGGGTAGTCAGGATGCACGCTGTTGCGGCATTTGCCGTATGGCGAACGCGTGCCGTTCAGACCCGTCGCGAACTGGTCGAGATTGGTCTTCCCGATCGGGATGGCGCCAAGCGAAATCAGCTGGCTGACGAGCGTCGCGGACTCCTTTGGCATGTACGCGAAGGCGGGGCACGCGGCGGTCGTTTGGACTCCTGCAAGGTCGATGTTGTCCTTGATCGCGAACGGGACGCCGTACAACGGCAGACGCTCGAAGTCCTGCTTCTCGAGCCAGTCGAGGTATGGCGCGACTTCGCTTTCGGTCAGTAGATGAATGAAGAGATTGAACTCCGGATTCAGCGCGCTCGCTTTTCCGAGCAGTTCAGTCACGAGCGTGCGCGGCGTGAGGCGCCCGTCACGATACGCGCTGCGAAGCGTGGAAAGCCGCAGATCGAATGTCGGCATGATTTTCTGTCCTTGTACTTAATGGCGTTCAATGACTGCGACTCGTTGCCCTGCGCGCACGGGCGAGCCAGGGGCCACGTAAATCTCGCCGACGGTCCCCGCACAGGAGGCGAACACCGAAATCTCCATCTTCATCGACTCGACAATGAGCAATACGTCGCCCGCAGCAACGACGTCTCCCGTCTTCACCTTCACCTGCCAGAGGCTGCCGGCGATTTCACAGTCCACGGATACCTGCCCGTCTTCCAACGGAGCCAGTTGGGCGTCCTCCGCGTCCGGTGCCTCAATTGCCTCTTCAGGGGTGCCCGCTTCGCGCCAACGCTCGCGCTCGGCCTGGAAGGCCGCCTGCTGTCGCGAACGAAACTTGCCGATGCTGTCGGCTTCGCTCTCGAGAAACGCTTGATAATCCGGCAGCGAGAGTTCCGACTCCTCAATCTTCAACGGATAACGCCCAAGCGGAAAATCGGCGCGGATGCGAAGCAATTCGTCGGCCGACACTTCGTAGAAGCGAATCTGGTCGAAGAAGCGCAGCAAATAGTGCTGACCGGCGAAATCCGCGACCTTGCGATAGCGATTCCACATCTGCAGCGTGCGGCCGACGAATTGATAGCCGCCGGGCCCTTCCATGCCGTACACGCACAGATACGCGCCGCCGATGCCGACCGAGTTCTCCGCGGTCCACGTACGAGCCGGGTTGTATTTGGTCGTCACGAGGCGATGACGCGGATCGAGCGGGGTCGCAACGGGTGCACCCAGGTAGACGTCACCGAGACCCATCACGAGATAGCTCGCGTCGAACACGATCTCTTTGACGGCATCGATGGATTCGAGGTCGTTGATCCGGCGAATGAACTCGAGGTTGCTCGGGCACCACGGCGCATCTTTGCGCACCGTAGTCATGTATTTTTCAATCGCGAGCTGGCACGCCGGGTCATCCCAGGAGAGCGGAATGTGCACGATCCGCGACGGCACGCGCAAATCCTTCTTCAGCAAGACCTGCCCCCACGCCTGACGTACGACATCCAGCAATTGCGCGAGCGCCAGTTGCTCCGGTCGATAGTGAATCTGGAGGGAACGGATGCCAGGCGTCAGATCGACGACGCCGGGAAGCGCCATGGCCTCGAGAGACTGCATGAGCGCGTGTCCACGAAAGCGCGAGACGAGGTCCAGCTCGGCGGGCCCAATCTCGAGCAGCAGATGCGTGTCACCGGACACGCGCGCAACGAGCCGCTCGCCGGCCGAACCCAGGTCGAGCACGATGGGCGAGGTCAGGGACGAGCGTTTGCAGGTCGACGCGTTCGACTCGACCTCCAGGCTTTCCAGTTCGCGGGCGCGTTGACGTGCGGCTTCACGCGCCTCTTCTACCTCCACCGGAACGAAGCGGATCTTGTCGCCGGCCTTCAGTTGCCCGATGTGCCAGAGGTCGGCCTCGATGATGGTCACCGGACAGACGAAGCCGCCAAGACTCGGTCCATCGGGGCCGAGAATCACGGGCATGTCGCCCGTGAAATCGATGGCGCCGACCGCATAGGGATTATCATGAATATTCGACGGGTGCAGCCCGGCCTCGCCGCCGTCTTCGCGTGCCCATTCCGGCTTCGGCCCGATCAGGCGCACACCGGTACGGCTCGAGTTGAAGTGAACTTCCCAATCCGTGTCCAGAAACCTTTCGATATAGCGCGAGCTGAAGTACTCTGGCGCGCCATGCGGACCATAGATCACGCGGAGGCTCCGCACGTCTTCGAGCTTCGGCACGGCATTCAGCGTCTTGCCAAACTGAGGATTCTCGAGCGGATAGAGGTGAAGTACGTCACCTGCGCGTATTGCGCGCCCGCCATGCCCGCCGAACTGACCGAGCGTGAAGGTGCTGCGGCTGCCGAGATACACGCCGACGTCCAGGCCGCCGCGTACGCACAGATAAGCGCGTGCGCCGGCGCCGCGAATGGTGCCGAGCGACAACGTCGAGCCTGCCGGGACAAAGAGGCTCGTATTCAACGGTTGCTTGACGTCGCCGAGCAGTACGGGAATGTCCGCCCCCGTGATGGCAACGACCGCGTCGGTATTGAAACGCAGCGTCGGGCCGCTCATCGTGATTTCGAGCGCGGCGGCATCGGGGGCGTTGCCAAGCAGGCGGTTGCCCAGCCGCATGGCGCGATCATCCATCGGCCCGGAAGGCGGAATGCCGACTGCCCAGTATCCGAGACGGCCGGGGAAATCCTGGACCGTCGTCTGCGTACCGCCGCTGACGACTTCGACCGTACTGGCCTCGTACTTGAGTCCCTCGAGGCACCGGGTCCATGGTTCGCCCGATGCAAACGGCTTGTCGTCCAGGATCTGACGCAGATAGTCGCGGTTCGTCTCCACGCCGTAAATGCACGTGTCCTGGAGCGCGTCCTTGAGCGCGCTGCGCGCCTCGTCGCGAGTCGGGGACCAGGCAATCACCTTGGCGAGCATGGGGTCGAAGTACGGCGGCACTTCGCAGCCGGCTTCGATCCACGTGTCGATACGTAGCGCGCGACCGTCGGCTGGCGGGAACGCGACGTCGGTCAGCAGGCCGGGGCTGGGCTTGAAGTCCCGGCCGGGGTCTTCTGCATAGAGCCGCGCCTGAATCGCATGGCCGCGCGGCGTCAGCTTCGCTGCGAGTTCATGCAACGGCTCGAGCGTGCCCGCTGCCAGCTCGATCATCCAGCGCACGAGGTCGACACCCCACACCTGCTCCGTTACGCCGTGCTCCACCTGCAGGCGCGTGTTGACTTCGAGGAAGTAGAACTGCTCGGCGGCGCTGTCGTACACGAACTCGACGGTGCCGGCGGAGCGATAGTCCACCGCCTTCGCGAGCTTCACGGCAGCCGCACAGAGTGCCTCGGAAATCCCGTCCGGCAAGCACGGCGCGGGCGTTTCCTCGAGCACTTTCTGGTTGCGCCGCTGCACAGAGCAGTCGCGCACGCCGAGTGCGATGGCATCGCCCGTGCCGTCTCCGAAGACCTGCACTTCAAGATGTCGCGCCCGCTCGATGTACTTTTCGAGGAAAACGCCGGAGTCGCTGAAATTGTTTTCACCGAGCCGCTTCACGGCATCGAAATGCGCACTGAGTTCGGCTGCATTCCAGCACACACGCATGCCGATACCGCCGCCGCCGGCCGTGCTCTTCAACATCACCGGATAGCCGATGACTTCCGCCGCTTCCAGCCCCGCCATCAGGTCACCGAGCAAGCCGGTGCCCCTGAGCATCGGCACGCCCTCCTTCTCCGCGATTTCGCGCGCCGTGTGCTTCAGGCCGAAGGCGCGCAACTGCGCGGGCGTGGGCCCGATGAATGCAATCCCTGCCGCTTCGCAAGCCTCGCCAAAGGCGGCGTTCTCGGAGAGGAATCCATACCCGGGATGAATGGCCTGCACGCCCTCGCGGCGAGCGATCTCGAGGATTTTTTTCGTCTCGAGATAGGTCATTGCCGCGGGCCCGTCGCCCAGGCAGTGCGCGACGGGAGCCTCGCTTACATGACGGCTCGCTCTATCCGCCTCCGCAAAAACGGAGACTCCGGTGACATCGAGTTCGCGCAGCGTTCTGAGAATCCGGCACGCGATAGCGCCACGATTGGCGATAAGAATCTTCTCGAACATGGAAGGAATCTTGATTCAGAGGCGGGCCGTCCCGCCGTGGGAGATGCGAGCCGCGGTCGTCCACGGCCGTATTCGCGTCAGCGATCTGCCTGAGTCAGCGCTTCGCGCGTGAGCGTGAAATGACGTCCCGCGCGCACGAGCATGGCGAACGAGATCCAGCTGCGGAGATGCTTCAGTCCCATATCAGCAGCTCCGCGGGCGTCGGGTTGTAGGCGTTGCACGGATTGTTCAACTGGGGGCAGTTGGAAATCAGCACGATCACGTCCATCTCGGCACGCAGCTCGACGTACTTCCCCGGTGCGGAAATGCCGTCTTCGAAGGTGAGGCCCCCTTCCGCCGTCACGGGCACATTCATGAAGAAGTTGACGTTCGCGCCGATGTCCTGCTTCGAGAGGCGGCCGTCATGCGCGCAAGCGCGCAGGAAGTTGTCGCGGCAGCTGTGCATATAGCGCTTTCCCAGCGCATAGCGCACGGTGTTGCTCTCCTGTGCGCAGGCACCGCCGAGCGTATCGTGGCGTCCGCAGGTATCGGCAACGACGGTCAGCATCGGATTGCCGAGATTCGAGTACAACACCGAGCCGGCCGTCAGGTAGAGCCTCTTCTGCCGACGCAGCGTGCGTTGTGGGTCAAAGCGCTCGCGCGGATCGGCGAGGCTGTAGAACAGCGTATCGACCGCCTGGTTGCCCTCCAGATCGACGATGCGCAGTGTCTGGCCCGCCTTCACTTCGTGAAGCCAGGGCTCACCCGCGGCCACCGTCTCGCGGTAGACCGCGCTCTCGGGCTGTTTGTCGCTGACGACAAGCGTGCTCATCATGAAGTGGCCTCCGCTCAAAGAAAGAATCGCTCTGTGTTGATAAAGCCGCGCACGTTTTCCTCGCATGCGGTACGGCACACTTCAGCCACACCAGGCTGCGCCTCGCTCAATTCGAGTTTCACCGCTTTGGGCGCATATTCAGGGTTCGGGTCGAGCGGGTGCTGAATCGCGGTGAGCACGACAAGCGTGTTCATCGGCGCATACAGTTCGACGTAGTCGCCGGCCTTCGAGTTGTGGCTCACGAAATTCAGCTCTCCTTCGCTCGTGACATCAACGCGGCTGAAAAGATTGAGCGTCATCAGCAGGTCTGAGATCTCGAGGCCCCACTTGCCCATCTCGACGAGCAAGTTGTCCGTGCCATTCCGGTAGAACGCGTTGCGCAGTTCCTGATAACGGCCAGCGCCATACCGCGCCGTGACCTCGTCGGCGTTCGAGACACCACCGATGCTGTCGTGCCACCCGCATGTGTCGTCGACGATGGCAGCGAGAACACGCCCCATATCGGAGTACAGGCAGTGCCCCCTCGTGAGCTTTGCAGTGTGCTGGCACTTCAGCGAATCCGGGAGATTCAGTCGCTCGCTCTTCTCCGTTGCATTGACCATCATGACGCTGACATTGGCGCCACCGTGCAGGTCGGTCACGCGCAGCGATTGCCCGCGCTTCACGATGAGCGAGGTATGGCCCCCGCCCGGTACGGTTTCTTCAAGCAATAACTTCATGTTCGAGTTCCCTTCATGAGACCGCTTCGATGCTGGACGCGCCTTGAACGGCCGCGCGCGCCAGATGCACCGCGGACACCGATTCGCGGCTGCGGTCGAGTGGAATGTTGTAGGTGACACGGGCTCCGTAGGCACCCGGCGCCTGGGGGTCCACGCGGACCTTGTCGAAAACCAGCACGCGGCTTCCCAACGTGAAGCCCTCTTTGAGGTCATGCGTAACCATGAAAATGGTCAGCTTCGCTTCGCGCCACAGGTCCGAGAGCAGCGTGTGCATGTCCTTGCGGATACCGGGGTCGAGTGCGCCAAACGGCTCGTCGAGCAGCAGGACGCGCGGCTTCATCATCAGGGCCTGTGCGATGGCGAGGCGTTGCTGCATACCGCCGGAGAGTTGCTGCGGGTACTTGTTCAAGGCCGCACCGAGCCCCACCCGCTCGAGCATGGCGGCCGCCTCGTCTCGCGCGGCGCGCCGCTGCGCCCCGAAGAGTCTGCCCGTGAGCTTCGCTTTCGGAAGCTCCAGTCCCAGCATCACGTTGCGCAATACGCTCAGGTGCTCGAACACCGAGTAGCGTTGAAACACCACGCCACGATGGGCATCCGGCTCGCCCGGCAGCGGTTGACCGTCCAGCAGGATCTCGCCGCGCGTCACTTGCTCCTGACCCAGCAGCAGCCGCAAAAACGTCGACTTTCCGCAGCCGGACGCGCCGACCATCGAACAGAACTCGCCCTCCTGGATCGTCAGATTCAAACGTTCCAGAACCACCTGGTCGCCGTACTCTTTCCATACATTACGGACTTCGATCATCGCCCACCTCCGCCGTACCAGGGGAAGGACCACTGCGTGATGCGGCGAAGCAGTTCATCGGTGAGCCACGCGAGCAGCGTGATCCAGGCGACGTACGGCAGAATCAGATCCATGGAGAGGTAGCGGCGCACGAGGAAGATGCGATAGCCCAGGCCGTCCGTCGATGCGATCGCTTCGGCGGCGATGAGAAAGAGCCATGCAGCTCCGAGCGAAAGCCGCATCGCCACCAGCAGGCGCGGCAGGAGTTGGGGCAAAACCAGACGCAGAATCACCGTCCAGCTCGTGGCCCCCAACGTCTGCGCCTTGACCCACAGCTCGGCGGGTATCTCGCGGGCACGGGCATGCAGGTCCCGAATGATCATCGGCGTGATGCCGAAAACGATGAGCACGACCTTCGATAGCTCATCGAGCCCGAAGACGATGAAAAGAATCGGCAGCACGGCCAGTGGAGGCACCATCGAGACGACGGTGATGAATGGCGAGAGCGTTGCGCTGACGAGCGGAAACGAGCCGGTCGCGATAGCGGCCACCAGCGCGATTACCGCGCTCACGACGAGACCGATACCCAGTCGTCGCAAGCTCGACAGCGTGTCGTCCCACAACAGATATTCCCCCGTGCGCTTGTCTTCGGTGAATGCGACCAATCTCACGGCATCGCTCATTTGCGCCGCGCTCGGAAGCAGCTTGTCGTCGGGATTGAGCTTGAGCCGCTGCGCAGATCCCGTGAAATACACGGCAAACAGCACGACGAACGGCAGCAGGAGCAGCATCATGCTGCCGATCCGGCTCGGATGTCGATTGATGAGTCGCATGGTGACCGCCTGGTTGTGGCTTCGAAATCAGTCTCAGAGCTTGCCCGCGGCCGCCATCTCGACGTAGCTCGGGTCGAAACGCAGCTTGACGTTGTTCTTGTCGCCGACGATCACATTCTTGTCGAATGCCATGCCCACGGAATCCGCGCTCTTTGCATCCTGGCCGAGCAGACCGTGGTCAAAGGAGAACTTCGCGACGCGCGTCATGATCTTCGGCATGTCCGGGCTCGTGACGAAAGCGACTGCCGCCTGAGGTGTGTAAAAGAGCGCGGTGGTCGACAGCTGCCCCTTGAAGTTCGCAAGGTCGGTACCGGAGGCCTTCGCCATCGACGTCAGCGCGCTGGTGCTCGCCGCCGAATTGCTGTGCATCAGCGCAACCATTTCGAACCATGCGCCCGTCAGCGCCTTGCCGAGCACCGGGTTCTCTTGCAGCGTCTTCGTGTTGACGACCATCATGTCCATGATTTCGCCGGGAATCTTGCTCGAATCGAAGACTTCGGTAACGTTCGGCTGCGCCTTCAGATCGGCGAGCATCGGGTTCCACGTCACCGCGTTGTGAACAGTCGGCGTCGCGAATGCGCCCGAGATATCGGCGTCGGATGTGTTCACGACCTTGAGATCGCGCTCGCTCATATGGGCGCTTTCCAAAGCGCGTGCGAGCAGGTAGTGAGAGACCGAGAACTGCACGAGATTGACCTGCTGGCCTTTCAGGTCGGCGATCTGCCTGCCCTTGCCCTTCATGAGCACGCCGTCGTTGCCGTTCGAGTAATCGCTCACGATCAGCGCAGTCGAATCGGCGCCGCCCGAAGCCGGGATGGTGAGCGCGTCCATGTTGGTCATTGCGCAGCCGTCGAACTTGCCAGCCGTGTACTGATTGATGGATTCGACGTAGTCGTTCAGCTGGACGACATCGATCTTGATGCCGTACTTCGTGGCCCACTTAGAGATGATGCCCTGGGTTTTTGCCTGGCCCCACGGCATCCAGCCGGCGTAGATGGTCCAGCAAACCTTGAAGTCGCTGCGGCCCGCAGCGAACACGGAACTTGAAGCGAAGGTGGCGAGGGAGACGGCGGCGATGCCAAGACAGCGAACGAGCTTGCGCATGAGGTTGACCTCGAAAGGGACGGTTAGCAACGGCAGGGAGCAGCGCAAACATCGCGTTCTCTCCCGGGCTTTTATCCCGCCGTGTAACCTCGCCTGAGGTCGCCAGCTCTCGGACCAGCACCTGCGAGAAGCAGGCCGGAACCCTAGCTGTCCATTTCCAGATTGTCTGAACCGGATGCTGCGCCGGCTCCTTGCCCACTCCTTAAAGCGAGAAGCGTGCCAATGAACCCAGGCACGGCTTTGTGGCGTGGAAGGCGTTTCTTCGCCCTGCGCCGGTAACAACGTGCACTAATATGCGTCGCGGCGCACCCGTTTCGGGCACTGCGACGGGCCATTCGTATCGCGGTTCGAACCCAAACCGCGCGAATTCTATGCGGCCGACGGCAGTACGGGCTTGCGCCACGGCCTTTCGTCGCCCGATGTGAAATTCCGTTTCGGGACTGGCGAAGCTCCCGGCCTTCGACCCGGTCACAGTGAACCTATGGCTTCAGCACGGCCCTGACGATTCCGCCGACGGCTTCTTTGGCACTGGCCGCCGCGTTTTCGTCGTATGCGATGGTTGTCCCGCGCTCAATACACGCATCGCTATAACTAAACGGTTGCTTCGTTGTGGCGTCGACGAGCAGTCCGTTTTCGACCTCGACCGTCCGGCAGTTTCGTGTGGTCTGTGCCTGCGATAGCTGCTGGGGTTGCCTGAGCGCTCGCGCGTCAAAGAAGTGACTGGCGCCGACGTACTCGGTCAACTGGACGTCATGCAGTTTCGTTCTCAGACGTTCCACATAGGCACGGCATGGCGCGACGGGATTGTAGTTGTCTGCAGTCCCCTGGAAAATACGCACTGGTTTGCCAACGACATCCTCGTCTTCGAGATACGTGGAGGTACAGTCGGGATAGAAAGCGACGAACGCCGCGAACTGGGTGCCGGGTTGGGCGTGCATCTTCTGGAACCGGTTCAGGCTTGCATAGAGCGCGTTTTGCCCTCCACGCGAGAAGCCCATGAGCATGATCCGGTTCGGGTCGATTCTCGGGTGCTTCGAAAGCGTCGCAATGGCGCGATAGGCATCCTCGGTCTGTGCCAGGCGGCCGAGTTGCGCTTGATCGTTGATCGTGTTGACGATACCTCGGCCGGAGAAGCTGTCGATTACGAAAGTCGCGACACCGAGCGATAGAAAATACTCCTCCCAGTCGGTGATGCTGCTGCCGATTCCGCCGGACGCATGCAGCAGGATGACGAGCGGAAGCCGGTCAGTACCGTTTCGGGGAAGCCGAAGTTCGCCAGCCACCGTAACAGGTTTGCCATCCTCGCGCCCGCTCAGAAATTCCTGGTCCGTGAGCGTCACGGACGGAATCGGGATGACCTCCATTCGCGTCACCTGCGCGCGTGAGGCGTTCGCGAGGCAGCTGCACACGCAGATCAATGCGATTCGGACGAGCAGAGTTTTGCTTGTTCTCGACATGACGCGCCTCTTCTTCAGTACTGGTTCGCGTGACTGACTTACGAAGTCCAGTATAGGCAGACGTAGTGCGAGAGCGGGAGATCAGTCAGGCAACGGCGGCAAGCCATCGAAGCGCGGGTCACGCCTGGCCTGCCAGCCTGCGATGGCTTCGGAGAGGTCCGCCGTATCGAATATGGCGCTCTGAAGCAGGGCCATGTGCTGCAGCGACTCCGCGGTTGCGTGGTCGCGGGCGAAGTTCATCGCCGTCTTGCTCCCCGCCACAGCCAGCGGCGATTTCGATGCGATGCTGCGGGCCAGCTCCATCGCATGGTGCTGGAGCGCATCGGCGTCGGGCAGCACGGCATTGACGAGCCCCACGGCGAGCGCCCGTTCGGCGCTCAAACGCTCGCTGGTGTACGCCATCTGGCGCGCGACGCCCGCAGGAATGAGTTTGGGCAGGCGTTGCAGCACGCCCAGATCGGCCACCATGCCGATCTGCGTTTCCTGCAGGCAGAAGAAGGCGTCCGCCGTGCACACGCGAATGTCGCAAGCAGCGGCAAGGTCGAGGCCGCCTCCGATGCACCCGCCCTGCACGGCGCAGATAACAGGGAAACGTGCCTTGTCGAGCACGTCGAAGCAGTCCATCAGATCTGCGAGAGCGCGCTGAAAACCGAGGCGTTTGCGTGGACTGCGGGTGTCGAAGTCGTTCGCTATGTTGGCGAACACCTCGAAATCCATTCCGGCCGAAAAGTGCTTGCCCGTCGAACTGATGACGAGCACGCGGACCTCGCCGCTCGCATCGAGTGCCTGCACGATTTCGCGCAGGCCCGTATAAAACGCAGGGTCCATCACATTGAGCCGGTCGGGACGGTTCAATTGAAGATGCGCGATGCCGGCTTCGTTACTGAGGCGAAAGTATTGATCGTTCATGGATGGCTCGCGGCTTTATACGCGGGGAGAACATGAGCCAGACGCGCGCCCATCTCGGCACCCAGTACCTGCAGTGCATTGAACGGCCGGATCATCACTTCGAACTCGACGATGAGGCCCGCCTCATCGAAGCGGATCATGTCGATGCCTTTGAGCTGCTTGTCCTGCACGGTCGCGCTGAACTCAAGCACGACGTTCAGCCCGTCGGCACTGCTGAACTGCCTATGATAGGTAAAGTCCCCGAAAATGGTGATCACCGTACGCAGCGCCATCAGCAAGGCGGGCGCGGGACCGTAGGGCTTGAACGCCATCGGCGAGCGAAAAACGGCCTCCGGATGCACGATGGACTCCAGCCGGCTGAGATCCTTGCTGTCCACGAGCTCATGCCAGATCGCGAGGGACCGCGCGACAGCGGGAGAAAGATTGAGTATGGCGTCAGTCATATCGGGTCCGTTTTCAGGTCCTGGGGAAAACGCAGCGCGCTCACAACGAAGCGGCAAGCGTGGTGCCCTCATGGATGGCCCGCTTGGCGTCGAGTTCGGCAGCCTCGGCAGCACCACCGATCACGTGCACCTTGCGGCCGGCGGCCAGCAACTGGTCCGCCAGCTCGCGCAGCGGCTCCTGTCCTGCGCAAACCACGACGTTCTCGACAGCGAGGATTTGCGGCACACCGTCGATGCTCACGTGCAGCCCATCGTCGTCGATGCGCTGATATTCCACCGAGGAGGACATGCCGACGCCGCGCGCCTTCAAGGCCGTCCGGTGAATCCATCCTGTCGTCTTGCCAAGGTTCTCGCCAACCTTCGAGCGCCTGCGTTGCAGCAGATGCACGCTGCGAGCCGCCGGACTCACGACCGCCCGACGCAATCCACCGCGTCCGGCATAGTTCGTATCGACGCCCCATTCGGCGAAGAATTTTTGCGGATCGAGACTCGCGGACTCGCCTTCATGCACGAGGTACTCGGCCACGTCGAAGCCGATTCCGCCAGCCCCCACAATGGCGACGTCAGATCCCACCGGCTTGCCGTCGCGCAGCACGTCCAGATACCCCAGCACCTTGGCATGGCTGGCGCCTTCGATGCGCAGCTCGCGCGGCAGAACGCCGGTTGCCACGACCACCTCATCGAAGCCCTCCTGCATCAGCGCTTCGGCGCTCGCACGCGTGCCGAGGCGAAGCTCGACGCCCGTCAATTCGATCTGGCGGCGGAAGTAGCGCAGCGTTTCATTGAACTCTTCCTTGCCCGGCACTTTTTTGGCGATATTGAACTGGCCGCCGATCTCGGTGCTGGCCTCGAAGAGCGTAACGGCATGACCGCGGCTGGCCGCGGTCACCGCGCAGGCGAGACCGGCCGGACCCGCACCCACGATCGCCACGCGCTTTGGCTGCGCGGCGGGCCGGATGACGATTTCCGTCTCGTGACAGGCGCGCGGATTGACGAGGCAGGACGTGACCTTGCCAGCAAATGTATGGTCGAGACAAGCCTGATTGCAGCCGATGCAGGTATTGATCTCGTCGGCGCGGCCCTCGCGAGCCTTGCGCACGAATTCGGCATCGGCGAGGAATGGGCGCGCCATCGACACCATGTCGCACGCGCCATCGGCGAGCAGCTGTTCGGCGAGCTCGGGCGTGTTGATGCGATTGGTGGCGACGAGCGGCACCGCGACCTTCCCCATTAGTTGCTGCGTGACCCAGGCCCAGGCGCCGCGCGGCACCTTGGTGGCGATGGTGGGAATGCGCGCCTCGTGCCAGCCGATGCCCGTATTGATGATGCTGGCGCCCGCCTGCTCGATAGCCTGTGCGAGCTGGATGACTTCCTCCAGCGTCGAGCCGCCCTCGACCAGATCGAGCATCGAAAGCCGGTAGATGATGATGAAATTGCGGCCGACGCGCTCGCGCACGCGGCGCACGATCTCCACCGCGAAACGTATGCGGTTCTCGTAACTGCCGCCCCAGCGGTCAGTGCGATGATTGGTACGCATCGCGATGAATTCGTTGATGAGGTAGCCCTCGGAGCCCATGATCTCCACGCCGTCGTAGCCGGCATGTTGCGCGAGGGCTGCGCAGCGGACGAAATCGTCGATGGTTTCTTCAACCTCGTCGTCACTCAGCGCGTGAGGGGTAAACGGATTGATGGGGGCTTGCAGCGCGCTGGGTGCGACCAGCATCGGCTGGTACGAGTAGCGGCCGAAATGCAGGATCTGCATCGCAATCTTGCCGCCTTCCGCGTGGACGGCGCGCGTAATCGTACGGTGCCGCTCGGCTTCCCCCTCTGTCGTCAACATCGCGCCGCCATGCATGGGGCGCGCGCGTTCGTTCGGCGCGATGCCGCCGGTCACGATCAAGCCAACTTCGCCACGCGCGCGCTCCGCATAGAACGCGGCCATACGTTCGAAGCCGTTCGGCGCTTCCTCCAGACCGACGTGCATGGAGCCCATCAGCACGCGGTTCTTCAAGGTCGTGAAGCCCAGGTCGAGTGGGCGCAGAAGATGGGGATAGTGATTGGTCATGTTTATGCAACTGGTTGTATGACGGCGAGGTCGATAATGCAACCAGTTGCATAGAGAATCAAGCGAATGCGAGGATTTCGAAAACCTCCTCTATAACGTCTCTTTGATCAGACGTGACTTGCGCGCTGCTAGCGCGCCGCGATCCCCTGGGCTCCGGGCGGTACGCCGGTCACCGAACCAATCGGTTCGAGCGTGCCGTCGGGCATCACGCGAAAGCCGCTTACGGCGCCGTTGCCTTCCCGCACATAGAGGAATTTGCTCCGACTGCTGAGCGCCATGTCGAGCGGAGCGCTGAGCGTACCAGCAGCGGCATTGAGCAGGTTGATCTTCCCGTCCGCGGCAATGCGCAGACTGCTGATCGTGCCGCTACCGGCATTGGCAGTAAAGGCGAAACGTCCGTCGCCGGTCGTGACAAGCCAGCAAGGAGCGGCCTGGCCCAGCGGGATCGCCGCGCTGATCGACTCGAGATGTTTGCCGTCTTCGACTTCGTATGAGGAAACGGAACCGGACCCGGCCTCGGAGACGATTGCATATCCGCGTGTCGTGATGGAAAAGCCGAACGGCGTAACGCCGTTCGAGGCATGAGGGGTCGATGTCGAGGCGTAGCCGGTAAAGCCGACAGAATACGTGTCAATGAGTTGCGTGCCCTTTTCGGTCACCAGCAATTCGTTGCCTTCCGGTGCGAACCTGACTTGCGCCGGCTGGGCGGCGGTTCCGCCGGCCAGCGGCCGTTGCGAGCCGGGTAACGCAACGAGGCGCTTGCCGAGTGCGTCGACAAAATAGCCGCTAATGTTCGGCGTGCCGCCGGCGTTGAGCACATACGCGATCGGCCCCTTGACCGTCACGCTGACGGGCATCTGACCGCCCGACGGCTTTCTGTCGAGCAGCGTCAGTTTGCTGCCATCGATTGCGAAAAGCGAAACATCATTGCTGCCGGCATTCACCGCAAGCAGAAAGCCCGAGTCCAACGTCAGCGCGCCCTGCGAGCCCAACGGATCGGCGCCCGTGCCCGCTCCTTTTCCGCCGGTTTGGTAGGTAGCCGCGTAGGTCAGTGTTCCGTTTGTGGCTCGAGCATAGACGAGAACCGAGTTTCCGGAAGGCTGATTCGACATGACGTAGACGGCCCCGGGCGGATCGGCCTCGGAAGCGGCTTGCGCAAAGCTGCTTGAAGCGAATCCCAGCGCTGCGGCGAACGCGATGGTCCGCAAAGGAAACGATGAAGCGAACGTGACAAATGACATGACGAACTCCTTGCCTGGTAGACACGACTTCGTTAGGGGAACTGCCACTGCACTGCGCACTCCTTCTGCCCTCATAGCGTCGTTCGACGATATACAAAGCACACCTTAGTAATGGCGATGGAAAGACCTGTTAGCACCATCCCCGGCGGCTCAAGGCGCACCGTTGGTCACTCGCGCCGCGCCGATGATCGCACCATCCGTCGACTGGATCAGGATTGCCGCCTGTTCACCGGCCGGCGAAGGAGGCTCGAGTTTCAACGGCGCGCCGGTCCATTCGCCGACGGCCTGTATCGAGCGAACGACGTTGGACTCCCTGAGCGTACGCCCCGTGTTTTCGCCTCGCCCGACGTCGGTGACATGCCCGGTGTCATAGCCAACCAGCAAGACCCGACCGTGGCCGGTGCCGCGTCCCACCATGACTGATAACGTCCCGCCGTGGCGCACACCACTCACATCCACCCCTGCTTCATCCGCTTTCTGCGCGATCGCGATCGCCGCCTCGGCTGCACGTCGATTCGAACCCACCAGTCCCTTCTGGCCGTCGATCACCATTTCGGGCGTGTAGGCGCTCTCACCAAAACGCGCGCTGTACTCGGCCTGGCGCTGCGTGGCGGCTTCCAGCGAGTAGGGGTCGCGCCAGCCCAGGCCGTCCCAGTACGTCACATGAAATGCGAGGGGAAGCACCTCCCGGCGCTCGCGAGATAGCTCAGAAAGGTAGGCATCCGCGGGCGGACACGAGGAGCACCCTTCCGAGGTGAACAGCTCGACCACGACCGGCCTGGCTGAGGCCACGACGGGCGCGACGAGAAAAAAGAACGCAATAGCAACGAGCCGAACGGACATGATCTGTCTCCAGAACGACAGGACTGCCTCTTAGTTCGCTCGGTTGCGCTTCCCGGTTACAGCTGGAAGGAATTTATTTCGTCGGGCCTCGCACGCCCTTACGGATTGCCCGTGTACGCAGCGCCTGGATCGAGATGGCGCGGAAGCGATGCAATGGCAGGCTTTGGCAGCGGCACGCTGTAGAGAAAGCCCTGCGCAATCTCGCATCCATGGGCATCGAGAAAGGCGGCCTGCTCTATGGTTTCGACGCCTTCTGCAACGACCCGCTGCCCGAGGCAACGTGCGATGGAAAGGATCGCTTTCACGAGTTCGGCATGGCGCCGATCCGTCGTGACTCGCTGCACGAACGTACGATCGATCTTGAGCGTATCAATCGGGAATCGGGTCAAATAGCTGAGTGCGGAATAGCCGGTGCCAAAATCATCGATCGCGATCGATAGACCCATGCTTTCAAATTCGAGAAGCGCGTTCAGAACCGAGTCGTCCTCTTCCAGCAGCAGACTTTCCGTAATCTCGAACTCCAGCCATTCCGGTCGACAACCGGTTTCATCGAGGACATCCTTGACCGTCAGTGCGAGGTCGCGCGACTGAAACTGTCGCGCGGAAAGATTGATCGACACCCTGTGGCGCGGGCCACGCCCGGTATTCCATTCGACGGCCGAGCAACAAGCCTCGCGAAGCACCCACCGCCCAAGATCGACGATAAGACCGGTTTCCTCCGCAAGCGGCACGAACTGATCCGGGCGAATGAAGCCTTCTCCGGGGCGATTCCATCTCAACAACGCTTCCGAGCCGATGACTTGCGCACCGCGAAGCGTCACCTGAGGCTGGTAATACAACTCGAACTCGCCCTGATCGACTGCGCGCCGCAGCTCGGATTCGAGCGAAAGACGTGCCGTGGCCTCGACGGTCAGGTCCTTTGTGTAAAAGCGAAAGCCGCGGCGCCCTGAGCGCTTCGCAAGGTACATCGCGGAGTCTGCGTATCTCAACAAATCTTTCGCGTCGGTGCTGTCGAGCGGATGCAGCGCGATTCCGACGCTGCACGAAATGAAGACTTCTCTGCCGTCGAGCAGGAAAGGTTCGTCGAGCCGCCGGATGATCCTCGCGGAAATTTCCTCGAGGATGCAGCGATCGGCAGTCTCCGGCAGCAGAACGGCGAACTCGTCACCACCAAAGCGGGCCACCGTGTCCCCCACACGCACGCAGGCAACCAGCCGACGCGCGGCCTCACGCAGCAACTCGTCACCGACCGCATGACCCATCGTGTCGTTGACACCCTTGAAGCGGTCCATGTCGATCATCATGACGGCCGTATAGTGGCCGTGCTTGCTGTTCGAGATTGCCTGACGCAATTGCTCGTTGAACAGGACGCGATTCGGCAGCGCCGTTAGCGCATCGAAATACGCCATCCGATGGATCTTTCCTCTGGAAGCGTGCAGTTCCGAGATATCCCGCCCTACGGCAAGGACAGTTTCCACCTTGCCGTCCGCACCCAGTTCCGCTGTCAAGCGGATCAGCTGGCACAGTTCCTTGTTTTCGTCAGGCCCCCAGACCAATTCGAATTCCCTGTCGCTTGCCGTGGCGAATACTTCCCTGAGCTGCTGCTCATAGAGGACGGACCCTGGCCCGCCTGGGTATTCAGCCGGTGTCCTGCCCAGCAGCGCTTGCGCTCCTCCAGTGGCGAGCGCTGCGAACGTTGGATTGACGTAGAGGCGTCGGCAATCCCGTCCGTAACGGGCGACCGTATCGGGCGAGTTTTCAACGAGGGTTCGAAACTCGCGTTCCCGGCGGGCCAGCTTTTCTTCGAAACGGCGCCGCTCACTCATGTCGCGTGCCACGCCGAGGACACCCGCCACCGTCCCCCCTGCACCGAACACCGGCAGACGCCGAGTTTCGAGCAAGGTCCGTTCGCGGGTCGACGGAGCGACCACCCAATCGTCGTTCACGCAAACATGCAGCGCATCGATTGCTGCCTTGTCGCGTTCCCGGAAGTAGTCCGCCAGCTCGGCATCGAAAATGTCGTAATCGGTTTTGCCGAGAATTTCAGCTTTCGGCCTGCCGACAAACTGCTCGAAGCTGTAATTGCAAAGCAGAAAGTTGCCGGCGGTGTCCTTCAGCCACACCAGATCCGGAATGGTATGGAGCACGGTCATCAACTGGGCGCGCGCGTCGGACAGTTCACGCGCCTTGTCTTCGAGGCGGCCGTTGAGTTGAAGGATCTTCTCGTATTGAGCCCGCTGCTCGGACTCCGCCCGCTTGCGTTCGGTGATGTCCAGAATCGCACCGATCAAGCCGGCCTGGTGGCCCTCATCGTCGTGGAAAACCGCCTTGCTGAATTCCACGTCGCGCACCGCTTTCGTGGCGTTCTGGACCTTGAATTCGTAGCGCTGGATGCCGCCTTTCGCGAACAGCTCCTCGTCCATGGCGAAATAGGTTTGCGCCAGCTCGTGCGGACTCGTCTCAAAGACGGTCTTGCCGATGAATCGCTCCTTGGGGACACCAAGAAATTCTTCGAACGCCCGATTGAGATGAAGGTACCGCCCTTCCCTGTCTTTCGAAAAGACAGGAATGGGCATCGTATCGAGCAACGATTCGAGAAACGACTCGCGTTCACGGAGCTTTGCCTCCGCACGTTTGCGCGCCGTGATGTTGAAATAGATCGCGAGTACCGCAGGAGCCGAGTCCGGTGTCGGATGGCTTACGAACTGCACGAGGTAATGCTCACCGTGCGTCTGCGGCAGGCCGGCGAATGGGAGTTCCAGCTCGCGCGCAACGCCGGTGATCGCGACTTCGCGAATGGTATCGAGGTACTGCTGCAATGCCTCGGACGAAAACACCCGGGCTTCGGCATTCGTCGCGCAGGCGCCTTCGGATGCAGCCCTCATCATCGCCACGGCTGCGCCATTCATGTAGCGCCGTTGGCCCTGCGCGTCGTAACGGATGACCGGCATAGGCAGGTTGCTGAGCGGCTCGCCGTACTCGCTTTCTGCGTCCATTCCAGGGTTTCTCATGCTGTCAAAGAGAATGTGTGCTCGTACAACGCCATCTACGCACGCGTTCCCGGAACCGGCAACTTCAACAACGCGCAACACGGCATGCCATCCATGCGGTAACGGCAGGATACGGAAATTCTGAAGGGCGTAAAAATGGGAGCCGATGAATTTCCGGCACGCGCATGACGGGCATTGCCCGCGAATTTATGCAACGCTTGCGTGTGTTATCGATCACGCCTCACTCTGGCATCGCGCTCGACGACATCGATATGTTATATAGGCGCAGTGCCTACTCTCGCCGAACCTGCATGCCGCTCTTCGATCTGCGCACGGTCATCCTGATGTCTTCGGTCATGCCGGGACTCATGGCAATCGCGCTGTTCTCGCTGGCCCGAAGCTTTCCTCAGAACATACGCGGCGTCCGTCATTGGGCATCGGGTGCGCTGGTGGTCAGCGTATCGGTACTCCTCCTCGCGTTTCGTGGCAGCGTGCCGGACTGGCTTTCGATTCTGGTTGCGAACTGCGGAATCGTTTTTGGCGCGGGGCTGGGACTCGTTGGCACCCAGCTCCTCTATGGGTGCCAGCCCAGCTGGCGCTTCGTCTCGTTGCTCGTTTCCGTTGCCGCGGCCGGCATGACCTGGCTGTGGTTGGTCCATCCATCGATTGCGGGCCGCATGATCGTGATCACCGGGGTGCTCGCGGTGCTCTACGGCACGCACGGCGTGGTGATGCTGCGCCTTGGCCGCCCCAGCCGCACGGCGCTTGCCGTTGGCGCACTGCTTCTTGCCGAATGCGCAGTCGCAGCCGCACGCTGCATCTCCATCGGTCTTGCTACGAAGGGCCTACCCGATCTCTTCCATCCTGAATGGATGCAGACGTTCTATCTCACCGTGGGCGCCGCGTTTTCCCTGCTCGTGACAGTGGGTCTTCTGCTGATTGCCATGGAGCGCTTACGTATCCAGCTCGAGCGGCAGTCTTACCGCGATCCGCTGACAGGTCTGCTGAACCGCCGCGCGCTCGCGCTCGCATTCGAAGAGGAACGTGAACTGGCGAAGCGCAACGGGGCCGTGCTCTCCATGCTCCTGATCGACCTCGACCACTTCAAGCGGGTCAACGACGAGCATGGGCACGATATGGGAGACAACGTCCTGATCGACTTCGCGGAACGCGCCAGTGCGGCAATACCGGCGTCAGCCTGTCTCGCGCGCTGGGGAGGCGAAGAGTTCGCCGTGTTGCTGCCTGCACTCTCCCTGCAACAGGCTCACGAACTGGCCGAAGTGGTCCGCACGCGAATCGCTGAGCCCGGCTTCACCGCGCCCGTCATTCGATACACATGCAGCATCGGCGTGGCCTGTCTCGCCGCTGCCGAAGCAACGATCCAGCAGCTGGCGCGCGATGCCGACACGGCGCTCTATCACGCCAAGCATCTCGGCCGTAACCGCGTCGAGATCTGCGACCGCGCATTTGCTGCCTGAAACCGACAGGCAGCGTGGTACGCGACGAAATCAGTTCTTCACCGGGAAATACCAGAGATTGCGGTCGGTATAGCCGAACTGCCTGATGATCGATCCCAGCGTTCCGTCGGCGCGAAGTTCGTCGAGCGTTCGCGACACCGCGTTATTCAGATCGATGTCGCCCTTGCGCAACGCGTAGCGCGCGTATCCATACTCCTGCGGCAGCGGCCTGTAATCAGCCACCATTTGCATTGCGGCAGCTGGATGCTGCTTCAGGAATTGCCCGATCTTGATGTCGTCTTCCATCGCAACGTCGATGCGCCCAGCGATCAGATCGGAGAACTCCGCCTCGCTGCTCGTGTAGAGCTTGAGCTCCTTGAGGTCCTTGCGTCCTTCGAGCAACTGGTGATTGAAGCTTCCGCGCACCGTGCCGACGGTATGCCCGGCAAAGTCGTCCCACCCATGAATCTTCGACGGATTGCCACGCTGCACCGCGATGCCCGATCCGTACCAGTATGCCGGGCTCGTGAATGCGACGACGCGCAGCCGCTGCTCGTTCTCGTGCAGGTTGTCGACGATGACGTCGGCGCGGCCGGCGAGCAGTGCCGGAATCATCGCGTCGAACGGCACGATGTCCCACGTGACCTTCGTGATCTTGAGCCGCTTCGTGATTTCGCGGAAGATGCGCACATCCGCGCCGTCGAACGTGTGTGTTTTCTCGTCGCGGAAGGTCGACGGCGGGTCGGCGGCGATCACGAGCGTGATGCCGTTCCTGATTGCGCGCGCATACGAGCCGTCTCCGCCTTCGAAGCGCACATCGCTGATTGCGCCGCTATCAGTCGCATGGGCGTTGGACAGCGACGTTGCAACGCCTATCAATATCGATGCAAAAACCTGCGTAGCCTTGCGCATGAAGCACCCCGAATGAGTTAGTTATCCACATGTGGCGAATCGATCGCGTCAATCGCGTTGCTGCCTCTCGCTCGAGGGCGCCGGTCATCGCGCACGCACTGCGGCGTTCGCCGGCCGCGTGGTGCCCATCTTGCGCTCGAGCCAATGCACGGCCAGGGCACTCGGCCAGGAAAACGCCAGGTAAAGCGCGCCGACCAGCGTGAATATCGTGACGTACTGGAAGTTCGTCGACGAGATGATCTGGCCGGTGAACATCAGCTCCTTGACCGTCACGATCGACACGAGCGAGGTGTCCTTGAAGAGCGAAATCGCATAGTTGCCGAGCGGCGGCACGACGATACGGATGGCCTGGGGAAGCACGATCAGGCGCATCGTCTGGCGGCCGGACATGCCGAGCGCCTTCGCGGCTTGCGTCTGGCTCTTCGGCACGGCTTCGATGCCCGCGCGATACACCTCGGCGAGATACGCTGAGTAGTTGATCGACAGCCCGATGACACCCGCCGTGAACGGAGCGAAGCGAATCCCGAACGAAGGCAGCACGAAGTAGATGTAGAACAGTTGCAGCAGCGCGGGCGTGCCGCGAATGACCTCGATATAGACCGACGCAATGGCTCTCGGCAGCCGTGCGCGGCTGATTCTGGCGATGGCGAGCAGCAGGCCGAACGGCAGGCTGAGCGCCAGGATGCTGAAGGTCAGCTCGATGCT
The DNA here is from genome assembly GCF_040948855.1 of Paraburkholderia sp. BR10882. Taxonomy (NCBI): domain Bacteria; kingdom Pseudomonadati; phylum Pseudomonadota; class Betaproteobacteria; order Burkholderiales; family Burkholderiaceae; genus Paraburkholderia; species Paraburkholderia sp. BR10882. Next base: position 376,331 of record NZ_JBFPKP010000005.1, on the reverse strand, counting down.
CGTGAGCGCCCCTTTGAGCAGATCGGGCAGATAGCTGTTCGCGTCGTGCAGATCGAACAGATCGAAAAAGGTGGTCAGCATGAGGTCCTCGCCCCGTCGCGGGGGCACCGGTGATCCGCCAGGGAGATAGATGCGCGCTAGCTCGCCGCGCCGCGTTGCGGGACAATCTGGGCGCCGAGCATCCGGCTGATGCGCTCGGCATGAGCGCGCAGCGTGCGCCCCAGCGCGTGCAGGTCGTCGTCATCCAGCCCGTTCTTGAGCGTCGTCACGCTGATCGCAGCCACGCCTTCGCCGTCCCGGTTCGTGATTGCCGCGCCGACGCAAACCACGCCCAGATTGTCTTCTTCGTCATCGAATGCGTAGCCGCGCTCGGCGACGAGAATCAGATCCTTCATCAGCTCAGCGGGTGTCAGGCGGGTGTACTCGGTGCGGCGGGGCATGCCGGTATGCGCGAGCAGCTTGACGACGCGCGCCGGCGGCAATAACGCAAGCAGGGATTTGCCGAGCGCCGAGCAATGCGGGAGTTCGCGTTGTCCGAGCGCGGACGCGATCCGCACGATGCCGGGCGCCTCCACCCGGTTGATTGCGACGGCATAGCCGTTGTCGTCGAGCACCGCGAGCCGCGACGTGAGACCGGTCGTGTCGGTCAGCTCGCGCAGAACCGGCATCGCAAGCTGGGAGATGCCGACGTCTGCCGCCGCCCGGTCGCCGAGGTGCACGAGCGCAAAGCCGAGCCGATAGCGCCGTGAGCCGCCAAGGCGTACATCGGTGACGTAATGACGGGCGAGCAAGGTCTGCAATAACTCGAACGCCGTGCTCTTCGACACGCCGATTGCCATCGCAATTTCGGCAACGGTAAGCCCCTCGTTATCGCTGGCCCCCAGTGTCTCCAGGACATCGAGCGCCCGGCTGACGCTGCGAAGCGCGTTGCGCTCGCCAATGGTTTGGTCCGTTTGTGTCATTTGTATTTCGTCTTTTATCCGCTAGCGGGCGGTCGAGCGTTTCAGCCAGCTTAGCGCTGCCAATATTGACAGTCATCAAGGTGGAAACTACCATAAATAATGCGCCGAACGACGTTCGGCCTGGCCGAACAAAATATCTATTCGGCATACAGGACGCCTGATTCGTGGCGTGCCTCACCCAGGTAAATGACAACAGGAGGCCGTAGGGCCGGTGACGCGCTCGGGGCATGTATGCGCGGCGCCATATTCCGACGGCAAATAAAGATGGGAACAGTGTCAGAAAGGGGTTTGGACGGTGGCGGCCAACCGAGAAAGTCGGGTACCTGGTCGTCGCAAGCCGCTCACAGCGATATCCTCCACATCAAATCCGTGATTCAGCGATTGTCTGCAGAGGACCTGAACGAGTCGCGTTTGCCGCCGGCTTATTGGCGAAAGCGCTTGCAGGAAATCATGCAAAGCCATCAATTGTCGAAAAGCCAGTTCGACGAAATCGACCGGCTACTCGCGACATTGAAGGAGTAATGGCACACGGCATCGGCGATGGCTCACAGAGCCGTCTTGCCAACGACTAGCAGGCAAAAAGCGAATTCGCGGCGCGCACCGATTTACGGTCAACGGCCTGCAAGCGCCACTGCCAAGCTGTTTCTCTGCACGCGCTGTTGTCCGGCCAGCTCGCATCGCCATGGCCCGAGTGAACTTCCTGCCGTTCGTTCAGGCTCAGACCGCGCATGATGCAAAGGGGTGCATCGGTTTGCGGAGCGCATAAGACCGTCTCGTCGCCGCCGGCGCGGACGTCGCCCCACGAAGGCAGGTCGACGCCTTCATGTGACTCGCGCGACCAGCGTTTCTGGTCGAGATCGATCCACACAAGGGCGAATTCGTGATTGACTGCCGGGTCAGAACCATTGATCAGGATGGTCAGTCGCATGGACACTCCGTGCAGTGCGGCTAGTGAGTGGGATCGCGGCTCGAATCGCAAGTTGTCAGTCTAGGAGTTCCGCGATGGAACGCAAGCGGATTTTCCATATATTGGGAAAACTCCGTGGTGCGGATACGCACATAACGCAAAGGCCAGGCCGGGACCCGAAGACGTCGGCGCAGCTGCGGTTCGCCCAGGGGTCGGAATCAGTTCTCCGCATCCCGGAGTCCGATCTGGTCTATGCTCACGAAATCATATGATTTGAATCGGGGAGACGACGTGCTTACGTCCGCCAGGGGCGACAAGTTCTGGACCGCCGGCATTTTGCGCCGCATTTATGTTCTCAGGGTCCTCGGCTACGCGATCGGCTCCATACCCGTCCTGGCGTTGCTGCACGTGCAACGTGCGCCGGCGCTGCTCTTCGTCGGCGTCCTTGTCATCTGTCTCGTCTGGCCGCATGTCGCTTATTCGCGGGTACGCAACAACACTGACGACGCACTCCGCAAAGAGAAATGGAACCTGCTGTTCGATTCGGCGTTCGGCGGCGGGCTGGCCGCGGCGGTTCATTTCGAACCGGTTGCAACCGTCGTCATCCTGCTGATGTTTGCGCTCGACACCATGGCCGTGGGTGGTTGGCCGCTCTTCGTGGCCGGTGTGGGTGCGAGTGCGGCGGGCCTGATCGCCGGGGCCGCAATCTTCGGTATCGCCACCACGCCGCTGGACGTACGGATCGCGCCGGTGTGGCTGCCCATCATCTTCATCTATCCACTCCTGTTCGCCAAAACGACCCATGACGTGTCGACCAGGCTTCTCGATCGTTCGCGCCGTTTGCGCGAACTCAGCGAGTGCGACAGCCTGACCCGGCTCGCGAATCGTTCGGCGCTCAGCGCACGATTGCAGGCAGTCCTGACTGACCCCGCCCGCCACGGCGAATCCGTATACGTTGTTTTCCTCGACCTGGACACGTTCAAGACCGTCAATGATGCGCTCGGGCACAGCGTCGGCGATCAGCTGCTCGTCGAAGTCGCCGGGCGTCTGCGGGCGTGCGCCCAACCGGGCGACATGCTTGGTCGTTACGGCGGCGACGAGTTCATGATCGTTGCGCCGCGCGGGCGGGACGACGCGCGCTTCGATCTTCCCGATGCCGTACTCGCGGCAATTGCGAAACCAATGCTCGTCGGCGGGAACGAGCTCGTGGTGAGCGCCAGCGTCGGCATCAGCGTGTTTCCCGCGGACGGAGACAATGTGGAAACGCTGATCTCGTGCGCGGACATGGCGATGTACGCGGCCAAGAGTCATGGCCGCAATTGCTGGGATCGCTATCGGCCTGAAATGGGCGAGAACGCCGACGCAAAGCTCATCCTTTCGGCGCGTCTCAGAAAGGCGATCGAAACAGGGACGCTGCGCGTGTACTACCAGCCACAGGTCGACATGCGCAACGGCCGCGTGCTCGGCGTCGAAGCACTGGTACGTTGGCACGATGAGATATACGGCGACGTCGCCCCGGCCGAATTCGTCTCGATGGCGGAAGCATCGGGATTTGTCGCGATACTCGGCGAGTGGGTGCTGCATGAGGCCTGCCGGCAGTCGGCGCTTTGGAGGCACATGGGGATTGCGCCCGTGCGCCTGTCGGTCAATCTGTCGCCGCTTCAGTTGCAACGCACGGACATGGTCGAGACTTTTCAAACCATTCTGCAGGAGACAGGCGTCGATCCGACGATGCTCGAGCTCGAGGTCACCGAGACTGCATTGATGAAGCAACCGGAGATCGCCGCGCGCCGCCTTCACGAATTTCGCCGCGCGGGTATCCGTATTGCCATCGACGATTTCGGCATGGGCTACTCGAGCCTGAGTCAGTTGCGCGCGCTGCCGGTCGATCGCATCAAGATCGACCGTGCGTTCGTGCAAGGCATCGGGGAAACGGACACGGGTGCGATCGTGAAGGCGATGGTTACGCTTGCGCAAGCGCTCGGTTTATCCGTCATCGCAGAAGGTGTGGAGACGCTCGCGCAACAGGAGTTTCTGCTCGCGCTCGGTTGCGTGGAGGCGCAGGGATTCCGCTTCAGCAGGCCGCTCGATGCCGAAAGCATCACGCGTGTACTCGCCGACGGCAGCCCGCTACCGCGGCCATCGCTTGCCACGCTCGGCGAAAACGTCATCGTCTGAGCGACGCGACGCGGACGAAGCCATCGAGATACTCGAGGAGCACGGCGCGGACATCGCAGTCCTGGTGACCGACTTCCGCATGCCGGTCAGCAACGGCGATCAACTGCTGCGCGAAGCCGCCCAACGCTATCCCCGGATCGTGCGGATGCTGGTGACCGCTCACGCCGACAAGGACATGCTGTTGCGGACCGTGAATACGGGAGGCGTATTTCGCATCATCGAAAAGCCGCTGCGGATCGACACGGTACGCGAGACGCTGCGCGAGGCGATTGCGCAGTGGACCGAGCGTGAAACGCGTCAGCATGAATTGCTGGCGATGGATGAAACGCTCGCGTTCCTCGCGCACGAGTTGAACACGCCTTTGGCGACGATCGCACTGATTGCGCAAACCACAATCGTCACCATGCGTTTCGGCTCCCGCAAGGAACGCGCGAAAGCCACTGACACGCAACGGCCGCTAGAACCTCAGTCCTCGCTCGATACACCCGGCTGATCGGCCGGGCTGATCGCAGCCACAAAATATCGATGCAGCGCGTCGGCCGAGCGGTTTCCCAGCGCGGTGGTCTGTTCGAACCAGTCGGTCTCGTCCGGCCATTGGCCATCGAGGACCCGCGGATAGATCTGCTTCGCATACAGGTGCAGCGCTTTCGCGCCGATATTCCCGCTGATACCTAGCAGAACGTGCAGCGTCGCGTGCACCGCCCGGATGTCACCGGCCTCCACGCTAGTTGCAAGCTGCGCGAGAAGCGAGCGGATTTGCGCAATGCCCTTGAGGAAGGTCTGATCCAGCATGTCGAGCGAAGCCAGTTCGTCGAGATGCGCCTCATCGAGCAGGTCGTTTTCCGCGATCGCTGCCCGAGTTGCGGCCCGAGTTGCAGCTCGATTGGCAACCTGCATGACCGGCACCGCCGGCCGCTCGCGTTTCTCCGGGGCGCTCGCCACGCGCGAGTGTGCAAACTGTCGCGCGAGACACGCATAGAGCACGCCGACCTGCACCGGTTTCGTCATGACCTCATTCATGCCCGCTGCGAGACAGGTCCTGACTGCCGCCATATCGGACTGGCCGGTCAGGGCCACGATAGGCATCTCGCCATACTCGTCCACGCGGGCGCGAATCCACCCCGCCGCCTCCACGCCATTCATGCCGGGCATGTTCATGTCCATCACGATGGCGTCGACATTGTCACCGCCCTGCAGACGCGCGATCACGCCCTGTCCGTTTTCCACCTCCACGACGCTGGCGCCACATCGCTCCAGATAGCTCTTCGCGACCATCCGGCTGTAGGTGTCGTCGTCCGCGACGAGAATCGTCTTGCCCGCGAATCCATCGAAGCGCGGGTGGCGCAAATGGCGATCGCCGCTTTCCATGAGCTTTTGCAGCGTACTCACCAGCTCCACCATGCGTATGGACTTGCTGATCGTTGCGTCCATGCCGGCGCCCTTCGCGAGCACGCGAGCCAGGTTGTGAGCTTCGGCCGTATAACCGACCACAAGAAGGCCGCCGCCAGCCAGATCGGCATCGGAACGGATCTTCTCCGTGGTCGTGTAGCCGTCGAGACCCGGCATATTGATGTCCATCAGCACGAGATCGTAGGCGGAACGCTCTCGAAGGAGCGTCAGCGCGCGTTCACCGCTCTGCGCTTCGACCACCCGCGCGCCCACCCCTGAAAACGCATGGCAGACTTTCTCGCGTATCACCGCGTCATCATCGACAAACAGTATCGTCTTCCCGCTGAAGAACTCCGTGGCGCGCGCGAGAAGCGTCTGCCGGTAAGCCGCGATTTCGCTCTCCGGTATAGCCGGAAACTCGAGCGTAAACTGGGTGAATTTGCCGGGTTCCGAACGGCACTCGATCGTGCCGCCGAACGAGCGCATCGCACGCTGGCAGTAAGCAAGCCCCAAACCCGTGCCGGCAGTGTTTCCCTGGGTGCGGAAAGGCTCGAACAGATGGGACATCATCTCGGCTGCAATGCCCGGTCCCGTGTCGTGAACGATCACCTTGTTCCGGTCGACAGTCAGCGTGAGTGTTGCCGTGGGATGCGCCGCCATGTGATGCAGCGCATTCTTGATCAGATTGAACAAGGTAAACAGATAGACGGTCTCGTCCACCTTGAAGGTGAAGTCTTCGAGGACCATCAGTTTGACGCGGCTGCGCTCTTTTCTGCCGCCAAAACCGTACTCGTCGATCGCCTTGCGTGTCGCCTCCGCCGCGCTCGCATAGTTGAGATTGTCCGACTGCATGGGCTTGGCGCTGACTTCATCGAGCGTCATCGCAATGATTCTGAGCCCGCGGTCGATCGCCAGCTGTCCGTGCGCGACGTGCTGCGAAAGCGAAGCCACTGCGTCGACGGGCAACGCCGGCGAGGGCTTCGACTCGGCCATCGCGGGCAGCGCCTCCTCGACGCGATCGAGCACGTACCTGAGCTGGCTGAGCGGATTCCTCATTTCATGGGCGATCGTGCCCGCAAGCGCCCGAAGTGCGCCGTTCTTGGCCTGCGCCGTAATCCCCCGCATGTTGCTGTAGCTGAACGTCAGGCCCGCGCAGATGCCGAATGCGAAAACCGGCAGGTAGGTGTAGAGCAGCAAATGGCCGTCGACGTGCAGGGACTCCGGAGTGACGATCCGCGCGCAGAGAATGGCGAGGCCAACCCCGAGCGCGAGGTTCAGCGCCAGCGCGACGAACGACGGAAAGATCGCGATCAGGAAAAACATCATCCCGACTTCCGCCATCGACCAGATCATCGAATAGTGGCCGGTGATCAGGTAGTAGGTGAAAAAGAACGGTAGCGTATAAGCTACCGTCAGGAAGTAATACCACGGCAGGAAAGGCACTGCTGCTGCGGGCCAGAAGCGGCGCAGCAGCAACAGCAGACAGGCGAGCGCGCCGATAACGCGCATCAGCGTGCTTTCATTGGGCTGGGGGTCGATGTACGTCCACCACAACCAGTACAGCGGATGCCCGATGGTCCCGATGACGCCCACCGCCAGCACGCTAAGGTCCGACAATCCATACGCGTCGCGGACCCGCTGCATCAGATAGCGAACGCCTCCTGCCATGCCTTTCATATCGTTCTCGATAGACTGATACCGAGCCTCAGAACAGGAAGCTGCTCACGTTGAACGACATGCCGGCGCTGCCGACCCAGCACAACGCCCTGTCTCCCCGCTTCAACTTCCCTGTCTCCTTGGCCATTGAAATCGCAGCCGGAATCGACGCGGAAACGAGATTTCCGGTATCCGGATAGATGTGATACATCTTATCGTCGATGCCTGCCTTCACGCCGTAACCGTGCCACGCGGCCTTGGAGGAGGCATGCGTAAACACGATGTCGATGTCTTTTTTGGGAACAGAGAGTCTGGAGAAGACTTCGGTAAGCTCATCTGAATTTTTGTGCAGTTCGTGGCCGAACGAGGTAAACCGCATTTCGCCGTTCTTGCCGATACGGTCGGTGGGGTGGCAATACCCCTCGTAACCAGGAATCGGAATCGTGCACAGGTCCGAAACATCCGGCTTGCCGCGAAACGCAAAGCTGAAGTTATCCGGCTCCTTCGCCACCACCAGCGTGGCCGTCGCCGCTTCGCCTATCGTAAACGACGGCAAGGTATATTCGACCTGGGCGTGATGCTTGAGCGCAAAATTCGAAGGATAGAGCGGCCCCCCCGCGAGCATATTGAATTCGGCATTCACGATCATCGCGTTCTTATACTGGCCAGTCTTGAAGAGACTGTCGACGATCGACATGGCCCGCGTCCAGCTCATGCAGGCATCGACCACATCGAAGCATTCGGCGTTTCCAAAGCCGAGCGTGCTCGCCATCATGTGGCTGTTGCCCGGCTCGAGAAACCCGCGACCGATGCCGACGAAGATGAACAGCTCGATGTGCTCCGGCCTCAGATAGGTTTCCGATAACACCTTGCGCGTCGCCATCGCAACGTGATCGATGGGCGACTCATGGCTGTCGCACCAGCGACGATGGACCAGACCGCTGCGGTCAAGCAGTGTCTTGATGGTTCGCACGGTCCTGTCGATGTCGCCATCGAAAGCGGTAGAGTGGGACCGGATCATATCGACGACTTCTTCGTTCGTGACGACCCTCGAAGGGAGACTGACTGCGACGTTCTTGATAAGCATAGAGAATCCGTGAATCGCGAAAAGATGGATGGGTAAAGGTCTCGCGCGTGTGGCACGCGGATACCTGGACACCAGATATCCGGCCGGACGGCCCCCGTACGTTAGCGCCCCCACCGTTTATCACGAATTCCCCCCCTTCCCTACGCGTTGACTTTCAGCGGCCGGGCCTCGATTGCCTGGGGCTTGTACCCATACGTTCAGGAGCGTGCCCGCCGCTCTCCAATCCTTTCAATTCATCTTCCAACTGCCGGCGCCATTCGGCCATGGCTCAGGCTTCGCAGATCATGTTCGATGCTTACTTTGCGGGAGTCACCCCGGACGGATTATCGGCAACAGTGAGTGAAACTTGAGAGTCGAGATCCTGCAAGCGGACAAGAACTGCGCGCCCACCCGCTGTCTTTCAAAATTTGAGTGCGTTTCCGGAAACGCCGCAGGACGAGTGACAGACCGACATTGACATTCCACTCGTGTAACTGGAGGCGATCGAGCGCGGCGACTATCTGGTCGCCGCGGTCCGGGTGGCTATCGGTCCAACGCGTGCTTTAGCCGAATCGCGCGGGCAAATACGGCGTGGGATCGATGAACGGCGTTTCGCCGACGATCTGCTCGGCGACGAGGCGCGCCGTGACGGGCCCGAGCGTAAGCCCATGATGATTGTGACCGAATGCGAACCACAGTCCCGCATGGCGCGGGGCAGGCCCAAGCAGCGGGCGCATGTCGGGCGTGCAGGGGCGCAGGCCCATCCACGGCGTTTCGTCCAGCCGCGCGCCGAGGCCGAACACGGGGCGCGCCTCGCGCTCGGCGGCGTCGAGCTGCGCGTAGTTGGGCGGACGCTCGCGCGTGGCGAGCTCTACGCCCGTGGTCAGACGCAGGCCGCGACGCATCGGCGCGACCACATAACCGCCTTCGATATCCACCACCGGACGCACGAGCGGCGCACGCGCCTCGCTCGCGTAGTGCATGTGATAGCCGCGCTTGACCATGAGCGGCACGCGGTAGCCGAGCGGCTGCGTCACGAGATCCGACCAGGGGCCGAGCGCCACGACCGCAAGCTCGGCGCTCACCGGTCCTGCGTCGGTCTGCACTCCCCACCCCTTGCCGTCGGGCATCAGCGTGCTCGCGTCGCCCTGTGCAAATGCACCGCCTTCACGCAGGAACAGTTGCGCATAACCCTTCGTCAGCGCGCCAGGATCCGCCACGCTCGCGGGATCGATCCAGTGAATCGCGCCCGCATAGCCCGCGCTCAGAGAAGGCTCCAGTGCGATGAGGCCCGGCGCGTCGAACATCTGCACATGCAGGCCGTGTGCGTCGGCCACGCCCTGCGCCGCGCGCATTTCGCGCTCGAAGCCGGCGGCCGAGCGCCACGCTTCGAGCCAGCCGATGGGCCGCACGATATCGCGCAAGCCCGCGCGCGCGATCAGCGCGTCGTGCTCGGCCACGCTGCGCTCGATGAGCGGCAGCATGTCCCGCGCAGCGTGCGCGAGGCGCGCCGGCGAAGACTCGCGCCAGAACGACGCGAGCCAGCGCGCGTAGGCGGGCAACGAGCGCACGTCGTAGCGCAGCACGGTCGAGTCGTTGCGCACGAGGCGCAGCAGCGTGCGCCAGTCGCGTGGAAAGCCATACGGCACCACCGACGACGACTCGATCAACCCCGCATTGCCATGGCTCGTTTCCTCGCCGGGCCCGCGCCGGTCGACGAGCGTGACCTGCACGCCGCGCGCCTGCAGATGCAGCGCGACGCTCACGCCGACGATGCCCGCACCGAGAACGATCGCGCTCTGGCTCATGAATCGGCTCTGGATTCCAAAGTGATCGACATCACTTCGCGACGATATCGCGGCCGAAATACTTCATCGACAGCTTCGTGAGCGTCCCGTCCTGGCGCAGCGAATCGATCGCGGCCACCACCTTCGCCTTGAGCGCCGCGTCGTCCTTGCGCATGCCGAAGCCCGTGCCTTCGCCGAGCGTGGCCGGGTCCTTGAGCGGCGCGCCCGCAAATTCGAAGCCCTTGCCCTGCGGTTTCGAGAGGAAGCCGTCCGTGGCAGTCTGCACTTCCTGCACCGCGCCGTCCAGGCGCCCGGCCGCGAGGTCCGCGAAAATCTGGTCCTGGTTCTCGTAGGTGACGACGTTCACGCCCTGCGTGCCCCAGTGCTTGCGGACATAGTCTTCCTGCGTCGAGCCTTGCAGCACGCCAACCGACTTGCCCTTCAGGCTCGCGGGCGTGGGCTGCAGGCCCGAGCCGCTCTTTGCGACCATCTGGATCGGCATCACGTAGATGGCGGGCGTGAAGGCGATCTGCTGACGCCGCTTATCGGTGATGTTCATGGCCGAATTGATGACGTCGAACTTGCGCGCCTCGAGCGCGGCGATCAGGCCGTCGAAGCTGTTCTCCACCCATACGCACTTCATCTGCAGTTTCTGGCACACCGCGTTGCCGATATCGATGTCGAAGCCTTGCAGATCGCCCGAAGGCGTCTTGCTCTCGAACGGCGGATAGGCGGCCTCCACGCCGAAGCGCAGCGTTTTCGGGTCCTGCGCGTGCGCCGCGCCCGCCGTCATGCCCGCGAGGCACGCAAGGCTGGCCGCAGCCGCAAAGCGAATCATCTTCCTGTTCATCGTCGTCACCCAATTCGTAATAAGTGTCTGTTCAAGTGTGCTGCGCTTCGTGCGGCGCCCTTTCACGAGGGCCGCGGCCGCAGGAGGAATATAGACGAAAAATAAAAATAAAGTCTAGAATGGACAAAAATGTCTACACCACGACTCCGGAGTCCCAACCATGAACGAGATGTCCCCAGCCTTCGCCGCGCCGCTCGTCGTCGACGCCGCCCAGGTGCGCGCCGCCCTGCCGAGCCTCGACGTGCGAGGCGAACTCGCCCGCCTGTTCGCCTCGCTCGGCCGCGGCGATGCCGTGCAGCCGCCGCAAACCCTGACGCTGTTCCCGAAGCAGGCCGGCGACTTCATCACCTATCTCGGCGTGCTCGCCGAAGCGGGCGTGTTCGGCGCGAAGCTCTCGCCGTACATCGTGGGCGCCGAGGGCCAGCCGCCCATCATTACGGCTTGGACCGCGCTGATGTCGATGAAAACGGGCCAGCCGCTCATGTGGTGCGACTCGGCGCTGCTCACGACCGAGCGCACCGCGGGCACCACGGCGCTCGCCGTCGACCACCTTGCGCCGCGCGAGGCGAAGCGCCTGGCCGTAATCGGCTCGGGCGCGGTCGCGCTGGCGCATCTTCGTCACGTTGCGCCGCTGCGCGCGTGGGAGAGCATTCGCGTGTTTTCGCCGAAGCTCGCCGGCGACGCACAACGCCAGGCCGAACTGCGTGCGCTGGACGCACGGGCAAGCGTGGCGCAAACGCCCGATGCCTGCGTGCACGACGCCGACGTAGTGATGCTGTGCACCTCGTCCGGCAAGCCCGTGCTCGCGCTGGACACGCTCACGAAACCCGCGCTCATCACCTCGATCAGCACGAACGTCGCACACGCGCATGAAATCGATCCGGCCGCGCTGCTCTCGCTCGACGTGTACTGCGACTATCGCCGCACCACGCCGCAAAGCGCGGGCGAAATGGTGCTCGCCGCGCGCGAGCACGGCTGGTCGCCCGATGCGATCGCGGGCGATCTCGCGGAACTCGCCAACGACGCCTGCCCGCGCCCGGCGTACGCGCGCCACGCGTTCTTCCGCTCGATCGGCCTTGGCCTCGAAGATATCGCCGTCGCGAACGCGCTGTACAAGCAGCTGCAAAGCGTACGCTGATGCCCGTTGATGCGCGGCGTCGAGCGAACGCAGTATCATCGATGTCCTTTCTGCCGCAACCCGGTCCCACACCGATGCCGAAACGAGAAGACGAGAAAACCCGCGTGAAGAAGACCGCCAGCCCGAAGACCGCGCGCGACCTGCTGCTCGCGCGCTACGCGCACGTGGCGGACAGCATCACCACGCTGTTCTTTCCGTTCGCGGAGGTCGTGATTCACGACCTCTCGGACCAGACCGTGGCGTATCTCTCGAACAATCTCTCGAAGCGCGAGGTCGGCGACGACTCCGCGCTCGAAGACGTCGAGGAAACCACGCGCAACAAGCTGCTCGGCCCCTACGAGAAGGTGAACTGGGACGGCCGGCGCATGCGTTGCGTGAGCACGGCGCTGTTCGACGATGAAGGGCAAGCGGCGGGTGTCATGTGCATCAACTTCAACATCGCCGCGTTCGACGACATGCAGGCCACGCTCAACCTCTTCCTGCGCGGCGCAGGCGTAATCGCACAGCCCGAGGAGCTGTTCAGGGACGACTGGCAGGAGCGCATCAACACCTTTCTGCACGGCTGGCTGCGCGAGCGGCAGATCGCGCTCAACTCGCTCACGCGCGAACACCGCCGCGAACTGGTCGAGGCGCTGCACGCCGAAGGCGCGTTCAAGGGCAAGAGTTCCGCCAACTATGTGGCGAAGGTGCTGGGCATGGGGCGCGCGACGGTCTACAAGCATCTGCGCGAAATGAAGGCGGACGCCGAATAGCGCCCCAACCCATGCCTGACTAGAAGCGCCAGTACAACGGCGCAATGAACACGACCACCGCCATCGACCACAACACGATCAGCGCACCGATCTTCCAGTAGTCGCCGAACGCGTAGGCACCCGGCCCGTACGTGACGATGTTCACCGGCGTGCTCATTGGCGTGAGGTGGGCTGCGCCCGCGCCCAGCGCGACCGCGATCAGGAACGGCGTCGCGGACACCCCGAGTTCCCGCGCTGTGGCAACCGCAATCGGCACGGTCACGAGCGCGGAAGAGTTGTTGGAGATGACCTGGGTCAGCACCGCAGCGACGACGAAGAGTCCCGCCATCACGGCGCGCGGGCCGCCGGAGCCGACGATCTGGATCACATAGTCGCCAAGCAGATACGCGAGCCCGGTCTTCGACATCGCAGTGGCGAGCGGGATCAGCGCGCCGACCAGCACGCAGGTGTTCCAGTCGATGGAATACAGCTGGCTCAGTTTGATCACGCGTGTCAGCACCATCGCCGTCACGCAGATCAGCGTGGCCACGGCGGCCGGCACGACATTGGTCGCAAGCAGCACGACCAGCACGGCGAGAATGACGAGCGCCTCGCGAGCGCCGCGACTGAGCGCGACAGTCTGGCGCCGGACGGCCTGCGGCGCATCGACCATCAGGATCTGCGGGTCGGAGAAGTGCTTGTCCAGCGCCTCCCATGTGCCCCGGAACAGCAGATGGTCGCCGGCGAGCAGATGCGTGGAGGGTCCCGGCACGTCTTCCCCACTGCGCTGGACGGCAAGCACGATCAGGTCTCCTTCGTGCGTCGCCATACCCGGAAACACGGCTTGACCGATCAACGCGGAGCGCTGCGGGATCACCACTTCGGCAAGGCCTGACGTACGGTTGAACAACGCGTTGGTCACTGCCTGCGATTCCCGGTACGGCTCGCGAATGGCGAGGTGCAGGTCGTTTGCCAGCCGGGCGACAACCTGCGCGTCACCGCGCACCAGAAGGTGCTGTCCCTCGAGCGCGGCTTGGCCGCCCAGCTCCGCATCCTCTTCGTCCATGAGCCCGAGGACGCTGAGGCCCGGGTATTGCGACAGATCGATGTCGGCCACCGTCTTGCCGATAAACGGCGAGCCCGCTCGCACGCGCAGCCGGCACACGTCCTCGGCCATGCGGTACTGTTCGACGAGCGTATGCGCATGCTGGCTGAAATCGGCCGGCAGCGATCCCGAACTGCGTTTGGGCAGCAAGAGCGGCCCCAGCACCAGAATGATAACGAGGCTGCCCGCGAAAAGCGGCAGGCCGACAATCGACCATTCGAAGAAACGGATCGGCGCACCGCCTGCCGCATCGGCCGCGCTCGCCGCGATGACATTCACAGGACTGCCTAGCAGTGTGAGCTTGGCGCCGGTCAGGCACGCAATCGACACCGGCATCATCAGTTGGGAAGGCTCGAGCCGGGTGCGTACGCAGACGATGACCGCGATCGGCAACATCGCGACAACGGCGCCGTTCATGCCGATCAATGCCGTCGAGATCGCGGACAGGATCAGCAGCGAAGCGATGAGCCGTTTCTGGCTCTGGCCGGCATGACGAATGAGCCACTGGCCCGCCCACGTGCCCACGCCGGTCGTCTCGAGGCCGATCCCGACGCCGAGCAGCGCGGCGATGAAGACGATGAGCGGATCGCCGAATCCGCCCAACGCCTCGTGCATCGTCAGCACGCCGGTAAGGTAGAGCGCGAGCAGCGACATGACGGCGACCACCGCCGCCGGCAGCTTGTTCCAGATGAACAGCACCATCGTTACAGCGAGGATGAGCGAGGTAACGATCATCGGGTTCATGTGTTCGACCCTTCGTGCGACTTCACAGTGCACTAGTCCGCCGTCAGCAGCCGCGAAAGCTAGTAGCCCAGCGCCGCGCCGTCTCCACGCGGATCGGCGCCGCCTTCATAAAAGCCCTGTTCGCGATCGACCCGGATCGCGTGCGCATGTCCCATGTTGTCGTTCCAGTGCGTGACCATCTGCACGGGCTGACCCCGGCGTTTCAGTTCGCGCACGACTTCGTCGGAGATGCGTCCCTCGAGCGACATGTTGCGCGATTTGGTGCCCCAGGTGCGGCCCATCAGCCAGCGCGGCGCTTCGATGGCCTGCTGCACGTCGTAGCCGAAGTCCACGATCCGCGTGACGAGCGCCGCCTGCGTCTGCGGCTGCCCTTCCCCGCCCATCGAACCGAATGCGAGGCAAGGCTTGCCGTCGCGCGACATCAGCGCCGGGATCAACGTATGGAAGGTTCGCTTGCCCGGCTGCAGACTGTTCGGATGATGCTCGTCCAGCGAGAAGAACGCGCCGCGGTTCTGCATGATGATGCCGGTGTCGCCACCCATCACCGCGCTGCCGAAGTCGTGATAAATCGACTGGATCAGCGACACGACCATCCCGTCCTTGTCTGAGGCGCAGAAGTAGCAGGTGTCGCCGTCCGGCGCGCGGCGCTCGTGCGGATGCTGATACGCAATGCCCGCGGGCACGGTTGCGATGTCGAGCGCGCGTTCGGGGTCCAGCAGTTTGCGGCGCTCGTCGCAATACGCCTTGGAGATGAGTTCGTCCACCGGTATCGCGACGAAATCCGGGTCGGTCAGCCACTCCTCGCGGTCGGCAAACGCGATCTTCACCGCTTCGGCGAGGTGGTGATAGTAGTCTGCCGTGCCGTCGCCCCACGCGGTGACGTCGTAGCCTTCGATCAGATTCAGGATTTGCAGCGGCGTGAAGCCTTGGGTGTTCGGGGGCAGCTCATACACCGTATTGCCCCGGTACGTCGTGCTGATCGGCGTCACCCACTGCGCGTGATACGCGGCGAAGTCGTCCGCCTGCAGCGGCGAGCCCGCCTGACCGATCGCGCCGCAGATCCGTGCAGCAAGATCGCCTTCGTAAAATCCCGCCCGCGCGCCGTGATCGGCGAGATGCTGCAGCGAGCGTGCGAGTGCACTTTGCACGAGCCGTTCGCCGTCCGCCGGCACGCGGCCGCCCGGCAGGAACACCGCCGCGGTTTCGGGATATTTCGTGAGGATCGGCACGTCCTGCGCCGTCCAGTCCGCGAGCGAGCGGCTCACCGGCACGCCGTCGCGAGCGTAGCCGATCGCCGGCCCAAACAGGTCCGCCCATGTCAACCGCCCGAAGCGCTCGTGGGCAAGACGCCAGCCGTCAATCGCGCCCGGCACGGTGAGCACGGCCTGTGGCCCCCGCGCCGCGATTTCGTCGGCGCCGGCGCTGCCTCGATAGCGGGCCAGTGTGGCTTGCTGCGCAGCGGGTCCGCTCGCATTGATGGCGTACACCTGCTCGCTCTTGCCGTCGGCGATCAGCCAGAATCCGTCGCCGCCCAGTCCCGCCATGTGCGGGTACGCGACGCACAGCACGGCGTTCGCGGCAATCGCGGCATCGACTGCCGTGCCGCCGCGTTGCAGCATGGTAAGGCCAGCCTGGCTGGCGAGATAGTGAGGAGTCGACACCATCCCTTGCGGTGCGCGGGTGGGCGGCCGACCGGTGCGAGGGCCGTTTGGATGACTCATGATGAATGCGCTCCCGTGATGTTGATCCGGCAAAGCGACACGCTCCAACGCGCGAAAGCGGCGAGTCGATCAGGAGGCCCGATCGTCGAACTCGACGCCCGCGTCCCTGACCTTGTCTTTGGAGTGATCCATGAACCGCGTGATGATCGGCAGCGCGCCGCCGGCAATCACGCATAGCAGGCCGAGGCTCAGCAGCAGCGTGTTACCGGTGGTCGCGCCCCTGCTGGTGAGCGGAAAGGCGAGGAACATCAGGATCAGCGCCACCGTTTCTGCCACGAGCTTGTCCATGCCGATCACCTCACGCGAGCATGACGAGAACAATCGTGCCTATCCCGGTGAGGATGGCCACGATGATCGTCCACGGGATGGCGAGTTTCATGACCGCGCCTTCCTGCCCCTTGATACCGGTGATGCTGGTGCCGAGCACGATATTCGCGGGGCCGATGGCGTTGCCGTAGGCGCTGCCTGCGGCCTGCGCCGCCACGATCGCCTCCACGGGCAGCGAATGCAAATGCGCGACGTCGCTCTGCAAGCCGCCGAACAGGACGTTCGATGCGGTGCTGCTCGACGTCATGAACGCGCCAAGCGCGCCAATCACACTGGCGATGCCCGCGTAGACGAGCGGGGGCGAGGCGTCGGCAATACCGTGCGCGAGCACCATGGTCTGTCCGCTGTGATCGAGAACCCGGCTCGTCACGAGGAACGCGATGACCGGCAGCGACGCGGGCACGCCATCCACGATGAGCGAGCGCCCGAGGTTTTCCTTGCCATGACGCGACTGCCACGCCCCGTAGTAGCCATTCGCGCGATACACGATCCACACGATGATGGCCGATATCAGCAGCATCGTGCCCGGATGGGTGAACGGCGCAAACGGCGCATAACGTGTGACCGCCGCGTTCGTCACGCCGAACCCTGTGGTCACTTCGGGAAACGGCAGACCGATGCGGAACTGCCGCAAGGCGTTATTCAGCGGATCGATCAGCAAAATACCGAGCGTGACGACCGTGAGCACGACATACGGCAGAAAAGCCATGCCGATGCTCATCACCGGCTCGCTCGCGTCCGACTCGGTACGGACCGCCGTTTCGTCCATTGCGGGCCGCTCCGGCACATCGGCTTGCGGAACCGGCTCGCTGAAACGGCGCCAGCGGGAGAGCGGGTACAGTGCGATCATCGCAATGGCCGCCGCGAGGAACGTCGAGAGTTCCGGGCTCAGGAACGCAAAAATCAGCTGCCCAAAGCCGAGTATCGTGCCAAGAATCAGGACAAGCGGCCATGCATGACGCACTGCGGCCCAGCGTCCGTACAACCATACAATCAGCAGTCCACCAAAATAGGTGGGAATCAACAGCAGTAGCGAGGATTCGAATGCGGCCCGCGTCACGTCCTGTACATCCGCCACCTGCAAGGTCGCCAGCCAGCCGACGCCAAGCGTGCCGAAGAACCGGGCCCATGCATGCGCAATGATCGAAATGGCGGCTGCATAAACCGGCCTGACGCCAATTGCGAGCAGAAGCGGAGCCACAACGGCAATCGGCGCGCCGAAGCCCGCGATACCCTGAAGAAACGATGAAAAGACCCAGCCGAGCCCGAGAATGACGAACAATTCATTCCGGCTAAAGCGGGAAATCCCTTGCCGGAGGGCGTCGTATCCGCCAGCCTGTTTGGTGATCTGATAGAGCAACAATGCCGGCCACATAACGTAGAGGATGAATATGGCGTCCCATACGCCCTTGGCGCTTGCGACAGTCAATGTCCCAAGTGGAGTGCGGAATGCGAAAAAGGCGATCAAACCCGCCACGAACATTGCACCCGGACCGGCCTCAGGCGCGCGCCAGCGAAGCGGCACGAGAAAGACGAGCAGCGCGACGATCGAAAGTGTTGCCAGAATCCAGTGAATCAGATCGACCGGAATTGATGTGTCAGTCATCTCCTTCCCTCATACCGACACAGTCTCCGCTGACGTTGGGAGATTCGGCTCGGAAATCGATTTAACTGATGATAGTCGCTTTTGTTTAAGCCGCAAGCTAAAAATCCAGTGACTTATTTCGTTGTGCAACATTTTTCCGATTTGAGTGGCTTATCCCTTCTTCGAAAATTATTTTGTTATTTAACGTCGTTCCCAGCCGATTACCAACATTCGAATAAAGCGAAAAACTATCTCGTGAACGAATCGCAGGTTTCCCTCGATTTCTGTCAACAATGATTGCGTGCGCAATGAAACATCGGCATTTCGGCAGGCGAGACGTCCCGCGTGCTTTGACGCCGTTCGCGCGCCACCAGGCCAGGTTTGCTAACGCAATCGACCGTTGCGCGATACATCGACCCTGAAAGCGAATGGCAGCCGAAAAACACAGCTTTCGGACACGTCCCCGATTCGCGGCTCATGTCAGGCGCTTGCCAGCACTGACGCAGGAATGACTGTTCAGCTCACCGGCCACCGTGCGCGCCCATCGCATGAAAGCCTGCGCTGATGCTCGACCTCGCGTCTGAGCAGTTCGCGGTGCAGCGTCATGGTCTGTATGATGTCGCGCATCACGCAAAGCAAGTCTTCTCCTGCCACGCTGGCGGTGCCGCATTCCCGCTGACGCTGGACGCACACCGTGAGCGCCGCCAGCCGCCGTCGAGCTTCCGCGAGGTGAAGGTCTGCGGTCAGAAGCTCGAGTTCCTCGGTCGATGGGTCGTTCATGATGCCCCTCTCCGGATTCGCCGCAATCGGCCGCAACGAATGGCAAGGCTGGCACCGCGACCAGCCCAGTATATGCCTCGCAGCTGGGATGTTGCTGCACCTGACGCAGCCGCGTTCGGGATCGCTGTTGTCGACCTACGATCCGCGACGCAATGGCCTGCTCTCGACGCGCACGCGGGTCCGGAACGCGTGAGGATGCCGGTCGAAACTATCGCTGTACAAATGAAGGCGGCGGCGTAGTATGAAAACATCCGTCGACTGCGACCGATCCCGCCGCTCCTCCTGCCACTTCTCAGGGATCGCGCCGCTCCCCTCCATCGCAGACCACGAATACCGCCGGCCGAAGATTCGGACGGCTTGCGGATTCCTCACTGGGATTCAGGGAGAGACCTATGCGTTCAGATCCAGACCGCTTTCATATCGACCCAACGCCACGCCGGGCGGATGGGGAATACATGGCGCACGTGCGCATCAGCACCAGGCGAATCGATGGGAGCGAGTGCGAAGTCCACTCCAGCGGCGATCTCGCGGGATTCGACGCGCGCGAGGATGCGATTGCCTACGCAGAAAATTGGGCGAAGCGATGGCTGGATGCCCGCTTTGGCTAGGGTGTCCCATCGGTTGCCCCGCGCAATTGCCGCGCCGCGGCCTGCTCGGGATGGGGCCACGCCAGGCTAAAGGAAATCGCAGCCGTGTCGTTATACCGGGGGCGAATCCAAATGTTCCTGAATGGTGATGGTCGCTGGCATGCCGTACGCGGGAAGAACCCGGTTTCTCGAGAAACGACGCAGTTTTCGGGACGCCACAGAGCTGCGTCTTTTCCTGGAGAGTGCGGCGGAAAGTTCGCGCCTTCTCGCTGTGGCGGTCCAACTCTTCGGGCTGGTGTCGTGGCTCATGTCCCGGGCATTCGCGAATCCCCATGCGTACTTCGATGTGCCGGGCACGCTGGTAGCCGCCAGCGGCATCCTCCTCGCGATGGGCATGACGTACGCCTCACGGGGACTGCGAATGGACGCGCTGGGCCGGTTCGCATGCGCAGCGTTCGTGGCACTTGCGTTTCACTCCAATATGCCCGGCACCGGCAATCCTGCGTTCTGGGTCCTGCCGATCGGCGTGGCGATCAACGTGGGCATGGCCCCGGTGATCTCCGGGTATTTCAACTATCTCGCAAGTGCACTGACTGTCTGGCTGATCATCTCCCACGGCGAGGTGGTCGCGCTGATGTCCTCACAGGACCGCAACTGGATTTTGCTGTTTGCGCTCGCCGCCCTTGCGCTGGGTCTCCTGCTCAATCTCCTGTTTACACAGGAGCGGAAAAAGACATTTCTGGTACAGCGCGAACTGGCACGACTCGCGTTCAGGGACACCCTCACCGGCATTGCGAATCGCCGTAGCTTCATGCTGGAGGTCAATGAATGCCAGGACCGCCGGTCCAGTGAGGAATTCTGGCTGTTGCTCATCGATGTCGACGACTTCAAGCAAATCAACGACACCGCGGGGCACGACGCCGGCGACGAGGTCCTGGCCGCCGTGGCGCGCACCATCGAGGAAAGCGCCAGCCCGCACCTTTGCGGTCGCGTTGGCGGCGAAGAGTTCGGCGTGATCTTCCCGGGTAACCAGCAAAGCGCCAAAACCCTCGCACGTGAAATCTGCGGCACCGTAGCGGCGGCGCGAATTTCCGGACACAGGGTAACGGTCAGTATTGGGGTCTCGAGCATCTCGGAGCTAATCGGTGTACCCGAAACGTTTCGGCTCGCCGACCGTGCGCTCTACGAAGCGAAACGGCAAGGCAAAAACCGATGTGTGGTCGCCGAACCGGCGTCGTGGTGACGCGTATCGCGGCACGGCGCGATGCTGTGTCACTATGGCCCGAAGATGCCCTGACACCCGAAGCGGAAGCCGGCCTCGTCAAGGAACTCACCAACGTTCTGATCCACGCGGAAGGCTACGATCCCGGCAACCGGATTGCGCAGGGCGTGACTGTGCTCTATCTGCACCGGCCGGCCGCCGTCTATATCGCCGGGGAGCCCTCGGCGCTGCCGCGCTACCGCATCGTTTCTTCGGCGCCGGAAGGTCAGTACACCGATACATCCCGCGTTAATGCGCGTAGACCGGACCGAGCCCGGGCGTGTCCTGCCGGGACGAAACCGTAGCCGCACCGGCGCCTGCCGCCGACGAGCCGTCCGCCACGCCGCCATCCTGAAGCCACCGCGCCGTTCGGGCGGCGCGCCTGTCCCAATCGTCTGAATGTTGCGGATGCCGGGCTAGTGCGTGTGGCACGCCGTTCCTGGCCGCCCCGCACCGCTTTTGTATCGCCATGTATCTGGCCGCCGCGTGGAAACATGGACATACACAAAGCCGGCCCTCCCGACACGTTCGGGATACATCGGCACGCTTCAATACGTCAACCGGGCAAACCGCCCCGCACGAACCCTGGAGTCGCGAAACATGTCCTGCACCGAAACCGTTCCGCATACCACTGAAGCATCGGGCGGCGTGAGCGCGCAGATCGCCCGCCACTGCCTGCTGACGCGCACCCGGCAGATCGCACGCGTACTGACCGGCCTTTACGACGACGCGCTACGCCCGCTCGGCATCAGCTCATCCCAGCTTTCGCTGCTCGTGCTCGTCGCGGAGTACGGCCCCTTGAGCCGCGCCGCGCTCGGGCGCAAGAATCATCACGACCGCACGACGCTCACGCGCAACCTGCAGCCGCTCATCGCGCACGGCTGGGTCGCCGATGGCGAGCCCGGTGGCGATGGCCGCAGCCGTGCGCTCTCGGTGACGCAAGCGGGCCGCGCCCTGCTTCAGACCGCAGGATCTGCGTGGTCGACCGCGCAACAGCGCGCCGCCAGCGTGCTTGGCCTCGAGGGCGCGAGCGCGCTCATGAACATCGCGGCGGATCTCCCGTCAGCCACCGTCTAATCTTTCTTCATCGTCAATGTTGCATATGCAACACCATCAGGAGCCTGCAATGAAAGTCGTCAAAGCCGCCGCCGTCCAGATCAGCCCCGTGCTCTACAGCCGCGAGGCAACGGTTGCCAAGGTCGTGCAGAAGATTCTCGAACTCGGCCGCAAAGGCGTGCAGTTCGCCACGTTCCCCGAGACCGTGGTGCCGTATTACCCGTACTTTTCCGCGGTGCAAACGCCCATGCAATTGCTCGCGGGCACCGAGCATCTGCGCCTGCTCGAACAGTCCGTGACGGTGCCCTCGCCCGCCACCGACGCGATCGGCGAGGCCGCACGGCAAGCGGGCATGGTGGTCTCGATCGGCGTGAACGAGCGCGACGGCGGCACCATCTACAACACGCAACTGCTCTTCGACGCCGACGGCACGCTGATCCAGCGCCGCCGCAAGATCACGCCCACGCATTTCGAGCGCATGATCTGGGGCCAGGGCGACGGCTCGGGCCTGCGCGCCGTGGACAGCAAGGTGGGCCGCATTGGCCAGCTCGCCTGCTTCGAGCACAACAACCCGCTCGCGCGCTACGCAATGATCGCCGACGGCGAGCAGATCCATTCGGCCATGTATCCCGGCTCGGCTTTCGGCGAAGGCTTCGCGCAACGCATGGAAATCAATATCCGCCAGCACGCGCTGGAATCCGGCGCCTTCGTCGTGAACGCAACCGCGTGGCTCGACGCCGACCAGCAGGCGCAGATCATGAACGACACGGGCTGCGCGATCGGGCCGATCTCGGGCGGCTGCTTCACCACCATCGTCGCGCCGGACGGCACGCTGATCGGCGAACCGCTGCGCGATGGCGAAGGCGAAGTCATCGCCGATCTCGACTTCTCGCTGATCGACCGTCGCAAGATGCTGATGGATGCGGCCGGCCACTACAACCGCCCGGAACTGCTCAGTCTGCAGATCGACCGCACACCGGCGGCGAACGTTCATGAACGTGTGCAACACGCCGCTACGGCGACCGCAAACGAAGGCGAGGAGCCGCGCACGATCGTTGCCTGAGCGCGCACTGATGCGCAGGCTTCTTTCTTTTCTAAATGTGTATATACACTCTTTAGTGTTACGAAACAGGTAAGCGAAATGACCACTCAAAGCCAGCATGACCGTCCGATTCTCGTCACGGGTGCGGCAGGCGCAATCGGCGCCGTCGGCCGCAGCATCACCGAAAACCTGCTTGCGAAAGGACATCGCGTGCGCGCCTTGGTGCGCCGCGAGGACGCACGCGCCGACGAACTGCGCCGTCTCGGCGCGCAGGTCGTGCTCGGCGATCTGACCGATCTCGATTCGATGCACCGCGCCATGGAAGGCGTCTCGCGCCTGTACTTCGGCATGTCGGTGTCGCCTGCGTATCTCGAAGCGACGATCAACACAGCGGCCGTTGCACGCCATCACGGCGTGGAAGCGTTCGTGAACATGTCGCAGATGACCGTCTCGCAGATGAGCATCACCGAAACCACCGACAGCGTGCAGCAAAAGCAGCACTGGCTCGCCGAGCAGGCGCTCGCCTGGTCGGGCCTGCCCGTCGTCACCGTGCGGCCCACGGTGTTTCTGGAGAGCTTCTTCCTGCTTCTAGCGGCAGAGGGCGTGCGCAAGCACGACGAACTCGTGCTGCCGCTCGGCCAAGGCCGGACCTCGCCGATCTCGTCGCTCGACGTGGCGCGTGCCGTCGCGGAGATCCTCGACAATCCGGCGCCGCATATCGGCCAGATCTATCACCTCACGGGCCTCGAGTCCCGCGATATGGACCACTATGCCCGCCTCTTCTCCGAGGTCCTGGGCCGCACGATCCGCTACCGCGACGTGCCCGTCGAGGCATGGGCTGCGAAGCTGGGCGAGCTCGGGATAACCGCGCACGTCGTCAAGCATCTCGTGGTCATGGCCGAACTGCATGCGCAAGGCCGCTACGACCGCATGACCGACGACCTGCGCAAGCTCACGGGTCAGGCGCCGATCGGCATGCGCGAGTTCGTGACGCACCACGCCGCTGCATTTTCGGGCGGCACGACATCGGCCTGATGCGATGTGCGTTTGCGTGCCGGGACATCCGGCGCGAATTCCGTTGGCGAGCGATGCAAAACTGCAGCACATGCGCGCGCCAGCACCACTACGCCTGGTATTGCGAAGCATGCCCATGCGCTCTGCCTCCAATATCAGAAAAACGGAGTACCTATGTCTGACGATTTTCTCATCCCGTCGCCATCGCGCCGCCGCTTCATGGGCGCGACCGCGGCCGCCGTGGCCGCAGCCTCGCTGAGCCAGCTGGCGTTCTCGCAAACCCTGCAAGGCATCACCGAAGTCAAGTCCGCACCGAACGGCGACAAGACCGCGATTCGCCCGCTGCGCGTGCATGTGCCCGAAGCGCAGCTCGTCGATCTGCGACGCCGCATCAAGGCCACGCGCTGGCCCGACAAGGAAACAGTGAACGACGATTCGCAAGGCGTGCCGCTCGCGATGATGCAGGAGGTCGCCCGCCACTGGTCGACCGACTATGACTGGCGCCGCTGCGAAGCGAAGCTGAACGCGCTGCCGAATTACGTGACCGAAATCGACGGACTCGATATTCACTTCATTCATGTGCGCTCGAAGCACGAGAATGCGATGCCGCTCATCGTCACGCACGGTTGGCCTGGCTCGGTCATCGAGCAGTTCAAGATCATCGATCCACTGACCAATCCCACGGCTTACGGCGCGAGCGCCTCAGACGCCTTTCATCTGGTGATTCCGTCGCTGCCGGGCTATGGCTTCTCGGCCAGGCCGACCGAAGTGGGCTGGGGCCCCGAGCGGACCGCGCGCGCGTGGGTCGTGCTGATGAAGCGCCTTGGCTACGACAAGTTCGCGGCGCAAGGCGGCGACCTGGGCGGTATCGTCGCGAACGTGATGGCCAAGCAGGCGCCGCCTGAACTGCTCGGCATTCACGTGAATTTCCCGGCGACGATTCCGCCCGAAATCGCCAAGGCGCTGCAAGCCGGCTCGCCCCCGCCAACCAATCTCGGCGACGACGAAAAGCACGCCTACGAGCAGCTGGCGAGCGCAGCCAAATCGCGGCGCGCCTACGCGCTCGAACAGGGCACGCGCCCGCAAACGCTCTATGGGCTCTCGGATTCGCCGATCGCGCTGGCCAGCTGGCTGCTCGATCACGGCGACGGCTATATCCAGCCGGCTGCGGCGCTCACCTCGGCCGTATACGGGCGCGACGTCAACGGCGAATCGGCTGGGGCGATGACGCGCGACGACGTCCTCGACGACATCACGCTCTACTGGCTGACGAACACGGGCATCTCGGCCGCTCGCTTCTACTGGGAGTCGCACTTCAATTTCCTGGCCGCCGCCGATGTATCGGTGCCGGCCGCGGTGAGCGTCTTCCCACGCGAGAACTATCAGGCGCCGCGCAGCTGGACCGAGCGCGCCTATCACGACCTCATCTATTACAACCGGCCCGACAAGGGCGGCCACTTTGCGGCGTGGGAACAGCCGCAACTGTTCGCGCAAGAGGTGCGAGCGGGCTTGCGGCCGCTGCGGCAGCAATAACGCGCTGCCATCTCTCCAAGGCGCCGGGACGCGACTTCCGGCGCCGACCTGAAACCGAAGGAACATCCGACATGAAATTCAACGACACTGCGCCTGTATTGGCGCCCGAGAACACGCCGCCGCTCTGGCTGGCGAGACTGGCAGACAATGCAACGCTGGAAGCAACCGTCCTGAAGCGTCCGATAGAGGGCCGCGCGGACATCCTTTCCGTGATCAGACATGCCGTTTCTCTCTATGAGTTCCAGCATCACAGCTACAAAGGGGAAATCGGCGACAGCCTCTATCTGGAGTCCTACCGGTCGCAGATCCACGGACAACCCATCGAGACCGTAGTCGTCGCGCATTTAAACGAGAACGGTGAAACGGACTCGGTCGTCATCAACCACCGGCCGCTCGAGGCTGCGCTGCTATTTTCGGCACTGATGTGGGAGCGGGTAGACGAACGATTCCGCGACTACTATTTGAGCGGACCGGAAGCGGCGGCCATGAAAACGGCGTAGTTCGGCAAGCGGCGTCGAGCCGCCTGCGGCCGTCAACGCATGAAAGCAAAAGCCTGCTCGGCAAACAGAATGACCGCAACCACGATCATCGTCGCGCCGGACAGCTGGCTCACCCTGCGGGCAGCCGTTGGCCGGGTCGTCAGAATGGCCTTCGATCCCACGCCGACGACGGAGTACACCGACGCGCAATTGATCATGTGCAGCAGACCCAGCGCCACGATCTGCGTGGAGACCGGCCACAAGGCATCGCGCCGCGTGAACTGCGGCAGGAGCGCGACGAACAACAGAATGGCCTTCGGATTGAGACCGCTGATCGCGAAGCCGCGCAACGTCCATCGCCACCGGCTTCTCTCGTCCTGCGCCCGTCCAGCCGGGAGTTCCGAAGGCCGCATGAATGTCCTGATACCGAGCCAAACCAGGTAGGCCCCGCCAACGGCAGTCAGTACGGGAAGCACGCCGGGGACGCTCATCACCAGCGTTCCCACACCTGCTGCCACGATCAGCGTGATCGCGAGATAGCCGGCCAGCATGCCGCCAACGGCGGGTGCGACCGCGCCGCCGCGCAGTCCCGCCGAAATCACGTACGCCCAATCCGCGCCGGGGACCATCACCAGCGAGATCGATACGATCCAGAACGCCGTCAACAAACTGGCTTCCACTTCTACACTCGCTTCCTGTCAGGCGGGCGCCACCGCCCGAAGGCGCAAATGGTAGGGCCTGGGACGCGAAAAGTGCTCCCTATGTCTTGCGTGTTGCGGGCGCTGAACGCTAATATTTAGCGCATGGACGCGATCGATCGAAAAATTCTTGCTGAGATCCAGCAGGATGGACGAATTTCCCTCACCGAGCTGAGCGAGCGGGTTGGCTTGAGCGTCTCCCCATGCCAGCGGCGGCTGCGCGCGCTGGAGAGCGAGCAGGTGATCAGCGGTTACCGCGCCACGATCGACGCTTCGGCAGTCGGCCTGAATTTTTCCGCGATCGTCTTCGCGACCTTGCGCGAAGGCAGCAGTGAGAACGTGCAATCGTTCGAGGACGCGCTCATCGACATTCCCGAAATCACGCGCGCGGAGCGTCTGTTCGGCGAACCCGACTACATGCTGCATGTCGTCACGCGGGATCTGAAGGCGTTCCAAACCCTCTATGATCGCCGGCTTCTGCCGCTGCCGTCGGTACTGCGGCTGACATCGACGCTCGTGATGAAGAGCATCTTTCAGGACCGGCCGCTTCCGTTGTGATCGTGCCTTGACGTTAGCGTCAAGGAACCTCCTTTGTCACGCTGCTTGCACTCCTGGCTGGATTTGCGCGAACTGCGCATTGAGTACGACACAACCTCCCCGACGACCGGTCCGCAGCACCCCCTTCGCCCGGCGAGGCACTCCGCACGACCGGCAACGCATCAGGAACCGCACATGAATTCAGGCAAATCAACCAGACGCGGGCTGCCAGGCAAGCGCGAACTCGAAGCGATGTCGGCGTTCCGGTATGACCTGCGCAAGTTTCTGCGGGCGTCCGAAGAAATCGCCAACGCCGCGGGCATCACGACGCTCCAGTACCAGTTGCTGCTGCACGTATGCGGCTTTCCCGATCGCAACTGGGCGACCGTCGGCGAACTAGCGGAGCGGTTACAGGCGGCCCCGAATGGCACTGCAGCGCTCGTCTCGCGCTGCGAATCGGCCGGGCTCGTGACGCGCAAACCCGATCCCGCCGACCGGCGCCAGGTGCAGGTCCATCTCACGGCGAAGGGCGAGATGTTCCTGCTCGAACTCGCGGCCGAGCACAAGGCGGTCTATGGCGCGTTCGGCTGGGTGTTCGACGAGGCCGGCAGCTAGCCCTTCCCGCAGCGGATCTATTGGTCTGGCGCGGGGGAAAAGGCAATTTATGTCACAATGTGCCTTAAATGCCATTTTCTCCGGCCATCCATGCGATTTTCGAACATTTTTGATCGGCGCACGATTGTGCGAAGCCATCGGCGCTGGCGCTATTTCGGCGTCTTCTGGGCCGGCGCCATCGCGACAGGGCTCATCGCAGTCATGTACGCGCGGCTCATCGACTTCGGCTTCGACGTCTTTGTGAAGATGACCGCCCATAACGGGTGGTTGCCGCTTGTCATCACGCCGGCCATCGCCGCGTTCAGCGTCTGGGCCACGCGCCGCTGGTTTCCGGGTTCCGAGGGCAGCGGCATCCCGCAGGTCATCGCGACGTTGCACGATGTGCGCGGACTCGGCCCGCGCCTTCTTACGCTGCGCATCCTGATCGGCAAGATCGCCCTGTCGTTTCTCGCGATTCTCGGCGGATTCACGATTGGCCGCGAAGGGCCGACCATCCACGTGGGCGCGGCGCTCATGTACAGTCTGCGGCGCTTCTACCCGGCGCGCCTGCGCAGCATGTACGGCGTCGGCCTCGAATACAAGCTCGCGCTCGCGGGCGCGGCCGCCGGACTTTCCGCTGCGTTCAATGCGCCGCTCGCGGGCGTGGTCTTCGCCATCGAGGAACTCACACGCAGCTTCGAGGCGAAAACCAGCGGCGTGATCATCACGGCCATCATCTTTGCGGGCGTCGTCTCACTCGCGCTGCAAGGCAACTATGTGTATTTCGGCACCATCGCCATCGGCGGCCATTTTCCCGATCTGCTCGCCGTCGCCGTCATTCTCGTCGGCGTGATCACGGGCGTCGCGGGCGGCGTGTTCTGCTGGCTGCTGCTCAATACCGAGCGATGGATGCCCGCACGCTTGTTCATTCTCCGAAAGGACAGCCCCGTAGCGTTCGGCGCGCTGTGCGGTTTGTTCATCGCCGTGATCGGCGTGGCGAGCGGCGGCCACCTGTTCGGCAGCGGCTATTCGGAAGCGCGCGGCATGCTCGAAGGCCACTCGCAGCTCGGCGCCGCTTATCCTGTGCTGAAAATGGCCTCGATGGTGGGCTCGTACCTGCCGGGCACGCCGGGCGGCCTTTTTGCGCCGTCGCTGGCGATCGGCGCCGGCATCGGCAATGCGCTGCACATGGTGTTCGGGCAGATGCAGCTGCCGATGCTGATCGCGCTCGGCATGGTCGGCTATCTGGCCGCCGTCACGCAAAGCCCGATCACGGCATTCGTCATCGTCATCGAAATGATCGACGGGCACGCACTCGTGATCTCGTTGATGGCAACGGCGCTCGTGTCGAGCCAGGTCTCGAAGCTGTTCGCGCCGCCGCTGTATGAAGCCCTGGCGCATCGCTATCTGAAGCAGTGACGCGCGCTGAGACGTCCGTTCGTGAGAACGGACGTCTACCCAAACCCCCGCCTCTCTTTGCTCGAGCCATCCGCGCTCGCCCGCCCCGGCCACCGAAAGCGCACTTCACATCGTGAAATTCAGCTTGAATTCCCGAAGCGGCGCCGTTTCGCTTTGTGAAAACATGTTCTACAGCGCAAAAATTGTTCGCTATCTAGTTGATAAATAAGGAATAAATAACTCATATGTCTTATATAAGACTTTGCTGCGACGCATCAGGAAGCCCCTACAATTGAGCCATGCAGTTCGCTTCGACGTACGTGGCGGCACGCTGAACCCCTTTCATTCAATCGCGCTTTGCTCTTCGGAGACTTAGGAGATACACATGGCTCAATATCAGGACGACATCAAGGCAGTGGCTGCTTTGAAGGAGAAACAAGGCAGCGCCTGGAATGCCATCAACCCCGAATCCGCCGCACGCATGCGGGCCCAGAACAAGTTCAAGACGGGCCTCGACATCGCGAAGTACACGGCGAAGATCATGCGCGCCGACATGGCCGCCTACGATGCCGATCCATCGAAGTACACGCAGTCGCTGGGCTGCTGGCACGGCTTCATTGGCCAGCAGAAGATGATCTCCATCAAGAAGCACTTCAACAGCACCGAGCGCCGCTACCTTTACCTGTCGGGCTGGATGGTGGCCGCGCTGCGCTCCGAGTTCGGCCCGCTGCCGGACCAGTCGATGCACGAGAAGACCTCCGTCAGCGCGCTGATCCGCGAACTGTACACCTTCCTGCGCCAGGCCGACGCCCGTGAACTGGGCGGCCTGTTCCGTCAGCTGGACGCCGCTGTTGGCCCGGCCAAGGCGGCCATCCAGGAGAAGATCGACAACCACGTCACCCACGTCGTGCCGATCATCGCCGACATCGACGCGGGCTTCGGCAACGCGGAAGCCACCTACCTGCTGGCCAAGCAGTTCATCGAAGCGGGCGCATGCTGCATCCAGATCGAAAATCAGGTGTCCGACGAGAAGCAGTGCGGCCACCAGGACGGCAAGGTCACCGTGCCGCACGAGGACTTCCTGGCCAAGGTCCGCGCGATCCGCTACGCCTTCCTCGAACTGGGCGTGGACGACGGCATCATCGTGTGCCGTACCGACTCGCTGGGCGCCGGCCTGACCAAGCAGATCGCCGTGACCCACACGCCGGGCGACCTGGGCGACCAATACAACTCGTTCCTCGACTGCGACGAAATCGCGGCCGACGCGCTGGGCAACGGTGACGTCGTCATCAAGCGCGACGGCAAGCTGTTGCGTCCGAAGCGCCTGCCGAGCAACCTGTTCCAGTTCCGCGCCGGCACGGGCGAAGCACGCTGCGTCCTCGATTGCATCACCTCGCTGCAAAACGGTGCCGACCTGCTGTGGATCGAAACCGAAAAGCCGCATATCGCCCAGATCGCCGGCATGGTCAACGAGATTCGCAAGGTCATCCCGAACGCCAAGCTGGTGTACAACAACAGCCCGTCGTTCAACTGGACGCTGAACTTCCGCCAGCAGGCGTATGACGCGATGAAGGCCGCGGGCAAGGACGTGTCGGCATACGACCGCGCCCAGCTGATGAGCGTGGAGTACGACGAGAGCGAACTGGCGAAGGCCGCGGACGAAAAGATCCGCACCTTCCAGGCCGACGCGTCGCGCGAAGCCGGTATCTTCCATCATCTCATCACACTGCCGACGTATCACACCGCTGCGCTGTCGACCGACAACCTCGCCCGCGAATACTTCGGCGACCAGGGCATGCTGGGTTATGTCGCTGGCGTGCAGCGCAAGGAAATCCGTCAGGGCATCGCCTGCGTCAAGCACCAGAACATGTCCGGCTCGGATATCGGCGACGACCACAAGGACTATTTCAGCGGCGAAGCGGCGCTGAAGGCGGCGGGTAAAGACAACACGATGAATCAGTTCTGACACCTGTCATTCCCGACGTAAAAACGCCAACTCAATCGGGTTGGCGTTTTTTATGCGTCGCCGGGACCTCAGCCGCAGGAACGAAGAATGCGACTCCGGAGGGGGATTCAACCACCGGAGCGCACAATCATGTCCCATCGACTCAAAACAGGCGATCGCGTCACGTGGAACACCCCGGAAGGCATGACGACGGGCACGGTCGTCCGCCGTATCATCAGGGATACGGAACTGGAAGGCCACACTGTCGCCGCGTCGAAGGACGACCCGTATTACGAGGTCGAAAGCGAGAAAGACGGTCAGCACGCGGTGCAACCCGCCGATGGACTGGAAAAGGTGCACAAGCACTGACCTGCGCGGAATTACATAGTCGAATTCGTCGGCCAGTAGCTCGACCTCATTGAGGGACAGGCTCTCAGTTCCCTGATACAACTCGAAACGTTCTGTGCACGATGAGTCGGTAAACTTCTCGTGCGGGCATGCCAATGGCTTGCCAAAACGCACCTGCTGTTACCCCTCATCACCCTTTCCCCGGCACGCGGCGGTACGCCCGCGCCGGGGAATATGACCTGGAACGTATTGTGGACGACCGATTCGACCGGCGCGAACTGTTGCTGCACCTTGGAGATGTTCTGGAAGCGATGCGCAACGTCGGCGCGACTCAAGCCTTTTCGCCCGTTGCGCTCCTTGCTTCGCGCGAGCCTTCCTTGCAGGCGTTGCCCTTTCTGCAGCACATGTCGCCTCGCTTGCGCGCAAGAGATTTTCTTGAACGGGCCGCAAGCGCCTACGCGAGCTGGCCAAGGGCGCTTCTGGAGACCGAACTCGATCGCGCCGAGCTCGCCTCGACGGTGCAGCGCGAACTCTTCGCGGACGATCCGCTAGCTTGGGCATCGTACGCCGCCTACATCAGGCAGAAGGTCAGCTGGTTCGGACTCGAACTCGATAAGTCGGCGCACGCCTCGACAGCGGTGAACGATGATGACGAGGAGAACGGCGGAACTTCACCTACGCCTGCGATGAAGACGGGCTGGCCATGGAAGCCGATCGAGTAAGCTACGCTCCCCCCGCTTCGCTAATGTGATCGCCCGCGAGACCCCACCACCGAGGAGTTACCCATGCCGCTCGCTACCGCTACTGCCAGCCTCGCCGCCGACGCGCCCAACTACGTCGTCGCCATCGAGGCCGGCCGCCACCCGCTGACCGGCGACGAAGGCCCGCACGAAGGCGGCCAGGACCGCGGCCCCGCGCCATTCGCGTTCGTGCTGTCCGGGCTTGCCGCGTGCACGGCCGCCACGCTGCGCATGTACATGCAGCGCAAGACCTGGCCGGCCGCCGCGATCGCCGTCGAGGTCAGCCTGCATGCGGATCACGACGGGACCCAGTACATCCGGCGCGGCGTCGCAGTCGACGGACCGCTTGAAGAAGCGCAGCGCGCGCGCCTGGCCGAAATTTGCGAAAAGACGCCCGTCACGCTCTTCATCAAGCGCGGCACGCGCATCGACACGACCTTGCGCATTGGATGAACGTCATGGATCAAACCGGCGACTTCATCGTACGCACCATGTCGACCGACGAGGTGGCACTGGCGGTCGAATGGGCAGCCGCTGAGGGCTGGAACCCCGGGTGGCACGACCCGCGCTGCTTCCGTGAAGCGGACCCGGACGGCTTCCTCGTCGGCGTTTTGCGCGGTGAGCCCGTCGCGAGCCTCTGTGCCGTTGCGTACGACGACAGCTTTGGCTTCATCGGCCTCTACATCGTGAAACCCGGATTTCGCGGCAAGGGCTTCGGCATGCGCATCTGGCAGCACGGCATGCGTTACCTGGGAGACCGTAACATCGGTCTCGATGGCGTCGTCGCCCAACAGGCGAACTACGGGAAGTCCGGATTCCGGCTCGCGTACCGCAACATCCGCTATCAGGGGCGCGTGAGCGGCATCGGGTGCGCGTGTGTCGTGCCAGCCGCCGACGTGCCGTTCGAGCAGTTGCTTGCCTACGATCGCGCCTGTTTTCCCGCGGGGCGCGAGCGTTTCCTCCGCGCCTGGATCGCGCAGCCGGATGCCGTTGCGCTCGCAACGGTCGAGGCGGGCCGCGTTGCCGGATACGGCGTCGTGCGTCGCTGCGAGGCGGGCTGCAAGATCGGGCCGCTCTTCGCCGACGATGCGGACGTCGCCACGGGCCTCTTTCGCGCGCTGGCGGCGAGCATGCCGGGCGAGGTCATCGTGCTCGACGTGCCGGAGACGAACCCTGCGGCCGTCGCGCTGGCAGAACGGCACGGTATGACGAGCGTCTTCGAAACCGCGCGGATGTACACGAAAAACGCGCCCGCGATTGCGATCGATCGCGTCTTCGGCGTGACGTCGTTCGAGGTAGGTTGACAGGTCTAAAGCTCGAGCCGCTGAACATAGCCCGTGAGTTCGAGATAGCCGCGTCCCAGCGGTTTTCCTGCGGGTTTCGTCGCGGTTTTCTCAGCATCGGTGCTCGCCGCGTCCGCCTGAAACGCCGTCACCGCCCCCTCCCAATACACCGCGCCGGTGGTCGCGCGGCTGTCGAACTCCTGATCGTCCATGAGCGGCGCAAGCGTCAGATGCACGTCCTGCGCATCGACGCGCATCGCCACCGGATACTGTGCACCGGTATGCGGCGAACGCCACTGGCGCAGCGGCGTGAAGCGGATGCTATCGGGCGACAGGTTATGCGTGCTGCCATCGGCGGCGCGCAGCGTGCCGCCAGCCCAGAACTTGTGGCCTGCCTTGTCGCGAATCTGCAAAGCCATGAGCGCGCCGCCGTCGTCGAAGTTGATGCCGATCCAGTCCCAGCCGACCGCGCCGTCTGCGAGCGGCGCCGACGACCATTCGTGATCGAGCCACGCGTGCCCTCGCACGTGCCCGGCATGGCCAGTCGATTGACCACCGCGCTTGAGCATGCCGTCGACTTGCAGCCACGGCACGCTGTAGTAGTAGCTCGCCTCGTCCGGCAGCGGGCCTTTGCGGCTGTACCCGCCCTGCCCGTTGACGAGCACCGGCTGCGTCGGCGCCAGAGTCAAGGCGAACGTGAAGTCGGGCGTAGCGACGTTCAGGTGGTAGCGGCCATCCGTGTTGCGCTCGATCGACCAGTCGTCGATGTGGACTGCCGTGTCCGTCTCGCTCGCTTGCGCGAGACCAAATCCGCGGCGCGCAATCCGCTGGTCGTGCTGCAGCTTGCCCGCGTGCGGATCGCTCAGCGCCACGTTGGCGAACAGCAATTGATTCGGCGCGAAGCGGCTCGGATTCGCTTCGTCGAGCGCGGGGCGCGTGCGGAAGAATGTCGCTTCGAAGCCCAGCGATGCATCGGCAACCGCGTCGGCGTCCGGTTGCAGCCAGCCGGTCACGTACCACCATTCGGTGCGGTAGCTCGAATGCGCGCCATAGTCGCGCGGGAACACGAGCGGCTGTCCGCTCGTCACCGCCGGAAAATCCGGCATGCGCGCCCATGCAACGCCTTGCGACAGCGCGGCGAGCGACGATAAGAGAAACGTGCGCCGTCTCATCGCGTCACCAATCGTCGCGCACAGCGCGCACCGCATCGACCGACATCGCGGCGCGCGAACTCAGGAGCGCCGTGAGCGCGGCGGCCACGACGACCGCCGAGGCCAGCGCCGCCAGCAATCCCCATGGCATATGCACACTCATCGTCCAGTGAAACGATTGCGGGTTGACGACATGCACGAGCACCATCGCGAGACTCAGGCCCAGCGTCAAGCCGGCAAGCACGCCGAGCAGCGCAACGAGCGCACCCTCCATCGCGAGCATGAGCCCGATCTGGCGACGCGTCACGCCGATATGCCGCAGCATGCCGAACTCGCGCGTGCGGGCGAGCGCTTGCGACCCGAAGCTCGCGCCGACGCCGAACAAGCCGATGATCACCGCCACCGCTTCCAGCAGATACGTCACGGCGAAGCTGCGGTCGAAGATCCGCAGGCTCGCCGCGCGGATCTCGCCCGGCTGCGCGAACTCGAGACGCTGCCCGCCATGCACGCTCTCGCGCAAGCGTGCGATCGCTTGCGCCGGCGCCACGCCCGCGTCGAGCCACAAGGCGGCATCGGTTACGCGCGTGTCGCGGGTCAGCCGTCGATAGTCGCTCGCGTCGATCACGATGGCCCCGAACTGGCGTGCATAGTCGCGCCAGATGCCGGCCACCGTAAACGGCAAGCGCTGGCCCGCCAGCGGCAGCGTGATGCGTTGGCCTGTGTGCATCCCGTACAGATCGGCGGCCGCCTCGCTGATCCACACCGGCGGCGGCTCGCCCGCTTGCGGTACGCGAGGCGCAGTCGTCAGCGGCAGGCGCGCGGCGGGGTTGTGCGCATCGATGGGTCGCGCGAGCAGGCTCACGGGCGGCAGGCGAGCATCTAGCGAGATTTGCGTCGCGCGCAGAAACTCGGCGCGCGCGATACCGGGTGTCGCTGCGATGACTGCCTGATCGCCCGGCGAAAGGAATGCGCTGTCGCCGCCCGGCGAAGCGCGCAGATAGAGCGGCGCGGGCAGCAGCAACTGCAGCCAGTCGTCGACGGCGACGCGAAAGCTCGACACCATGATCGCCATCGCCGTCATCAGGCTGAAGCTCGTGACGATGCCCGCGAGCCCGATCGTCGCGCGGCCGGGGGCATTGGCGAGCTGCGCCAGCACGAGCTGCGGCAAGACATGATTCGAGCGCGGCAGCACGGCGAACGCGGCGCGAGCGAGCGCCGGCATCGCCAGCACGCCGCCCAGCAACAACAGCGCGATGGACAGATAGCCGAACACCGGCAAGCCCGCCACGGGCGGCAATAACGCGGTGACGAGCCCGGCGGCGATCGCGAGCAGCGCCGCCGTGACGGTGCGCTTGGTACGCAGCCGGGCGGCCGGCGCTTCCTCGTCGCCCGCCTTCAGCGCCCGCGCGGGTCGCGCCCTCGCGGCTTCGAGCGCCGGCGCGAGACTGCCGAGCACCGACGCGGCCATCCCCAGCGCAAAGAATATTGCCGCCGGCATGGCATCGAAATGCACGCGCGGCTGCACGCCTTCGAAATAGCCGCCGCCCAGATCGCCGCCCGCATAGCGGAGCACGGCCGCCGCGAGCGCGAAGCCGATGGCGAGCCCCGCCGCCGCGCCGAGCACGCCGAGGATCGCGCCCTCGGTGACGACGAGCCACAGCACGCCACGCTGCGTCACGCCGATCGCGCGCAACAGCGCAAACTGCGCGCGACGCCGCAGTACGGCCAGGGCCTGCATCGTGAAGACGAGGAACGCCCCGGTGAACAGCGCAACGAGCGCGAGCACGTTGAGATTCGCGCGATACGCACGCGAGAGCATCGAGGTGCGCCGGGCGTTGTCACCCGGTGTGAAGGCGGCGACACCCGCGGGCAAGTGCGGCGCGAGCGAATGCGCGAACACTTCGGCATCGACACCCGGCTTGAGCTTGATGTCGATGCGCTCGAGTGTGCCGAGCCGCTGCAGGCGCCATTGCGCGGCGCCGATGTCCATCACGCCGACACGCACCGCATCGCCCGAGGCCGGCAACACACCCGCGACGCGCAGGGCGACCGAAGCGAGCCCGACCTGCACCGTGAGCGAATCGCCAGGCTTGAGCGCGAGCCAGCTCAGCGCGGCTGGCGAAAGAAATACGGTGTCCGGGTCGAGCAGATCGAGCGTGCTGGCCTTCGTACCGTTCGTGCCATGCGTGCCATGCGTGCCATTCGTACGATCGGCCAGTTCCACGCGTCCGACGAGATTCGGCGTGACATACCCTGCGCGAAACACATCGACGCCGAGAAGTTTCAGCGACTCGTCGCGTCCCGCCACGCGCGCATCGACCTCCACCACCGGGCTGACCGCGGCGACCTCGGGCAAGCTGGCAATGCGCGGGTACAGCGCTTCATCGAAGCCCGCGCGCGGCCCGCGCAGCTCGATATCCGCATTGCCCATCAGCGAGTTGACAGTGGCCGACAGCTCGTTGAGCGCCGCGCGATTGATCAGCTGCACCGCGTAGCCCATCGCGACGCCCGCGGCAATCGCGAGAATGCCGATCAGCGTGCGCAGCGGATGCGCGCGCATTTCCCCGGCGATGAGCGCCGCGCCGACGCCGCCAGCAGGCGTGCGATCGCCCCGGCAACGCGATGCGGCAGCGTCGCGCGATGAACCCACGGCACCGAACCAGCGCATCGCCTACGCGCCGCCTGGGCCGGGCGAGTACGGCTCGAGCCCGGCGGGCGTGAGCCGCAGCACGCGGTCGGCGGCAGCCGCCACGGCGACCGAATGCGTCGCGAGCAGCACGCCCGCGCCGTTCTTTTGCGCCAGTTCGCGCAGCAGCGCGAGGATGCGCATCGCCGTGTCGTGATCGAGATTGCCGGTGGGCTCGTCGGCCAGCACGAGACGCGGCTGATGCACGAGCGCGCGCGCGATCGCTACCCGCTGCAACTCGCCGCCCGACAATTCACGCGGCAGCGCGCGCTCGCGCCCGCCGAGCCCGACTGCATGCAGCACGGACGAGACGCGCACCGGCACGTCTTTCGCCCGCATGCCGTTCAGGAGCAGCGGCAGCGCGATGTTCTGCGCCGCCGAGAGGTTCGGCAGCACATGGAAGGCCTGGAACACGAAGCCCATCTTCTGTCGGCGCTGCAGGGTGGCCGCGTCGTCGTCGAGTGCGCCGAGGTCGTGTCCGTCGAAGACGATCTGTCCCGCGTCCGGCCGGTCGAGACCGGCCGCGAGATTGAGCAGCGTCGATTTTCCGGCGCCCGATTCGCCCATGATGGCGACGCATTCACCCGAGCGCAATTCGAGATTCACGCCGCGCAGCACGTTGCGCGGCGTGGTGCCGTCATAGTGCTTCGATACGTTGGCGAGCGTCAGCATCATGTCGAACCTAACGCAGCGCCTGTCAGGCGGGCCCCATGTCCTGCCGCGGCGACGTCGCGGTCGTGCCCGGCCGGCGCAGCATCTTGTCGACCTCGCCCGCGTGCAGCTCCTCGACCTGGATCATCTGGCGCGCGTACTCTTCGAGCGCAACCGAGCGGTCTGCCACGAGCGAAAGCAGCTCGCGGTAAAGACCGAGCGCGATCTGTTCGGCCTCGAGCGATTCGCGCAGGATGGCCCCGATATCGAAGGTATGGGAATCGAGCAGCGGACCGATGGCGAGCGACGGATACGCGCCGAGCGTCGTGATCCATTCGCCGGCCTGCTGCGCATGCAGGAGCGACTCGTCCGCCTGCTGCCGCAGCCACGAGACGATCGGAATGCGGCCGAAGCCGAAGACCAGGAACGAATAGTGCGTGTACCGCACAACGCCCGCCAGCTCGGATTCGAGGATCTTGTTCAGCACGGCGACGACGGGCTCCTTCTCGATCTCAGTCATGTTGCCTCCCATGCACGGCAAGTAAGCGGTGTGCAACGTTCATAACACCTCCGTCTCGCGGAAATCTCGCAGAAAGCGTGTGCAAGCGCACTGACGAATTCGATTGTTGCACTTATCGCGGTTCGCCGCTGCAATCGATCAAACGAGCCTCGAGCAGGCGCGCAAGCGCCAGGCCGCCTTCGCGCATGATCGAATCGTGATTCCAGCGGAATATCAACCGCACGAGGGGCGCGAATGCGAGCGCGCTCATCCACGCACTGGCCGTCCTGACATGCCAATCGTAGCGCACCATCGTGCGGCTGCCGTCGGCCGCGAAATGCCAGCGCCCCACGCCCTCCAGCGCGCCGCTGGCCTCTCCCTCGAGCGCGAGGAGCGGCGCGACGCGCGTGACGCGAACGTCGATGATCACGCGATAAGGCAGCACGCCTTTCCACGTGTAACGATGCACCGCCCCCAGCCCGTCGGTCTCGCCCGCCCGCAACTCGCGTACCGCTTCGACGTTCTTCCACCAGCTCGGCCAGTTCATCGAATCGTGGATCGCGTCCCATACCGGCTGCACCGGCGCCTCGATGCACCACGAGGTCGTCAGACGGAATTCCGCCATCGTTCGTTTCCTCCTTGTCTGCGCCAGGGCCAGGTGTGCGTTGCGCGATGCGAAGCCGTGCTCCAGAATGACCCATCTTCCACCTTCGAGTATAGGAGGGGCCAATGACGCTCACAGACCGGGATTTCGTGGCCGTCGCACAGGCGCGCTTCGATGCGCTCGCAAACTACGAGGTCACGTTGAAATCGACATCGGCGCGAGCGGAAACGGTCGAGGTCCTCTATGGCTACCGAAAGCCCGGCTTCGTGCGGATGGACTTCATCCGGCCGCATGGCGGCGCGACGCTCACCTTCAACCCGGAATCGGGCAAGGTCAAGCTCTGGCCGTTCGGTATCGACACATTTCCGCAGCTCACGCTGGCTCCCGACAATCACATGATTCAGAGCCCGCAGGGTCATCGCGTCGACGAGTCCGATCTCGGCGCACTGCTAGTCAATGTCCGTGCGCTGCAGGAGCATGGCGACACCCAGGTCGTCGGCACCGAAGCGATCGGCACGCACGAGGCGGCGCACGTGATCGTGACGTGCCTGCCCGGACACTTCGTGAGCGGCGTGTTCCGCTATGAGTTATGGTTCGACTCGAGCCATGGTTTGCCCATCAAGGTCGTGAGCGAGGGCGAGTCATGCGAGCCGATCGAAACGGTGCTGATGGAAAACCTGCGCATCGACGTGCCGGATTCGCAGCTCAGGCCGTTCGGCTAGTCGCGCAAGCGATCACTGGCATTGGGGATGTCACTGAATCCTCAGGTTAATCAAGGCGTAAACATGACATCCTAAAATGCCTCAACCGCTTAGGATGCCAAATAACCAGCCAGCCCAAGCGTGCGCGACGAGCCAGCTACCGTCGGAAATATACGTCTGATCCCCCAATCGTTGCTAACGCAGTTAATCG
Organism: Paraburkholderia sp. BR10882; assembly: GCF_040948855.1. Taxonomy (NCBI): domain Bacteria; kingdom Pseudomonadati; phylum Pseudomonadota; class Betaproteobacteria; order Burkholderiales; family Burkholderiaceae; genus Paraburkholderia; species Paraburkholderia sp. BR10882. The sequence continues at coordinate 336,387 of NZ_JBFPKP010000005.1, read as the reverse complement.
CGATTCCCTCGACGGAACCTACCGTGAGCGGCCCGCTCGCCTGCGAACAGGAAGCGGTGTCGCTCTGCCCGAAAGGTATTCCCGTTCGCTGGATCGAAGGGACATGGCATGTTCAGAAACCTTATCGAGTTCGCAAGACAGGTGCGGCGCAGCGAAGACTTCAAGAATGCGCTCAATACGCCGGCCCGCCTGTCCCTGCATGCGAAGCAACGCCTCAACCGCGGCCACTTCGTCATAGAGATTCGCGCAAATTCCGGCTTCTTTTCCGTTATGCAGATCGTCCTTTGCATCCTCCTGTATTGCGACGAGAAGCGTCTGACGCCCGTTATCTCGGCGCGCGGTGGAAGCTATGGCGACGCGCAAGGCAAAATCGACTGGCTAGCCGAATACTTCGAAGACCTCGCACCGTCCGCCTTGCCGGATGCCGCGAGGGCTGGTTTGCGAACGTCGATCGTACGCGATCTCGGCGATCTGGGCTTTCGCCGTTACGAAGCCGGCCTCCGGCTGGAACGGGCGAGTGCGCTATTCCTGTCGAACTATCGGCCACGCGAATCGATCCGGCAGGAAGTCGCGCGCATCAGCGAGCGGCTCGATATCGGCGCCTCGACGCTGGGCGTCCATTTTCGTGGCACAGATAAAAAGTTCGAAGCCCATACGATCGACCGGAGTGCGTTTTGCCGCATGGTCGAGAAAACCCTTGCAGACGATCACCGGCTCACGAACATCTTCGTCTCCAGCGACGAGCAGGCGTTCCTCGACTTCTTCCGGAAGTGGGGCTTCACTGTGCCCGTCAACGTCGCGCCTGCGACGCTGCTCGCGAGCGGCGAGAAGCCTGTGCACTTCAGCGGACATTCCGGACTCGCAATTGGCCGCGAAGCACTGGTCGCGAGCCTGCTACTCGCAAACTGCGGCCATTTGATCAAGACGCCCTCCTATCTCTCGGGATGGTCGAAGATCTTCAATCCGTCGCTGCGGGTGAGGCTCGTCGTGCCTCCCCGCAACAACGCATTCTGGTTTCCCGATAGCCAGATCTGGACCGAACAGGCCAGGCGCGACCACGACCTGGTGATGCCTGAAATCGAAGACGCGCCTTTCGACTCGCCGTTCACGGCAACCGCGACGACGCCAAACGCGGGAGCCCTCCGCCGACCCATCGATCTTTGAAGACGTATCATCGAAGCCAGAACGCAGGGCGAGGGCAATTGCGAGCATCGTCATGAACTGGCTGGCCAATATCGTTCTCGTGCTACATGCACTGGTCGTACTCTTCATCGTCGGCGGCTTGCTCGCGATCTGGGTGGGCGCCTGGCTCGGGCGCGCCTGGGTACGCAACCGCGTGTTCCGTCTCACGCATCTGCTTGCGATCGGTGTCGTCGCCCTTCTTGCGGTCCTCGACCTCCCGTGTCCGCTCACGGTGCTCGAGGACTGGCTGCGTACCGGGCACGCCGGACCGCAGGGCTTCATCCAGTACTGGGTCAGCGACTTGCTGTACTACGACTTGCCCGGCTGGGTGTTCGCGACGGCCTATGCAGGATTCCTGCTGGTCGTGGCAGCCACCTGGTTTCGTGTCCCGCCGCGTTCGTGACGGCAATCGCGCATCGATCTCCAGCCCGTAACGACAGTGGCGGCACACCGCTTGCTCTCGCCCCCCAAACGCTAATTTCGGCGTCGACGCAAATCAACGCCTGCAAAATGGGGATGACGAACATGTCCAGCAAAAAGAGCCGCGACAAACTGCCGAAAGGGACAAAGCCGAAAGTTTCGAAAGGCGCAGGGCCGTCAAAGGCGCTGCCCAAGCCCCGCGAGCGAGCGGCCATCCTGACCGGACAGCGCCGCCTGAAAATGGCGCGCTCGCCTCATGCCTACGTGCGCGGCAATACGGCCCGCTTCTACGAATGGATCGTCGAGACGAACGGCGACTCGCTGCCTCGCGGCCCGGCGATCTGGATTTGCGGCGATTGCCATACCGGCAACCTCGGCCCCGTCGCGAATCAGGAAGGCAAGGTCGAAGTCCATATCCGCGACCTCGATCAGACCGTGATCGGCAACCCCGCGCACGACCTCATCCGCCTCGGCCTCTCGCTGGCGACCGCGGCACGCGGCTCCTCGCTTTCCGGTCTCACCATCGTGCACATGATGGAGGCGCTCGCAGCGGGCTACGAATCGGCGTTCGGGCCAAAGCGCGCGAAGGTCCAGATGTCCGGGCGCCCCGAGCCCGTGCATCTGGCGATGAAAGCGGCCGTACGCCGCTCATGGCAGCATCTGGCCGAGGAGCGCATTGAGGATCTCGAACCCACCATTCCACTTGGCAAGCGTTTCTGGCCGCTCACGCGCGCCGAGCGCAGGGCAATCGACACGCTCTTTCGCGACGATGCCATCGCGAGTCTGCCCACGGGCCTGCGCGGCCGCAACGATGCCGGCAAGGTCGAGGTGATCGACGCGGCGTATTGGGTCAAGGGCTGCAGTTCGCTCGGCAGGCTTCGCTATGCAGTCCTGCTCGATGTCGACGGCGGCATGATCGATGGCGACGATCTGTGTCTCATGGACATCAAGGAGGGTGTGAAAGCCGCTGCACCGCGTTACGAAGACGCATCGATGCCGCGCGACAACGCCGAGCGCGTGGTGGAAGGCGCGCGCCATCTCTCGCCCTTTCTCGGCGAGCGCATGCGGGCGTCCCGCCTGCTCGATCGCGCCGTGGTGATTCGCGAATTGCTGCCGCAGGATCTCAAGCTCGAAATCGATGAGCTAGAGGAAAGCGAGGCGCGCAAGGTCGCGTTCTATCTCGCGGCGGTGGTCGGCAACGCGCACGCACGCCAGATGGACCCGCCGACACGGCGCAGCTGGCTCGCCGAACTCCGGCGCGCTCGCTCGAAGACGATCGATGCGCCCCTGTGGCTCTGGACGAGCATCGTGCAACTGGCGAGCAGCCACGAAGCCGGCTATCTCGAACATTGCCGCCGCTATGCCACCGGCGTGAATTGAGGCAGCCTCCCGACGCTCGACCTCGTCGTCCAGATGCTTCGCATCCCGACCATCGAATCTTGCCTCCACAGCGTATGCGAGTCGCATAATAGCGCTATCCGCACGCCTCTCGACACGCACGCTCACGCGCCTCATGCGCCGTCGGTTTGCTGACGTCCGGGTTCGCCTCGCCTCGCCGCCATGGCATGGAGGTTTTCAAATGACTCAGGGCAGCTACGACATCGTGATCGCGGGCGGCGGTCTTGGCGGCGCAACGCTTGGCCGTGCACTCGCAGGCGCCGGCGTGCGCACGCTCATCGTCGAACGCGAGACGTCGTTCAGGGACCGCGTGCGCGGCGAGGGCATGATGCCCTGGGGTGTCGTCGAAGCCCGCGCGCTCGGCATCGATCGGCTGCTCCGTGATGACGGGGCGCACGTGGTTCCGTTCTGGAGGCGATACAGCGGACTGGTGCCAGCCGAATCGCGCAACCTCGCGGATACCACTCCCGGGCACACCCCGTGTCTGGACTTTTATCATCCGTCGATGCAGCGCACGCTGCTCGACGCGGCCGAGTCATCGGGGGCCATCGTGCTGCGCGGCGCCGAGGTCGTGCGCGTCGATCAGGGTGATGCGCCAGGCAAGCCGCCTGTGGCCGAGATTCGCACGGATGGCGGCACACATCGGGTAAAAGCCCGGCTCGTGGTGGGCGCGGACGGACGCAGGTCGACGGTGCGCAGAATCGCCGGCTTCACGCTCAACCAGGATCCCGGGCGGCTGATCGTGGCGGGTGTGCTCTACGAAGGGCTCGACACGCCGGAAGATTCGGTACACCACTTCCAGTGCCCAGCGCTGGGACAGGCCGCATTGGTTTTTCCCATCGGGCATCAGCGGTTCAGGACGTACTTCGTCTCATGGGTCGGGCAGCGCGCGCACCCCATCAGCGGCAGCGGGCATATCCGCGAGTTCCTCGACGCCTGTGTCGACACGGGCGTGCCGCGCGACTGGTTCGAACGCGCGAGTGTGGTTGGCCCGCTCGCGGCTTATCCCGGCGCGGACATCTGGGTCGAGCATCCCTGCAACGGCAGCGTGGTGCTGATCGGCGACGCGGCGGCGGCCAGCGACCCGTCATGGGGATGCGGGTTGTCGTTGACGCTGCGCGACGTGAGGGTGCTGCTCGACCGTCTGCTCGCAAACGACGACTGGGAAGCCGCCGCGCATGCGTATGCCTTCGAGCACGACCGCTATTACGGCGCTCTGCACCGCGTACTGGACTGGCTCACCCAGCTGCTGTACGAACGCGGCGCGAGCGCTGACGAGCGCCGCGCCCGCATCCTGCCGTGTTTCGCCATGGAGCCCGATCGCGCGCCCGATCTGCCAGGGCTCGGCCCGGAGACGCCATCGGATGAAGAGGCTCGCCGACGGTTCTTCGTCGAGGATCGTTTTCTGCCTCCGGGCTGATCGCGCGGCGCATGTTCAACGCCACGGACGTGAGCGGCCTGGCACGCCTACGCGGCACTCTTCGCGATCGTCGCCTTCAGTGCTTCGATGACCGCCCGCACCTTGCCCGACGGATAGCTCGTCGGTGCAAACACGGCCTGCACATTCAAAGGTACGCCGGACCATTCGGGCAGCAAGCGCACGAGCGCGCCGGACGCAAGATCCGCGCGCGTCGAGAAGTCGGTCAGCGCGGCAAACCCGCCACCCGCGAGGACCGCCGCGCGCGCCGACGTCGCCGTATTCACGCTCAGCGCATTCGCGCAGCGCACCCGGCGCACGGCTTTGTCCTGGCTGGCGCGGCCCACCGCGGGCCGCCGGGCATCGCGCGTCAACTCGAGCGTCGACGGATGCCGCAGCACGCTCATCGCAATGTGTGGCAAAGACGCCAATGCGTTCAGCGACTTCGGTATGCCGTGGCGCTCAACGAACGCGGGGCTCGCGACCAGCCAACGCACGTAGCTTCCTAGCTTCACCGAGCGGTAGTTCGAGTCGGGCAGATTGCCCAGCCGCACAGCCAGATCGATCCCCTCGCCGATCAGGTCGACATAGTGATCGGCGCAAACCAGTTCGATGTCGAGTTCCGGATACACGTCACGCAGATCGACGAGCGCGGGCGCGACGATCTGCGCGCCGTAGTCGACAGGCGCGCTCACTCGCAGCGTGCCGCGAGGGGGCGCGGCTTCCTCCGAGACGGCCGCTAGTGCCTCTTCCGTCATCTGCAGGATGCGGCAACTGGCGTCGTAAAACGCACGGCCTGTATCGGTCACGGATAGCTGCCGCGTGGTGCGCGTGATCAGGCTCGCGCCGATCTCGCGTTCGAGGCGCTGCGTATGCGCACTGACCATCGTCTTGGCGATGCCGAGCCGCTCGGCCGCCGCCGTAAGCGATCCCGCTTCGACCACGGCGACGAACACCGCCAGCCGGTTCAGATTCACGTCGCGTACATCCGTCATCGGCGATTGTCCACTTTCGATAGAAAATGAATGCAAGCTTAGCAGTCTTCTCGCGCGCGCAGCCATTGTCTAATGTGAACACTCCCTGTCGCTTCATCCCGAAGCGCTTTCGTTGTGGAGAACAAGATGCCAACCGCCCGTCCCGCCACGCCGATTCGCCTGTATACGGCCTTGCTTTCCGGCCACGGACACCGCGTCCGGCTGTTCCTTTCGATGCTGGATCTGCCGTTCGAGATCGTGCCGGTGGATCTCGCCGCGGGCGAGCACCGCCAGCCCGAGTATTTGAAGCTGAACCCCTTCGGCCAGGTGCCGACCATCGTCGATGGCGACACGGTGTTGTTCGATTCGAACGCGATCCTCGTCTATCTGGCGAAGCGCTACGGCGAGCCGTCGTGGCTGCCGGACGATCCGCCTGGCGCGGCAGCCGTGCAACGCTGGTTGTCGCTCGCAGCCGGTCCGATCGCGTTCGGCCCGTGCGCCGCGCGTCTCGTCAACGTATTCAAGCGCGATCTCGATCTGGCGCACGCCCAGCAAATCGCGCAGACGCTGCTGCCGTTGCTCGATGCCGAACTCGCACACAAGCCGTTCGCCGCGGGCGATCACGTGACGATCGCCGATATTGCCGCGCATACCTACATTGCGCATGCACCTGAAGGCGGCGTGTCGCTGGAGCCGTATCCGCATCTGCGCGCATGGCTCGAGCGCGTCGCCGCGTTGCCGGGCTTCGTGCCGATGCCATCGACGAAAGCGGGCCTGCTCGCCGCCTGAACGAAACTCGCACGCCGCCAACTCGAGGCCGTCATGACCGCTCTCCCCGACCTGAATCCGTACCGCGCTGCGGGGCCGTTTCACGACGGCGAGCGCGAGGCGCAATTGCGCGCGGGCGTAGCCGACGTTGCGCTCGAAAACGGCTCGCGCGGCATCCGCGATTACATGCCGGACCAGCATCGCGCGTTCTTCGCGATGCTGCCGTTCATGGTGTTCGGCGGCGTCGATGCAGCCGGTCAGCCGTGGGCGACGCTGCGTGCGAACACGGCGGGCTTCGTGTCGACGCCGGACAGCCGCACGCTGCGCATCGACGGCGGCGCGCTGCCGGGCGATCCGCTCGAAGGGAGCTGGGTGCCGGGCGCGCGTATCGGCGGGCTCGGCATCCAGCCGCACACACGGCGGCGCAACCGCGTGAATGGCGTGATCGAAGCGGTCGATGGCGGCGTGGTGACGCTCGCCGTCGAGCAGAGTTTCGGCAACTGCGCGAAGTACATCAATGGACGGGAACCGGCTTTCGTCGGCGATACGCCGGCGCGCGCCACAGTCGAACATGCGCAGGCACTCTCGGAAGAAGACCGTGCACTGATCGCGCGCGCGGACGTATTTTTCATCGCCACCGCCAACCTCGATGATGCAGCGGGAGCGGCGGGCGGCGCCGACGTGTCGCATCGCGGCGGCATGCCGGGCTTCGTGCGGATCGACGACGCCAGCACGCTGACCGCGCCCGACTTCAGCGGCAACAAGTTTTTCAACACGATCGGCAACCTGCTGCGCGATCCGCGCGCGGGGCTTCTGTTCGTCGACTTTGCGCGCGGCGATCTGTTGTATCTGGCCGTACGCGCCGAGGTGATCTGGGACGGCCCCGAGATCGCGCTATTCCCGCTGGCACAGCGGCTGGTGCGGTTTCATGTGGTAGAAGTGCGCCGCGTGCGGGAAGCCTTGCCGTTGCGATGGTCCGCGGTCGACTATGCGCCGCAGTTCGCGCAGGCTGCAACGGAAGCCTCGCCAGCGGCTGCGCCGAAGAAAACCGACGCGCGCGCGTGGCGCACGCTGCGCGTGGCCGAGGTACGCGACGAATCCCCGACGATCCGCTCGTTCCACTTCGAAGCAATCGACGGCGAGCCACTCGCGCCTTTCGAAGCTGGGCAGTACCTTCCGCTGCGCGTCGCCATGCCCGGAGCGGACAAGCCGCTCATGCGCACCTATACGCTCTCCGCGGCGCACGACGCCGCACGTCCGGCGCGCTACCGGATCAGCGTGAAACGCGAAGGCGCGGTGTCACGCTGGCTGCATGAACACGCACGCATGGGCTCGCTGATCGACACGCTGGCGCCGCGCGGCTCGTTCACGCTCGATGCACGCAGCCCGCGCGCGATCGTGCTGGCGGCGGCAGGCATTGGCATTACGCCGATGCTCGCGATGCTCGACGCGGCACTCACGATCGAGCCTCAACGTCGCATTCATGTGTTCCACGGGACGCGCGGCGAGCACGAAAAGCCGTTCGCCGCGGTGCTGCGGGAGATCGAGCGCGCGCATCCGAACGTCTTGGTGCATCTGTACGACAGCGCCGCGCAACACGACTCGCCCGACGGCGACCGGCTCGCGGGCCGCGTGAACATCGATGCGCTGCGTCGCTTCCTGCCGTTCGACGACTACGACTTCTATCTGTGCGGCCCCGAAGCGTTCATGCGCGATCTGTACGACGGCCTGCGCGCGCTGAATATTGCGGACGAGCGGATTCGTTTCGAGGCGTTCGGCCCGTCCAGCCTGAAGCGTGTGCCCAAGCACGCTCCCGTTGCGAGCGAGGCAACGACAGTCAGACCGGTGACATTTGCCCGCAAGGGGCAAACAGTGCAATGGCAGCCGCAGCACGGCTCGCTGCTCGAAACCGCCGAGCGCTGCGGCGCCCACGCGATGTCAAGTTGCCGCTCGGGCATGTGCGGGACCTGCGCCACGCGCGTGCTCGATGGCAGCGTGGAATACGACGAACCGCCGGAGTTCGACACCGAGCCGGAGTTCGCGCTGATCTGCGTCGGGCATCCGGCGGCGGGCGGCGTGACGCTCGATCTCTAGCCGCCTTGCTTGCTGCATGCGTGTCCAGCGTCAGCTCGGCGCGCGCAGAAATCGCACGACTTCGTCGTTGAATCTCTCGGGAAACTCGATGTTGGAGAGGTGCACCGCCGGGAGCATCAGCAGCCTCGCGCCCGCAATCGTCTTCGCCATTTGCACGCTGTAACTCGCTGCCGTCACCGTATCGTGCTCTCCCGCAATCACCAGTGTCGGCCGTGCGATGCCCGCAAGCGACTCCCGCATATCCGCCTCCTGCACGGCGCCCCACGAACCGGCGAGCCCATGCCGGTTCGTCGTGGTCAACATCGCACGGAACGCGTCGACCACCGGATCTGCTGCCTCGAGCATGTGCGCCGGGAACCAGTTGCGCAGGAAGGTTTCGGCGGTGTCGATCATGTCATCGGCCTGCAGGACCGCCGCAATCGGTGCATCCCACCTGGCCGCCGGCCCGAGCCATGGCGCAGTATTGCTGAGCACCAGCCTGTCGATCCGGTCCGGCGCATGCACGCCCAGCCATTGGCCGACAATTCCGCCCAGCGAGAGTCCAAGAAAATGCGCGCGCGCCAGGTCGAGCGCGTCCATCAGTTCGAGGACGTCCTGCCCCAGACGCGCGAGCGGATACGGCCCCGCAGGGACGCTCGACGCGCCGTGCCCGCGCGCATCGTAGCGCAGCACGCGAAAGTGCTGCGTCAATGCGGAGATCTGCCCGTCCCACATGCGCAGCGTGGTGCCGATCGAGTTCGACAGCACGATTGTGGGATTGTCGTCGCGACCGTCGAGCCGATACGCGATACGCGCGCCGTCGGTCGTCGTGAGGAAGGAAAAGCGCGCCATGACATCTCCTGCAAAGAAGGCGCTGTCGGGCGCGGCGCCGTTCGCCGAACACCTTGTGCAACGCCAGTTGGCAGGCCGAGTATGGGTCGCTCAGAATTCAAATAAAATTACAAAGATTGGACAAAAATTGTCATATAAATCGACATGGCAGATTTCACGCTTCACGACGTGCAATGCTTCGACGCCGTCATCCGGACCGGGAGCTTCCAGGCTGCCGCGAGCGCACTCCATCGATCCCATCCTGCCGTCTTTGCCGCGGTGGCTCGGCTCGAAAGCCAAACGGGGCTCGCCTTGCTCGACCGCAGTGGCTATCGCGTGAAACTGAGCGCCATGGGCCGTTCGTTTTACGAGCGCATGCAGCCACTCCTGAGCGAAGCGGAAGGCTTGCGTCAGCACGCAGCGCAACTGGCCGGCGGTGAAGAAAGCGAACTGAACGTGGTTCTTGGCGATCTGTGTCCGCGCCCGGTTGCGCTGAATCTGCTCGCGCGCTTTTTCGTCACGTGTCCGCGCACACGGCTGAATCTGCATTTCGAATCGGTCGGCGGGCCCGTAGAGCGGCTAAAGGCCGGCCAAGCCGATCTGATCCTGCATCGAGTCGATACGACCGACCTGTCACTGGAGTGGCTCGTGCTCGGCAAAGTGCGCCTGGTTCCGGTGGCGGCGCCTGGCCTGCTACCGGCGCATCAAACCGGGACGCTACGTGCGAAGCACTTGCGCGACTACGCGCAATGCGTGATGCGCGATTCCGCCCAGCAGCCCGGCGACTCGAACTTTCTGGTCGTCGAGGGTGCGAGGCAGATCACGGTGCCCGACCAGGGCATGAAAAAGGACGTCATCATGCAGGCCCTCGCGTGGGGGCATCTGCCGGACTTCCTGATCGAAGCGGAGCTGCGTAGTGGCGCCTTGAAATCCCTTGCGAGCCGGTCGCTCCCGGGACATACGGAAACGCTGGTTGCAGCGAGGCGCCGCGACGTCTCGCATGGCCCGGTTGCACAGCGATTGTGGGCCTGCCTGCAGGGGAACGCGCCGATGATCTAGTCAGGCGACACGCCACCTGCGCCGGTGCATCAAGACGTTCTGGCCATCTTGCTTCGCAGTTGGCCAGCCGAAAGCCACAGGGCAGAGATCAGAAAGTAGACGGCGCCGACCGCTGCATAGCCCGCCACCTTCTCGATCGCAGAGGCCATCGGCGCACCGCCCTGCACGATGAAAAACACCCCAGCCAAAGCCGATTGAGCACCGCTAAGTATCATCGCCCATTGCGCACCGAAGCGCTTCCAGCGACGCACGGCGGTGCCGAGCTGAAGCAGCCCGGACAGGATGGCCCACACGCCAAACACGCCCAGCACGCCATGCGCGCCCAGCTTCAACGCCACGATCACGGCGACCGTCGTCAAGATACTGATGCCGACGTTGACGACTTGCGTACGGTTTTCATCCGCCCCGCCGCTGCGCGACATGTCGAGGTAGTTGGCCAGGGCATCCCATGCCGGATAGACGACGAGCAGTGCAGCGATTCTGGCCGGCGAATGCTGCGCGAGTGAGAAAGCCAGTGCGACCCAGGCCGCGGAAAACGCGGTCCGCACAAAGTAATACTGCCTGAGCCAGCTCTCTTCGCGAGTGAGCGTGATATCTGAGTGTCGATCAGCCATGGCAACTCCTGAACAGTTCGTGACAACGGTGCAAAGGATCGCACTCGCCTCACTTCCGCGGCATCGGTCGAATGACCGACCCTCGCGGGGTCGAATGGCGTTGTGACGTATAGTGATCGAACGCCTGACGTGCGCTCTGCCTCCCATGCCGATGACCGACGACAAAGCTGGCCTTTTCCCGCTGCGCGTGTTCGATGCCGTGAAAGCCCTCGCCTTCATCGGCGATCTGAGCATGGGCCAGCCCACCGATCATTCGCCGCGCACCGCATGGCTCGCGGCTCGCCTCGCGCAAGCCGCCCGGCTCGACGCGTCGACGATCGATACCGTGCGGGAGACGTCGCTGTTGCGCTGGTCGGGATGCACGGCAAACGCGGCGGGCTTCGCCGACGTTTTCGGCGATGACATCCAAAGCCGCGTCTTGATGCTCGACGGCCGCACAGACTGGTTCGCGCCACTTGAATCGCGTGGCGGTGCCGCCGCGGTGCTCACGCCGCTCGCGCAGACGCACTGCGAAGTGGCGGGCGAAGTGGCGCGCATGCTGGGCCTCCCCCTCGCAACCGAAACGGCGTTGCGTCATATCTTCGAAATGTGGGACGGCAGCGGTGTGCCTGCGCATCTTGCACGCGACGCCGTGCCGGTGCCCGTGTTCGTCGTCGCGCTTGCCGGAGATCTGGAGATTTTCAGTCGCACGTATGGTGTCGAGCAGGCGCTCGGTCTCATTGCGCAACGCGCCGACACGCGCTATCCATTGCAGCTGGTCGAGACCGCGCAGCGCGGTGCGCCCGTTTGGCTCGCGGAACTGGAACGTGCGTCGGCCGCCGATCTCGACGCCGCGTTGACGACATCGCGTATGCAGCAGGCAACGTCGGCGGAACTGATCGCCGACGTCATCGACCTCAAACTGCCCTGGATGACCGGCTTCTCGCGCGCGGTCGCGGCGACGGCCGCCCGCTGTTGCGAACGTCTCACGACGGACAAGGCCGCGCACGAACGCGTCTATCGCGCAGGATTGATTCACGGAATTGGTCGGGCGGCGGTGCCCAACGGCATCTGGAATCTGAGCGCACGTTTGCCCGAAAGCGCCTGGGAGAAAGTGCGCCTCGTGCCTTACTGGACGTCGCGCGCAGGCAGGCAAGCCGGCGCGCTCGGCGACGCGGCCGAACTCGCATCGTATGCCTATGAGCGGCTGGACGGCTCGGGTTATTTTCGCGGCGCACGCGGCGAGGCCATGACGCTGGAGGCGCGCGTACTGGCTGCGTCGGTCGCGTGGGTCGCGTTGCGCTCGGCGCGTCCGTGGCGAGCCGCGCTCTCCGACGCCGCCGCCGCGCAACAGCTGCGCGACGAGGTCATGAGCGGCCGCCTGAGCGGCGAAGCGGTCGATGCGCTGCTGGCCGAAGGTGCGGTTGCGGTCAGGCGCCCCGCGAGCCCCACGGCGCAGCGCGCGCCTCTCACGCCGCGCGAAATCGACGTGCTGCGTGCCATCTCGCGCGGCGCGAGCAACAAGGAAGCCGCGCGAGAACTGGCGCTGAGTCCGAGCACTGTGCGCACGCATGTCGAAAGCGTGTTTCGCAAGTTCGCGTGCTCCACCCGCGCGGCGGCGACACTCAAGGCATCGGCAATGGGCCTGCTTTAGGAACGCCGCGCGTTGCCGGGTCCGGTTTCAGCCACGCGTTGCGGCTAGTGCAAATTAACAGCTTCTTTGTCACTGATTGTTTGGTGGTCTCTCACGCTACCCAACTTGTTTGATCTCCTCTGCTCCCCCGAATCAGGCATGACTCAGTCTATTTCTTGTCCCCCGGCTCTGGCCGCGAACCGATCCAGCAAACACTGCAGCCGACGCTCCTGGATATGCAGGATCCCCGGTGTGGAACGGAGCTCGAGCACGCGGGAGTGCCAATAACTCGCACCGAAAATCGCCATCGCCTTGTCCGCGCTGATCGCGCTTTCGAGGTGTGCAATCGCCGTGTCGAGCGTGTGGACTGTGTAGGGACTCTGCGGCCGCCTTTCTGTCTCTGGCTTTATCTGAATCGTTTTCTCGCGCCCGGCCCGCTTGCCTCCCGCCTGGCTATCGCACTCCTGCGCAAGCAGGGACTGCAGGCGCTGCTCATCGAGCGCGTCATACCGGATGGAGTTGTCTCGCATCGCACCGTCTCCTCGTCGACGATCGCTCACCAATTACCGTCGAGCCTGTTCCGACGCTCGCTGACGATGACCGTCGGGCCCGGATTGTCGTGATTAACCAGGGTTGCATCGGTGCAAACGGTGCGGGCCGCTTTGGCGCCACGGCGGTGGCGTGCGACCGACTCCAGCAGGCTCAACGTGATGCAGAAACTGCGGTCGATCTGCTCCGTCCAGCACTTCTGGTCATAGGCGGCCAGGGCCTGCACGAAGACGTCGTAGATCTGGTCGGGAAAAGTCACACCGCTCGACTCGATGCGGACCATGAGCGCCCTTGCCCGAAGCAGCTCGGCCAGGATCGTCGCGTCCGGCTGGGTCGCCGGTTCAGGCTCCGGCTTGCAAGGGCGTACGCGGGTTTCGTCGTCCGACGCAAAGCGGAAGATATTCAACAGGCTTTTGAAGTCGGGATGCGGCGTATGCATGATGGTGTCCCTCATCGTCCGAACTGCAGCGACTCCATCGTGCGCGTGCCGGGATTCTGGCAAAACCGGCCATGGCGGGGGAAAAGCGCCTCCAGAAGGCGGCCCCACGAGCGTCCCCCGCTTTGGGGGGATCGCAGCCTGCAGGATTGCGGGTACAGTGGGGACGACTAGAGAGGCGCTCGATGGACAACCTGTATTTCCGGCACGTACTGCTCGTCGAAGACGAGGGCTTGACGCGTATCGCGATGAAGAGCCTGATCCTGACTTCGGAACCGACGCTCGACATCGACGAGGCCGGCTCGTACGACGCTGCTGTCGAACGGCTGCAGAACAAGGCTTACGACCTGGTCTTTCTCGACTACCAGATCGGCGACAATCACACCGGACTTGATTTGCTGCGCTGGCTGCAGGAGAACGAGCGCGCGGCGCATGTAGTCATGCTGTCCGCGCAGGACGACCGCGAAACCGTGCTGGACTGCATCAAGAATGGCGCCGGCGGCTTCATCTCGAAGGCCAGCGAGGAAGGCGGCGCGGTGTTCCGGGAAGCCCTGCAGACCATCCTGAACGGACGGGTCTATCTGCCCAACAGTGTGCTCGGCAAGGGCGGCCATACCCCGCAGTCCCCGGGGCCGAGCAAGGCCATTCCGATCGATTCGCTGAACCTGCCGCCGCGTCTCGCGCAAACCCTCGGTTTTCTGCTGCAGGGCATGTCGAACAAGGCCATCGCGCGAAAGATGAATATCTCGGAGAACACCGCGAAGGAGTACATCAGCGACTTGCTGAGCCGGTTCAACGTGTCGCGGCGCACTTTCCTGATCGTCGAAATGGCACGCCGCGGCATCGAGATTCCCACCGTTGCGCACGCCCCGGCGGTCTAGGTCGCCCGGGCCGATGCCTCCGTCAATTCGAGCATGCGCGCAATCAGCAGGTCGGGAGCCAATGGCTTGCTGAGCACGCAGCGCTCCGGCAACACGCCCTGCGTGCTTGCCACGGCTTCCCCCGTCACCACGAGACACGGCACGGGCCGCGCAACGTGCTCGCCGAGGAGCCGGATGACGTCGTGTGCGGTCGAATTCTCCGGCAACCGGTAGTCGCTGATCACCAGGTCGGGCACGCGCTCGATCGACTGCAACAGTTCGTCGAGTTCGGCTACGGAACGCACCGAATCGGACAACACCCCCCATCGCGCGAACAGCGCCTCCATCGACGCGCGCACGAGGCTGTCGTCCTCGACCAGCAACACGTAGAGACCACGAAGCGACGACGGTGACAGCGACGAGGCCGCATCGGCGGGCGATTTCGCGGCATCCTCATGCGCGAATGGATCCGCCACCGGCATGCGCACCGAGAAGCGCGACCCGTGACCCTCGATCGACTTGAGTTCGAGACGATGTCCCTCGAGCAGGGACACCACTGCATTCACGATCGACAAACCGAGCCCGAGCCCTTTCTCGCGGTCCCGCTCCGGATTGCCGAGCTGGACGAACGGCTGGAAAATCGCGTCCCAATGCTCCGACGCGATACCGATGCCGTTATCCAGCACATCGAGGCGAACATAATTAGGCATACGGACCAAACCCACGAGCACCGTGGAGCGCCCCGCTTTCGCGGGATCCGAATATTTGATGCCGTTCGCAATGAGGTTGCTCAGCACGCGGGGAATCCAGTCGGCGTCGGTGCGTACCCATGCGGGCTTTTGCAGCGCCTTGGCATAGCGCAGCACGACGCCGCGGCTCGCCGCGAACGACGCGAGCTGCTCGACCGTCTCCTCGGTCACGCGGCTGAGGTCGACGCTCGTATAGGTCGGGTTGACGTGCCCCGATTCGAGCTTCGACAAGTCGAGCACAGCATTGAAAAGACGCGCCGTCAATACCGACGCCTTGCGCGCTTCGCCGATCAGCTTGCCCGATGCCTCGATGTCGCGCGCTTCCAGCGCTTCGTCTGCCGCCGCAAGAAACAGGTTCAGCGCATGCATGGGCTGGCGCAGGTCGTGCGCGGCCGCGGCCAGAAAGCGCGACTTCGCCCGGCTCGCCTGCTCTGCCGCTTCGCGCTGCTGCTCGCGCAAGGCGATCAGGGCTTCCGACTTGGTCTGCTGGTCGCGCCGTGCGCGCTCGAGGTCATGATGCTTTTGCGCGAGTTCGGCGTTGGCGCTCTGCAGCGCAGCGTTGCTCTGCGCAAGTGCCTGGACGGCAACATACCGGTCGCGCACGTGCCGCTCGGCATTCACGTTGACGCTGTGCCCGAGCACGGCGACGTTCAACAGATAGAACATGCCCGCGGCGAAGTTGTCCGGCTCGACCGCCTGAGTGACCAGTTGCGCCATCACGATCACGGCGATCACGCATGCGGTCAGCATGAGCGTCGCCTTGGCCCGCAGGCGCAGAAAGCCGAACAGATAAAAGAGAATTAAATAGAAGCCGACAAAAAAATGGGTGAAATTGAATGGGCGTGGAGCAAGGACGGTTTGCATCAACAGGCAAAAGCACATGAACGCCAGGCCCGAAAGCAGGATCCAGTGCGCAACCTTGTCTCGATGAAATTCGAGCCTGAAAGCCAGCACGATGCCGATGGTCGCGCCAATCGCACCGGCGCAACGGAACGCGAAAACCTCCGGGAAGTACGGCCGGAACACCGGACTGGTCTGCGCAAGGCTGATTTCCCAAAAGCCGAAGCACACCCAGATCAGCGTTCCGAGCACCAGCGCCGCACGGCGAAAGTCGGCGAAGCGCCGGCCATACTCCTCCGTAAATTCGCGTTCGACCTGTGGATCCTCGAACCGGCCGGGCCAGCACAGCATATCGACCAGCCATGCGCGAACCGCGCTGGGCGCATGCGAGCGTTTGAGGAATGCCGATTCGGTCGCCGATTGAAACCTGAATATGCTCATCGCATCTCGCCGGTATGCTCGCTGGCTGACGAAGCAGGAAGCACGTCTCGTGCTTAGGCGTGCCAATCCATTCTAGTCGGTCACAGACTGCCCTGCCGCTTCCCCGCTGGAAGCGAGGATATCTTACGCCAGCGGACCACAAGAGATGTCATATAACATGGTGTTCGGCGCGCAACGATCCGGTATCGTGGCGGATCACTTCAGGCTGCCCAGATACTTCGCATTCCTTCCGAATTTCTCCGAAACACTCGGTGCCGGACCGAGGCGTTCCTTCACGGTGCGAAGTGGCCGGCCTTCTCCCCCAATCCACGCACTAATCTATTTCCTGTTTCGATCAGCATTCGTCATATGTTTCCTTCGCAACGAACCTAATACCATGATTAAGCTGAATAAATCGGCATACGCGAGGTCGAATCAATCACACGAAAATGACGCCGGAATGACCAATAAACTTTCAATTTCCTTTTTATTTAACGAAACTGAAACGGTGTTTTATCGCCATCAATGCGATCGTGTCATGTTTTCCATCTAACATCTGTCGCGACGTTTTCACGCAGCCTAGCCTGGAGAACAGTATGGATCTGGCAAGAATCCGCCGCGATGCATTCGCGATGCCCATGCACAACCCCGCGTACCCGCGGCCGCCGTTTCGCTTCGTCAACCGCGAATATTTCATCATCACGTACGAGACCGATCCCGATGCGCTGCGCGCCATCGTGCCGGAGCCGCTGAAGCCGGAAAACAATCTCGTTCATTACGAATTCATCCGCATGCCCGACTCGTCGGGATTTGGCGATTACACGGAAAGCGGCCAGGTGATTTCCGTACGCGATCCGCAAGGCCGCCTCGCGAATTACACGCATTCGATGTATCTCGACGACGAAGGCCCGATTGCCGGCGGTCGTGAAATCTGGGGCTTCCCGAAGAAACTCGCGCGCCCCGTGCTCGCCGTCGATGGCAACGACACGCTGCTCGGCACGCTCGATTACGGCACGCAGCGCATCGCGACCGGCACGATGGGCTACAAGCACCACGTGCTCAACAGCGAAGACGAGCGCCGCAAGCTCGCCGACACGCCCAACTATCTCCTCAAGATCATTCCGCATGTGGACGGCACGGCGCGCATCTGCGAACTCGTGCGCTTCTATCTGCGCGACGTGACGGTGCGCGGCGCATGGAGCGGCCCGGCCGCGATCGAGCTGCATCCGCACGCGCTCGCTCCCGTTGCCGATCTGCCGGTGCGCCGCGTGGTGGGTGCACGCCACGTCATTGCGGATCTCACGCTCGATATCGGCGAGGTCGCCTTCGACTATCTCGCCGCGACGTCGAGCCAGGACGCCGCCCTGGGCGAACCCGAAGTCGAGCTCGCCTGATCTGTTTATCTATCGCTTTTTAGTAAGGAATACATATGTCGTTGAAAGACAAGGTTGCAGTCATCACGGGCGCCGCAAGCGGTATTGGCGAACATTGCGCGCGCACGTTCGCGAGCCAGGGTGCGGCGGTCGTGATCGCCGACCTCAATCTCGCGAACGCCGGCAAGGTGGCGGACAGCATCGTGGCAGCGGGCGGCAAGGCCCTCGCCGTGGCGATGGATGTCACCAACGAAGAAGCCGTGAATGCCGGGATCGACGAAGCAGCGAAAGCCTTCGGCGGGATCGACGTGCTCGTGTCGAACGCGGGCATCCAGATCATCAGCCCGGTAGACGAGTTCCCGTTTGCCGACTGGAAGAAGATGCTCGCGATCCATCTCGACGGCGCGTTTCTCACCACCAAGGCCGCGCTCAAGCATATGTACGGCAGCGGCAAAGGCGGCTCGATCGTCTACATGGGTTCGGTGCATTCGCACGAGGCGTCGAAGCTCAAGGCGGCCTATGTCACGGCGAAGCATGGTTTGCTCGGCCTTGCCCGCGTCGTGGCGAAGGAAGGCGGTCCGCGCGGCGTGCGCGCCAACGTGGTGTGCCCGGGTTTCGTGCGTACGCCGCTCGTCGACAAGCAAATTCCCGAGCAGGCCAGGGCGCTCGGCATTTCGGAAGCCGACGTCGTCAAGAACGTGATGCTCAAGGATACCGTGGACGGCGAGTTCACCTCGCTCGACGACGTGGCCAACACGGTCGCGTTCCTCGCGGGCTTCGGGTCGCAGGCGCTGACGGGCCAGTCGGTGCTCGTCACGCACGGCTGGTCGATGCACTGAACAACCAACGAAAAAAAGGGAGAACGTATGCGCAGCAGCAATCTAACCGCCCGCAGGGAGCGCAAGCCGTTTGAGCTGCCGCGCTACGACGAAATCGCCCTTGTTTTGCAGGGCGGCGGCGCGCTCGGGTCCTATCAGGCCGGCGTGTTCGAAGGGCTCGCGCAGGCCGGCGTCGAACCGCATCGCATTGCGGGCGTGTCGATCGGCGCGCTCAACACGGCGATTATTGCGGGCAACGAACCCGCGCGGCGCGTCGAAGCGCTGCGTGGGTTCTGGGAGTCGATCTGCCATCCGCTCGACTGGTTCGGCAACCTCGGCGCGCTCGCCATGCCGATGTTCAGCCAGCAGGATTTTTCGCGCCGCTGGGCCAGCATGTGGGCCGCGGGTCGCGCGCTCACTGAAGGCCAGCCCGGCTTTTTCGCGCCGCGCCGCCCGCTGCCCGTCGCGGGCTGGCAGAAGGCGACACCGAATGCGGTGAGCTACTACGACACGGCCGCACTGAAGTCGACGCTGCAACGCTTCGCCGATTTCGACCGTATCAACGACGGCCCGATCCGCGTGTCCGTGGGCGCAGTGAACGTGCGCAGCGGTAATCTCGTCTATTTCGACAACGCCAAAATGCGGCTCGAGCCGGAGCACTTCATGGCATCGGGCGCGCTGCCGCCGGGTTTTCCGGCCGTGGAAATCGACGGCGAGTATTACTGGGACGGCGGCCTCGTGTCGAACACACCGCTCACGGAGGTGCTGCGTGACGCCGACCACAAGGACACGCTCGTATTCCAGGTCGATCTATGGAGCGCGAGCGGCAACGTACCCGCCGATTTCCTGGACGTGGCCGAACGCGCCAAGGACATTCAATATTCGAGCCGCACGCGCGCCATCACCAACATGCTTGCCGATCGGCAAAAGCACGCGCGCTTTATCAAGGAACTCCTCGAGCACGTACCCGCCGAGGCGCGGCGCAACGATCCCCTCTTTCGGCTCGCCGACCAGGTGGCCGATGGGTCGTCGATCAACGTGGTCCATCTGATCTACAAGAACAAGCCTTACGAAGGGCATTACAAGGACTACGAATTCAGTGCCGACACCATGCAAGAGCACTGGTCGAGTGGCGTCGAAGACATTCGCGCGTCGTTTGCGCATCCCGACTGGTTCGCGATCCCGAGCCGGGAGCAAGGCTTCGTCACGCACGATATCCACCGGCGCGCGGGCGAAGTGCCCGAATCGGATCGCGCCGAGCTGAGCGCGGGCGCCTCGGGACAGGTAGATCTGACTCGCAAGGTCGCGTAGACGCAGCGCAAGAGCCGACCCGGCGTCGGGCCCGTGCTTGAGGGTTTTCCTTGACGCCGGGCCGGCAACATCGCCAATGGTTGACCGACGGAGGACGTGCTAGGCTCCCTTCAAACAACTTCGGAGACTGCGATGCCGTTCATCTGCGAAAACGTTGAATGCCGTGCCGTGCTGGCTCGCGGTCAGGTCAGAGCCAGTCACGAGGACGACGGGTGGTGCTTCTACTGCCCGGACTGCAACGCCCGGAACGAGTTGAAGGATGTCGGCATACCCGGCGGTCCCGTCCAGTTGGTTCAACCGGAACGATCCGGCCCCCCGCACAGGATCATCGCGACGGCTCGCCCCCTCGAGGACGGCGGGTACGCAGCGCAATTGCGCGTGCAGAGGGCGCTCGCGATAAAAGGCACCTACGCGGTCGAGGAACGCTGGGAGCAACTCGGCGTGTTCCCGAACGCGCACGAGGCCGTAGCGCATGCGAATACCTTCGCGTCCGAACTGCTGAAGGCCTGATCGCAGGCACCCGCAGGATCGATTACCCGGACCGAAAGCCTCAACGCGAAGCCATCGTGCCGACCGGATGGGCTTTCGGCACGACCACGTCGTCTTCCGCTTCGAGCGGCGCCTGCAAATCCCGTTCGTCCAGTTCCCCCGATGCCGCTCTGCCGAGTTTCGCGGTCATCGGCACCTCGTATTCGACGACGTCCGATTTCGAGCCGGAAAGAGGGCTGAAGCGTCATCTCCGCGCATTAGCTCGATTGCAAACGTTCGCAATTCACTTCCGCGGCTGTATGGCTGCCGCCGCAATAGCCGCTCCAGCGAACGCGCACGCGGCGGACACAACGGCGACGGCACGCAGCGCGTCTAGCATGGCCTCCGCTTGCGCACGCGCCACCAACGTTGCGTGCGGCGTGCCAGCGCCGTCCGATGCGGGCCTATCTTGTCCGTCCGGCTCCAGCAGTTGTCCGATCTGGCGTGCGTCCACCGTCACGTGCGATGCGTCGAGGCGCGCGGTTAGCGCGGCGTGATGCGACCACACGAACACGATGCCGAGCACCGCTACCGCCAGCAGGCTCGCCACGCGCGCAACGGCGTTGTTGATGCCGGAGGCGACGCCGGTGCGCTCGCTCGACACCGCGCCCATCACGGTCGTGGTGAGCGGCGCGACGGTGACCGTCATGCCGAGGCCGAGCACCGCGAGCGCAGGGAAGAATCCGGTCCAGTAGCTGTCGTGCACGAGCGGCAGCGCCAATAGCGTGAACCCGAGCCCGGCGACGCCCGGGCCAACGGTCAACAGCGCGCGCGAGCCAAAGCGGCTCGTCAGTCCACCGGTGAAGCGCGACAGCAAACCGATGATGACGGGCACCGGCAACAGCGCCGCGCCGGCTTCGGTCGCGGTAAAACCATGCGCGCGGATCAACGTGAACGGCAGGAAGAAGAACGCGCCGCCGAGCCCGAAGTAAACCAGCAGTGTGACGAGATTCGCGCCCGTGAAGTCGCGCGAACGGAACACATCGAGCGGCATCATGGGATTGGCGCTGCGCGCTTCGATCATCACGAACGCGGCGAGCACGAGCACACCGGCGCCGATTGCAACCAGCACGAACGGATGCTGGAAGCCTCGCGCCGACGCCTGGGTCAGCCCGAAAGTCAGACTGGCGAGGCCTGCCGCCGCGGCCAGCGCGCCCGGCCAGTCGAGTTGCCCGGGCGCATCGAGCCTTTGGCTGTTGGGCACCGATGACATGGCGAGCGCGATCGTGAGCGCGGCGAGCGGGACATTCAGGAAGAAGATCGCGCGCCAGGAAAATGCATCGACGAGCCAGCCGCCCGCCACGGGCCCCACCGCCGACGTGATCGCGCCGACGCCCGCCCAGGTGCCGATCGCCCGGCCACGCGCTTCGCCGTCGAACACCGCGCCGATGATCGCGAGGCTGCCGGGTACGAGCAGCGCCGCGCCGATGCCCTGAACCGCGCGTGCGGCGATCAGCGCAGCCGCATTCGGCGCGAGGCCACAGGCCGCCGACGCCAGCGTAAACAGCGCAATGCCCGCGATGAACACCGTGCGGCGGCCAAGCTTGTCCCCCATCGACCCGCCGACCAGCACGAGGGAGCCGAGAAACAGCAGATACGCGTTGACGACCCATTGGATCGCCGCGACGCTCGCACCGAGTTCGCTCTGAATGGACGGCAGTGCGACGTTGACGACCGAGCCGTCGATGAACGCCATGCTCGACCCCAGGATCGTCGCCGCGAGCGCGAGACGCTTGCGCCGGCACGGACGGTCGACTGAGGTGGGCTGCGCGCAGATCACGAGCGCGTCGCACGGGCTCGCCTGCGCGGCGACGACATGCGCGCCCTGCGGCTCGCTTGCAACAAGATCCGGGTTGGCCAAGTTCGCTCCCGTCAGGATCGTTGATGACTAGAGTCTGTTGATGCCAGCGGCGCGAGTCAACCCGGGCGAGCGCATGGGCGTCGGCCGCGGATCACCGTGCGAACGCGATCCAGTTCAGGCTGGTATACATCGGTCTGCCGGCCACCGCGCTGCGCCGTCCCTCATTTCGCCACACGCACGTGCGGGACCGCGCGAATGGCCTGGATCCTTCATGACGCGCAATTACCCATCCCGCATGCCGCGTTGCCCGCCGTTAGCCCATGTGTTGGCCAATCTGTCGGCCCTCCTCGCTGCCGCGCTGCTCTGCGGCTGCGCGATGGTGCGCGTGAACTCGCTCGGCCCGCAGCAGTACTTTGCCATGCGTCGCGGAGACATTCTCTCGACCGGCCAGCTGAGCGCGGCGACACAGGCCACGTTGCGGGTCGCGGCCCTCGACGAAAGTTCGTGCCAGAGCGCGCCGCAAGCGTGTATCGATACGATCGCAACTGTCGGCGGACTCAGTATCGGACAGCGCCTCGCCTGCCTCGCCGAGTTATCGCTGCAGATGGCGCTCGAGCAGACGCCGCCTGCCGGCACCCCCTGGACCGACACTCAATTCGATTCGTGGCTCAAGACAGCGCGATACGCGTACGCGTTTCTGTTCCTCGGCCAGCGCACGGCTGGCGAACGGGCCTTCGAGGACCGCCAGACGCAGGTTCGCGACTACTATAACTATGCGGTCCAGGAGCTTGCCGGCGCGCTGTTTCTGCGCGGCACCGCTGAAACGACCAACGGCCATCGCGATCCGGCAAATCAATTCATCGCAGGCTGGACCATTCATATCGACCTGAGAGAGGTCCGGCTGCCCGAGGGCGTACGCGAACTCAGCGAAGTCATTCCCGCCACGGGCCTGTCGTTCGCGGGACTCCACAATACCTATCGCCGTGACGGCCTCGGCGCGGATCTGGTTGCGGTCACACAGCCCGCCCAGCCCGACCCGGATAGCGCCACGACCAACAGCGCAGCGACAACGGCTGAGGACGATGCGAATGCGAACGCAGGCTCAACCTTCTGGTTCGCGCCCGGCTCGCGTCCGTTCAATGAAATGCCTTCACCGAACGTCACCGCACTGCTGCTGTTTGGCAATGGCACGCTCGAGCAGCTGCTCGCTTCGCACGAGGTGGTGTTCTCCGCCTACGATCCGTTTCGCGTAAAAAGCGTAGAGATCAATGGCGAGACCGTGCCGCTCGCGGCCAACTTCAGCGCGGGCTATGGCATCTGGCTCGCCCGCTCCGGCTTTGCCAGGCAGTCCTTGCGTTCGCTGCTCGGCCGCACGAGGGGCATCGATCGTCCGCGCATTTACATGATGCAACCGTTCGATCCGGACCGGCGCATCGTCCTGATGCTGCACGGCCTGGCCAGCAGCCCCGAGGCATGGGTCAACGTCGCCAACGACATTCAGGGCGACGACATGCTGCGCCAGCATTTTCAGGTCTGGCAGGTCTATTACCCGACCAACGTGCCCATTCTCGTGAACCTTGCGAGGATAAGGCAGGCGGTGCAACTGACGCTCGCGCATTTCGATCCCGCAGGCAAGCTGCCGGCTTCGAACGGCATGGTGCTGATCGGGCACAGCATGGGCGGCGTCCTCGCGCGATTGCTCGTCTCTTCCTCCGACGACGTTCTGTGGGTAACCGTCCAGAACAAGTACCTGCCCGAAGGGGTCGACATCATCCGCGAGGATGAGCGACTCAATCGCCTGCTGCGCTTTACGCCGATGCCGCAGGTCGAGCGCGCGATCTTCATCGCCACGCCACACCGCGGTACGCCGTTCGCAAGCAATCGCCTGTCTCGCTGGGTTGCAAACCTCGTGCGCTTGCCGATTGCGCTGCTGAAGGAGATCGACGAGATGCTGCAGAGCGCCACTAATGCGGATAGCACCCAGCGCGCGGGAAAGACCATTATGGTTCCCAACAGCATCGAGCAGCTGCGCGAGACCGATCCGATCATCCAGTCGATTTCACGCCTGCCGATCAGCCCCGATGTGTGCTTTCACTCGATCATTGCGCGACGCCGCGAGACGGGCCCGCTCGAAGATTCCGATGACGGGGTCGTCCCCTATCGCAGCGCGCATCTCGACGGCGCTCTCTCCGAAAAAGTGATCGTTTCGGGGCACAGCGTTCAGGAAACCCCCGAGGCGATTTTTGAAATCCGGCGCATTCTGCACGAGGATATCGAGGTGTTCGATAACCAGGGCGCACATGAAGGCGCTTGCGGCAGGCCCGTCGCGGTACATGAGACGACGCAGTGAATGGCGCCCTGATCTAGTCCGCCGCCATGCGCTTTCGCGCGCTCATAAAAGGGCCGGTCGGCTGGCGTGCCGGCGCAAAGCGATCGAAGCCCACGGGGCCGGGCATGTCGATATAAACCGCCTCCATTCCCTGACGGCTATAGCTTTCATGCCAGAAGCCCGCGCCGCCGCTGTCGCGCAGAAACTCGCCCCACCAGCGCGAATGCGGCGCGCTGCGGGTAAACGCTTCGAGGCTTTCGAGGTCGCGCCAATACTGGCGGATACCGACATGGTTGAGGGCGAACAGGAACTGCTCGCTGGAGAGCAATCCGTCTGGCGGATTCAAATCGATTTGCCGCAAGCCTTTGCCGATGCCGAACAACGTCGCGATCCCCCGCATCCGGCGCACGCGAAAGCCCAGGATGATGACAACGAGATTCGGGTACGTGCTGAGGTCGACGGACCTGCGGGTAACAGAGGCTTGCATGGCGGCTCCCGTTTGTTTACGCTGTAAGCATAGTCCCGATTGATTACAGTGTAAACAACAAATGAGCGATTCGAATTTGTCCCTCCGCGACCGTCTGGTCGATTGCGCGCTGGCCTTGCTCGAAAAGGGCGAAAGCGACGTCAGCCTGCGTGCCGTGGCGCGGGCCGCAGGCGTCTCGGCGATGGCGCCCTATCGCCATTTCGAGGACAAGGCGGCGCTGATGGGCGCCGTCGCGCTCAAGGGCTTTGCCATGCTCGAGGCAGGCGCCGCGCGCGCCAACGAGGCCCACGACGCGCGCGAAGCGCTCGAGGCGCAGGGCGTGGCCTACGTTGGCTTCGCCCGCGCGCATCCTGCACTGTTCCGGCTGATGTTCGCGGACGGGGCAGGACTCGCCTTGCCCCATGAGGATTGCCGGGGCGCCTATACGCTGATGGCACGCAACGTGGCGGAGCTCGCGCCGCATTGCGTCGAGGCGGGGGTGCTCGCCTGCTGGGGGCTGGTTCACGGTCTGGCGACGCTTGCGCTCGACGGAAGAATTCCGGCCGATCCGGCCGGTGAGCGTGCGGCGATCGCGCTGATAACCCACGCGCTCAAGGCCGCGCCGCCCGCCCTCGCCGGTTCCTGAGGCGGCATTTGCAGCACGCGCATTCCCTCTCGCGCGTACGATTGCCGGCAACGCGATGACGACGAGAGAGGAGCCATGGCGACAGCGGAATCCACGAGCGGCGTGCAGCAGTCCGGCCCCAAAGTCGCGCTTGCCCTGCAAGGCGGCGGCTCGCATGGCGCCTTCACGTGGGGCGTGCTCGATCGATTGCTGGAATCGACATCGCAAGGCACGCCGTTCAGTGTCGAGGCGATCAGCGGCGCGAGCGCGGGCGGAATCAACGCGACGCTCTGCGCGGCGGGCCTGGCCAGCGGGGGAGTCACGCAAGCGCGCGAGAAACTGCGCACTTTCTGGGAAGCGGTGTCGCGCGCCGGGGAGCGGGCCGGCAATGCGCTCTTCGGCTTTTCCGAGCCGGGGCCGTTTGGCGGCTGGAATATCGACTGGAGTCCTGGCGCCATCTTCTCGGAGATCGTGGGACTCGTCGCTTCGCCTTACAACAATCCCTTCTATCGTGATCCGCTCGGCCCGGTGATCCGCTCCTCGCTCACGGAAACGGATCTCTCCACGCTCAACGCGAAGAACGGGAGCCCGCAGGTTTTCATCTGCGCGACGAACGTGCGAACCAACGAGCGCACCCTCTTTACGCAACCCGAAATTTCCGTCGACGTGCTGCGCGCTTCCGCATGCCTGCCAAGCGAATTCCGCACCGTGAACCTCCACGGCGTACCGTACTGGGACGGCGGCTATCTGGGCAATCCGCCTTTGGCGCCGTTGATCGCCCATGCCCAGGACCTGATCCTGATCCTCGTGAAGCCGTTCAGGCGCCACGACATGCCGCCGAAAAATGCGCGCGGCATTCTGAACCGGCTCAACGAAATCGGTTTCAATGCTTCCGTGGTGCTGGAGATCAACGCGATCGAAGCCGTCAACCGCGTGCTCGACTCGGTTGGCGAGGAAGCCGCTAGCCAAAGCCGCTTCAAGACCGTCCGGTTTCACCTGATTCGCGACGACGACTTTCTCGCGCAGTTCGGCTTCGTCTCCAAGAGCAGCACGTCCTGGTCGCTGTTCAAAACGCTGTTCGATCGTGGACGCGAGGTGGCGGACGTGTGGCTCAAAAAAAACTACGCGAATCTCGGGCAAACGTCTTCGCTCGACGTCAAGGCTGCGCTGCTCGATCCGACGCTCAAGCAGGTCAGCGGATCGCACACGCAGTAAAGCGCCTGGCGTAACACTGTAGGTGAAAGGAACGAAATCAGGTGAACACGGAATTTGCCCGACTTCCCGTCTACTTCTATGGCTACGACGACATAGAGACCTTTTGCCTGTCCAAAAGACAGCAACTGGTTCGGGAAAACATCGGTTTGATACTCGGCATCTTGCGCGGAGGCGCCATACCGGCCCTGATGCTTTCGCAGATGTTGGGCCTGCCCGTCGACTTCGTACACTACGATCGTGGGGAAGCGAAAGCTGAAATCAACAACAAGAAAGTGTTTGATCTTGTCGATGCCTGCGTCAAGGAAGGCAAGAGAATCCTGCTGGTGGACGATGTTGCCGGCGTTGGATATACGCTGGCCAACTGCTACGAGTATTTGCTTTCGTTTGTTAAAGACGAGTCTTTGATCAAAGTGCTGACGCTGGTGCACCACGTCGATAGTCGAACGGATGCGGACCACTACAAAGATTGCTCTTCGGTGCGCGCAGTATTGCCATGGGAGCGGTATGTCACCAGCCGCCAATGCCTCGATGATTTCGTGAAGGAAGAAGCGGCGCTACTGGAAGATCAACGCTACAAGAAGACGTTGGCCATCGACGATCTCGCCTACCCGTTGAACCTGAAACAGGAATGGAAGGTGGATTGCCACGTGGAATTCAAGGGCGATCAACACTCGCTATTGGATACCATCCAGGCCGTCGGGCCAGAGGAGATCTACTGCAACAACGAATTTCTGATAGGCCTCATTCTGAGTAAATTTCCGTTTTCCATTGTGTATAAAACAATTAACAACAAGCGATACAGAATCAGCGCTTTTGATTAGCGGTTGCACACGGAGGTGCACATGTGCTCTATCCCCTACGACCCATCACGCGACGCGCTCAACTCACCGCAGCTCAGGCCTACAGTGTTCACTGCCGGTAGCAACTACGAAATCGACGGGCTGTGCGCGGAGTTCGCGCGGCTTGCCTATATACGCTACGAACAAGGCGGCGCTGAACTTCAGCGGCTCGAACAAGCGCTCGCCCTCGTGGGTTTCGAAAGCGCTGTTCCCTTCAACAATGCCGATGACGACACGCATGGCTTCGGCGCCGTGAGGCGCTCCGATGGCCTCGCCGTGCTCGCGTTCCGGGGAACGGAACCGCAGTCACTCACCGATATCGCAACAGACCTGGAAATCAGCATGACAAAGTGGACGGAAAGCGCCGGTCAGGTTCATGCTGGATTTGCAGGCGCCGCCCGCGGCTTGCGCGAAGCAGTCGGCAACTGGTTGAACGAGACCGCGCCGACGAGAAGACAGCTCATCTTGACAGGTCATAGCCTCGGTGCGGCCATCGCGACGCTCTTTGCCAGCCTTTGCACGCCCAACGCCCTCGTGACATTCGGTTCGCCACGCGTAGGCGACGCGACGTTTGTCGCCACCCTTGGCCCGGTCGGCATCAGGCGCTATGTCGACTGCTGCGATCTCGTCACCGACTTGCCACCGCCCATTGGAGGATACGTTCACGCGGGAGTGTCGAACTACATCACGCACGAAGGCAAAGTGGCTCCGCACGCCGACGATGCTTTCGTGCAAGCGGACCGCGCCGCCGCCCGGGAGGACTATCTGCTCCAATACGCGTGGCGCATCGGTGACGTCATGGTGCGTGACCTCGCGGATCACGCCCCGATCAACTACGTGAGAAGTCTGGTCCCCTGAAACGGCACGCTGCCGTCGATCAGACTAACCGAGCCCTCTCGCCTAACTGGCCGCATCCCCCTCCCGATGCACCGGCTGCGTCTCCTTCAAGCTCTTCGCAAGCCGCGACGCCTGCAGATAGCCGGGATTCGCAGGCCGCTTCAGGTAACGCCCGGCACCGCGCCGCGCCCGCAGATCGCCGTTGGCCCACACGAGTTCGCCCTGCGAGACCGTATGCGTGGGGACGCCCCGCACCGTCATGCCTTCGAAGACGTTGAAGTCGACGTTCTGATGATGGGTCTTCACCGAGATCGTGCGCGTGGCCTGCGGGTCCCACACGACGAGGTCGGCATCGGCGCCGACAGCCACCGTGCCCTTGCGCGGATACAGATTGAAGATCTGCGCGGCGTTCGTGGAGGTCACCCGCACGAACTCGTTCGGCGTGAGCCGGCCCGTGTTCACGCCCTGATCCCACAGCACGGCCATGCGATCCTCCACGCCGCCGCATCCGTTCGGAATCCTCGTGAAATCGTTGCGGCCCATTGCCTTCTGCGAAGCACAGAACACGCAGTGGTCGGTCGCCGTGGTGTGCAGCAGCCCGCCTTGCAGCCCGCGCCAGAGCGCGTCGCGATGTTCTTTCGTGCGGAACGGCGGGCTCATCACATGGGCGGCGGCGCGCGTCCAGTCCGGGTCGCGATACACGGACTCGTCGATCACCAGATGGCCGGCGAGCACCTCGCCGAACACGCGTTGCCCTTCGCTGCGCGCGCGGGCAATGGCTTCGAGCGCGTCTTTCGCCGAGACATGCACGATGTACACCGGTACGCCCAGCACCTGCGCAATGCGAATTGCGCGGTTCGCCGCCTCGCCTTCGACTTCGGGCGGCCTTGAGAGCGGATGCGCCTCGGGTCCCGTGAAGCCACGCGCGAGCAGTTGCCGCTGCAACTGAAAGACGAGCTCGCCATTCTCGGCATGCACAGTAGGCAGCGCGCCCAGTTCGAGCGAACGCGCAAAGCTGTTCACGAGGATCTCATCGTCGGCCATGATGGCGTTCTTGTACGCCATGAAGTGCTTGAAGCTCGACACGCCGTGTTCGTTCACGAGCAGGCCCATGTCGCGATGCACGCTGTCGTCCCACCACGTGACCGCCACGTGGAAGCCATAGTCGGCGGCGGCTTTTTCGGCCCAGCCGCGCCACTCGCGAAACGCATCCATGAGCGGCTGCTTCGGGTTGGGAATCACGAAATCGATGATCGACGTCGTGCCGCCCGCGAGGCCCGCCGCCGTGCCCGTGTAGAAGTCGTCGCTCGCCGTCGTGCCCATGAACGGCAGCTCCATGTGCGTATGCGGGTCGATGCCGCCCGGCATCACATACTGGCCGCCTGCGTCGACCACGGTCGCGCCCGTGGGCGCGTCGAGGTTTTCGCCCACGGTCTGGATCACGCCGTTTTCGCAGAGCACGTCCGCCCGCCAGCTCTTGTCCGCATTGACGACGGTGCCGCCTCGAATCAGGATCGCCATGATGCCCAGTCTCCTTCAGTTGAACGAATTCACGCTGCCACGACTCACGCGCTCGCCACGCTCGGTCGCCGGCTCTTGCCGAGCTTCATCATCACGCCGTAGACGAGCGCCGCAATCGCGAGCCCCACGAACCACGCATAGGTGTAAATGCTTTTGAACGCGTCGGGCACGGACGGAAACACACTCGGAAATGCGGTGTTGAGAAAGCCCGGCAGATTGGGCAGCACACCCAGGACCAGCGCGATGACGGCCGCCATATTCCAGCCGTTCGAGTAGGCGTATTCGCCGTTCTCTTCGAATAGCTCAGCCGTATTCAGGCGCGTGCCGCGAACGAGGAAGTAATCGACGATGAGAATGCCCGCCACGGGTCCGAGCAGCGCCGAATAGCCAACGAGCCAGGTGAAAATGTAGCCCTGAGTGGTGGCGAGAATCTTCCACGGCATCATCACGATGGCAATACCCGCGGTGATGAGCCCACCCGCCTTGTACGAGATGGCCTTCGGCCAGAGGCTCGAAAAATCATAAGCAGGACCGACGAGATTCGCGGCGAGATTGCAGCACATCGTGTCGAGCGTGAGGATGACGAGCGCGATGCCCACGCCCACGCCTTCCATGCGGCTCGTGAGATCGATGGGGTCCCAGATCGCCTTACCGTAGATCACCACCGTGGCCGAAGTCACGACGACCGAGACCACCGAAAGCAGCGCCATCGGAATGGGCAGACCGATGGCCTGCCCGACGAACTGGTCCTTTTGCGTTTTCGCGAAGCGCGTGAAGTCGGGAATGTTGAGCGCGAGCGTGGCCCAGAAGCCCACCATGGCCGTGAGGCTCGGCCAGAACGTCGCCCAGAAGAGACCTGCCTTCTTGCCGCCAGCGGCAAACT
Source organism: Paraburkholderia sp. BR10882 (assembly GCF_040948855.1). Lineage (NCBI taxonomy): Bacteria > Pseudomonadati > Pseudomonadota > Betaproteobacteria > Burkholderiales > Burkholderiaceae > Paraburkholderia > Paraburkholderia sp. BR10882. Next base: position 305,639 of record NZ_JBFPKP010000005.1, on the reverse strand, counting down.
GGGAAGGCTGCGAGAGCATCGAACCCACGCCGCCCGCCTTCGAGCAGGCCCACCACACGAGCACCACGCACATCACGACCTTGATGGGCGCGGACCAGCTTTCGAGCCAGCGGATCGAGTCGGTGCCGTGCAGGATGAAATAGAGTTGCAGCACCCAGAACACGAGGAAGCACGCGCCCTGGCCGATCGAGATGCCGAGAAACGGCAGCGCGTCGCCCACCAGTGCGTTGTGCGTGAGGATATTGGCGAGCGTATAGATGGCACTGCCACCGAGCCACGACTGGATACCGTACCAGCCGCACGCCACGATGGCGCGCAGCATGGCGGGCAGCTTCGCGCCTTGCGTGCCGAACGAGGAACGCACCAGCACCGCGTAGGGGATGCCGTATTTCGTGCCTGCGTGGCCGATCAGCAGCATCGGCACGAGCACGATGAGATTGCCGAGCAGCACCGTGAGCACGGACTGCCATGGCGACATGCCCTGCTCGGTGAGTCCGGCCGCGAGCATGTACGAGGCGATGTTCATCACCATGCCCACCCAGAGCGCCCCGAAGTGATACCAGCGCCACGTGCGCTGCGCTGCGCCGGTTGGCGCGAGATCGTCGTTGTATAACTCGCTTTCGGCGCGGCGCGCGCTGGCGTCGCCTGTCAATGGCTGACTCATGGTTGCAGTTCTCCGTGACTTGTCGTTGGTCTGGTTCGGTTCAGTTCTGTTTCAATGGGTCAGGCGGCTTTCGGATCGGCCACGCGCGCCGGGTTGTTGGGATGCGTGGTCCAGTTCGCGTAGCGGCCCGAGTCGACGCGCTCCATCGTGATGCATTGGTCGACCGGGCAGACGTGCATGCATAAATTGCACCCGACGCAGTTGGCGTCGACCACCTCGAAGTGACGCTTGCCGTCGCGCATTGCGGTGATGGCCTGATGCGAGGTGTCCTCGCAGGCGATATGGCAGAGACCGCACTGGATGCAGCGGTCCTGATCGATGCGCGCCTTGATGTCGTAGTTCAGGTTCAGGTACTGCCAGTCGGTGACGTTGGGCACGGCGCGGCCGCGAATGGCGTCGAGATTCGCGTAGCCCTTGTCGTCCATCCAGTTGGAGAGGCCGTCGATCATATCGCTGACGATTCGGAATCCGTAGTGCATCGCGGCGGTGCAAACCTGCACGCTCCCCGCGCCCAGAACGATGAATTCGGCGGCGTCGCGCCAGTCGGAAATGCCGCCGATGCCGGAGATGGGCAAGCCGTGCGTTTGCGGGTCGCGCGCGATTTCCGCGACCATGTGCAGCGCAATGGGCTTCGCCGCGGGGCCGCAGTAGCCGCCGTGCGTGCCTTTTCCATCCACAGTCGGCAGCGGCGCCATCACGTCGAGATCGACACCCACGATCGAGTTGATCGTATTGATGAGCGAGACGCCGTCCGCGCCGCCCTTCATCGCCGCGCGCGCGCCGTGGCGTATGTCGGTCACGTTGGGCGTGAGTTTCACGAGGCAAGGCAGGCGCGTGCCCTCCTTCACCCAGCGCGTGACCATTTCGATGTATTCGGGCACCTGCCCCACGGCCGCGCCCATGCCGCGCTCGCTCATGCCATGCGGGCAGCCGAAATTGAGCTCCACCGCATCGGCGCCGGTATCTTCCACCTGCGGCAAGATCCACTTCCAGTCCTGCTCGGTGCACGGCACCATCAGCGAGACGATGAGCGCCCGGTCTGGCCAGTCGCGTTTCACCTGCGCGATTTCCTTAAGGTTCACGTCGAGCGGGCGGTCGGTAATGAGCTCGATGTTGTTCAACCCCGCAATGCGCTGGCCGCGCCACGTGGTGGCGCCATAGCGCGAGCTCACGTTCACCACGTGCGGGTCGAGCCCGAGTGTCTTCCAGACCACGCCGCCCCAACCCGCCTCGAAGGCGCGGTTGACGTTATAGGCCTTGTCGGTCGGCGGCGCGGAGGCGAGCCAGAATGGGTTCGGCGATTCAATGCCGGCAATCGTGCAGCCCAGGTCGGCCATGATGCGACTCCTTCGTATTGTCTGGATTCGGTGTGTCGTTCGGCTGGATCGAACTGCGTAGTTCAAGCGGCTCTGGCGGACTGATTCGCGAGATAGCGGTCGATTGCACGCGCGGCGAGCTTGCCGTCCTGCACGGCCTGCACGGTGAGATCGGTTGCGCCATGGCCCGCACAGTCGCCGCCCGCGAAGACGCCTTCGATGGAGGTCGCACCGTCTGCATCCACGGCAATACGCGCGCCGCCTGCAGTAAGTTGCAGGGCGTCGAGGCCAACCAGGCCTTCGGGCAAGAGCTTTTGGCCAATGGCTTTCAGGACCATGTCGGCTTCCACACGCACGATTTCGCCGGTGCCGCGCAACGCGCCGCCCGCATCGAGCGCCGTGCGCTCGAACTCCACAGCCTGCACGCGGGTGTCGCCAGTGATGCGCAGCGGCTTCATCCATTCGACCAGCACCACACCCTGTGCGCGTGCGAATTCCTGCTCGGCCCAGGTGGCGCTCATCTGCGCCGCGCCGCGGCGATACGCAAGCATCACTTGCTCCGCGCCCAGCTTGCGGCTTTGCACAGCGGCGTCGATGGCCGTATTACCGCCGCCGATCACCACCACCTTGCGGCCCACCGCAAGCGTGGAAAGATCGTCGGCTTCGCGCAGGCGTGCGATAAATTCCACAGCGTCGCGCACGCCGTCGAGCGCTTCGCCTTCACTGGCAAGCGCTTGCGTGCCGCCGAGTCCCACGCCGATGAACACGGCGTCATACGCGGCTCGCAATTCCGTAAGCGTGATGTCGCGGCCAAGCCGCTGGCCCTGACGTATTTCGATCCCACCGATGGAAAGCAGCCATTGCACCTCGCGCTGCGCGAAATCGTCGACGACCTTGTACGCCGCGATGCCGTATTCGTTGAGGCCGCCCGGCTTCTCGCCCGCGTCGAACACGCTCACGCGATGCCCCGCGAGCGCAAGCGTATGCGCGCAGGCGAGCCCCGCCGGTCCGGCCCCGACCACGGCAACGCGCCGTCCCGTCTCACTCGCGCGTTTGAAGAGCGGCGGCGCACCAGCGGCTTCGCGCGCCATCTGAAAGTCGGTGGCATGGCGCTGAAGAGCGCCGATCCTAACCGGTTCGCCATCCTGATGATTCCGGACGCACGCGCCTTCGCAGAGAATTTCGGTCGGGCACACGCGCGCGCACGTGCCACCCAGAGGATTCGCGCTCAATATGTCGCGCGCCGCGCCCTTGAGATTGCCGTTGCCGATCTTGCGGATAAAGCCCGGAATGTCGATGCCGGTCGGACAAGCCGCAACGCAGGGCGCGTCGTAACAATAGTGGCAGCGGTCGGCGGCAATGACGGCTGCGTTGGGCGAGAGCGGCGGCGCGACGTCGGCAAAGTTGCAGCCGAGTTGTTCGGCCGTGAGGCGGCCAGGCGCGATGCCGTCGGCGGCATTCGAGTTGGGCTGGGACATCCGGATGCTCCTTGCGCGGCAAAACACGGGTCCGCCGGCTGTGCATGGCTCGCGCAGCCGGTACGTGGGGAAAGCGTGAAAGAGCGCGGCTCTCAGGCCGCTTGCGTCGGCGTCAACGGCGTCAGCCGGGTTCGCTCGCGCGTTCGAGCATGGCGTGCAACAGCACGTTCGCGCCCGCCTCGATCCATTCGATCGTCGCGTCCTCGACCTCGTTGTGACTGATGCCGTCGATGCATGGCACGAACACCATCGAAGTCGGCGCGACCGTCGCGAGATAGCACGCGTCGTGGCCCGCGCCCGAAACGATCTCGCGGTTCGAGTACCCAAAGCGCTCCGCCGCCGCGCGCACGGAGTTCACGCAGGCCTTGTCGAACGGCACCGGCGCGTAATAGAAAATCTGCTCGAGCTGCGTTTCGAGCTTGCCTTGTTCTGCAATCCTTTCGATTCCTTCGCGCAGCTCGGCGTCCATCTGCGCGAGCACGTCGTCCTGGGGATGGCGGAAATCGATGGTAAAGAACACGCGGCCCGGAATTACGTTGCGCGAATTCGGATGCACCTGCATCATGCCGACCGTCGCGCAGGCCAGCGGCGCGTGGCGCAGGCCAATTTCGTTCACGAGTTGCACGACACGCGAGGCGCCCAGCAGTGCGTCGCGGCGGCGCGGCATGGGCGTCGGACCCGCGTGCGCCTCCTGCCCCGTGAGCACGACCTCGTACCAGCGCTGGCCCTGCGCGTCCGTGACGACGCCGATCGTTTTATTTTCGGCTTCGAGTATCGGCCCCTGTTCGATATGCAGTTCGAACGCCGCGTGTATCTTGCGGCCGCCGCACGGCAGTTCACCTGCATAGCCGATGCGCTGCAGCTCCTCGCCGATGGTCTTGCCATCGATATCCTTGCGTGAGAGGCCGTAGTCGAGCGTAAAGACGCCCGCGAACACGCCGGAGGCGACCATGGCCGGCGCGAAACGCGAGCCTTCCTCGTTGGTCCAGATCACGGTTTCGACGGGGCGCTCGGTTTGAATGCCGTGATCGTTGAGCGAGCGGATTACCTCGAGGCCGCCCAGCACGCCGTAGATGCCGTCGAAGCGCCCGCCCGTGGGCTGGGAGTCGGCGTGCGAACCGGTCATCACCGGCGGCAGGTCGTTGTTGCGCCCCGCCCGGCGCATGAACACGTTGCCCATCTGGTCGACGCTCACCGTGCAGCCGGCCTCTTTCGCCCATTGGACGATGAGATCGCGCCCTGTCTTGTCGAGATCGGTGAGCGCGAGACGGCACACGCCGCCCTTGGGCGTGGCACCGATTTTCGCCATCTCCATCAGGCTGTCCCACAAACGCTGGCCGTTCACGTGAATCGCGGTCGTCAGCGCGGCTTCGCTTACTGCGTTCATGCGTGTCCTCCTGTCCGTGTTCGTCAAACGTGCATTCTTGCCACCTTCTGGGGCGAGAAGCGCCATGGCGGTGCACGCTCGATTGGCGCATCGCGACTCCCAAAACCTCGCCCCGCGAATCCTGTCCGATTGGACAGGTTGTAGACGATAAACTTCGCGAATTCAATGCGGTGTTACCAGCGAGAAGCGTGCCATCGATGCTGCAGTGCGCGAAAAACGCGCCAGCACTCCGCGCGTTTTCCCCGAGAGCGGTGAATGCACGAGGCGCTTACATCGTGACTACAATGAAGCCGACATGGGCGCGGCAGCCGTGCGCCGCCTCTTCCCTACTGAACGGACTGACCATCATGCGCGACGACGAACCCACCACGCAAGCCGCGACTCACGCGATGCGCGGCACGGCTCACGAACGGGAAGCCGCTGACGCAACGCACAAGCCGCGCCGACGCAAAGCCGCCATTCGCGAGTCGAACGAAGCGCATCTGCTCGCCTGCGCGGAGGCCGTGTTCGCCGAGCGAGGCTTCGAAGGCGCAAGCACGGCGCTGATCGCGGAGCGCGCGGGCCTGCCGAAGGCGAATCTGCACTACTACTTCCCCACCAAGCTCGCGCTCTACTGGCGCGTGCTCGATGATCTGTTCGAGGAATGGAACGCGGCCGCCAACACGTTCGATGCGAGCGACGATCCGGTGGAGGCCATTGGCGGCTATGTACGCGCGAAGATGGAACTCTCGCGGCGCAGACCGCTCGGGTCGAAAGTGTGGGCGAACGAGATCATCAGCGGCGCGACGCATATGCAGGACATCCTGCTCAAACGTGTGAAGCCGTGGATGGAAACGCGCGTGAAGCTGATCGATCGCTGGATTGCCGAAGGCTTGCTCGCCCCCGTCGATCCGAAGACGCTGCTTTTCATGATCTGGGCGACCACGCAGCACTATGCCGATTTCGAGGCGCAAATTCGCGCGCTCTCGGGCAAGCGCGCGCTGTCATCGGCGGGGTTCGAAGCGAGTACCGAGGAAGTGGTGCGGTTGATTTTGCGCGCGAGCGGCGCGCGCTCGCCTGGGCATTGAGCGAAGCGGCAACGGTGTGCCGTTGCGTGGCTCCGATGGAGCATGGAATCACGACATGACGCAACGCGTCCTTTGCTGATCGTGCCGCCTTGCATCAACAGGTACACGCGCTCACACAGCACGACCTCCCGATTGCGGCGTAGCTTCTACATCGGTCACTTTATGCGCCGCGATTCACGCCATCGCGGCGCGATGTTTATGGGAAGCCCAGCGCATGTTCAACAACCGGATTCGCGCAGCATGGCTGGGTCTTTTCGTCGCCGCCATTGCGCCCGCCAGTCATGCGCAATACACGACCGACTGGCTCGCCAACAGCTTTGGCACGCTCGTCGCACACGTCGGTAACGGCGCGCGCTCGATGTGGGTCGCGCCCGAGGGTGTCATCTATACGTCATCGCGCTGGGACGAAAACGCGGGCGGGGTCGCGCGCTATCAGAACGGCGCAACGCTCGGCACCATCGGCGCGCACGACGAGTTCCAGGGCAGTGCGATCACGGGCAACGCGACGTCGATCTTCGTCGCGCTCGGTTATAGCCGGGCGTACGGCAGCGGATCGGTAGGCCGCTACAACCGAAGCTCGAACACGCGCGAGCTTCGCATTGCCGTGAGCACCTGGACCGGCATCCAGAACGCGGATGTGATTACCGGTCTTGCGACAGCGGGCACACTCCTCTACGCCAGCGACTACTACGGCAACCGCGTGCGGGTCTACACGACCGACGGCGTCTGGCAGCGCGACATCGGCGTCCAGCAACCCGGCGCACTCGCAATCGACGGTGCAGGCAACGTCTGGGTCGCGCGCGAAAACGCAGGTGTAGTCGCACAGTTCAGCCCAGCCGGCACGCCGATGAGCACGATCCAGATGGCCGCTGGCGCCCGGCCCTCTGCACTCTATTTCGACGCACCGACGAACCGGCTACTGGTTGGCGACGAGGGGCCCGACATGAACATCAAGTGTTATGCCCTGACCGGCATGCCGGCGCTGGTCGGCACGCTCGGCGTGCAGGGCGGCTATCTGGACACCACGACGGGCATCAAGGGGCAGGTCGGCGACAAGCGCTTCACGCGCGTCGTCGGTATCGGCAAGGATGCAGCGGGCAATCTGTATGTGCTCAATAACGCATGGGGCGGCGACTGGGATCTCGGTCGCAACGGCAGCACCGACATTCATTCGTACAACTCATCGGGTACGCTGCAGTGGACTTTGCAAGCGCTCAATTTCGAGGCGATCGCGGCGCCCGACCCGGCAACCGATGGCGCGGACTTCTACAGCGGGAACACCATCTACACGGGTACAGCAGGCGGCGCGTTCGTAGCGAATACGATCGATCCGTTCAGCTGGCCGGCCGACCCGCGCCTGAACATGAACGACTATCAGCGCGGCCAGTTGTTCGGGCAACTCGTGGTGGTGGGCGGCAACCGCATTCTCGTCGCCTCCGGGCAGAATCCCGACACCTTCAACTTCTTTCATTTCCAGCCGTCGAGCGGGTACATTGCCATTCCCGACGGGTCCATTCCCGGCAAGGCGTTCAATACGAATACGAAGGTGACGGGCGGCTTCGCGATCGACGGCAATGGCGACGTCTGGGCCGGGCTCGACCGAACCAACCAGATCTACCATTACCCGCTGACCGGCTTCGACGCGAACGGCAAGCCATCATGGGGCGCCGCCAGCACGATCCAGATCCCGCGAACCGTGCGCCCGCTCACGCGCATCATTTATCAGTCGGACAGCGACACGATGATCCTCGCGCAGGGCGTTGCGGGAAGCTGGGACTGGACAGCCATGAACGGGCACATCGAGATCTATCACGGCTGGAAAGCGGGCAACACGAGCGCGCCGAGCCCGGTGATCGATCTCACGAGCGCGAATCCGAAATCGATCGCGGCAGCGGGCCACTACCTGTTCGTCGGCTACGTGCATACGGTGCCGAATATCGACGTGTTCGACCTGAACAGCGGCAGTCTCGTCACGACATTGACGAACTCGAACCCGACGGCGATGGATGTCGGCAACGACGTGGATTCGATGTATGGCATTCGCGCGTACCTGCGCTCGACCGGCGAGTACGTCGTCACGAAAGACAACTACAACGGATCGAGCGTCGTGGTCTATCGCTGGCACCCGTAACGCCTGTTCTGGAACGCAATTAGCGTGGTTGCACGGTCTTACGACCCGCTCTGGTCCGCGCGCAGCCGACTTCTCGCTTCATTGAAAGCGTTTATTGAAAGCGCTTTGTTTGGCCGAACCAACGCCATTCGCTAGCATTTCTTCGCCAACCTGGCCCATCCCAGCTGCCAGCCCGGACAATCCACCTACAGGCGACGTCGTTTACCGAGTCTTCAAGGCCTATGAATGGTATTGATTCGTCATGCGAATCAAGTCAGCGAAGGCGCAGCTTTCTAATCGCCGTATTCTGCAGCGATACATCATTGCGTTCCGCTAATGAGAAGCGAAGTCGCAACGAAGATAGTTCTTCTGAACCATGCCGACGACACGCACCGGGGGAGCGCGTCGAGGTACATCGCTTGCGCGCCTGTTGAACAACGCGCGGAGCGGTTTTGCGCGGGCAAGTCGGGCGTTTTAAGTGGCTTGCACGAGAAATAGGGGGAACGATGAACCGATCAACGAAGCAGACCGTGGTATGGGTGCTCGCTTTGGCCCTGTCGGGTGCGGCTTATGGTGCGGCCGGCGGTAATGGCGGGGGAAACGGCGGCGGTAATGGTGGAGGCAACGGCGGCGGCAACGGCGGTGGCGCAGGAGCCGGTGCTGGTGCGGGCGGTGGCCACGGCTCTGGGTCCGGGTCAGGTTCGGGTTCGGGCTCGGGCTCTGGGTCAAGTTCAGGCTCTGGTTCGAGTTCGGGCTCAGGCAGCTCCGGTGCAGGTGGTTCCGGTGCAGGTGGTTCCGGTGCAGGTGGTTCCGGTGCAGGTGGTTCCGGTGCAGGCAGTTCCGGTGCAGGCAGTTCCGGTGCAGGTAGTTCCGGTGCAGGTAGTAGTTCCGGTGCAGGCAGTTCCGGTGCAGGGAGCTCCGGTGCAGGCAGTTCCGGCGCAGGCAGTTCCGGCGCAGGCAGTTCCGGTGGCAGTAGTTCCGGTGGCAGTAGTTCCGGTGGCAGTAGTTCCGGTGGCAGTAGTTCCGGTGGCAGTAGCGCCGGCGGAAGTAGCGCCGGCGCAGGCGGCGGTAGCTCGAGTGCGGGTAGCTCTTCAGGTAGCGCAAGCGCAGGCGGCCCGGGTGGACCTTTGGGCCGCGGCTCACCACGCATGAGTGCGGCGACGGCCATGGTCGAAATCGTGCCGCCTCCTCCGCCGGCGCCGATCGTCAACGCGCCGGTTACCAATGCATATAACCCACCGCCGCACGCGCCCTATTCGGATTATCGTCCGAATGCGTTGGTGATACCCACTCCAGCCAGGACCGACAATGCCCCGCCACCGAGTGTGACTACGTCGATCCGAGGCACAACCTCCCCGGCACCCAATGCGCCGGTTGCGAACTACGCGCCGCCGCAGAGCGTACCGCGTCCACCTCCGGTTTCCGTCGCAAGGCCGGCTGCCGAGCCGGTTGCGAACGATTACGGTCCGCCAGGCGTGTCCGGCACGGGCAGCGGCGCGCGCCACGGCGCCGGTCCTGCTGGGGCTGCGAACCACTCTGGCTCGCCGGGCGTAGGCGGCACGACCAAAGCGGGCTTCGCGGTAGACACAGGCGGGTACGAACCACCGATCCTGACGCCGACGAGCACGCCTTGATCGTATTCATGCTCTCCCGGGACAGTTCGCATGGGTATCGGCACGGTGACGAATCGCCGTGCCGTGGTCGACGGCATGGCGTCCGGCTTCGGCCCAAGCAGCGCGATGCTGCTGCGGGCGATGCCCTACTACATCAACGAATTCCCCGAGCCGGTACGGCTACGCCGACTTCTACGCCGATCACCGGCACCTGGAAGCGTCCGTCATCCTGCCCGGCGCGCAACGTTATTTGACCGTATGGGACGGGGTGGAGATCGACGAGGCGTTCGGCGCGAACCGCGATCCGGTTCGAGAGTCTGGAGACCGAGGACAATTTCAACGATCTTTACAGATTGATCGTCCAGACGATGCCCAAAGCGCAAACCTGAACGACCTCACCGGCCTGCGCACCGTGGATTGCCGCCCGTTCGACCTTGCCGACGCTCGATCGAGACCCGGGGCTCGCGCAAAAAAGGCCTATGCAAGCGGATTACACGAATTCATGACAACGTGGCGAGCCCTGCGGCAAACGACCGCACCCCAAACGCCAGATGGCGTTGGGCCGTGCAATCGGTCCGCGTCGTACACTGTGCGTTTCGACGCTCGTAGCCCGGAACGCCGTCGTGCCCATTCACTATCTGCGCAGTTTCACCTCTGTCGAACGCACCGAGCAGGCCAACCTGCGGCTTGGCCGTGCACTGGCCTGGGTCGCAGGCGCCATCAATGCCGGCGGTTTCCTCGCCGTTGGGCAATACACGTCGCATATGTCGGGCATCGTCTCGTCGCTTGCCGACAGCACCGCGCTTGGCGATAGCGGCATCGCGTTGTCCGCCATCAGTTCCATCCTTGCCTTTGCGAGTGGCGCCGCGACGTCCGCCATTCTGATCAACTGGGGGCGCCGCCGTTGCGCGCGCAGCGTCTACGCGCTGCCGCTCCTGCTCGAAGCCGCCCTGCTCCTTTGCTTCGCCGCGCTCGGCGCGAATCTCGGCATCCATCGCGTTCTCTTCGTGCCGCTGACGGTGGCCGTGCTCTGTTACATCATGGGCGTGCAGAACGCCATGATCACGAAAATCTCGCACGCCGAAATCCGCACGACGCATGTGACCGGCATCGTGACAGATCTGGGAATCGAACTTGGGAAGGCGCTCTACTGGAACTGGGGCGTGCCGTCCTCGGCGTCGCATCACGTGGCGGCGGACATGCAGCGGGTACGCGTACTCGGCTCCCTGCTCGGCATGTTTTTGCTTGGCGGAACGCTGGGCGCAGTGGCTTTCCGGTATTTTGGATTTGCTGCGGGCGTTCCCTTGTCGATGGTGCTGGTGATTCTCGCGAGCGTCCCGGTTACCGACGATTTGCGCCGCCTGCCACTGCGCGACCTTTTTTGAGGAATACGTCGGTCGCCGGCGGCAGATACCGGGCAATTCATTCGCTTATCAGAAACCTGTCGCGATTCTTCGCGTCCTTGATCCAGTTCGGCGCGCGTCCTCTGCCGGACCAGGTCGCACCGCTTGCGGGATCGCGATATTTCGGGGGCGCCGCGCTATGCGAAAGCCCCGACCTGCCGCGACGACTCCCAAATATGTCCTGCTGCGTGTACCCGAATTCGGCCACCTTTGCGCGGATATCGGCGAGAACCGTCTCGAACTCCTGCTGACGGGCGACGGTCGCCTGACGCTCGAGTTCCGCGAGTTGCGCCTTCAGTTCCTTGTACGTTGCCACGAATCGTCTCCTGCGCGTGGACACCATTCGCTAATCATAGTGGCTTTCGCTCACACCGCCTTCCAACGTGATCGCAAGGCATTCGCGGCAGCGACAGCAAACTCACGCAGCAGATCGCTCAGGCCGTGACGAAGACAATTGCCCCCGCATCGGCAACCTGGGCGAACAACCGCACGAAACGATAGCTTTGCGCCTGGATAGTCAGTTCGTTGAGCCCGGAGCGCGTGCCTTCCAGTATCGCGCGAGCCACCGGCTCCGGAATCGCGCCGAGGTGCGCCCAGTCTTCCGGCAGCAGCGCGGGATCGCCCAGATAGACCTCGCTTTTCCCGCCAGGCGTTCGAACGAGAATCAGGCTTCCTCCCTTGTCGAGTGCAATTTCCAGGTACTCGGACAAGGTTGCCAATGCCTCTGTGTCGACATCGCGGGCGGCATGTGAATTCGAAGTCATAGGGTGGCCACGCTGAGTAGTATGTCGATCACTATCGTACCCCCGCTCCTGCCTGTTCGGCGCATTTTAACAGCGGCACACGTTCAGGGATGTAACCCGAACATACCGTGCCAGATCGCACTAAAGAGGTTCGCGTGACGACGATCGTCGGACTTTTGCGATTCCTCGTCGCCTGCGCCGTGCGATGAAGACGGTGGCACGGCTTCTTCCGGCGCGCCGGCATTGCGCGGCGCGGCGCTGCCCGCCTGACGCGACAGGTGCAGTGCGATAGCGCCGTCGGCAATGCGCCCGGCGAGTTGGGAATCGCAATCACTGGCGAGCAGTGCGCCGAATACGACGTCGCGGTTGTAGCCCTGCTCCGCGAAGCGCATGGCCACGCTCACGTGCCGCGCATAGGCCTCCTGACGCGCCGCCTCCTGCAAGCGCGCCTCTTCTTCCCGCTCGCGGGCCATACGCCCCATCTCCTTGGCATAGACTGCGTCATAGACGCTGCGCTGCGCCGGATCGGAAAGAATCGCGTAAGCCTCCTTGATCTCCTGGAACTGCGCATGCGCAGCGGCTTCGCGTCCCATATTACGGTCGGGATGCGCTTTCATCGCGGCCCTGCGGTAGGCCCGCTTGATGTCCGCGTCGCTCGCGTCGTCGCTTACGCCCAGCAAGTCATACAACGTCGCCATGGCTCGCACAAATGGAAGTGAGATGCGGTCGATCGTAGCATGTCGTCCGCGGACGCACCGCGTGTGCGATGACGATCGCCAGCCGGCAACCGATCAATTGTCCTAAGCAAACGAGCCGCGGATATCGAAATCCGCCCGCGCCGCCAGCGCGCAGCACCCGGGTTCTCAGCGTCGAACCCGGGTCCAGCGACACCACTCGTGGTGATCGAGATTGCGCAGCAAATCGGCCCTGCGCCGTTCGCGCCGATAGTGAGCGGCGACACCAACTGCGGCTATTACGAGCACGATCGTGCCGGCAGCCATACCCAGCCAGGACTGGTCCACGTCAGCCTCCTCGGATCCATGCGGATCGCAACCCAATTGTGAGCAACGCACTCTGAATATAGCCCGTCCGTGTGACAGACTATGCGGTCTCGACCGCCAATCAGCGCACTCGGGCGACCGCTCTCAGGAGCGCATCGCCTTGAGGCGTCACGCGGGGCGTAGGGAAGCCGGATTCGGGCGTATCGACGATGACGAGGTGCAGATCGCGAAGCGCACCGAGTTCCTCCCGGTCGGGCTCGATCCGCCCTGGTGCATTCTTTATCAGCATCAACGTGGCAAGTTCGTGGGGGCTCAACATGTTATTTCCCTCCCGCTTGATCCTGTTTTGATCACGCTTCTTCGCGACTGCGAGCTACCGCAGTTTCGCCGCAGTCTCCGAAGCGATGTCCATGCATGCGCGCGTGTACCCGGCCGCCTGTGAAGCAACCCACGGCAATAGCTCGACCTGGTTGCGGACGAATTGCTCGGGCGTCTGGACGGACAACATGCCTTCGAAGTGCTGTTGCGAACCAGCGAATATCGACCTGCAAGTCGCGAGATTCAGGCGTGAGAGTTCACAAACACCATCGAATAGATGACCGGTCAACGTAGTCAACTTTACGGCCCACGATTCGCTTCCCGCCGCCGCGAATTTTTGATTAGACATACTAATTTAACCTCTGCGCATTTCATTAATCGTTATGTCTGCATCGACCGCGATTGATGTATGGCTTTTCAACGCAATTGGCATTGCCCATGCGGAAGTGAATGCCGGAGTCGAACTAGAGCCTTGATTCTAACTTTGTTAAATCCGTCTCATGAATGCTAGTTGAGTCAGGAGTTTCCCCAATTCATTACGCAGATGCGCTGAACCGCAGTACGGCGGCGGCAAGGGTCGAACAGGCTTGCAAACCGTTGACTTGTCAGCCTGGATCTCGGCCGGTCAGACAAGAACAGACGAACCACAGGTTTCGAGCAGTCAGATGACGAAAGACGTCAAACAAGATACGGCTTGCGATGAGGATTCATCGCAAGCGCGATTGTGAGTGCGGCGCTGTTGCGCCCTCAAACAACGGGAGCGGGAATATCAATGCGCGGCGACTTTCACCGCATTGCGTTGCGCAAGCAGTTCGCGTATGCGCGCCAGATGCAGATCGCCAACGGCCGTATGAACCGGCTCGACCTTGCGGGCACGACGCGCAGCAGGTGGCCATGCACCGAGGTATCGGCACAGCGCGGAAACGAACGGCCGCTTCCCCCCGCCAGCAAGTCGCCGCGTCGCAGCGGCGACCCGATCCGCCCCTACATTTGCCACCAGCCATTCAAACGCCTGACGGTCTTCGTCATTCACAATGCGAATTAGCGATTCCATGCGACGCTCCTACTGGACGTAAACACATACTGTGAATTTATACAGTATTTTGCGTCAGCGCAAGGCAAGTTTGAACTGGCTCCGGGGAGCGTTCGCATGGGGAAGGACAGATCGGGAGTCGCCTTCCAAGGGCGTGGCCTCGGGTGGAAGCGCGGGCGGGGCACTACTCGCTGGCCGCGGCGTCCCCTTCTGGGCCGTCAACCGGTTCCTCACGGCCGTCACGCCCAGCACCGGCCTCGCCGCATTGCCCGCGCGCGAGATCTGCCAGGTCTCCGGGACTGTGCCCGAGAGCGTGACGACGCCATGGCTGACCCGAATGTGAATGTCTGAATCGTCGAGATCCGGCACGCGCCTGATGGCACGGCGAACGTCACGCACCACTGAGGTATCCGGCCGGCTTCCGGGCGTCGATGCCGAGACTCTTTGCACGGCCGCACCGGCCGGCTCGCTCACGCCGGTTTGCGCGTTCGCATTGGCAGCGCAGCTCGCGATAGCCACGAACACCATCGCGCCGATCGTTCCATTCGCACCGTTTCTGTTCATGCTGCCTCCATCGGGTCGAGTCAACCGAGGAAAAGCGCCACCTCTGAGCGTATGTTCGCACAGGAAGTCATGCGTCGCGTTCACGATGGCCTGGCCCGCCGCGATGCCTGCCCGAGCGCACACGCTGATGCAGCGGATGACTTCGGCGCCGCACTGCGCTACCCTAACAACTCCGATATGAAAAGTCGTCGTATAACCATGTCACACATCAGCACCGGCGTCGAATACGGGCTGCATTGCCTGCTCTATCTTGCCGGCACGTCCGCCGGCGTGCGCGAGGCGAGCGTACGCGACCTGGCGGAAATGCAGGGCGTGCCCGTCGATTACGCGGCCAAGCTCTTCACGCGCCTCGCCAAAGCCGGCATCGTCGAGTCGACCGAAGGCATACGCGGCGGCTTCAGACTCGCGAAACCCGCGCGCAATATTTCGGTGCTGGATGTCGTCGACGCCATCGACGGCGACAAAGCGCTCTTCGACTGTCGCGAAGTACGCCGGCAATGTGCCGTTTTCGACGACGAGCCGCCCGCATGGGCCACACGCGGCACCTGCTCGATCCATGCCGTGATGCAGGGCGCCGAGCGCGCCATGCGCGCGGAGCTCAAGCAACACTCGCTTGCCGATCTCGCCACCCGCGCGTATTCCAAGGCGCCTGCCAGCTACCACCATCACGTGGTCGACTGGTTCACCGAGCGCGCTGCCAATCGGCGCGGGTAACGACCGTCGCGTTGCGAGCCCTTCCAGCATGCAAAAAAACGCGGAGCCTCCATCGAGGCTTCCGCGTCCAATCAGATCCGTCGTTATCCTGAAGGGTCAGGCAACCACGATGCGCAGCGGATCTGCGGCGGCGAGCGCTTGCTCGCGGTCCGCGCGAGGCGGATAGATCCATTCGGAGTTGATCTGGTGCTTGAGCTTCTTCGCCTCGGCGCCCTGCAACTTCACTTCGCGCTCCCAACCTTCCGTGTAGACCGCGCCCCACGGGCCCAGATCCAGACAGGTCACGTACTTCGGCTGGCTATACGGAATCAGAGCGAGGCCGAGCAGATCGGCGGCCACGTTGTGGCCTGCCGAGCGCCCCAGGTTCATCGCATGCTGGCACGACATCATCGTGTGATTGCCTTCGTGGTCGGTGGCTGCGCGGGCGACGTCGCCCGTCGCGTAGACACCGGGCACGCCCTCCACCGCTAGATTGCGATCGACATGCAGACGCCCCAAGGCGTCGAGGCGGCCCGGAATCTGCGCGGTCAACGCGCTCGCGCGCAGCCCGGCCGTCCAGATCACCGTGTGCGATTCGATACGCTGGCCGTCCGTTGTCGTGACGCCGGCGGCATCTACTGAAGCCACACCCGAACCTAGCTTCGAGGTCACGCCGAGCGAACCCAGCGCCTCTTCGATAACGGGACGCGGGCCCGCGCCCAGGTCGGGGCCGATCGCATCGTTACGCTCGACGATGATCACCTTCACGTTCACCTGCTCGCCCAGCGCCGCGCGCAGGCGTGCCGGCATTTCCGCGGCCGTCTCGATGCCGGTGAATCCGCCGCCCGCCACCACCACGGTATTGCGCGCGGGCGTGTCCGGCTGGCTGGCCAGACTGCGGATGTGCGCTTGCAGTTCGACCGCCTCGTCGGTCTGATCCACGCTGAAGGTGTGATCGGCCAGGCCCGGGATCGACGGGCGGAACAGCCGGCTGCCAGTAGCCAGCACGAGGCGGTCGTAGCCGAGCGTAGAGGACCGGCCATCGACATCGGTCAGATCCACGGCGCGGCGCTCCACGTAAACGCGCTCCACCGTGCCCTGGATGAACTTGACGCCAGTCGCATCGAAGATCTCTGTGAGCGGCGCCCGGAAGTTCGCGGGGCCTTCTTCGTACAGGCGCGGACGGACATGCAGATGCGGGTCTGGAGCGACCAGCGTGATCTCCACGTCCGTACGCCCCTGCTGATCGAGCAGCCGCGCCGCGCTCAGCGCGCTCCACATGCCGGCGAAGCCGGCCCCAATAACAAGAATACGCTTCGACATGTGTGGCTCTCCAATGCAGGGATACGTGATATCGGTGGACTCGCGTCGCGCCCGCGCTACGCATAACTCGGATTCTATGAGTCGTAGTTTAATCGCGCAAGCCCCCTTTTGGGGACGCACTATTGACGAATCAGACAACGATGCCGTGTGGCCGGGCGCTACATGCCCATGCCCGTCCCTGCTCCCGTGCTTGTGCCGGTACCCGTGCCCGTGGTCGTGGCTGGGTTCGAAGTCGCATTCAGATCGATTCTTCCATACACGCCATCGGCTTCGTCATTCGGCCCCGCCGCGAAAAACAGCGTATTGGAAGGCTGATTGCCGAGGTCGTTGCCGAACGCAATGCCCCACACGCCTGGCTCAACAAGTGCATTGCCGTTCGAACCGTTGAGCGGCCCCATCGACTGGCCGTTCGATGCATTGAACGCGTTGATCGCGCCATTACCGAAATTGCCGATCAGAATCGCGCCGCTCATCGAGCCGAAGTTCGCGGGCGCTTGTGCAATGCCCCATGGCGCGTCGAGCGGACTGCCCGTCGCGAAGCGCTGCTTCAGGTTACCGGCCGTGTCGTACATGTCGACCATGCCGAGCCCCGCGCCTGCGACATCGTCGTGCTTCGCCGCGTCCTGCATCGCATAGGTGACGAACAGATTCGAGCCGATCGCCTGGATGCCGAACGGCGCGAAGCCGGCCGGCATCGCCGGGTCCGTGAAGCCGCCCGGCATCGTCACCTTGTTGAATGAGGTATTGAAGACGTCGATCTTGTTGTTATGGAAGTCGGTCGCGTAGAGGAAGTTCGCGTTGTTCATCGTCGCGAGCGCGAGCCCCTTGTACACTGCGCCGCCCGTGCCGTCGTCGTACATGACGAATGCGTTGGTTGGCCCGACCGCCGGCGCCCACGCGGTGATGGTGCCGCCCTCGCCCGCGAAGATGAACGCCGCGAGGCCTGACTTGCCGTTTTCCGTCACGGTAAAGCTTTGTGTGCCGTTGAAGACGATGCCCGTGGGTGATGCCGTGCCGTTCTTGCCGTTGGGTATCGCGACGATCAGCGATTGCGGCACGCCGTTGCCGTCATAGAGCGTTGCGACATTGGTGCCGTTGTCCGCGACCCAGGCAAAGCCATTCGGATTGAAGGCGACACCCCACGGATTCTTCAGATTCCCGTCGATGTGCGCGGCCGCCACCGCACCATCGGAAACGAGCGCCGTCGCCGTGAACGTCGACGGGACGGGCACGCTCGCACTGCTGGAGCCCGAGCTGGAACCGGAACTGCCGCCACACGACACGAGCGTCGCGATGGCCGCGCCACATGCTACGACGCCGAATACGGCGAGTAGAGACTTCATGACCGCACTCCTCGTTCAGTCCAAAGGGCTAACGGACAAAGAACGAGGAGGACGCGGCGTTTATTCCAGCGAAGAAACGGGGCTTGTTCCGCGGGCGATCGTAATGACTGAACTAGCTAGCGAAAAATCCGCGGCGGGCAACGAGCGCTATGCGTGACGATCCGGTGCCTGCAAACTTGCCGATACCGGCGGCAATCTGCGCGGCGTACCGAGCATGGCAAGTTGCTTCTCGTGCGGCGTCAGCGCGCCGCTGTCGCGCTTGTCCGCTTCGGCATACTTTTGCGCGGCATGAGAGAAATCGCCTTCGCCTTCCAGCGCCTGCCCCCACAGTTCATACGAGGGCGCGAAATCGGGACGAAGTTCCACCGCGTGCGCCAGTTTGACGATCGCCGCATCGTATTGTCCGTTGTCGATGAGCGCCTCGCCCCAGTCGTGCAGGATGTTCACATCGTCGCGGTGCATTTCATCTGCGCGATGGAACGCGCTGAGGGCTTCGGCATACCGGTGCGCGTGCAACAGGACGTCGCCGAGCAAGCGCTGGTTCTCTGCGGTACTCCACCGCTCGTGAGCGCCTGCACGAAGCTCCTCGATCGCGGCGTCGATTCTCCGCTCCTGCTCGAGCGCAATGCCGAGATTCGCCCGCAAGACGGCCGAGTGCGGATACAGCAACAGCGCGTCGCGCGACTGCTGCTCCGCCTCCTCGGAGCGGTTTTGCCGCAGCAGCAGCCAGCCTTTTCCAGCGAGCGCCCACTGGTGTTGCATGGAGCCCGGCCGGCCGAGGACATCGTCATAGATGGCTTCGACCTCGCTGTAGTCACATTGGCCCGGCGAACACCGTGTCTTTTGCACCGCTGCGAAGACATGGCTCGCGAGCGTATTCGGTTCGACGAGCCGCATGACCTCGATCGCGATGTCCCGCATCGACTGGTTGAAATCAGTACCGGTGAACGCAACGTCGTCGTGCATGGCGTTGAATGGCCCGTTTTCGATCTGAATATGCGCGACATAGGCATCTGCGCTGCCGTTCACATGTGTAATGCCGATATGGACGACCACGTCCTGCTTGTTCCTGAACAGCGTCGATTTCAGAAAGCCGACGATCGAAGCATAGGACATGTCCTCACCGGGCAGCTTGATATCGGGGCTGTCGTTATCGGCCAGCGATACATCGTGCGGAACCGCGTCGCTGTCGCTGCTGATTCCGCGCATCGCCGCAAGAATTCGTTCTGCCAGGAATTCCGGGGTATAGCCGGTGTCGGCCAGCGCTTTCGGTGTTTCCACCGGAGGCACCAGCACATGTTGGGTGAGCGCGCCGGAGATGACGAGCCAGCAAAAGGGACCGGCCAGGACCAGGATGATCCAGGGGAGCACAAAAGGCCACGCCACTCCTGGCAAGCGGCTGATCAACCCGATCAGAAACAACACATGCGATAGACCCGCGGGTCTGCGATCCGGAAGGCTCGACATGTTGCACCTCGATTCGGCTGCAGTTGGCTGGGCCCAACTGGCGATCGGCGTGAACGCATCGACTATGCCAGCGCTCGCAAACGCTTTACTGCCGGGCGTTTTGGCGATGTTTGCGAATTTCGCGCGTCGCAGGTGTTATCGCCGGGCCAACGCTCCGACAGGGGGAGTGCCGGTTCGCACCGGACACCTGGGAACGCGCGCTTACTTCACCGCCTCCGCGTCTTCGACCTCGCCCGCCACGGGCACGTTGCCCGAGGGGCTCATCATGCGCGGCTGCAGCATCAGCGCGACGAGGCCTGTCCAGCCGGTCTGGTGCGATGCGCCGACGCCGCGCCCGTTGTCGCCGTGGAAGTACTCGTGAAACAGCACGAGATCGCGGCAGCGCGGATCGGCCTGCAGCAGCGGGTAAGCGCCCATCACCGGGCGCTCGTTGTTGCGGTCGAGCAGAAAGAGCGTCGTGACGCGACGCGCCAGCTCGTCGGCGATCTGCGCGAGCGAAAGCTTCTTGCCCGAGCCGGTCGGATACTCGACGCGAAAATCGTCGCCGTAGTAGCGGTGAAATTCATACAGCGACTCGATCAGCAGATAGTTGACCGGCATCCACACCGGGCCGCGCCAGTTCGAATTGCCGCCGAACACGCGCGAGTCCGATTCGGCGGGGAGGTATCTGACGCGGAAGTCGCAGCTGTTGTGCCGGTAAACAAAAGGCTCGTCGAGATGGGCGCGAGAGAGCGCACGCACGCCGTGATCCGAGAGAAATTCGGCTTCGTCGAGCATACGCCGAAGCAGCGCTTTCATCCGGTGCCCTCGCAATAGCGAGAGCAGCAAGGAATTGCCCTTGCCGGGTTCGTTCCAGCGCGACACGAGGCGGGCAAGATCCGGCCGGTGCTGGAGGAAAAAGACTAGCCGCTCGCGCAGCCCCGGCAGGCCGCCGTGTACCCGCTCCTCCAGCACGCGCACCGCGAAGAAGGGAATCAGCCCGACGATCGAGCGCATCCGCAGCGGCACGCTGGTGCCGTCGGGCAGCCTCAGCTTGTCGTAGAAGAACTCGTCCACGCTGTCCCACAGGCCCGTCTCGCAGCCGTCGTCGCAACTCACCGCGCCCGCGATATACAGGAAGTGCTCGAAGAACTTCACGCCGATATCGACGAACACATGGTTCGCGAACGCGAGTTCGAGCGCGATGCGCATCAGGTCCAGGGCGTAGGCCGCCATCCATGCGGTGCCGTCCGCCTGATCGAGATGTCCGCCTGTCGGCAGCGGCGACGAACGGTCGAAGATGCCGACGTTGTCGAGTCCCAGGAAGCCGCCCTGGAAGATGTTGTGGCCGTCCGCATCCTTGCGGTTCACCCACCAGGAAAAATTCAGCAGCAGCTTGTGGAAGACAAGTTCGAGGAAATCCCGGTCAGCCTTGCCGGTGATCGCGCGATCGATCTCGTACACGCGCCATGCCGCCCACGCATGCACGGGCGGATTCGCGTCGCCGAATGCCCATTCGTAGGCCGGCAACTGGCCGTTGGGATGCTGGTAGCGGTCTTTCACGAGCAGCAGCATCTGCTTCTTTGCAAACATCGGATCGACCAGCGCGAACGCGACCGCCTGAAACGCGAGGTCCCACGATGCGTACCACGGATACTCCCATTTGTCCGGCATCGAGAGGATGTCCGCGTTGCATAGATGCCGCCAGTCCGCGTTGCGCCCGCGCTGGCGCGCGGCGGGCGGTGTCGGCTGCAGCGGGTCGCCTGTCATCCAGCGGTTCACGTCGTACTGGTAGTACTGCTTCGACCACA
The DNA here is from genome assembly GCF_040948855.1 of Paraburkholderia sp. BR10882. Lineage (NCBI taxonomy): Bacteria > Pseudomonadati > Pseudomonadota > Betaproteobacteria > Burkholderiales > Burkholderiaceae > Paraburkholderia > Paraburkholderia sp. BR10882. The sequence continues at coordinate 284,326 of NZ_JBFPKP010000005.1, read as the reverse complement.
GCATGCCCGCCAGCGCCTGGCGCTGCACCAGCCGCGCGTCGGCACTTTCGATGTCGCGCTGCAGCGCGTCGTAAAACGCATCCGCCTCGGCAATGCGCTGCGCGAACAGGCCGTCGATGTCGAGCGCCACGTCCTCCTTCGGCGCGGATAGCGGACGCCAGCGGAACGTGACGACCGCGCGCCCGTGCGCCGCGATCTCGAGATGCACGCGCGCGGCCGCCTTCGTGCCCGCGTCGCGCCGGATCGCGTCGTTATTGCCGTGCACGACATAGTCGTCGAAGCCGTCCTTGAATGGACCGGCGCCGTCCATGCCGAACAGGCGCTTCACGTTGGTCTCGTTCTCGCAAAACAGCCACTCGACGCGCTCGCCTCTTTGTGCGGCAGCCGTCACGACGAGCGGCTCGTGCGTGCCGCAGTGCGCGACGACATGCTCGCCCTCGGCGGACGAAACGAGCGCGAGCGACGGCTTGCTGCCTGTGGCCTTCCACGACCACGTGTTGCGCGCCCAGAACTGCGGCAACACGTCGATCGATGCGTGCTGCCCGGCGCGGTTCTCGACTGTCACGCGCATAACGATGTCTTCCGGCGTGTGCTTGGCATATTCGATCTGCACATCGAAATAACGCTGATCATCGAATGCGCCCGTGTCGAGGATTTCATATTCGGGCAAGCCGGCGCCGCGCCGCGCGTTTTCGTCGACCAGGTCCTGGTAGGGAAACGCCGCCTGCGGGTACTTGTAGAGCATGCGCATGTACGAATGCGTCGGCGTGCTGTCGAGGTAGAAGTACAGCTCCTTCACGTCCTCGCCATGATTGCCTTCCTGATTCGTCAGACCGAACAGACGCTCCTTCAAAATCGGGTCGAGGCCGTTCCACAGCGCGAGCGAACAACACCAGTCCAGCCGCTCGTCCCCGAATCCGGCCAGGCCGTCTTCGCCCCAGCGATAGGCGCGCATGCGCGCGTGGTCATGCGGGAAATAATCCCACGCGGTGCCGTGCTCGCTGTAATCCTCGCGCACGGTGCCCCACTGGCGCTCGCTGAGGTACGGTCCCCAGCGCTGCCAGCGGGCGTAATCGGCCGAGTACAGGCGTTGACCTTCAACCGTGTGGATGAGGCCGGCGGCGCGCTGCAGCATGGGCATCTCCTTGAATTGGGGCCGCCACGGTGGAGCGTGGCGCGGCGAATCTCCCATGCTAGCGCGGTTTGGCCGCCGGGCGCATGCGCCGCGCTACGGGTAGGCGCTAGCCGCCATCGCCGAGCCGTTTGAGGATGCGCAGCAATTCGCCGAGGGACCATGCCTGGAACGGTGTGCCGCCAGGCCGGTGCGGCGCATCGCCATCGGCGACCTCGGAAACATGGTCGAGCCCGGCGCGGTCGAGATGCGCGAGCAGTGGCGTGACGAACCGCTCGCGAGCGAGCGCGCACTGCGCCGCGGTATCGCCGTTCACGCGCAGCCAGGCATCCACGAAGGGGCCGAGCAACCAGGGCCAGACGGTGCCCTGATGATAGGCGCCGTCGCGCTGCAGCACCTCGCCACGGTACTGCCCGCGATACGCGCGGTCAGACGGCGCGAGCGTGCGCAGCCCCATGGGCGTGAGCAGGTTGGCTTCGACCTGCGCCACGACCGCGCGCGCCGCATCGCCTTCGAGCAGCGCGAACGGCAGACCGCCTGCCGCGAAGATCTGGTTCGGCCGAATCGAGCAATCGACCGTACCGTCCACGTGATCGAGATCGACCACGTCGAACAGCGCGCCCGTCGACGGATCGACAAAGCGCCCGGCAAACGAGGCGCTTGCGCGCGCTTCCAATTCGCGCCAGCGCGTATCCCACGCCGCGCCGATGCGCAGCGCATTGATCCACAGCGCCTGTATTTCCACCGGCTTGCCGATGCGCGGCGTGACCACCCAGTCGCCCGCCTTCGCATCCATCCAGGTGAGCTGCACGCCCGGCACGCCCGCTCGCAGCAGGCCGTCGCGCGGATCGGCTGCGATCCCGTAGCGCGTGCCGCGCGCATAGCCTTCGAGGATGGCGTCGACGGCGCCCTGGAGCGCATGCCGCGCTTCGTGCGGCACGTTCCCGGCCGCAAAGTAGTCGTGCACCGCCACGACGAACCACAGCGATGCGTCGACGGAGTTGTATTCGGGCGCGCCGCCTGCGTCGGGAAAACGGTTTGGCAGCATGCCCTCTGAAACGGTCGCCGCCCATTCGAGCAGGATCGCGCCCGCCTCCTCGCAGCGCTCGTTCGCGAGCAGCAGGCCACGCATGGCGATGAACGTGTCGCGGCCCCAGTCGGTGAACCACGGATAGCCCGCGACGATCGTACGGCCCTCGCCTCGTGCAACGGCATAGGCATTGGCCGAACGCTGCAGACGCGAGCCGAGCGACGCCCGGCGCGCTTCTTCGATGCCGGCGAGCAGCTGCGCGCGGCTCGCGGCCCTATCGTTGCTGTCGAGCGAGGCATCCGGCGCACCCGAAGATGGTTGCGCGTGCAACAGTATCACCGCATCGCCTATGCCCAGATCAAACGTGAATACGCCTGGCGTCGCGAGATCCTCGATGTAGTCGAGCCCTCGCTCGCGTTCGCGCGGGTAGCAAAAGTTGCGGTACCAGTCCGGCGCATGCGTATAGCAGCCGTTGGAGCGCGCGACGATGGCGGGCAGATCGCCGTACGGTTGCCAGCGCACGTGCTCGCCGTCGATCTGGGCGTTGAAGTCGAACGCGGGGTTCTCGTGGTGCAGCCCGTGATAGTCGCGGCCCGAGATCAGCAGGCGGACTTTCAGCACGGCAACGCCAGCCCCGGAGGGTGCATCGAGCCGCCAGCGCAGCACGGTTTCGCGGCTCGCCTTCGCCACGAAAACTTCTGCCGTGAGCACGGCGCCGCCGTCCAGCCGGTAGCGCCACGTGGGCCACGGCGAGGTGTCGAAGCTCGCGATGCGCCCCGAGGTATCGGGATAGAGCAGATCGGGGGCGTAGCGCTGCATCGTCAGCGCGGTCTTGCGCTCCCCGTCCTCGAGCCAGGCTTCGATGCCGTTGACGAGCACCACGCGGTTCGTGGGCGGCTGCATAGCTGTGAGCAGCAGCGCGTGGTAGCGGCGCGTACGCGCGGTGCCGACTGTGCCGGATGCAAATCCGCCGGCGCCGTCCGCTTCGAGCCATTCGTCGTCGACGCGCTGCGCATCGATGGGGCTGTGAAGACGCGTCATCGGTTGTCCTACCCTCGTGGATCATCTGCGCAACGATACTCCCGTCGGCGCGGAGCAGCCAGAAAGCGAGTCGAAAGACGCGGGCGACGTGAACATCGCGAAATTGTTTACGTGCGTGCAGGGTTAGCGGGGCTCGGGCCGCCCGCGCCGCTGCCGGTAATGGATCTGCGCGGGCACCTGAATGGACTCGGGCGCGCCTTCGCCTTCGAGCAGTGAAAACACGCAACGCAGGCTATGTTCCGCGAGTTGCGCGCTGTCCTGCACGATGGCGTCGATGCGAAGCGGCAGGCAGTCGAGCAGTTGATGATCGTCGAAGGTCATCAGGCGGCCCGGCGCCTGGGCCAGTTGATGCGCTTCGTTCACGAACGCCAGCAAGCCTTCGAGCAGCGTGATCGAACCGGCGAACAGCGCCTCGGGGTAGCGCCCATGGGCTTCGAACCAGGCCTTCATCAGCGCATAGCCCGACTCTCGCTGGTAATCGCGCTGATACACCCAGTCGGCCTGCTCCGCAATGCCGTGCCGCTCTAGCGCGAGCCGATAGCCCGCAAGGCGGTCGCGGCTCGGGGAAAGTTCCGGCTGGCCACCGAAGAACACTACTTCCCGTGCGCCCTGTTCGATCGTCTCGCCCACCAGAGCCGCCACCGTTTCAGCGGCGTCGGTAATTACATAGGGAATCGCGCTCGTCGCCACGCGGCGGTCGGCGAACACGATCGGCAGACGCTTGACCCACTTGTCGTAGCGCGGCGCTTCGGCCGTACACGGCACGACCACCACGCCATCCACCTGCTGCGCGACCAGATGCGCAAGACCGTGGGTCTCGCGCACCGGATCTTCGTCGCTCGTCACGATCACGAGCTGATAACGGTAGCGCTCGCGGCATTGCCATTCCATGGCCTGGGCGAGCGCGGCGTGCGCCGAGTTGGTCAGATCCGGAATCACGAGGCCGATCGTGTTGCTGCGCCGCGAGCGCAGCGCGCGCGCCGATTGCGACGGCGTGAAATGATGGTCCCTCGCCACCTGCAGCACACGCTCGACTGTGGCCGCCGAGATGCGGTAGCGCTCGGCGTTGCCGTTGAGCACCATGCTGGCCGTGGTCCGCGAAACCTCCGCGAGGCGGGCAATGTCGTCGATAGTCAGACGCTCGAACTGGGACACGCGGCGTTCCTGCTGGATGTGGGTTGGGGATCGGGTGAACGCGGGAGCGAAGCGCCGGCGCTGCGGCTGCAAGCCAGGGCAAGGCCCAAAACGAAGCGCCCCGTGTGGCACGGGGCGCGCAGTCACTCTCAAGTGCGCGCGGTCGCGAAGTCTTCGCGTCCGATGGTACTACGCTCGCGCGCGCCTGAAAACGTGCTTACTGCTTGTACAGGTTCAGCGGCACCGGGATGAACTTGTCGACCGGCTGACCGTCGACCACCTTCTTCGCGGCCTGCACGCCATACTGGCCGATCAGTTCGGGCTGCTGCTGCACGGTCGCGGCCATCTGGCCGGACTTGACCGCGGCGATCGCGTCGTCGGTGGCGTCGAAGCCGACCACGGCCACGTTCTTCAGGCCCGCAGCCTGCAGCGCCTTGACCGCGCCCAGCGCCATTTCGTCGTTCTGCGCGAACACGCCCTGAATGTCCTTGTTGCTCTGGATGATGTTTTCCATCACCGAAAGGCCCTTGGCGCGATCGAAGTCGGCGGGCTGCTTCGTGACGATCTTCACGCCGCCCTTTGCCGCGATTTCATCGTCGAAACCGGCGCCGCGCTCGTTGGCCGCCGACGAACCCGGAATGCCCTGCAGCTCGACGATGTTGCCCTTGCCGCCCAACTTGTCGGCGAGAAAACCGGCAGCCATCTTGCCGCCCGCCTTGTTGTCCGAAGCGATATGCGAGCTGACTTCCGCGCCGTTCACGCTGCGGTCGAGCGAAATCACCTTGATGCCCTTGCTCGTCGCTTCCTTCACGACGTTGGCCACGGCCGAAGAATCGGTCGGGTTGATGAGGATGACGTTGACCTTCTTCTCGATCAGGTCCTCCACGCTCGCCTGCTGCTTCGCCGGATCGTTCTGCGCGTCGACGGTGATGAGCGTCACGCCATCCTTCTTCGCTTCGTCTTCGGCGCCCTTCTTGAGCGAGACGAAGAACGGATTGTTGAGCGTCGAGATCGACAGGCCGACTGTGACCGCGCCGCCCGAAGCCGGCGCCGCCGACGCGCCCGCATCGGCCGTGCTGCCCGGACCTTCCTTCGAGCAGGCCGCGAGGCCCAGCACCAGCGAACCGGCGGCGAGCGCCGCAAAGAGTTTCGAAATCGACGGCGAATTGTGCTTATGCATAGTCTTCCTCCTCGTTATATGTGGAGTGTGTGGAGATAAAATCTCAGGATACCTATTGATGCCAAACTGCCGCGCCGGGCGAATGAAGCGTGGCGCAGCCTGGGGATTACGACGACTTCCTGTTGCCGCGATCGATCAGCACGGCGAGCAGGATCACGATGCCCTTGATGACCTGCTGATAGAACGACGACACGTCGAGCAGGTTCAGGCCGTTGTTGAGCACGCCGATCAGCAGCGCGCCCACGAGCGTGCCGAAGATCCAGCCGCGACCGCCCGTGAGGCTCGTGCCGCCCAGCACGACCGCTGCGATGGCGTCGAGCTCGTAGCCCGTGCCCGCGGTCGGCTGCGCGGAGTTCAGGCGCGAAGTCAGCACCACGCCCGCGAGCGCCGACATGACGCCCGCGATCGTGTACACCCACAGCTGGATGCGATCGACCTTCACGCCCGAAAGCTTCGCCGATTCGGCATTGCCGCCCGTCGCGTAGATATGGCGGCCGAACACGGTCTTGCGCAGCAGGACCCAGAACACGCCGAACATCGCGAGCATCAGTACGACGGGAATCGGCACGAGGCGCGCGACATAGCCGCCGCCCAGCAGCGAGAAGAAGTCGCTGTTGAAGCTGCTGATCGGGCTGCCGTTCGACACGACGAGCGCGAGGCCGCGCAGCACCGTCATCGAACCGAGCGTGGCGATGAACGGCGCGACCTTGCCCTTGCTGATGACGAGTCCGTTGGCGAAGCCCATCAGGCCGCCAGCCACGAGGCCGGCGAGCGTCGCGACGATAGCGGGCGTGCCCGTGCTCAGCAGCGTCGCGATGATCACCGAGGAAAGCGCGAGCACGGAGCCCGCCGAGAGATCGATGCCGCCGAGCAGAATCACGAGCGTCATGCCGAACGCGATCAGCGCATTGATCGACGCCTGGCGCATCACGTTGAGCAGGTTGTCGAGCGTGAGGAAATCGCGGCTCACGATCGAAAGCGCCACGGAGATGATCAGCAGTGCTACGAAGGGTCCGAGCTTTTGCAGCGTCGCCCGGCTGCCGGGGGTAAGGGTCACTTGCGACATGTCATGTCTCGCTGGTTTGCAGTGTATGTGAGTAAGCGCCTTCGCTCAGGCTGCCACGGCTTGCGCAGCGCTCGCCTGGCCGCCGGCTGCCGCCGTCATGATCAGTTCCTGAGTGGCCGTGGCCGCCTCGAAGATGCCGTTCTGGCGTCCCTGATGCATGACGAGAATGCGGTCGCTCATGGCCAGCACTTCGGGCAACTCGGACGACACCATCACGATGGCGACGCCCTGCGCCGCGAGCTGATTGATGATCGTATAGATCTCGGCTTTGCCGCCCACGTCCACCCCGCGCGTGGGCTCGTCGAGCAGCAGCACCTTCGGCGGCTGCGCCAGCCACTTCGCGAACACGACCTTCTGCTGATTGCCGCCCGAAAGCGCCTTGACGTCGAGTTCGGCGTCGCGCGTGCGCACACGCAACTGCTCGATGAGACCGTCGACGGCGCTGCGCTCCGCGCGCTCGTTGACGAAGCCGAGGGTGGCGTACTGATCCAGATGCACGAGCGTCGCGTTTTCGCGCACCGACATGCCGAGCACGAGCCCCTGACGCTTGCGGTCTTCCGTGACGAAGCCAATGCCCGCCGCAATCGCGCTGGACGCGTCGCGCACCTCGAGCAGCTTGCCGTCGAGCGTGACCGTGCCCGCGCTCTTGCGGTTCGCGCCGAACAGCGTGCGCAGGATCTCGCTGCGCCCGGCGCCCATGAGTCCGGCGATACCGAGCACCTCGCCCGCGCGCACGTCGAACGTAATGCCTTCGATATGGCCTTCATCCGCCAGACCGGCCACGCGCATGCGCACGTCGCCCGGTGCATGGCTGCGTTTCGGAAAACGCTCGCCGATCTCGCGGCCCACCATCAGGCGCACGATCTCGTCGAAACCGGTGTCGCGAATCGCGCGTTCGCCGACGAAATGGCCGTCACGGAGCACGCTGATCTTGTCGCACACGCGGAATATCTCTTCCATGCGGTGCGAAACGTAGACGATCGCCACGCCGCTCGCCTTGAGCGACTGCATGATCTCGAAGAGCGTTTCGATTTCGCGGTTCGTGAGCGCGGCGGTCGGCTCGTCCATCACGAGGACTTGCGCGTTCAGCGACAGCGCCTTGGCGATTTCCACGAGTTGCTGCTGACCGATGGAGAGCAGCCCTGCTTCGGTCTGCGGATCGATACGCTGCGCGCCGACCCTGTCGAGCCACTTGCGCGCCTCTTTACGCATCGTCGCGACATCGACCATGCCGAAGCGGCTCGGCTCGCGGCCAAGGAACAAATTCTCCATCACCGTCAACTGCGCGATGAGGTTCAATTCCTGGTGAATGATGGCAATGCCCGCGCGTTCGGCCTCGACGGTGCTGCGGATCTGCACCGCGCGCCCATCGACGAGGATCTCGCCTGCATCGGCTTGATACACGCCGCTCAGGATCTTCATGAGCGTCGATTTGCCGGCGCCGTTCTCGCCCATCAGCGCATGGATCTCACCCGCCTCGATGCGGAAATCGACGCCTTCGAGCACCCGAACCGGACCGAACGCCTTGCCGATCCCCTGCATCATCACTTGCATCCTGGACCTCTCAGAAGATCACGCCCGAATGCAAAATCACATTCGCGTAGGGGCTGCACTCGCCGGTGCGGATCACCGCCTTCGCCTCGCGGCAGCGGCGCTTGAATGCTTCGTGCGGCACGGTTTCCACGGCGATGTGCGTGGCGGCCATCTCGCGGCTGCGCGCCACCACGGCCGCGTTATGCGTCTGCGCCTCGCTCGCGAACACCGCGCGCTCGGCCTTGAAGTCGGCGAGCACGCTGTCGAGCACGGCGAAGAAGTCGGGCACGCCCACCGCGAGCGAAACGTCGATGCATTCCACACCGTCGGGAATGGGCAGGCCGCAGTCGGCGATCACGAGGCTATCGGTGTGGCCCATGCGGGCGAGCACGCGTGCGATGTCGCGATTCAGATGTCCGTGTTTTTTCACTGCGAATCTCGGGCTTGCGTGTTCAGAAAGGCTTCGAGTTCGGCGAGCGTGGGCATGCCGCCCTGCGCACCGGCGCGCGTCACCGAGAGCGCGCCTGCCGCGTTCGCGCGCCGCACGGCCTCGCCAATGCCGAGATGCCAGAACGCCGCGAGTGCGCCGTTGAAGGTGTCGCCGGCGCCGGTCGTATCGACGGCTTCGACGGTGAATCCCGGCTGATGCACGAGCGCGCCATTGGCATCGGCGTAGTACGCGCCGTCTTTGCCGTGGGTCATGGCGATGCGCATGGGCGAGCGCGCGATGACCTCGGCCCACGCGCCTTCCGGCGTTTGCAGCGCGGTGGCGAGTTCATGCTCGTTGGGCGTGAGCAGCGTAGTCAGTTCGAGCAGTTCGCCGCTCAGTTCGACTGCGGGCGCGGGATTGAGAAAGAACGGCTTGCCGTGTTCGCGAGCGCGCCGCGCGGCATGCAGCACCGTTGCGTAGGGCACTTCGAGTTGGGCGAGCACGACGTCGGCCTGCGCGATCGCGGTGCTTGCACGGTCGATGTCCTCGGGCGAAAGCTCGTGGTTTGCGCCGGGCACGACGAGGATCGCGTTATCGCCGCCCGAGAGCGTGATCGACGCGATGCCGGTCGCCTCGCGGCCCGTGCTCACGTGGGCGATATCGACGCCTTCGCGCGCCAGCGTCGCTTTCATCTCGCCGCCGAACGCATCGGCGCCGACGCAGCCGATCATCGTCACCTCGGCGCCAAGGCGCGCCGCCGCGACTGCCTGGTTCGCGCCCTTGCCGCCCGGATGGGTCGAAAAATGCGTGCCGAACAGCGTCTCGCCGAGCCGGGGAAACGTGTCGGTCGTGACGACCATGTCCATGTTGATGCTGCCCACCACCACTACGCGCGCCATTGCACTCCCTTTCGACGGCTTGCCGCGCCTGCGGTTTTTTGCCGTGCTAAAACGTAATCAGCTTGGGAGCGCAGTTATACCAGAGTGCTCACGCGTGTGAAATAGACCCAGGGTATAACCGGATGCGCAGGACAATATGTCCCCGATTACTGGTGGGCCGGCCGTAGTGGGGCACCGGCTCTATACGAATCCGGCGCGGTGGTGGCCCGCGACGCGATTCTTGCGCATCACACCTCGATACCTAGCGCGACGATCCGCCGGTACAGCGTCGCGCGCGCCATGCCGATCTGCGCGGCGGCTTTCGTCACCTGGCCGCCGGCCGCGCGCAACGCTTCGGTCAGGAAGCGGCGTTCGCAATCGCGCATTGCTTCGTCGTACTGCTGATACTGCGGCACGCCGGTGTCGTCCTGCGTATCGTGCTGAGTGCCCGTCTCTTCGTCGCGGCGCTGCCCACGCCCATCGCCGATGAAGCGCGCGAGCGAGCGCGCATCGATGCGCTCGCTGTCCGATAGCAACACCGCGCGCTCGAGCGTATTGCGCAGCTCACGCACGTTGCCTGGCCAGCCATACGCACACAGCACCGCGAGCGCGTCCTTGTCGAGTTCGAGATGCCCCGCGCCGCTCTCCACCGCGAGCTTGTCGAGAATCGAATACGCCATCGCCTCGATGTCCGCCAGGCGCTCGCGCAGCGGCGGCACACGAATCATTAGTACGTTGAGGCGATAGTAGAGGTCCGCACGAAACCGGCCCTGCGCCACGAGTGCGGGCAGATCCGCCGAGGTCGCCGCGATAATGCGCACGTCGGTGCGCACGATGCGATTCGAGCCGAGCGGCTCGAACTCCTGCTCCTGCAAGACCCGCAGCAATTTGCCCTGCAGCGCGAGCGGCATGTCGCCGATCTCGTCGAGAAAGAGTGTGCCGCCCTGAGCCAGCTCGAACTTGCCGATGCGCCCCTTGCGCTCCGCGCCCGTGTACGCGCCCGCCTCCGCGCCGAAGAATTCCAGTTCCAGCAGCGTGTCGGGAATCGCCGCGACGTTCACCGTCACGAGCGGACTGTCCGCGCGTCCGGACGCGCCGTGGATGGCGTGCGCGAGCAACTCCTTCCCCGTGCCGGTTTCGCCAAGCAACAGCACCGGCGAGGCGAGACGCGCGGCCCGGCGCGCCTGGCGCTTCACTTCGAGGCTTGCGGCGCTCGTGCCGATCAAGCTCGAAAAGCTGTACTTCGCGCGACGCACCTGCGCGAGCGACTGACGCGTGCTGATCAGTTCGGCTCGCAGCCGTGCGTACTGGCTAAAGAGCGGCGACAGTCCCTTGAGTTCGTTGAACAGCACGAAGCCGACAGCACCGATCGTCTCGCCGTTGTCGTCCTTGATCGGCAAACGCGTGACGACGATCGGATCGCGATCGGTCTCGAGAATGTCGAGCAGAATGGGCTCGCCCCCCTTCACGACGTCGCGCATCATGCTGTTGGGAATGACGGCTTCGCAATCGAGACCGATCACGGCTGTGGGGTCGTCAAAGCCGAAGCGCGCCGCGTAGTCCCGGTTGATCCACACCACGCGCGCGTTGCGATCGACGATCACGGTGCCTTCGCTGAACTTGTCGAGTGATCGAAAGAGCGATTGCATCGCCAGCTTGCGCACGTGGTCGTAGTCGGCCAGCAGCGCGGTCGTTTCAATTTCCATTCGGTGCTTTTCCTGGATCGCGGCCCTGACGTAGCCCGTCACGACCAGTGGATTCTCATTTGCGGGACGCATTATCTCAGAAGTGAGATTGCGCCACGTCCCCTGAAATCTCCCGGCTTGGCGCGCGGGGGTGGCAAGCGGCGCCGCGCTTTCTTCGCCTAACTCGTCTCAGTTTTGCGACTCGCAGCCGCCGCAAGCATCCCGGCGCACCCCTGCGCCCCGCGCAGCGGGTTCGCCCTCCGCTTCGCGCAAGGCTCTCCGCCCGCTGGCACACATCGTGCTCTATTGCGCGGTCGCGCCGGCTTCGGCGCGCGCGAACAACAAACAGACCTGCACGAATAAACCAACTGGAGACAAGATGTCCTTTGTGATTGTGATCGCCGCTTTGGCGTTCCTGATGTTCGTGGCCTACCGCGGCTACAGCGTCATTCTCTTTGCGCCCATCGCCGCACTGGGCGCCGTGCTGCTGATCGATCCCTCCGCCGTCGCCCCCGTGTTTTCCGGCATCTTTATGGAAAAGATGGTCGGCTTCGTCAAGCTCTACTTCCCCGTCTTCCTGCTCGGCGCCGTGTTCGGTAAGGTTATCGAACTATCCGGCTTTTCCGAGGCGATCGTGGCCGCCGCGATCCGCTACATTGGCCGCTCGCGCGCCAATGCCGTGATCGTCGCGGTCTGCGCGCTGCTCACGTATGGCGGCGTCTCGCTCTTCGTCGTGGTGTTCGCGGTATATCCGTTCGCCGCCGAACTCTATCGCCAGAGCAACATTCCGAAGCGCCTCATGCCCGGTGCGATCGCGCTCGGCGCGTTCACGTTCACGATGGATTCGCTGCCCGGTACGCCGCAGATCCAGAACATCATTCCCACCACGTTCTTCAAGACCACCGCGTGGGCCGCGCCCTGGCTCGGCGTGATCGGCTCGATCTTCATCATCGTGGTCGGTCTCACGTACCTCGAATGGCGCCGCCGCAGCGCCATGGCGAAGGGCGAAGGCTATGGCACGTCGCTCGTGAACGAACCGGAGCGCGTCGAGACCGGCAATCTGCCGCATCCGGCGCTGGCCATCGCGCCGCTCGTGCTCGTTGGCGTCGCCAACTTCCTGCTGACGAAGTGGATTCCGCAGTGGTACGGCGAAAGCTTCACCGTCGCGCCCGACGTGCTGCCCGGCATGCACGCGCCCGTGACGGTGGCCGTGAAGAGCGTCGTCGCCATCTGGGCCGTGCAGGGCGCACTGCTGCTCGGCATTCTGCTCGTCATCGTGACGGCGTTCGGCCGCGTGAAGGAACGCTTCGCGATCGGCACGAAGGCCGCAGTGAGCGGCGCGCTGCTCGCCACGCTCAATACGGCATCCGAGTATGGCTTCGGCGGCGTGATCTCGGCGCTGCCCGGCTTCCTCGTGGTCGGCAATGCGCTCAAGGCCATTCCGAATCCGCTCGTGAATGCGGCCGTGTCGGTTTCGGCGCTCGCGGGTATCACGGGTTCCGCATCGGGCGGCATGAGCATCGCGCTCGCCGCCATGTCGGACACCTTCATCAAGACCGCGCAGGCCATGCACATCCCGATGGAAGTGCTGCACCGCGTGGTGGCAATGGCGAGCGGCGGCATGGATACGCTGCCGCACAACGGCGCGGTCATCACGCTGCTCGCGGTTACGGGCCTCACGCACCGCGAGTCGTATCGCGACATTTTCGCGGTGACGATCATCAAAACGCTCGCGGTCTTCTTCGTCATCGCCGTGTTCTACCTGACCGGCATCGTCTAACCGGCAACTACACCAGGCCCACCCATGCATCTCCCCAACACGCTCTCCCTCGCCGGAAAGACCGCCGTCGTCACCGGTTCGACCAGCGGCATCGGTCTCGGCATTGCGACGGCGCTGGCTCGCGCTGGCGCCAATATCGTCCTGAACGGTTTCGGCGATCCGGCGGCCGCGCTCGCGCAAATCGAAGCGACCGGCGTGCGCGCCGTGCATCACAACGCGGACATGAGCCGTCCTGCCGAGATCGAAGCCCTCGTGACTTTCGCGGCAAGCACGTTCGGCGGGCTCGATATTCTCGTCAACAACGCGGGCATTCAGTACGTCGAAACGATCGAGAACTTCCCGGTGGAGCGCTGGGACCAGATCATCGCGATCAATCTGAGCGCGACGTTTCACGCGACGCGCGCAGTGCTTCCCATCATGCGCGCAACGGGTTGGGGACGCGTGATCAATATCGCGTCGGTACATGGGCTCGTCGGCTCGGTCGGCAAGTCGGCCTATGTCGCGGCCAAGCATGGCGTGATCGGGCTCACCAAGGTCGCCGCACTGGAAACCGCGCGCAGCGGCGTGACCGTCAACGCGATTTGTCCGGGCTGGGTGCTCACGCCGCTCGTACAGAAGCAGATCGATGACCTGGCTCACCGCGAGGCCATGTCCGTCGAAGACGCCACGCTGAAACTGCTCGGCGAAAAGCAACCGTCGGCAAGCTTTGCGACGGTCGAGCAAATCGGTGGCGTAGCGGCCTTCCTGTGCTCGGAAGCGGCGAACGAGATGCGCGGCGCCGAACTCAAGGTGGATGGCGGCTGGCTCGCGCAGTAAAAACGGCAGCGGCGCGCGAACGACGTACGACGCGTCAATCGCGCGCCATGCGCCGCAGTTTCATGGCGTGCGTATTCCGTACGTCTTCGTACAGAACACCTGAGCGCGCCGATTTATGTGCTGGCTGATTATTTCGTATCGTTCCGCAGTGAGTCGATACGATGCTGCCGTATCGATTCATTTGCGATTGCTTCGCTCCTGCCCGGCCGCCGCGCCTTCCGCGATCAATGGCCAGACCACCTGTTCGAACTGCTCGGGTTCGATCGGCTTCGAGTACAAATAGCCCTGCGCGAAATCACAGCCCATCGACTTGAGAAAATCCCGTTGCTCGACGGTTTCCACGCCTTCGGCGATGACCTGGATTCCCAGCTTGTGTGCGAGCACCACCATCGCCTCGCAGAGCACCTGATTGTTTTCGTCCACGCTGAGGTTCTGAACAAACGAGCGATCGATTTTCAGGTAATCGATGTCGAAGCGCTTGAGATAGGCCAGCGAGGAATAGCCGGTACCGAAGTCGTCGATTGAAATACCGATGCCCGCCAGACGGAAATCGAGCAACCGCTCGTCGATATTCGATTCGGCCTGCAGCAGCAGCCCCTCGGTGATTTCCACCACCACGCTTTGCCCCGGCATGCCCTCGCGATCGAGATAGTCGTGCCACCGCACGCCGACCGTGCTGTCCTGGCGGACCTGCACCGGCGACATGTTCACGCTGATCTGGAACGACGGATCGTATTGCTCACGCCAGATGCGCGCTTGCTGCACGGCTTGCCTGAACACCCAGTCGCCGATGGGAATGATCAGGCCGGTATCTTCGGCCAGCGGAATGAATTCCAGCGGACTGATCATGCCGCGCTCCGGATGCAGCCAGCGTAACAGGGCTTCCGCCTTGCAGACCCGGCCCGTTGCCAGGTCGACGACCGGCTGATAAACCAGCCGAAGCTGATTGCGAGGCAACGCTGAACGCAGGTCGCTGGTCAGGCGCAAGCGCGTTTCCGCCTCCAGCTGCATGTCGGGCGTGAAGTAGCTGAAGCGGTTGCGTCCGGCATTCTTGGCCGCGTACATGGCCTGGTCTGCGTTCTTGAACAAGGCGTCGAGTTCAACCGTGTCGTCGGGGAAAACGGTGACGCCAATGCTCGCCGAAATGTAGACCTCGTCCGCGCCGAGTTTGAACGGTTCAGTCAGTTTGCGATTGATATTGCGCACGGTCTGCTCGACCGCGTCCATGTCTTCGAGATCGGGCAAGATCACCGTGAACTCGTCGCCGCCCAGTCGCGCGACGGTATCCAGATTGCGCACGCACGCGCTGATACGGCGACCAGCCTCGATCAACAGCACGTCGCCGCGGTCGTGCCCCAGCGAGTCGTTGACCTCCTTGAAGCGGTCGAGGTCAATCAACATCAGGGCCACGCGCCTTTGCGAACGGCGCGCGAGCGCGGCCTCCTCGGTAAGACGATCGTGAAAGAGCTGCCGGTTAGGCAGACCCGTCAGCGCATCGAAATTGGCCTGCTTCCAGATGGTCGCCTCGAACGCCATCCGGTCGGAGAGGTCGCGACCGACTGCCAGCACCGAAGTGACATGGCCGGAACGATCGATCTCAGGCGTGATGCGAATGTGAGTGCATTGCTCCTGCCCGTCCTTTCCTGCCCACCGCAGTTCGAACTGCGCGCTTTTTCCCGTCGCGATGACTTCGCCGATCTTCCTTTCGTAGACCAGCGCATTGGCGCCGCCGGGAAGCTCCGAAGGCCGCTTGCCGAGCACGCTGGCGAGATCGCATCCCGCCGACGTGCAAAAGGCCGGATTGGCGAAGATGCGGCGCAGCTCGCGGTCATATCGCGTGATCGTATCGGGCGAATTCTCGATCAGCGTGCGCGACTCCCGTTCGCGGGCGACGAGTTCCGCCGTCCGGTCGACGACAGTCTGTTCGAGCGACGCATTGATTTCGTTGATCTTGTGAATCTTCTGCCTGATCGCCGTGCGCATCCGCTCGAAGCGCTGCGCCAGCCGGGCCAGTTCGTCCGGTCCGCCAGGCGGGCCTTCCCCGTCCTTGCCATCGTCCTCGACGGCGCCGGCATCCTCGCCAGTGTCGTGCATGCGGCGCACCAGATCCTGGAGCGGCGCCGAAATGCTGTACGAAATAAAGTAGGCAAGGAAAATGGAAAGCAGAAACCCGGAAATGCCGACCACCACGATCTGGTTGCGTACGGCCTGCGCCTCCGCGGTGAGATTCCGTTCGGCGATCGTGCTGACCACGAACCAGCTCGTGCCGGGAATGCGCGCGTAGGCGGCAAGATAATGCCCGCCGCGCTTTGCCGCGAAATTGACGAACCGGCTCGACTCGCCCGATACGCGGTGGCGCGCGATATCTTCGATCAGGCCGGGCTCGGGCGCGGCGCCCGGGTTGGGCGACGAGGCGTGATTCGGAACCACGATGATCTTGTTGTCGCTCGCATCGAATACGTAAATCTCTGTTCCGCTGCCCGTGGCGACGTCGTTGAAAATCGTCGAGAAGTATTCGGGGCGGACGACCAGAACCAGACTGCCGATCTTCGCGTTGTCGCTCTTGTTGTAGATGGCGCGCACCATTCCCAGGTTCTGCTGGCCCACGCCATCGTCGTAGCTGCCCCAGTAGGTGCGTTCATGCGATTCTTCCGCAATGCCGACGAGCGCCGTCACACCCGAAGTCAACTGCGCAAATGCCTGCGTATCCAGAATCCGGTCTTTCTGGTCGAGCAAATATTTCTGGTTGATGAAATCGACCGACCCATAATGCTCGAGCAGCAAACGCGTCATGTCCTCGCGCGCCTCGCTCTGCTCCATCGCACTGCCGCTCGCCGCTCTCGCCAGTGCGCCCTGGACCCGGTCCGAAAGCACGAGAAGATTGCTTTCCGTTTCGATCTCGTGCATGCGCAGCTCGACATTTCTCGAAACCTGCCTCACCACCTCTTTCGAAAATATCTCCGCATTTTCCTTGATCGCCGCGATCGACTTCACATAGGAAATGCAGCCCGAAATGATAATGGGCAACAGCGCCAACAGAATGAAAGCGGCAATCAGTCGATAGCGAATCTCGACGCGTCGAAGCAAATCCTGGCAGAGGTAGTCGAAAGCGCGTCGCAGCAGTGCGGAGATTGCATTCATTTGTAGTGCATCTTCGCTTCAGTCTTGACCGAGTTATCCAGGCGCTGCGCAGCCTGCCTGGGTGTAATTTTCCTGAGCAGCACATCCTGCATCAATTCATGCACCAGCTCAATCGTATTGGAAGGAAGCGACGAATAATAGGGGCTTGCCGTGACGGGATAACGGCTGAGCGCGTTCGTGTAGTCGACGATCTCCACGTCGCTCACCACGGTCCCCATGCCTTTCTGGAACGGCGAAATGTTGTGGCGTTTCCGCTGAAGAATCGGAAACCCCTTGCCGGCGATGAATTCCAGAAAACGCATGGCCGCGGCCTTGTTGGGCGTTTCGCAAACGGCAAAGCCCGTTTCGCTGCCGAGCACCGGCACGACGCGTTCGCCGCGCGCGTTCCAGGGCGGCACGAACACGCCCACCGAGAAATCGTTTCCATGCAGCATGAGTCCTGCTGACCAGCTGCCCTGGAACGCCATCGCCACCTTGCCTTCCTTGAAAAGGCGAATGCCCTCGTCGTACCCCGTCGTCATGAACGACGGCTGCGCGTAACCGCGCTCCGGGATCAATGCGATTTTGGCGAAGATATCGGCCGCCTCCGGCGTATCGAGGTTCAGCGTGCCGTCCGCCATTTTCTCTTTCCAGTTGGGCTCGCGCGCGACCACATCATTGGCAAAGCCTGAAGCGAACGGCCCGTTGCCGAGCATGTTCGGAAAGCCGCCGCTCCACATCACCGGAATCATGCCCGCCTGCTTGAGCCTCGCGCACACCGCCAGGAACTCATCGAAATTCGTCGGCAGCGTGTCGATGCCGGCCTTGGCGAACATGGCGCGGTTGTAATAGATCATCGTCGTCGCCACGCCGCCCGATATGCCGAACCCCTTGCCTTCGCGACTGGTCCAGTCAGCCTTGAGTGGATCGAGCATGTTCTTCCATGCGGCGCTCTGGCGGACATCGGTCAGGACGCCCTGGTCGGCCAGCTCGGCGGCATAGGCGTTCGGATTGATGCTGACGAGGTCGGGCAGCGTGCCCGCCGCCACGCGCGGCTTGATGTTCTCCTCGATCGAGTTGCCGACCATGAACTGCACGTTCACGTGCAGATCGGGATTGAGCTTGTCGAACCCGGCGGCGATCTGGAGCATCTCCTCCGGCCAGTCCGGCGCCCAGATCAGCGCGGTGATGGTGGTCCGTGCCGGCGCGGCCTTGCTGCTCTGGGCGCCGTTCTGCTGATCGCAACCCAGGAGCAAAAGCATGCCGATCAGACCGGACCACAGCCAGGCAAACTTGATTCCGTGCACGTAACGCTCGCTTTCAGTTCGGGAATGGCGGACCCCGCGGAACGCAGGGGAACCACATTGCATATCGGCCGAAACCGGGCGTCACTTGAGGGGGTTGCGCGTGAGCGTGGCACGCGACAATTGGCGAGCCTTGCGGACGAACGATCATGCCCGTTCGCAAACGTTAGCGCGGCGCGATGCGCTAACGTGGTGCAATGGCAGCGGGTCTCTTTGCGCAGACCCGGAGCGCGGCGCGGCGAGGTCGATGGGTCGCCGCCTTGCGTCGCTTTCGAATCAATCGTTGCGATCGTTTCAATCGAGCGACGGGCTGCATTCGCATTCGAGCGCCGCGACCCGCGCCGGCCGCTCCATTGCCGCAAGCCGATGCAGCGTGACGAGTCCGAACACGGCGAGCGCGCAGCCGAGCACCAGATCGGCACGTATGCCCGCGCGGTCCACGATCGTGCCGCCCACTGACGAGCCAAGCGCAATCGCCACCTGGATCACGCTCACGAACATCGCCGAGCCCGCTTCGGCAAGATCGGCCGAGCCGCGCTGAATCCACACGGAGAAGCACAGCGGAATCGCGCCGAACGCCACGCCCCACATCAGCATCGCCGCGATCTCGCCAATTCGCACGTGGTCGAGCAGAATCATCGCTGCGAGCGCGCACAACAGCAGCGCCGTCATCGTCGCCACGGCGAGCTTCAGGCGCGTGGCAACGACCGCCGAAGTCAGCGCGTTCGAGAAAAAGCCGATCACGCCGAACGCGAGCAGCAGCAGCGTGATGGCGCTCATCGAGAAGTCCTGCTGGAGCAGCGGCGCGATGAACGTGTACGTCGAGAAATGCGCGCCGAATACGAGCGCCACCATCAGCATGCTCAGACGCACATGCGGGCGACGCAGCAGCGTGGCGAAATCGGCAAGACGCAATGCGGCGGCGGAAGGAAGCGTTGGCACCAGCAGCGCCTGCGCAACGAGCGCAAGCGCGACGAGGCCGCCCGTCACGAAGAACGACATGCGCCACGACGCGAAACCCGCGATAAAGGTGCCGAGCGGCACGCCGATCACCGTCGCGAAGGTCACGCCGGTCAGGATGATGGCCGTTGCGCGCGGGGCGTCGCTCGTATGCACGAGGCGGCCCGCCGCT
Source organism: Paraburkholderia sp. BR10882 (assembly GCF_040948855.1). Lineage (NCBI taxonomy): Bacteria > Pseudomonadati > Pseudomonadota > Betaproteobacteria > Burkholderiales > Burkholderiaceae > Paraburkholderia > Paraburkholderia sp. BR10882. The sequence goes on along the minus strand of NZ_JBFPKP010000005.1, from coordinate 265,065 downwards.
GCAGTCGCAAGCGTCCAGAATCCGCCGAGCGCCGCGCCGAGCATCGCGCGGCCAACCAGCATGAACGTGAAATTCGTCGCAAGCGCGGAGACGATATTCGACGCAAGCAGCATGGCCGTGAGCAGGAGAAAGACTTGCCGCCGGTCCATGCGGCCGGCAAACATCATCAGGCCCGGCGCGAAGATCGCCGCCATCACGCCCGGCGTGGTCACCATGAGTCCGGCAGTACCCGGCGTCACGCCGAGGTCGCGGGCGATCTCGGTGAGCAAACCGACCGGCAAAAATTCGGACGTCACGAACGCAAATGCGCTGATCGCCACGGCCAAGACTGACAGCCACTGGCGCAGTGTCGTCTCTTCGAGCGGCGCGGGCGCGAGATTGGGAGAACGGTCGTTCATGTTTCGATGACTGTTTTGTGTGTGGCGAATAATAAAAGCCATTGTTCGGCAATTTCGCACCAAAAATGGGGAAAATCGCCGCTTAAATGGTCAATCGGGAATGACGTTTAAATTAACATCAAATAAAGCATCGCGTGCGGCCCTGCGATTAGCGGGGTCGACAAAAGGGTTATGAATGGAATGTGACGCGGCCTGCCCCGCGCGGGCCGGCGGGGCGGTGATTATGTCATTTCAGAGCCGGAAAAATAAACGATATTTTTCTGGGGACAATATAGGCATCGAATAGATGCTTTGCTGGTCACTGGACAGGAGACTAAGGGCGCCGGGAAAGCGCCCCGTGAGGAATTGCCGGAAAACCGGCCCATCAAGTCAAGCGAGGCGCTCGCAGGCGCCTGGGTTCAAAACCGCGTCTGCACGCCAACGCGGGCGATGAACTGATTGGGACCGCTCGACGTACCGTTGGGGTCGAGCACGCCGCTGATCAGCGCCTGAGCCCCGGCGTTCGTGCGCTGATACACGGTCTCCACATACACGACCGTCCGCTTGGACAGGAAGTGATCGACGATGGCCGTGATCTGGTGCGCGTGATTGTTGTCGAGATACGCGTTGCCCTTCATGTACATGTAGTCGGCGGCAATCGCCCAGTCTGGCGCGAGCAGCCAGTTCGCGCCGGCCTCGGCCTGGGCAATGGCGCCGCCGTTGAAGGTGTTGCGCACGGTCGTCACCAGCAGCGTCGCCATGACCTTGCCGAAGTCGTAGTGCGCGCCCACGCCCCAGTTGCGAATGCCGACATCGGGTTCGCCGGTCTCCACATATTTGGCTTCGGTGTACGCGGCCGCCATGCCGAACGCGCCGTTGGTGTAATTCGCGCCGGCACTGACCGTATTGCCGCGTCCGAATGCACCCGGAATGCCACCAAAGCCGTACAGGCCGCCGAAGCTGAATCCGGCAAACTTCGGCGATTGATACTTGACCGAGTTCTCGACCGTGGCGCCGGCCATGCGGTCCCAGTCGAACTGCTGCGCGAAGGGTGGGTTGCCCGGAATCGCGATCTTCGCAAACGGGCCCGCGCGGAAGTTGTAGAGGCCCCCGACTTCCATCGCCGCGTCGTCGTGGCCGAAAAACAGCGAATCGGTCATGAAGTCGTATTGATTGCCCATCGTGAGCCTGCCGTACTAGTCGCTGTCGAGGCCAACGTAGGCGTTGCGCCCGAAGATCCCTTGACCCGAGATGATCGAACCCGTCCCCATCGAAAATTGATCGACGAGATCGAACACCGCGTGCAAGCCGCCGCCCAGATCTTCGCGCCCGCGTATCCAAGCAGGTTCGGCGTGAAAATGCCGTCGTCGAACTTCACCACCGAGTGGCCGCCCTGGTTGCTGACCCACGACACGCCCGCGTCCACCATGCCGTACAGCAACACGCTGTCGCCCGCCGGGCCGCCTTCCGCATGTGCCTGGGCGCAAGCCATGACCGATACCGCCGTGCACCACAGTGCGAGGCTCTTCATTGACGTCTCCTTTACCTTGATCTCTTTGTCGGCATCCTTTTATTACGGATGCCTTATTAATTGAAATAATCGTCGAACTTCGGGAAACCGTAACGGCGCCGGGGCGCCGTCACCGCGACATCAGTCGGATTGCAGTGCGACCGGAGCCGACCGGCGTGCCAGCGCGCGCGGTGCGGTTTCGATCAGGAACATCGAAACGAAGATGCCGCAAATGAGCCCGCCGAGCGCGAACTGCAGCGTGAACTGAATGCCGTCGTGCTGCGCGACATAACCGGCAATCGCCGGCGCGATGCCGCCGCCAAAAATCTCGCCGGCACCCGAAGTAATGCCGATGGCCGAGGCGACTAGCCCCGCCGGCGCAGCTTCAGTCGCGATCGGCCCGGTGAGGACGCCCAGCATGCCAAGCGCGAAGAACGACACGACGAACAGGACGGCAAAGAGCATCCACGGGTTCGCGCCGACGCGGGCGAATACATAGAGCGAAATCGCCGCGCCCGCGAACGAGACGACCGAAGTCAGCCGCCGCCCTGCAACGTCGGAGAGACTGGCAAGGCCGAACTCACCGAGAAAGCCGCCGAAGCCGATCGCCGACACGACAAAGCCCATCTGCGCGGTGTCGAGATGCAGATAGTCCACGAGATAGTTGGGCACCATCGCGCCGATCACGAAGATGCCCGCCATCGCGCACAGCGTGGCCAGCATGGCGAGCACGACATTGCGGCTGGCGAAGAGCGCGCTCCAGCGCGGGCCGCCCGTTGCGTGCGCAACCGCCGCGTGCACCGGCTTGATTTGCGGCGCGTCACGCAACATCGTCGCGATCAGCACGGCCACGATGAGGCCCGGCACCGCGGAAACCGCGAACACCCAGTGCCACGACGGCACGACGCGCAGCAACTGCGTCGCGATGATCGGCGCGAGGCCCAGGCCCATCAGCGCGAACATGCTGAGCTGCAGCCCCTGGTTGCGCCCGCGGCGCGACGGATGCGAGGCCTCGCCCACGGAGGCCACGCTGGTGGGCGTGAATGCGCCCTCCGCGACGCCCATCAGCGCGCGAATGAGCAGCAGGCTTGCGAAGCCGGTCGCGAAACCCGAGAAGCTGGAGAGCAGCGAGAACATCACCATCGCCGCGATCATGATCTTGCGCCGGCCGATGCGGTCGGACAGGCGGCCCATGAGGATCGAGAACACGCCCCACGCAATGCTGAGAATGCCGATCAACTGGCCGAGCTGCTGGTAGCTCAGGTTGAGGTCTTTCATCATGTGGGGAAAGAGCGGCGCGATCATCCAGCGATCGAGCCCGACCAGACCGAAGCCGATGGCGAGCAGGACCAGCGTCCTGCGTTCGTTTTTCAGATCGTGTGGTTCGTGCGGATGATGTGATTGGGCCTGCCTCGTCACGTTTGTCTCCTTGGTTGTCTTGCGTGTTCGTATTACGAACTCCGCTTCGTTTATCGAACTTCGAGCGAGATCGTAGGAAACCTGACCTAGTGATGTCAATCAAAAAAGACCCTCGTTGTACACAATTTCTCTTTACTTTCCGCTTACTTTTCCACGTTTACCCTGTATTTCGCGACAGTTGTATTGAATAGATCGATTCGCTGTATACAATCTGTACACATCGTGGTGCAGTCTCTGGCCGCTTCTCCATTCGCTTTTCACCACTTCCTTACGCATGAACGGCATCGACGACACCTCCGCCAGCACGCGCGCCGGCTCCGCCGCTTCGCAAACCGTCAAGGCCCAGCTCGGGCTGCGAGAACTGATACTCGGCGGCGAACTCGCGCCGGGCGAGCGCATTTCCGAACTGGGCGTGGTCGAGCGCCTTGGCGTCTCGCGCACGCCGGTGCGCGCGGCGCTCATGCGCCTGCAGGAGGAAGGGCTGCTCGAGCCGATTCCGAGCGGCGGCTATGCCGTACGCTCGTTTTCGGAAAATGAAATACGCGACTCGATCGAACTGCGCGGCACGCTCGAAGGGCTGGCTGCGCGCCTTGCCGCCGAGCGCGGCATCACCCATTCGATGTTCCGCGACCTGCACGACTGCATCGACGAGATCGACGAACTGCTCGTGGGCGAGCTGAGCGAAGAAACCTTCTCCCGCTATGTCGAAGCGAATGGCCGCTTTCACCGGCTGCTGGCCGCGGCTTCCGACAGCGAAGTGGTGGCGCGGCAGATCGAGAAAGTCGCCACCTTGCCGTTTGCATCCGCCAGCGCGTTCGTCGTCGTGCAGTCGCTCGACCCGCGTGCGCGCGAAACGCTGATCGTCGCGCAAGCCCAGCATCGCGCCGTGCTCGAAGCGATCGAAAGCCGTGAAGGCGCGCGCGCCGAAGCGCTGATGCGCGAGCATTCGCATATCGCCCATCAAAACCTCAAGCGCGTGCTCGACAACCAGCGCGCCATGACGAGGCTGATTGGCGGCAATCTCATTCGCCGCAATCCGCGCTAGTGGCGCGCGGTATACGCGCTCGTTAAACGGCTTGATTCGAACGGCGGCATGCGTGCCGCCCCTCACCCTGAACGAAGGCGCAGCCAGGCGCCCTGGAGGAGACATATGTTCCTGAAAAACGCATGGTATGTCGCATGCACCCCCGATGAAATCGACGGCAAGCCGCTTGGGCGGCAAATCTGCGGCGAGCGCATGGTGTTCTGGCGCACGGCCGAAGGCGGCGTCGCCGCGCTCGAAGACTTCTGCCCGCATCGCGGCGCGCCGCTCTCGCTCGGCAGCGTACGCGAAGGGCATCTGGTGTGCGGCTATCACGGCCTCACCGTGGGCGCCAGCGGCAAATGCGTGAGCATGCCGTGCCAGCGTGTGGGCGGCATTCCGTCCGTGCGCAGCTATCCCGCGGTCGAGCGCTACGGTTTCATTTGGGTATGGCCCGGCGATGCGGCGCAAGCCGACCCGGCGAAGATCCATCACCTCGACTGGGCCGACAATCCCGCGTGGGCGTATGGCGGCGGCCTTTATCACATCCAGTGCGACTATCGCCTGATGGTCGACAACCTCATGGACCTCACGCACGAGACCTACGTGCACGCCTCGAGCATCGGCCAGCCCGAGATCGAGGAAGCACCGCCCAAGACCACGGTCAACGGCGACGTGGTCACCACCAGCCGCTTCATGCACAACATCATGCCGCCGCCTTTCTGGGCCGCAGCGCTGCGCGGCAACGGCCTCGCCGACAACGTGCCCTGCGACCGCTGGCAAATCTGCCACTTCTCGCCGCCCAGCCACGTGATGATCGAAGTGGGCGTGGCGCACGCAGGCAAAGGCGGATATGACGCCGATGCGCGCGACAAGGCGTCGAGCATCGTCGTCGACTTCATTACGCCGGAAACCGAAACGTCGATCTGGTACTTCTGGGGCATGGCGCGCAGCTTCGCCGTGCACGATCACGCGCTCACCGAAACGATCCGCACGGGCCAGGGCAAGATCTTCTCGGAGGATCTCGAGATGCTCGAATCGCAGCAGCGCAATCTGCTCACGTGGCCCGAACGCCGCATTCTGAGCCTCAACATCGATGCCGGCGGCGTGCAGTCGCGCCGCGTGCTCGACCGGCTGATCGCGGCAGAACGCAACGCAACGGCCACTGCCGCAGCGGACTGATTCGACCAAAGCCACGGTCGCGCGGACACGCGCGGCCGCTCTCCTTCCCTTGCCCCAACGCATCATGAAAGTCACCCTTCTGCGCAAGATTCCCGTCGCCACCGACATCTGCGAGTTCGAACTGGCGAGCGCCGACGGCGCACCGCTTCCGGCATTCGCGGCGGGCGCGCACATCGACGTCCATGTGGATGGATTCGTGCGCCAGTACTCGCTTTGCAACCGTCCCTCCGTTCATGGCGCCTACCACATCGGCGTGTTGCGCGACCCGGCTTCGCGCGGCGGCTCCGTTGCGATGCACGCGCTCGACGCCGGTACGAACCTGGAAATCAGCAGCCCGAAGAATCATTTCCCGCTGGACGAACAAGCCACGCATACCATCCTGCTCGCGGGCGGGATCGGCATCACGCCGCTCATCGCCATGGCCGAGCAGTTGCGTGAGGAAGGCCGCCCGTTCGAACTGCACTACTGCACGCGCGACCCACAGCGCGCCGCCTTTCGCGAGCGTCTTGCCGAAGCGGGTTTTGCCGAGCACACGCACTTCTATTTCGACAGCGAAGGCGCCGATGCACGCATCGACCTCGCGCGCGTGCTTGGCGCTCCGCACGACGGTAAACACGCCTACGTATGTGGCCCTGCGGGCTTCATCGACGCCGTGCTCGCAGCCGCAACCAGCGCGGGGTGGCCCGCGCAGAACGTGCACCGCGAGTACTTCGGCGCGGCCCAAGCAGGCGCGAGCGCGAGCGCGAACGCGGACACGAACGGCGCCTTCCAGGTCACCCTCGCGAGCTGCCAGCGCGTGATCGACATCCCGGCCGGCACGACCATCGTCGAAGCGTTGCGCGCGGGCGGCGTCGAGGTGCCGGTCTCATGCGAGCAAGGCGTATGCGGCACCTGCATCACGCGCGTGCTATCCGGCGAGCCGGACCATCGCGATCTCTACCTGACCGACGAGGAGCGCGCCGCCAACGACCAGCTGCTGCCGTGCTGCTCGCGCTCGCGCTCGCCCATGCTCGTGCTCGACCTCTGATACGGCGCGGCGGCGCCCATCAGGATTCGCGCGCTCGCTTCACCGCGAGCAGCGCGGCGAGCGCCGCCACCACCGTAACCGGGACGCTTGCGCCTATCACCGTCGTGGCGCTCGCGCCGCCCGCCAGCAACTGCCCTGCCGCGAGCGGACCGACGATCGACCCTACGCGGCCCACCGCCACTGCCGCGCCCACGCCGGTGCCGCGCATGACGGTCGCGTAGCTCGCCGCGGAAATCGCATAGAGCATCGACTGCGCGCCCACCACGCCCATGCCCGCGAGCAGCACCGACACCGAGATCCAGAACAGGTTGCCCGCGCCCGCGAGCATGAAAAGCGAAATCGCGATGCCGGCATAGACAGCCGCGACGACTCGCCCGGGCCTGACGCGGTCCATCAGCATGCCGATGCCGAGCACGCCGATCACGCTGCCCACGTTGAAGAAGATCTGCGTGACGCCGGCCTGGCTGCGCGAGAGGCCCCGGCTCACGATCAGCGAGGGCAGCCAGTTGAGCAGGAAGTACAGCACGATCAGCGTGCAGAAAAAGCTGATCCAGATCTGTGCGGTCACCGCGGCGCGGCCGTCGCCGAACAGCACGCGCCACGTGGGCGGCGGGCCGCTCTGCGTGGACTGCGCGCGGCTCGAGGCCGCTTCATAGGCCGCGGATTCGGGCAGGCAGGCGAGGATCAGCGGCGCGACCACGAGCGGTCCGACGCCGCCCGCATAGAAGATATGCCGCCATTCGGTGTCGCCCGCACTGAGCACGCCGATCAGCGCCGCGAGCGCGCCGCCGAGCGGCATGCCGCAATACATGATGCTGACCGCCGTATTGCGCAGCCGCGGCGCCACGGCTTCGGCCGAAAGCGCGATCAGGTTCGGCATGGCGCCGCCAAGGCCGACGCCGGTCAAGACGCGCGCCACCAGCAGCGTGGCAAAGCTCCACACATGGGCGGTGAAGATCGAGAACACGCCGAACGCGACCATCGAGAGCAGCAGCACGCGCTTGCGCCCGATGCGGTCGGCGAGGCGTCCGCCGATCATCGCCCCGGGCAGGAGCCCGAGCATGCCCGCACTGAACGCGAGCCCCATCTGGCTCACCGAAAGACCGAACTCGCGCGCCATGCGCGGCGCGGCCACGCCCGTCGACTGAAGATCGACGCCCTCCAGCACCGCCACGATCAGACACAAACCCAACACCCATGCGGTGCCCGCCGCCGTGCGCGCGCTCACTTGCGTAGTCGATGACGACACGTTGCCTCCTCGTTTTGTAATGGAATGTCGCGGCCTTTCACCGCACCGTCACTAGTTAGTTAACCTAACCTACGTGCTAAAAAAATTTCATGCATGGGGCAGCGGAGTGCGGCAGCCCGCTTCGATGAGCCGCAGCCGGTGATCGAACGCCATGAGCGGGTAAGCGAAGAAGTAGTGCGCCGTGACGCGCTTTTCGGCATAGAACGGATCGTCGGCCGAGGCATCCATCGCGATGCGCAGCGTGCGCGCCCAGGCGAATGCAAGCAGCAGCCAGCCGATAAGCGCGAGATAGTCGTCGGCCACGCGGTAGGGCAACTCGCGATCGTCTGCACTGCCCCGCCTGATTTCGCCCGTGATGCGCTGCACGTCCGCCACCAACGCATCGAGCCGTGCGCCTGCACGGTGAAGCGCAGGATCGTGGGAAGCGACACAGCGTGTGGCGTCCGCTGTGACATGCGCAAGCAACGCGCGCAACGCCTCGCCGCCATCGCCGAGCACCTTGCGCACGAGCAGATCGATCGCCTGGATTTCGTTCGTGCCTTCGTAAAGCATGGCGACGCGGCTGTCGCGCACCGTCTGCTCCACGCCGTATTCGTGGATATAGCCGTAGCCGCCGAACACCTGCAGCGCACTCGATGCCGCCGCAAAGCCATTGGCGGTGAAGAACGCCTTGGCGACAGGCGTGAGCAGCGAGGCGAGCTGCCCCGCCGCCTGGCGCTCGTTCGCATCGGGGTGGCGCGCGGCCACGTCGAGCCAGTAACCGATCCAGTAGCCGATGGCCCGCTGGCCCTCCACCGTCGCGCGCAAGTCGAGCAGGATGCGCCGCATGGCCGGATGAAACGCGATCGGCGCGGCCTGCGCCGGCTCGCCCTCGTATTGCGCAGGCGCACTCACGGCGCGCATTTGCACGCGTTCGTGCGCGTAGGCGTGCGCGCGCTGGCAGGCAAGCTGCGCGTGGCCCACACCCTGCATCGCCACCTGCAGGCGCGCCGCGTTCATCATGACGAACATCGAAGCGAGGCCGCGATGCGGCTCGCCCACCAGCCAGCCCAGCGCGTGCTCGAAACGCATCGAACAGGTCGGGCTGGCCTTGAGGCCCATCTTCTTTTCGATGCCTTCGCAATGCACGCCGTTGCGCACGTGCTCGCCGGTCTCGCCAAAGGTCCATTTCGGCACCACGAAGAGCGAGAGGCCCTTCGTGCCCGCCGGCGCATCGGGCAGACGCGCGAGCACGAGGTGCACGATGTTGTCGGTCAGATCGTGCTCGCCGCCCGTGATGAAGATCTTGCTGCCGTCGATGCGCCAGGCGCCGTGCGCCGCGTCGGGCGTCGCTCGCGCGCGCAGCAGCGCGAGATCGCTGCCCGCCTGCGGCTCGGTCAGACACATCGTGGCAAGCCACTCGCCGCTCGCGATCTTCGGCAGCCAGTCGCGCTTCAACGCATCACTGCCGTGCGCCATCAGACACGCCGTCGCGCCATGCGTGAGGCCGGGCGACATCAGCCATGCGTGGTTGGCCGCCGCGAGCATTTCCTGCAGTGCGACTTCGAGCAGTTGCGGCAGGCCCTGGCCGCCCGCGTCGGCGTCGAGCGCGAGCGTCGGCCAGCCTGCCGCGACGAAATCCGCATACGCCTCGCGAAAGCCCGTGGGCATCGAGACCTCGCCGCCCTCGAAGCGGCACCCTTCGAGGTCGCCCGCCGGATTCAGCGGCGCGACGCGTTCCATCACGAAACGTGCGGCTTCTTCGAGCACCTGCTGCGCCGTCGCGCTGTCGAGGTCCGCCCATGCGGGAACGCTGCGCCACCATGCGGGTGCTTCGATCCATTCGTCGATCACGAAGCGCATGTCGCACAGCGGGACCTGATAGTCGAGACTCATCGTGACCGTTCCTCAAACGTGCTGCAGATGACGAGCGAAAATCACGCGCGTTTCTGTGCCCCGCGCGGCGTACAACGCGTCTACGAGCGCCGCGCGCTGGCTCAGCACGACGCGCTGATTGATCGACCCTTTATCCGTGATCTCGCCCAGATCGAGCGACGGCGGCGCGTCCATCAGGTGCAGTCGCGTGACGAGGGTCGCGCTGCCCGTCGCCTCGCGGTTCAGCCGCTCCATCAGGTCAGCAAAGAAGTCGCGCACGGCGCTCGCGTCGAGAACGTCGCGCGCGGGCGCACTCGCATCGAGCCCCGCGAGCCGGCGGCATTCGTCGAGGCGCGGAAAGATCAGCACGCCGATGTCGTCGCGGTCCATGCCCGCGATCACCGCGTCCTGCACGTAAGGTGCGCCGCCCGAGACGATGCGCGCGCGCATGGGCCCCACGCTCACGAACGTGCCGGAGCTGAGCTTGAAATCCTCAGCAATGCGTCCGTCGAACAGCAGGCCGAGTTCGGGCCGCCCGGCATCGACGAAGCGCACGGCGTCGCCGGTGCGGTAGTAGCCCTCTTCGTCGAACACGTCGTGACGGTCCGCCTCGTTCGCGCGCCAGTAGCCGCCCATCACGTTCGGGCCGCGAAAGCGCGCTTCGAGCTTGCCGTCCACGGGTACGAGACGCGTCTCGCAGCCCGGCGCGGGCAGGCCGATATAGCCCGCGCCCATCACCGGGCCGGTCGTGAAGAGGCACGACGGCGCGGTCTCGGTCATGCCGAGGCCCGCCATGATGCGGATGCGCTCGCCGCAATGGGCCTGCGTCACGCGTTCGAGCCGGTCCCACGCCGCCTGCGAGAGCCCCGCGCCCGCGAAGAAATACATCTTCACGCGCGAGAAAAACGTCTCGCGCAGCTGCGCGTCGGTTTCGAGCGCGGCAGTCAGTTCTTCCCAACCCTTCGGGACGTTGAAGTAGAGCGTGGGGGCGATTTCGCGCAAATTGCGCAGCGTCTCTTCGAAGCGGCCGGCCACGGGCTTGCCGTCGTCGATATAGAGCGTGCCGCCGTTGTAGAGCGCGATACCCACGTTGTGGCTGCCGCCGAAGGTGTGATTCCACGGCAGCCAGTCCACCAGCACCGGCGGCTCGATGCCGAACTGCGGGAACGTCTGCAGCAGCATCTGCTGATTGCTGCACAGCATGCGATGCGTGGTGGGCACGGCCTTCGGCAGGCGCGTCGAGCCGGAGGTGAAGAGGAACTTCGCGATCGTGTCGCCGCTCACGCGCGCCTGCGCGGCTTCGAAGCTGCCCGCCTGCGTCTCGAGCAACGTCGAAAACGGCGTCTCGCGGCGGCCGCCGCCAGCCGGCGTCACGACCACGCGCTCGATATCGGCGGGCACCGCGGCGTCGAGCGCCGCGGCAAAAGCGGGGCCGTCCGCCGCGAATACGAGGCCGGGATTGAGCAGACCCAGCGTGTGCCGCAGCTTGTTGTAATCGCTGGAGACGAGCGAATAAGCGGGAGAAATGGGCGCATAGGGCACGCCGGCCCATAGCGCGCCGAACGCCATCTGCAGATGTTCGAGATCGTTGCCCGAAAGCAGCGCGACCGGGCGCTCCGCCGACAAGCCTCGCTCGATCAAGGCTTGCCCGATCGCACGGGCGCGTTCGAGCATCTGCGCGTAGCTGATGCCCTGCCATTGGCCGTCGGCGCCGCGGCGCGCCACGAGCCAGCGCTCCGGATGCTCGCGCGCGCCGCTCACGAGCCGGTCGGTCACGCGTTCGGGGAAGTCGTCGAGCGCCTCGCTCGAGCGCAAATACCAGCAGTCGCCGCGCCGTTCGATCTGCGGCGCGGCCGAGCCGATCGCGACGGCGCGATAACCGGCGAAGTCCGGTTGCACGACGGCGCGAGCATGCGTTTGGGTCGGCTCCGAATCCAAAGCCTGTCTCCTTTGCTTGACCGGTGCCGCGCTGCGCGGTGGATCGGCGCAAACGGCCCGGTGGTTCATGTCGTGATGCGCGCGTTCAGATCGGATAGTGGCGCGGGCCGGTCTGCACGGTAATCCAGCGCAGGTCCGTGAATTCGGCGATCGAAGCCTTGCTGCCGAAGCGGCCATAGCCGCTCGCCTTCACGCCGCCGAACGGCATTTGCGCTTCGTCGTGCACCGTCGGCCCGTTGATGTGGCAGATGCCCGATTCGATGCGCTTCGCCACGTTCATGGCGCGCGCGATATCGCGGCTGAACACCGCCGCCGAAAGCCCGTACTCGCTGTCGTTGGCGACCTTCACCGCTTCTTCGTCGCTGTCCACACGCTGTACCGTCACCACGGGGCCGAACGATTCGTCGGCGTAGAGCTTCATCTCGCGCGTGACGTTTTCGACGATCACAGGCTGCATGATCGCGCCGTTCACTTCGCAGCCCAGCGGCAGTTTCGCACCCTTCTCGCGCGCGTCTTCCACGAGCGCGAGTATGCGTCGCGCCGATGCTTCGCTCTCCAGAGTCCCCAGCACCGAGCCCGGCTGCGTGGGGTCGCCGGCCTTCAGCGTGCGTGCCTTCGCAACGAGCTTGTCGACGAACGCATCGGCAATCTTGCGGTCGACGATCACGCGTTCGGTCGACATGCAGATCTGCCCTTGATTGAAGAACGCGCCGAACGCTATGCCTTCCACTGCCGCGTCGAGATCGGCATCGTCGAGCACGAGCACGGGCGCCTTGCCGCCCAGTTCGAGCAGCGCGGGCTTCAAATGCCGAGCAGAAAGTTCGGCGACGATGCGCCCCACGCGCGTCGAACCCGTGAAGTTCACGCGTTTGACGGCGGGATTGGCGATCAGGCGCTCGACAATGGCCGGTGCATCTTCCGGTGCATGCGTGAGCACGTTGACGACGCCCTCGCCCAGCCCCGCCTCGTTAAGCACTTCGCCGATCAGCGCATGTACGCCGGGACACCCTTCGGAAGCCTTCAGGACCACTGTATTGCCGCACGCGAGCGGCATGGCGAGCGCACGCGTGGCGAGAATCACCGGTGCGTTCCAGGGCGCCATGCCGAGCACCACGCCGCACGGCTGGCGCACGGCCATCGCGAGGCTGCCGGGCACGTCGGATGGGATCACCGCGCCGTCGATCTGCGTGGTCATGGCGGCCGCTTCGCGCAGCATGTTGGCGGCGAGCATCACATTGAAACCGTACCAGTTCGCCATTGCGCCCGTTTCCGCCGCGCCGATGGCGATGAAGTCCGCAGTGCGCGCATCCATGCGCTCGGCGGCGGCCAGCAGGCGCTTGCGGCGCTCCGTGGGCGTGAGCGCGGCCCACGCCGGGAAGGCGCGCGCGGCCGCGGCAACGGCCGCGTCCGCATCTTCCACCGTGGCGGCGGCGGCGCGCGTGGCCACTGCGCGCGTGGCCGGATCGATGCGCTCGAAGGTCTTGCCGTTCGACGCGGCGCGCTTCTCGCCGCCGATCAGAAGCCGGGTTTCATGCATGTCGTTGTCTCCTCTGTCTGGTGCGCCGCTATCGATTAGCGCTTGTATGCCTGCAGGCCCGGCTTGATGCTCTTGTCGTCGAGGAACTGCTTGAGGCCCTGCTCGCGGCCGCCTTCCTTGTCGCGATGGTTGGCCTGGTCCAGCTTCGCGTAGAGATAGTCCTCGTTCTGCTCCCACGTCAGTTCACGCGAACGCTTGAAGCCGTGCTTCGCGTTGCGCAGCACGACCGGGTTCTTGTCGAGCAGTTTCGCGGCAAGCGCGAGCACTTCCTCGCGCAGCTGCGCGAGCGGCACGCTCTTGTTGACGAGGCCCATTTTCGCGGCCTGCTGGCCCGTGAACGTATCGCCCGTCATGATGTAGTAAAGCGCCTCGCGGTGGCCCACCGTATCCGCCATCGCCTTGCTCACGAGGTTGCCCGGTGGAATGCCCCAGTTGATTTCCGAAAGACCGAACGTGGCTTCGTCCGCGGCAATCGCGAGGTCGCACGCCACGAGCGGCGAGAAGCCGCCACCGAAACACCAGCCGTTCACCATCGCGATGGTCGGCTTCGAATACATGCGCAGCAGCTGCCATTGCCAGCGGCTCGCGTCGCGGCGAATGCGCTCCTGCAGCACGTCGGGGCCCGCATCGACCTCGCGGAAGTATTCCTTCAGGTCCATGCCGGCCGTCCACGCCGAGCCTTCGCCGGTCAGCACGAGCACTTGGGCCTCGGCGTCGAGCTCGAGCGTTTCGAGCACGTCGATCATCTCCTTGTTGAGCGTCGGGCTCATGGCGTTGCGCTTGTCCGGCCGGTTGAACGTCACCCAGCCGATGCCGCCCTCGACCGCAACCTTGACCGTTTTCCAGCGACCTTCGTAACTCATTCTCTCTCTCCGTAGGCACTGCCGCACTCGCGGCTTGAAATCAATTTACTATCAGGCTACCTGATATGTAAAGTAGAATATGATCTCGTCGGTACAAACCCGTAAAACGCGATGAACCAGAAAACCTCACCCACTGCGCCGCGCGCCCGAATCGCGCAGCCAGCCGCCGAGGGCAGCCCGCACGCCGTGCCGCCCATGCGCCTGAGCTACCTGATCGGCCAGCTCGACCGCGTCGTGTCGCGCCGCCTGACCGAAGCGCTCGCGCGCCACGGGCTCACGCTGCCGCAGTACACCGCGCTTTCCGTGCTGCGTGCGCGCGGCCGCTCGTCCAATGCGCAACTCGCCGAGCGCTCGTTCATCACGCCGCAGGCCGCCAACGAAGTCGTAAAGACGATGGAGGCGAACGGCTGGGTCATGCGTGAAGCCGACCCGATGAACCGCCGCGTGGTGCTGCTTTCGCTCACGGAAGCCGGCAACGCGCTGCTGGGCGAATGCGACGCCGCCGCCGACCACGTCGAAGGCGCAATGCTCGACGATATGGATACCGAAACAGCGGAAAAACTCCACGCGCTGCTGCATGCCTGCGTGCGCAATCTGCGCGCTGCTTAAGCGCTCGTGCGGCGAGTGACAATAAGGAGGAGACGCCTTTGAACATCGACCAGCTCGTTGCGATCGACACGCACGTCCACGCCGAAGTGTCGTGCTGCCAGCCGCCCGACCTCTTCGCGAAGGAGTTCGACGACGCCGCCGACAAGTATTTCGGCACCGTGTTGAAGCAAGGCCGCCGCCCGACGATTCCGGAAACGATCGAGCACTACCGCGAGCGCAACATCGGTTTCGTGATGTTCACGGTGGATTGCGAGGCGAATATCGGGCGGCGCCGCATCGACAACGAAGAGATCGCCGACTTCGCGCAGCGGAACGCCGACATCATGATCGCGTTCGCCAGCATCGACCCGCACAAGGGCAAGTTCGGCGCGCGCGAGGCGCGGCGGCTGATCGAGGCGCATGGCGTGCGCGGCTTCAAGTTTCACCCTACCATGCAGGGCTTTTTCGCCAACGACCGGCTGGCTTACCCGCTATACGAAGTGATTGCCGAATATGGCCTGCCCGCGGTGTTTCATAGCGGCCACTCGGGCATGGGTTCGGGCATGCGCGGCGGCGGCGGGTTGCGTCTGAAGTACTCGGAGCCGATCTATCTCGACGACGTGGCCGCCGATTTCCCCGACATGAAGATCGTCATCGCGCATCCCTCCTGGCCGTGGCAGGAGCAGGCGCTTTCCATCGCGCTGCACAAGCCCAACGTGTATATCGACCTGTCGGGCTGGTCGCCGAAATACTTCTCGCCGGAACTAGTGAAGTACGCGAATACGCTGTTGCGCGAGCGAGTGCTGTTCGCTTCCGACTTTCCCTTGATCCGTCCGGATCGCTGGCTCGCGGATTTCGATACGCTCGACATCAAGCCGGAAGTGCGCCCGTTGATCCTCAAGGAGAATGCGGTACGGCTGCTGGATCTCGGCGCGAAAACCTGAAGACAGCGGCGCGCCCGGCGAGACACGGCCACGGTATTCGATACGCTGCGCCCATGCAATTTACATCAAGCGGAGCACGACTCTATGGAGAAGCGCTTGCAGGCCGCGTCGCGTGTCGATCACGAGGTGAATAAAAACGGTGTCGTCGCGGACCTGATAGATGATCCGGTTCTTGCCCGAAAACATCTGTCGAAAAGTGTCGTCGACAAAGCCATCGAGTTCGGCAGGCACATGGCCGCTCTCCGGGAACTCGCGGGTCTGCGCAATGGTGTCCTGGAGTTGAGCCGACGTCTGACGCCAGGTCTCCCATCCGGATGCGCGGACGATGTAGCTTCTCAGCTCATCGATACCGATCCGCGCGGTCGGCAGGACGCGGTACTTCAGCAGCAGGGCCTGCATTAGCGAAGCGTTTCCGCGTGATGATGAGCGGCTCCCCTGAATCGGTCAGATCCTTGACGATTTGCGCGGCTTCACTCTTGAGGTAGCTGATTGGCTTCACGTGATCGGCGAGAATTATCGGTCCGATTGCACGCACCACCTTTTAGGTCCGGAACAAACGGGCGTCCCACAGCGTAGCCGCTAACGGGCGACGATGATCGTCATCTCGGATTGGTACTTGATCCGCACGTGGCTATGGTGCTTGAGGGACTGCATCACTTCGATCAGATCCGGGCGGCTGACCCGAATGGAACGGGCCGTGCCGGACTTGTCGACGACGGTCAGGAGGTTGAGCTTGCGGTCGACGCCGGTGACTTGCGCCACGCCGCTGAAGACCCGGAGTACCTGGAAGTTTTCCTGGTCCGCGCCGGAGGAGTGCTGGGTCACCTTTGCCGTGTGGGTCAGGCGCGTCACCGCCGCACCCTCGGCCGGCGTCAATCCGGTGACGTACGGCTCCATGTAGTGGGTCGTCAGCTTGTCGCCGACCCGGATCACCTTAAGCACATCGGGGTGATCTTTCACATTGAAGCTCAGGTCGTCGTGACCCGGCACGGTCACGACGATGAGTGCATTCTTCTGATCGATCAAACTGATGGTGCCGCTTTCCGTGTCGACGGAGGCCCCGGCTGGCATGGCCTCCGAGGCGGCAGAGGCGTCCTCGTCAGCCGCGCGGCACAGGGGTACCGAGGCCGCAAAGAAGCCGCATGCTACGACTGAGAGCGCCAGGCAGCGCGCGAACGCAATGCGCGTATTCGATCGGTAGAGCATGGTAGTCCCCTTGAGACGATCAGGTGCCACGCTTGCTGCGCCGGTCCGGGACCATGGCGTGTGTTCTCGGAGCCTAACACTGCAGGACGCCTCGACCATCGGACTTTGGTCCTATAGGGTCGAGGCTGGGGTAGAGGCTGGGGTCGAGGCTCCCTACCGTGCGAAGGCCGCCGCACAGCTTCCCGGCGCCTGCCCCGGCACCGGCGAGCGGAACGTGAACAGGCCGCCCGCCAGCGGCTGCTTCTCGCGCTCGGCTGCCGTGAGCCCCTTCCACGCGGTGGAAACGTATACGGTCTGCAGATCGTCCCCGCCGAACGCGAGTTTCGTGATATTTGCGCACGGAAACGCGATCTGGCCGGCCAGTTCGCCTTCGGGCGAATAACGGTCGATGCGCCAGCCGCCGAATAGTGCGACCCACACGTAGCCCTCTGCGTCCACGGCCATGCCGTCCGGGTACCCGTCGCCGGCAATGGCGGTGAAGACGCGCTTGCCCGACAGCGTGCCGTCAATGGCAACATCGAACGCATACACGACGCGGCGCATCGTGTCGTTGTGATAGAGCGTGCGGCCGTCCGGACTCATGGCCGGGCCGTTGGTGATCACGTAGCCGCTGTCCTGCGTGCTCATCACCGCGCCTGCGTCCACGCGATACAGCGTGCCGCTCGGCGCTTGCTCGGCGTCGTCCATCGAGCCGAACCACAGGCGCCCGCGCGCATCGGCGAAACCGTCGTTGAGGCGATTGCCCGGCAGATGCGGCTCGACATCGACCAGCTTGTCGAATTCCCCGCTCACGGCGTCGAAACGATACAGGCCGTCAGGCAGGCCGCACACGAAAGCCCGGTCGCCCAGCGGCGCGATGAAGCCGACCTGGTCGGGCGCGTACCACGTCGTGCGCTCCCCGGTCGTGACCACGAAGCGATGAATCCGGCGGCCCTTGATATCGACGAAATAGACCGCGTTTTCCGCGGCCTGCCAGAGCGGTCCCTCGGCCAGCTCCGCGCCGATCGGCCATACGCATACGGGAGCCGGCATCGTCATTCTCCGTACCATCCCGCGTCGACGAAGTAATCGCGCCCGGAGCAGCGCGAGGCGTCGTCGGATGCGAGGAACAAGGCCATGCGGGCCACGTGCTCGGGCTCGATGCGCAGCTGCAGACACTGCCCCGCGACGACTTTCGCCTCGCTCTCCGGCGTTTGCCACAGGTTCATCTGCCGCGGCGTTTTCACGGCGCCCGGGATGATGCAGTTCACGCGAATACCCGCGCCGCCCAGGTCGCGCGCGAGGCCGCGCGTCAAACCTTCGATGCCGGCCTTGGCGGTCAGGTAGATCGGCAGGTTCGGCAACGCGACGTGCCACGACACCGAACCGAAGTTCAGGATCACGCCGCGCCCCGCCTGGCGCATTCCCCGCGCGGCGGCCTGCGCGCAGAAGAACTGATGGCGCAGGTTGACGGCGATGCGCCCGTCCCAGTAACTCGCGGTCAGCTCGCCAACATCATGGCGGTCGTCGTTGCCCGCGTTGTTCACGAGCACGTCGATCGGGCCCGCGGCATCGACGATCGACGCGAACACGCTTTCGATCGCGTCCACGCTGCACAGATCGCAGCGCTTGAATAGCGGCGGATGCTTCGCACCGCGAAGCTTTTCCTGAAGCGCGAGCGAATCGTCTTCGGCCACATCGAGGAAAAACACGCGCGCGCCCTGCTGCGCGAATGCCTCCACGACCGCGGCGCCGATCCCGCTGCCGCCGCCGGTGATAACGACGGTTTTGTCCGCCAGGCTCGGATAGATTGCGTACGACATCAAATATTCCAGTGTTGACTTGTCAGAACCCAAACAGGGCGGCGAGCCGCAAATGGCTCGCCGCCCTGACCTGCCGCTTCCCTTTCGCTTACGAGACGACTTCGACGGCGCTCAGCATGCGCCAGTCGCGCGGGAGCGTGCGCGTGGCATTGCCCACCACCGTGACCGTGCCGCTCAGATGGATATCGCGGCTCGAACTGCCCACCATCAGATCGAATTTGCCCGGCTCGACGATGCGCTCGCCGCGTGCGTCGGTGAAATTGAACATATCGACGGGCAGCTTCACGTTCACGCGAGTGAGCGCGCCTGCCGCGAGCGGCACACGAGCGAACGCCTTGAGTTCGCGTACCGGTCGCGCCGTCGAAGCATGCTGGTCGCGCACGTAGATCTGCACGATCTCCGTGCCGTCGCGCGAGCCGGTGTTCTCGACCGTGAAGCTCAGTTCGACGGTGCCGTCTTCGAGCGGGACTTCGTGTTGCGCCACCGCGAGACTGCCGTAACGGAACTGCGTGTAGCCGAGTCCGAAACCAAACGGATAGCGGCTGCCGAAGTGGTAGGCGATCGGCGTGCCCGCGCTCTTGAGGCGATGGTTGTACACATACGGCACCGCCCCTGCGCTCTTCGGCACGGAGAGCGGCAGACGGCCGCTGAACCCGGCGCGACCCACCAGCAGATCGGCAAGCGCCTCGGCGCCGCGCTCGCCCGGCGCAAATGCCATGATCTGCGCGGCAATGCGATCTTCGAGGCCGCCGAGGTTGTACGGGCGGCCGCCCGTCATCACGACGACCGTCGGCGTGCCGCTCTCGACCACGGCCTTGAGCAATTGCAACTGCACGCCCGGGAGTTCCAGGCTGTCCGTATCGGAGCCTTCGCCCACCGTACCCGACTGGAACAAGCCCGCCAGATCGCCAACGAACACGACGGCCACCTCCGCTTTGCGCGCGGCTTCGACCGCAGCGGGAATCGCATCGGTGTCCTTGCTGATCAGTTCGTCGCGGTTGGCGGCGGCGCTCAGGTCGAGCGACACGTCGCCCGGGAAAACCGGCGCACCCGCACGGCGGGTCTTGATGATGTCGCAACCCTTGGCATGCAGCACGCGCGAATCGCCCAGCAGCGCGCGCAGTGCGCCCAGCGGCGTGGCGATCGACGCGACAGACTGCTCGCCCGAGTTGATGAGGTGCACCGGAAAGCTGTAGCCGGCGAGCAGCGCGAGCGGGTCGTCGGCGGTCGGGCCGATCACCGCGATTGTTTGCGCGCCATTGGCGTTCAACGGCAGCACGCCGCCTTCATTACGCAGCAGCACCGCCGATTCGAGCGCGACCTGATACGCCGTATCGGCCGCCGCCGTGCCCTTCACATCCACGCGCTCGGCATCCACATACGGATTCTCGAACAGGCCAAGGCGGAACTTGGTGCTCAGCACGCGCGACACCGCGGTGTCGATCGTCGCTTCGGTGATCTCGCCGCGATCGAGCGCTTCTTTCAGATGGACCGCACACTCGTGCCCCGGCAACTCGACGTCGAGTCCCGAATTGAACGCGAGCGCCGCCGCCGACGCGCTGTCGTGCGCCACCGCGTGATGGCTGTAGAGCAGGTCGACGGCAGCATAGTCCGCAACGACGAGCCCCTCGAAGCCCCACTTTTCGCGCAGCGTATCGTGCAGCAGCGTGCGGTCCGCATGGCAGGGCACGCCGTCGATATCGTGGTACGCCGGCATGATCGAGCCCGCGTGCGCGAGTTTGACCGCCATTTCGAACGGCAGCAGAAAGACGTCGTTCAACTCGCGCGGTCCGACGTGCACGGGCGCATGATTGCGAGCGCCTTCGCTCGCGGAGTGGCCGACGAAATGCTTGAGCGTGGCGAGCACGTCGCGGCGCTCGCCTTGCAGACCGTTCACGTAGTGACACGCGAGCACGCCCACCAGATACGGATCTTCGCCGAGCGTTTCCTCGGTGCGGCCCCAGCGCGGATCGCGCGACACGTCGAGTACGGGCGCCAGGCCCTGGTGGCAGCCGATCGAGCGCGCCTGCTCGCCGATGATGCGCCCCACTTCGCCCACGAGATCCGGGTTCCACGTCGCCGCGTAGTTCAGCGGCGAGGGAAACAGCGTGGCGTCCTTGATCATCAGGCCCACGAGACATTCCTCGTGCGACATGACGGGAATACCCAGGCGCGTATCTTCGACCATCTTGCGCTGCAGTTCGTTGAGCGCGCGCACGCCCTCTTTGGGATCGACCGTGTGGGTGCCGAGCGGACGCGTGATCTGTCCAAGACCGTGTTCGAGAATCTGGTTCACCGTGAGGCTGTTGGCGCTTTGCGCGAAGTCGATACTGCGCGCCTTGTGCTCGCCGTCGGCCGAAAGCACCAGCCACGCGGCGTGAAGCTGGGCAATTTTTTCATCGAGCGTCATGCGCGCGAGCAGATCCGCCACGCGCTGCGCGGTCGGTGCGTCGGAGCGGCGGTAAAGCGGAATCTCTGTGGTGTGTTCAAGCGACATTGCTTCACTCCCTGGTATTGCACGAGACGGCGCTGATGTTTCGCCGTCCGTTTAGTTGTGCTTTTGAAAATGGCGTTGCGCGGGCGCGCGGCGAAAGCGGTGCCCGGCTTAGATGAGACGACGCAGCGCCATATCGTGATCGTCGAACACGTGGCATGCTTCGGCGGGCAGCGCAAGCTTGACCACTTCATCGTGCGTCAACGCGCTGTCGCCGGGCACCTTGGCGATCAGTGTCGCCGCGCCCGAGCCGGTCTGCGTTGCGTGGATGTAGCTGTGCTCGCCCATGTGCTCGACGAGCTTCACGCGGCACGCCAGCGTCTGTTCGTTGCGTGCATCGCCGGCCACACGCAGATGCTCCGGACGCACACCGAGCGTCACCTTCATGCCGGCGCGCGCACGCGAGCCGTCCACGCGCGCACGCACGCGCTCGCCGCTTTGCAGGTCGATGTCCACGCCGCCATCGTCGCCACCCACCACCGTGCCTGCGAAGAAGTTCATCTTCGGCGAGCCGATGAAGCCCGCGACGAACCGGCTCTTCGGATGGTGATACAGATCGAGGGGCGCCCCCACCTGCGCGACGCTGCCGTGGCGCTCCATGTGATCGCCGGCCTGCAGGAGCACGATGCGATCGGCCAGCGCCATGGCTTCCACCTGATCGTGCGTCACATACACGGCGCTCGCCTCGCTGAACTCGCGATGCAGACGCGCGATTTCGGTACGCGTCTGCACGCGCAGCGCCGCATCGAGGTTCGAAAGCGGCTCGTCGAACAGGAACACGCCCGGCTCGCGCACGATTGCGCGCCCGATCGCCACGCGCTGGCGCTGGCCGCCCGAAAGCGCTGCGGGGCGGCGTTCGAGATAGCTATCGAGCTGCAGTGCGGCAGCCGCGCTGCGCACCTTCTTGTCGATGACGGCCTTGTCGATTTTCGCCTGACGCAGACCGAATGCCATGTTCTCGTACACGCTCATATGCGGATAAAGCGCGTAGTTCTGGAACACCATCGCGACCTTGCGCTTCGCGGGTTCGACCTCGTTCATGCGTTCACCGTCGATGCGCAGTTCGCCGTCGGTGATCGATTCGAGTCCGGCGATCATGCGCAGCAGCGTGGACTTGCCGCAGCCCGACGGGCCGAGGAACACGCAGAATTCGTTCTTGCCGACTTCGAGGTTGGCGTCGCGGATCACCGCGTTGCCGCTCGCGTAGGCCTTCTGTACGTTGTTGAGGGAAATGCTTGCCATATCGTTTTATGCGAAGTTCGGTTAGCGGTGCGAATCAGACCTGAATCAGCCCTTCAGCGAGCCGGCCATCATCCCCTTGATCACGCGCTCCTGACCGAACGCGTAAGCGACGATCAACGGCAACGACGTGAGCACGAGAACGGAAAGCATCGAGGGTATGTTCGACGCGTATTGCCCCATGAAGTCCCAGATCGCGAGGGGCAGCGTACGGTGCTCGGACGTCGACGTGAGCATGTATGCGAAGATGAACTCGTTCCAGAGACCAATGCCGTTGAAGATCGCCACCGTGGCGAGCCCCGGTCCCGAAAGCGGGAAGAAAATGCGCCAGAAAATGCGGAACGGGCTACAGCCGTCGAGCTGCGCGGCTTCTTCGAGCTCGCGCGGAATCTGCCGCATGAACTCGGTCAGGATGAAGATCGACACCGGCAGGCTGAGCGCCACATAGGGGCCGAGCAGCGCGAACTGCGTATCGTAAAGACCGAGGTTGCGCGTAAGCAGGTAGATCGGCACCAGCGTCGCATGCAGCGGCACGATCATGCCCGCCACCACGAGACCGAAGAGAAGCTTGTTCAGCCTGAAGCGCATGCGCGCAAACACATAGGCCGCCATCGCGCTGATGACGACGATCAGCGCGACCGACACGCCCACCGTGAACAGGCTGTTGCGGAAATATGTGAAGAACGGCCCCTTCAGCACGGCCGCGTAATTGCCCCAGTAAAGGTGGCTCGGCGGCGCCCACACGGAAGTCGTGAAGGTCTCTTCCTGGCTCTTGACGCTCGACACCACCATGAAGATGAACGGCACCGTGGTGACGGCCAGCCAGATCAGCGCGAGGATCGGAATCGTCACACGGGGAAAGCGGAATTTCTTGATCATGCTTCAGACCTCGGTTGCATAGCGGCGCGTGAAGTACATCGACACCGCCGCCACTGCGATGACGATCAGGAACATCGCCGAGCCGATGGTGCTGCCGTAGCCGAGCTGGAACGAACTGAACACCGTGCGATACATGTAGGTGGCCATCACCTCGGACGAGCCCTCGGGGCCGCCGCCGGTCATGACGAAGACGAGATCGAAGTAACGCAGCGAGCCGAGCACGGAAAGGATCACGGCCGTGCGCACCGTGCCCTGCAGGTGCGGCAGCTTGATGCGCCAGAAGATGGTCCACTCGGAAGCCCCGTCGAGCAGCGCTGCCTCGTTAACCTCGGCCGGCATCGACGAGAGGCCGGCGAGGAACAGAATCATGTAGAAAGGCGCGTTCTGCCAGATGATCACGGCGATGGTCGCGCCCAGCGAGAAGTGCGGGTCGCCCAGCCAGTCCTTCGCGAGACCATCGAGCCCGAATGCCTGCAGCGCGACATTCAGGGGTCCGAAATTCGGATCGTAGATCTGCTTGAACAGCACGCCGATCGCCACGCTCGACATGAGCAGCGGCAAAAAATAGAGAACCTTGAGTACGCGCGAGCCACGGCCGGCCTTTTCCAGCAGCACGGCGAGCGCCAGCGCGACAGGAAGCTGAATGACAATCGAGGCGAGCGCGAGAATCACGTTGTTCTTGAGCGATTGCCAGAACACCGTGTCATGGGCGAGCCGCGCCCAGTTCGCGAGCCCCGTATAGCGGGCCGTATTGCCGAGACCATTCCAGTCGAGCAGCGACAGCCGCAAGCTGGAAACGAGCGGATAAAGCAGGAACACGGCCAGCAGCAGCAGCGCCGGCGCGAGAAACACGACCGTGACGAGCGTTTGCGAGGAGAGCTTCAGCCGGCGTTCGGGTGTAGCGGAAAGTGCAATATTCACGAGCTTTTCTGCCGGCCGGCGCCTTGCGGCGCCAGCCGGACTTTTCCTGAGTGCTGGAGATCAACCGCCCTTCTTCGAAGCGGCTTCCATTTGCTGCGCGGCCGCCTCAGGCGTCACCGACAGACCGAACAGCGCCTGCGTCGTGTCCTTGTGCAGTTCGCCCAACGCCGGCGGCAGAGCCTGGTCGTACCAGAGCTGCACGCTCGGCGCCGCGGCAAGCAGTTGCTGCAGACGCTGCGTGAACGGATCGTCGATCTTGACGTTGTTGACCGGCGGAAGCTTGTGGTCATCCGACGCGCGCGCCTGCATCGCCTGGTCGTCGGTCAGCGACTGGATCAGCTTGAATGCGGCTTCCGGCGTCTTGCACTCGGTCGAGATGCTCAGGAAGCCATCGCCCACCGTGCCGATCAGGTCGCGCGGGTCGCCCTTGCCGCCCGGCACGCTCGGGAACGGGAAGAAGTCGAGATCCTTCGAGAACGTCGGATTTTCGTTGGCGATCGTCGAAGCTTCCCAGGCGCCCATCAGCTCCATCGCGGCCTTGCCCGTATACAGCAGACGGCGCGATGCACCCGAGTCATAGTCGAGGCCGTTGATGCCCGGCGCGAACGCGCCCGCCTTCACGAGCTCCTGAATGCGCTTGCCGGCTTCGATGAACGCCGGATCTTCGAAGCCCTTACCCTTTCCTGCGATCGCGTCGCTCACGACTTGCGGACCGCCGATACGGTCGACGAGGTACATGTAGTACATCGAGCCCGTCCACTTGTTCTTGTTCGCAAGCGAGAACGCTGCCACGTTGTGCTGCTTCAGCACATCCACGACGTGCATCAGTTCATCCCACGTCTTGGGCGGCGTAATGCCGTACTTCTTGAAGACTTCCTTGTTGTAGAAGATCACGGCGGCCGCGGCGTTTTCGGCAGCGACACCGTAGGTCTTGCCGCCGAACGTCGTGACGCTCCACGACGACTGCATGAAGCGGTTGCGATACGCCGGGTCCTTGTTCAGGTACGGCGTGAGGTCGACGATCTGACCGGATTTCACATATTCCTGCAGGCCGCCGCCGCCCCAGTTCTCGAACACGCACGGCGGCTGGTTCGCACCGAACGCCACCTTCAGCTTCGTCTTGTACGCCTCGTTCAGGACGTGCGAATTCTCGACCTTGTAGCCCGGATCGGCCCTTTCGAAGCGGTCCGACGCGTCACGGATGATCTTGCTCGACGACGCATTGGTCTGCTGATCCCACACCGTGATGGTTTTGGATTCCGCCGCAACGGCGTTCGAAACGACTGCAGACAGTGAAAACAGCAGTGCCGTGGCGCCGGCAATGGCCCGCGCCGTGGAGAAACCTGGGTACGCCATGTTTGTGTCCCCTCTTTAGGAATTTTGAGAGCTACCTGAGTTATCTGCGGGTTTAACGTTAGCCTTAACGTTAGTGGATGTTAAGCCGAGACTCAAACTACGGCTATGCGGGATTTTCCTGGTGAGCCCCCGTGGGAGCTTGCGCCCTGCGCAAGGGTGGTACGCACGGGGACGGTTGCACAAGCGCGCATCTGATAGAATAACCAGCACACAAACGGTATCGCTAACGTGACGAGCGGCCCATCCGCGGAGTAACCAGCGAGTCACGAGCGAGTCTTCGCAGACATGACCTCTCGTAAGCCCACACCACGCATGGCAAGGCAAACTCCAACGCTTGAGCACGTCGCCAAGCTTGCCGGGGTGTCGCAGATGACCGCGTCGCGCGCGCTCAATGGACGCCCGGGCGTGTCGCGCGAAACGCGCGACGAAGTACTGAGAATCGCTTCGGACATCGGCTATGTCGTGAACCGCACCGCCCAGAAACTCTCCGGCGGCCGCAACGGCATCATCGGCATCATTACGCCCACGCTCGACACGCAGTTCTCGAGCGAACTGGTGCTCGGCGCGGGCCGCGCGGCACGCGGCGCGGGCATGGAAATGCTCGTGTACACCGTGTTCGACGAAGACCGCCATACGCATCACGACCTGCTCGGGTTGATCCAGCAATTTTCCGACGGCATTCTCG
This sequence comes from Paraburkholderia sp. BR10882, assembly GCF_040948855.1. Classification (NCBI taxonomy): domain Bacteria; kingdom Pseudomonadati; phylum Pseudomonadota; class Betaproteobacteria; order Burkholderiales; family Burkholderiaceae; genus Paraburkholderia; species Paraburkholderia sp. BR10882. Next base: position 238,974 of record NZ_JBFPKP010000005.1, on the reverse strand, counting down.
CCATCCTGCCGCGCGAATCGCTCTGCCTCGAAGCACTCGCCACGGCCAAAGTGCCCGTAGTGGTCGTCGATCAGCGCGGCACGCTCACGGGCTTTCCTTCGGTGTCCGTCGACAATTACGGCGGCGCCTGTCTCGCGGTCGAGCATCTCGCGGAACTCGGCCACAAGCGCATTGCGTTTCTCGCCGGCGACGAAACCATCGAAGGCGTGCGCGACCGCCAGCGCGGCTATCGCGACACCCTCGCCAAGCTCGGCCTGCCACGTGAAGACGCGCTGGTCGCCGCGGGCGACCTCTCGCAAATGATGGCGTTCGACGTCACGTTCGACCTGCTCAATCTCCCCGATCCACCCACCGCGATCTTCACGGCCAACGACCAGAGCGCGTTCGGCGTGATCGCCGCAGTCAGGGAAGCCGGCCTGCGCGTGCCCGACGACATTTCCGTGATCGGGTTCGACGACATTCCCATGTCCGAGCAGTTTCATCCTGCCCTCACTACGATTCGCCAGCCGTTTCAGCAAATGGCGCGTTCGGCGGTCAATACGCTGCTCGCGCAGATCGCCGGCATCGACGCCGCTTCGCAGCGCATCACGCTGCCTGCCGAGCTGGTGGTGCGCGACTCGACCGGACCGGTGCGAGCGCGCCACCGCCGCTCGCGTCACCAGATCGTTTCGACGTAAGTCGAGGCGCGCACCTTCGCATCGGAGGTCACGAGCGCGCCGCCATGCGTGCGGGCGGTCGCAACGATCAGCCTCTGATGCGAAGTGAGCGCGGGCGGCAGCGTCGCCGCCCGGAACGCAATTTCCGAATCGACCGGAATCAGGCGCACGCCATCCAGCTTCAGAAACGTCGAGAGCCAGCTACGGGCATCCATGGAAAGCCCCAGGCTGCCCGCCTTCACGAACTCCGCGATTTCCAGCGCGCTGATGGCTGAAATGAGGATCTCGCCGCCGTCGAGTTCACGGTCGATCGCATCGTGCGCGGCCTGACTCAGCGCTTTCTGTTTGCCGAGCCAGCACACGAGCGCAAGCGTGTCGAGCGTGATCATTACTCTTCCTGCTCGGCGGGAACCGGTGCAAGCGCGTGCTTGAGATTGAAATGCGTGATCGACGCGCGCAGCAGCTCGAGCGGATTCTCCGTCTTGCTGCGATACGGCCGGATTTCAATGGTGGGTTGTCCCCGGTCCGTCACGACGACGGTTTCGCCCAGCGTTTCGACCTGGCGGAACAGCTCGCAGGCGCGGGACTTGAAAATGGCTTTGGATACTCGCTTTTCCATGACGCTCTCCACCCATCAAAATTCTATCGGATTTTTATTGCATCGGGTCGTTGCGCACGCAACGAAATTGCGCTTCGCACCCCAATGGCTCTTTATCGGCGTTGCCCAACCGTTTCCTGCCTGAACTACGCCCTGCACCGGTATATCTCGCACCAACGAACTGCGGGTTTTTACCGGTAACATGTTTCGCCCGAATCCGCCCCGCGGCCCTTGCGCTTTCATATAATCGGTCTGTCTGATGGATGCCCGTCAAGCAGCCCGAGTTGTGATCGAGCGACCCGCGAGGCACGACAACAGGGTGTGTTGCTTGCCGGCGGATATGCGCGAGTAGCGGTGTACGCTTCGCTTGCCGATACGGACGCTGCCGCAGGAAAGCGGAGCGTTGGGGGAGGTGATTACCTTTGCTGCAGACCATCGATTAAGCAGAAACATAATAACGTTACCCTTAACGTTAATTCATGTTAAATGCCCGCTTCCGGCGCCGCCATGCGTGTTTTACCTGGGCTTGGCGAATCGACGCGGAGTCCGCGTAAACCGCGCCGGATCCCGGCCCAGTAAGGAAAGCGGCTCGCGCCGTTTCTCCTGGCGGTCGCGTTGCGACTCGCGCTCCCTCTCCGTCACATCGCGCGTTTCATCGGACGTCGCGGCCTGCCCGCTGCGCGCATTGACAGCGGACGCGAAATCGTCCTTCGACCCTTTGTTCGTCATGGCACTCTTCCCCGACCAAACCGGCACGTCAAACGACGGCTTGAACGTGCTCTCCCACCTGGGGACGCTCGAACGCCACCGCGTCGCCTTTCGCATCGAACAGCGTGACCGCGGACGAGGCCACCTTGATGGCCACGCGCGCGCCCGCCTCGTATTGCGCGTCCTTCTTGTCGAGCTTGAGCGCGACGGCGTGCGCCATGCCGTCGAGACGCGCGTGCAGGATCGAGACATCGCCCAGATGTTCGACCAGCTCCACGCGAGCGGCGATGCCTTCGTCCGCGAAGCCGATGCTCAAGTGTTCGGCGCGCACGCCCAGGGTCAATTCGCCATTGAGTGCGCGATCCGGGCGGCCCGACAACGCGATACGGTGGCTCGCTCCCGCAAGCGCGAGGACGGTCTGCACGCCGTTTTGCGACACGACCGTCGCGCCGAGCATGTTCATCTGCGGCGAACCGATGAAGCCGCCGACAAAACGGTTCGCGGGCCGGTCGTACAGATCGAGCGGCGCGCCCGTCTGCTCGATGTTCCCCTTGTTGAACACCACGATCTGCTCGCCGAGCGTCATCGCCTCGACCTGATCGTGCGTGACGTAAATCATCGTCGTGCCGAGTTCGCGGTGCAGCTTCGCGAGTTCGATGCGCATCTGCACGCGCAGCGCCGCGTCGAGATTCGACAGCGGCTCGTCGAACAGAAAGACGCGCGGCTTGCGCACGATCGCGCGGCCAATCGCGACGCGCTGCCGCTGGCCGCCCGAGAGCGCCTTCGGCTTGCGCTCGAGCAGGTGCGTGATCTGCAGGATTTCGGCAGCGCGGCCCACGACCTCGCGTACTTCGCGCTTCGATTTGCCCGAGAGCTTCAGCGAAAAGCCCATGTTCTCCGCAACCGTCATATGCGGGTAGAGCGCGTAGCTCTGGAACACCATCGACACGCCGCGGTCCACAGGCTGCAGATCGTTCACGCGTAGGCCGTCGATCAGAATGTCGCCGCCGCTCACTTCCTCGAGCCCGGCGATCATGCGCAGCATGGTCGACTTCCCGCAACCCGACGGCCCGACGAATACCGTGAACTGTCCATCAGGAATATGAAGATCGATGCCCTGAATGATCTGCGGACCTTCGCCATACGTCTTCACGACGTTGCGCAATACGAGTTCGCCCATTGTTATGTCCTCCTTAGTACGCTTGATCGGCGGCGGCATGTTCCGCGATGACCTTGCCATACCAGTGCGCGCTGTCCTTCAGCGTCCGCTTCTGGGTCTCGTAGTCGACGTACACCATGCCGAAGCGCTTGTCGTAACCGGACGCCCATTCGAAGTTGTCCAGCATGCTCCATGCAAAATAGCCGGCCACGTCCACGCCTTGTCGTGCGGCTTCGGACAATGCGGCGAGGTGCAGATCGAGGAAACGGATGCGGTCGGTGTCCTGCACGCGGCCGTTTTCGAGCACGTCTTTCGACGCGCAGCCGTTCTCGGTGATGAAGATCGGCGGCAGCTTGTACTCGGCATTGAGCTTCGTGAGCAGTTCGGTCAGACCTTCCGGATAGACTTCCCAGTCCATGTCCGTGAAGCCGTGCACGCCCGGTGGACGCTTGTTGCCCGAAGCGCTCGCGAAGATACGCGTGTAGTAGTTGATGCCGAGGAAGTCGAGCGGCGTGCCGATGATGTCGAAGTCGCCTTCGCGGATCACCTCTTGCGGGCCGTTCGCGCCATACCATTGCAGCGCTTCGGCCGGATATTCGCCCTTGAAGATCGGGTCCATGTACCAGCGGACGAACTTCGCGTATTCGAGCGATGCGGCTGCGAGGTCTTCAGGCGCGTCGGTCGCGCCGTGTGCCGGCGACTGGTTGAGCACGATGCCGAGCGGCGCCTTCACACCATCGGCGCGCATGGCCTGAACGGCCAGGCCGTGCGAAAGCAGCAGATGATGCGCCACGTGCGCAGCCTTCTTCAGGTCGGCATTGCCCGGCGCGAAGTAGCCCGTTGCGTTGCCGAGCCATGCGGTACACCAGGGCTCGTTGTGCGTGGCGATCGACGCCACGCGGTCGCCCAGCACACTGCCGATCTTGCGGGCGTAGTCGGCGAAACGATAAGCCGTATCGCGGCTTTCCCAGCCGTTTTGCTCCGTCTGCAATGCTTGCGGCAAGTCCCAGTGATACAGCGTCGCGAACGGCTGGATGCCGCGCTCGAGCAAGCCGTCGACCAGACGCTCGTAGAACGCGAGGCCCTTTTCGTTGTACGCGCCGCGGCCATCCGGCTGCACGCGCGGCCATGCAATCGAAAAGCGATAGGCGTTGACGCCCATTTGCGCCATCAGATCGAGATCTTCCTCGAGGCGATGGTAGTGATCGCAGGCCACGTCGCCGCTTTCGCCTTTCACGACCTTGCCGGGCACGCGGCAGAACGTGTCCCAGATCGATTCGCCACGGCCGTCCTCACGGGCTGCGCCTTCTATCTGATACGAGCTGGTGGCCACACCCCAGACGAAATTTTCCTTGAATTGAAACGTCGACATAACGGTAGGTATCCTGAATAGTCGTGTCCGCTCTTGCTCGAGCGGCATGAAATGAACGAAGCGAAACTCAAGCCTTGACCGCGCCGGTCGTCAAACCGTCGATCAAGCGCCGCGAGGTGAAAGCGAACAGCACCAGCAACGGCACCACGGCGACCGCCGAGCCTGCCATTACCGCGCCCCAGTCCGAATTGGTCGGGCTTTGCAAAATGCGCAGCGCGAGGGGCAGCGTGTACATCGAGGGCGAACGCAGCACCACGAGCGCCGAGAGGAAGTTATTCCAGGCCTGAATGAAACTGATGAGCCCGAGCGTGCCCAGTGCCGGCCCAAGCAGCGGCAGCACGATGCTCCAGTAGATGCGGAACTCGCCGCAGCCGTCGATGCGCGCCGCCTCGATCAGGTCGGACGGAATGGCCGACGCGATGTACTGGCGCATGAGGAACACGCCGAGCGCGGCAGCCGCGCCGGGCACGTAGAGCGCGCGCGGCTGATTGATCCAGCCGAGCAGATTCATCGTCATAAAGGTCGGAATCATGCTGAGGAACGGCGGCACCAGCATGGCCGTGAGCGCGACGGCAAAGAGCGTCTTCTTGAAGCGGAACTCATACATCGCAAACGCGTAACCGGCCATCGAGGTGACGAGCAGGGTCAGCACGGTCTGGATCGTGGCCGTATAAAAACTCCAGCCCAGATTGCGCCAGAACGGAATGTGACGCATGAGCGACGCCATGTTGTCGAGAAACGCGTTGCCGAACCACAGCGGCGGCGGCATCGAGAAAATTTCGGAACTCGTATGTGTAGCGAAGACGAACATGAACCAGAACGGCGAGAACATCAGCACCGCGCCCGCCAGCACGACTGCGTAGCCCGTATGACGCGCCTTGTTTTTCGACAGTTTCATCGCTGTGCCTCTTCTTTCATGCCGCTGCGGTGGAAAATGCGCGTGTTGAGCCACATCAGCGCGGAGATCGTGATAAAGAGCAGCCAGGCAATCGAACTGGCCGTGCCGAAGTCGCCGTCGTGGAATGCCGTGCGATACATGTAGACCGCCGTCGTCAGGCCGGACTGGCTTGTGCCCATGCCTTCGTTCGGGAGCAGGATGAACGGCTCTTCGAACAGTTGCAGCCCACCGATGATCGAAAGCGTGACCGCGAAGAAGATCATCGGCTTGAGAAGCGGAATCGTGATGCGCGTGAACTGTTGCCAGCCATTGGCGCCGTCGATGCGCGCCGCTTCGTAGAGATCCTTCGGAATGGTTTGCAGCGCGGACAGATAAAGCACCGTATTCCAGCCCACGTAGCGCCAGAAGACGACGACGGAAACCGCCGGCTTCACGTTCGCGGGGTTATACAGCCACTCGATCGGTTTCGAAGGCACGATCCAGTGCAGCCCCGGAATCTTGCCGATCTCGGCGATCGCGAGATTGATCATGCCGAAGTCGGTCGAATACAGCGACGAGAAGATCAGCGCGATCGCCACGCTCGACGTGATGAAAGGCAGGAAATACAGCCCGACCACGAAATTGCGCCAGCGGCGAAATGCGGTTTGCAGAAAGAACGCCAGCGGCAGCGCAATGAGGTGCTGCGGCACGCCGGACATGACCGCCATCGAAGCCGTGTTGTAGAGCGATTTCCAGTACCACGGGTCCGTCAGCGTGAAGGTGAAGTTCGACAGGCCCACCCACTTCATGCTCGCCAGCCCCGCTGTCGCGTCCCAACTCTGGAACGAGAGATACAGCGAAAACAGCAGCGGAAAGGCCAGAAACACGGCGAACAGCAGAAAAAACGGCGCGAGAAAGAGGTACGGCGCAATCTTGACCGGATTGAACCGCGGCTTGCCACGAGCGTGGGCGAGCGGCGCGTGCGTATCGGGCACGAGCCCTTCCCGGGAAACCTGTTCAGTTGTGGGCAGAGGAGAGTTCATCAATAATTCCGTCCATTCGGGCGTGGCCGGCCGGGGCGACCGGCCACGCTGTTGCAGCGGGCTTCAAAGCGCGGCGATGCGTGCCGCGCCGTTTCATCAGAGCCGCTTAACGGCGGACACGATGCGTGATTTCAGCCTGTGCTTCCTGCAGCGCCTGGTGGATGTCCTCGTTGCTGTCGACCACCTTGTCGAGCGCCGAGTGGACCGCCTCTTCGGCAACCTGGTCATACTTGCTGCGCTGGATCGCCGGGATATGCGCGGCCGCATCGCGCCAGATCAGGCGTGCCTTCTCGTTGCCGAGGAACGCCACCGGCTGCGCGAAGAAGTCGTCGTGCTGCGCCGACAGCAGCGCCGGGAAGGCGTCGATCGAGCGGAACGAAGCGAGCTGCTCGTCCGGGCGCGTCGTCAGGAACTTGATGAATTCCCACGACAGCTGCTTTTGCGTGGCCTTCACCGGAATCGACCAGAACGTGCCGCCGAACGATGCATAAGCGCCGTCGGGCAGATTCGTTGCGCGCCACAGGCCCTTCGTATCCGGCGCGATCCACGAGGAGAGGTGGCCGCCGAGCCATGCGCCCATCATTTGCGTGGCGACCGTGCCGCGCTTGAAGCTTTCGGCCCATTCGTTCGACCACGGCGTGATCTTCGCGTCGAGGCCGAGATCACGCGCCTTCTTCGCCAGCTCGAATGCCTTCACGAAACGCGGCGAGGTCACGACCGGATTACCGGCCTTGTCGAAGTACACGCCATCGCCTTCCTTCAGGTCGGCGCGAATATAGATGTCTTCGATATCGCGCGACGACGCCATCAGGTACGCGCCGGTCGCCTTCTTGATCTTCTGCCCGGCCGCCAGATACGACTCCCACGACTTGGTCAAGTCGGCTTCGGTCACGCCTGCCTTGTCGAGAATGTCCTTGCGGTAGAACAGCGTGCCCGGGCCGATATCGCCCGGCATGCCGACAATCTGTCCGTCCTGCGTCGTAGCCTGCGCGAACGTGTAGTTGATGAACTGGCTCTTGTACTGGCCTGCGTTATAGGGCGGCTTCGCCAGGTTCTCGAGACCGCCGCCCGCTGCGAAACGGCCAATGAAGCCGACTTCGACGGCCATCACGTCGGGCAGGTCCGAGCTCGTTGCGAGCGCGGTGGTCATGGCGTTGTGGTGATCGGCGATCGCCAGCGACGACACCTTGATGTCGACGTCCGGATGCAGCTTCTTCCACGCGGGAATCGCGTCCTTGATTTCCTGGTCGAGCTTCGGAAACACCGCGACGGTCAGCGTGGTGCTGGCATGCGCAGCCACGGTAGCCAGGCTGAGCAAAACTGCAGCGGCAGTGCCTGAAAAACGGAAATTCATTACATGTCTCCTGGTGAAACGTTTGTGAGTGACGTTCAATTGCTCCCCTGCTGCTACGAACTACTTCCCCTGTTGTATTCATTCGCAGTGCCTGACGCCCTGCTTGCCGCGCTCATCTGTTTGAAAGCGCTTTCACCGCAAAACTAAAAAAACGGCCCGATCTGGATTCGAACCTTATGCACCCGTCTCTCCCGGGCTCGGCGACGGCCCGATGCGACGCGTCGTCTCGCGCGTCACCAGCGTGAGCGGAATGGGGCTCAGTGTGATGGGCTGCTTGCGGATCATCTGCACGATGCCTTGCGCGGCGAGACGGCCGATTTCATAGGTCGGCTGGCGCACTGTCGTCAGAGGCGGCGTCATGTACGAAGAAGTCGGCAGATCGTCGAAGCCGACCAGCGACACATCTTCGGGCACGCGTACGCCGCGGCGGAACATCGCGAGACGCGCGCCGTACGCGGTCTGGTCGTTCGCGCAGAACACCGCGCTCAACGACTGCCGGCGCATCAGCAGCCGCTCCATGGCGGCGAGCCCGCCCGTTTCGAGGTAATCGCCCTGCTCGACCAGATCGGCGTCGAAGCCGATACCCGCTTCTTCCAGGGCGATGCGGTAACCGTCGAGACGTTCGATCGCGTCCTCGTGACTGCTCGGGCCGGCAATGAACGCGATCTCGCGGTGGCCCTGCTCGATCAGATGACGGGTCGCGTCGCGTGCGCCCTGCAGGTTGTCGATCGGCAGGCCAGCGAGCGCCGTGCCGTTTTGCACCGAGCGCCCAAGTACGAGCATGGGCGCGTAGCGCGAGTATTCGGTGAGCGTCGATTCGTCGAGTTGTGCATGCAACAGAATGATGCCGTCCACGCGGCGCGCGATGAATTCTTCGAGGCGCGCCTTTTCGTCGACGACATTCCAGCGGCTGCTCACGAAAATCGGCGTGAAGCCCGGCTCGGAAAGCGCCTCTTCGATACCGCGCAGCCACTCGGCGTAAAACGGGCTCGACACGGCTTGTGTCAGGACACCGATAGTTTCGGTGCGGCCGCTCGCAAGACTGCGCGCCAGCACATTCGGACGATAGTTAAACCGCGCGATCGCCTCTTCCACCGCGCGCTGCTTTTCGGGGAGAACACGCGCGGTGCCGTTCAGGATGCGCGACACCGTGCTCGGAGACACGCCGGCTGCGCGCGCAATTTCTTCCAGCGTCACGTTGGGACCCGGAGTGGGTCCGCTCTGGACACTGGGCGCGCCGGGTGCTTCGTTGGTGCCGTCGGTCATGAGTTCCGCCTGAACATTTGCATGAAAGCGCTTTCAAACACTAAAAAAAGCGCTCCCGGATACGAATTCGAAGGGGCTAAAAGAACGCAGAAAAAGCAGCCGGTGCGACCAGGGTGGAGGAGAGATCGCACCGGCCTCTCTATGTAGAGAATTAAGCAGTACCTAACACAAAGAGATCACAACAACTACAGGTCAAACGAAGTCAAATCAGAACATGTGCATGATGCCCGCGAACACGCCGGTCTGGCTGTGGCCGTAGTTCGGGTTGTCGTTCGAAGACGTGCCCGTCGTCGCGTCGAAGTTGTTGTTGCCGTACGAACCGTTGCCAAGGTTGATGTTCGACGTCGAGCTGTTGTGCACGTAGCCGGCTTCCGCGTACAGGAACGTACGCTTCGACAGGTTGTAGGTCGTACCGAGCGTGAACAGCGTGGCGTTGCCGTTGCCGTTGTTCGCGTTCGCGTGGAACACCGCAGCCGTGATCGCCGAAGCGTCGTTCACCTGCCAGCCAGCGCCGATCCACTCGTGGTCCACCGCCGTCGGTGCGCGCACGCCAGCCGGCTGCGACGCGTCGGTCACGCCCATGCTTGCGTTGGTGGCGCTCGGTGCGCTCAAATGCTGGTAGCCAGCGTAGATCTTCACCGGACCGATCACGTACGTGCCGCCAGCGAGAATCGAGCGCGAAGCCGAATACACGTTGTTGAACGAACCGTCCGCGCCGCGGACTTCGTCATAGATCACACGGAAATCGCCACTGCCCCAGGTATAGATGCCTTCGATCGCGTTCGTACGGCCCTGGCCCGTCGGGACGCCCTTCGCGTTGACCGGCGCCGAGTTCCAGCTCGTGTTGTTGGTCAGCGAATACTGGCCCTTGAACACGAGACCGCCGAACAGCGTGGGCGAATCATATTCGGCGCCGTTGCTCGTGCTCGCCCAGTTGCGGCCGCGCACCAGCGTCGAGATGGCGTAACGCTGCATCAACTGCGGGTCCGCGCCCCAGCTGTCCTGCGAAAGTTCGCCGGCGCCGAGATTACCCATCTTGAACAGACCGAAGCGGTCGTTGCTGAAGCCCACCGTGGCGTGACGACCGAACAGGTTGCCTGCCGAGGCGCCCGTCATCGTATTGAGCTGGCCTTCCAACTGGAACACCGCCTTCGTGCCGCCGCCGAGATCTTCCGAACCCAGCAAGCCGAACCAGGAGCAACCCCAGTCGCCGCTCTGTGCCGAGAACCTGTTACCGCCCGGCAGGCCGGTTTCGTACTGCACGCCGTTGTCGATACGGCCATACAGTGTGACGCTGCTTTGCGCGTGCGCCATCGTCGTCGCAGCTGCCATCACCGACAATGCAATAAGCTTCTTTTTCATTAGCTATCCTATATATATTTTGGCGTCTCCAAACCGCGCAGGTCGCGTGCGCTCTACACGTTCCCTACCAGGCTGCCTCACTGAAATGTTCCGAATCACATTTCGAGGCGATTATAGGGACGCCCCTGCCCCGTGTATCGAACCGGCGGGCTAGGGAAAACGCTGTTACCGATAACAGTTGCGCGACGCGCGGCCCCGGAGTAGGCCCCTGCTTTGTGACCATTCCGTTATGGTCATAAAGCTCGCAACTCCGTTTGCGGTCGTGAGGGAAAATATGCGCAGCGAGGGAAATGTACCGAACAGCCGTGCTACTTCGGCCAAATCGCGCTTGACAGCGCTTTCAAAAGCGACGCTCTGACGTTGTGAAGTTGCAACGGCGACACGAGAGTTTCTTGCCTGTTGCGTCCGCAGCGTTGCAAATCTGCTGATAGCGCTGTCACCAGCAGGCCTGGGCAATAGCGACTATGATCAAGGTATACCCTGCCGGGCAACGAGTCGAGATTCTCCGGTAAGCACATTCAGCGCGGGCGTTGAATCAATCCCGCGGGCTTTCCGGCTTTAGACCATCGCGCCACGCAATTCCCCGCGCCTCGACTCCCGCTGTTCCCCGCCACGTCGCGCGCGACGTCCCGTCCGAACGCAATGCACCAGCACGCACCAGCGCAACTTTCGCCGGGCGACGGCGCTGCCGTTCCATGCCCGGCTGGCGGAACCCCTGACGCGTCCTTGCGGTGACCATTGCACCGCGCACTGCGCGGGCTGATTTGCCCTCTGACTTCCGCGGCCCTGCGTTGAAGAAGGACCGGAAGACTTGCTGCCGGATGTGACCGGCATTTTTGCCACACTGCAAGGAGGTATCGTGAAAGCCATCATCACTTCCACGCTCGCATTGCTGATTTCCAGCGCCATGGTGCCGGCCGCACAGGCTCAAACCGACTCAGGCGCGAGCAACCCGCAACTCGCGCACAACGTGCGGGTCGCTTTTGCGCGTAATGGCGTCAACACTTCTCATATCTTTGTCTTTGCTCGCGGGGGCACCGTCACGCTGCTCGGATGGGTCGACGCGCACGAACAGGTCGCGCTGGCCGAGCGCAGCGCGGCTTCGGTCGAGGGCGTGCAATCGGTGGACAGTTGGCTTGCGCGTGGACGCTGAGGTCAATGCGATCGAATGCATCGCCGCGCGCGGACGGCGCGCTTCTCGTCCGCGCGCCGTTCTTTATCGATCGCGCTGCGCGATGCCGTGTCTGATCCGTTTGATCCAGCCGCCGCGCCCATAGTCGGTCTGCTGCAGAAACACGGCAATCACGATGATCAGGCCTTTGAGGACTAGCTGCGTATTGCTGTCGATATCGTTGAGCAACAGGATATTGCCGAGGAAGCCGAATATGAGGACGCCCGCCACGGTGCCCGATATCCGTCCGACTCCGCCGGCCAGGCTCGTGCCGCCAATCACAACGGCCGCAATCGCATCGAGTTCCCAGCCGGTTCCGGCATCGGCCTTCCCCTGGCGGTACTGCGCCGCATAGAGCACACCAACGAGCGCCGAGAGCAGGCCGGAAATGGCGTAGGCCATCAGCTTGTAGCGGTTGACGTCGAGCCCTGAAACCACGGCGCATTTCTCGTTGCCGCCTATCGCGTACAGATATTTGCCGAACACCGTGCGGTTCATCACGAAGCTGAAGACGAGCGCGATCACGAGAAAGAAAAGCGCAGGCACGGGAATCAGATTGAACAGCAGCGCGCGCAGATTCTCGATTTCGGCGGTCGCATTCGTTCCGCTATAAATCGAATAGACGGCGGTGTCCTGCCCGGCGATCAGCCGCGCGGCGCCGAGCACGCCGACCATCGCCGCGAGCGTGACGATGAACGGTTGCATGCGCCCGCGCGTGATGATCCAGCCGTTGATGCTGCCTACCGTGAAGCCCGCAAGCGGCACGATCCAGAGCACGCCGGCGAGCGGCATGCGGTGCGCCGCGTGCAACACGATATACAGGCACGCCAGCGCCGCGCACAGCAGCGCAATGCCGCCGCGCACCGCGCGTGCGGCGCCCATATGCGCGCGATGCGAACGCAGCGGCCTGCGCCATGCACCGAGCACGATGAACACGATCGAGAACACGGCAATCGCATTGAGCACGAGCGAGGCGTAAGTCGCCCGGTTCCATCCCTCGGTAGTCAGCAGCATGGCGGTCAGCACGCTGCCGAGGCCCATGATCGCGCCGACGGAAAGATCGATACCCGCGGTGATGATCACGAGCGTCATGCCGATCGACATCACCCCGACGTTGGCGACCTCGCGAAACACGTCGGAGATATTGGCGCTGGAAAGAAAGATGTTGCTGCCATCGGTCGAGTGAGGCGAAGTGAACGCGCCCACCACGAGCAACAGGATCAGCCCCAGGTAGTACTTCAGGTGCGTCATGAGCGTGCTGATTTGACGCCTGCGCGTGGGCGCGTCCGGCTCGGCGACATGGTCCTGCACATGCAGCATGGTCAGTCTCCAGTCAGTATCGATTCAAGGCGAAGCAAGATTGATCAGCAGGTCGCCGGAAAAATCGCTGCGCGGTACGATCTGTTTGGCGCGCCCTTCGCACAGCACGAGAATGCGGTCGCACAACAAGGTCAATTCGTCGATTTCCGAACTGGCGATCAGCACCGTCACGCCCGAGCGCGCCGCGTCGAGTATCTGGCGGTAGATCTCCGCTTTGGCGGCGACGTCGACGCCGCGCGTCGGTTCGTCGAGCAGCAGGATGCGCGGCTTCGTCATCAGCCATTTGCCGATAATGAGCTTCTGCTGATTGCCGCCCGACAAGCTACTGGCGCTTTGCGCGAGGCTGCGATGCTTGACCCGCGAGGCCCGCGCCTGTTCGGCGGCCCAGCCGCACAGCCTGCGCCGCCGGTAGAACGGAAAGCCGGGCACGCGCGGCAACGACGGCAGCACGAAATTCGCTTCGAGCGACTGGTCGAGCACGAGGCCATCCTTCTTGCGGTCTTCGGTCACGAAGGCAAGACCCGATTCTGCGGCTTCGTTCGGCGACCTGAATGACCGGTTCCGCCCGGCAATGGCAATGGCGCCCTCCTGCTGGTAGGCCGAAATCCCGTAGATCGCTTCGAGCACTTCGGTCTTGCCCGCGCCGAGCAGACCCGAGAGGCCGAACACTTCGCCCTCGCGCACCGCGAACGACACGTCGCGCACCATCGCGCGCGCCGGTCCCCACAGCGACAGATTGCGCACTTCCACACTCGTGCTGCGAGCGCGTGGCGCCTCGTCCGCGCCGCGCTCTGGCGGCGCGAAGTCCTTGCCGATCATCATCGAGACGAGTGCCGTCGAGGACTCCACCTGCGCGACCGGCAGCGTCGAGATGCGCCGGCCGTCACGCAGCACGGTCACGCGGTCGGCCACGGCGAAGACTTCGCCCAGCCGGTGGCTGATCAGCACGATGCCCATGCCGCGTTCGCGCAGTTGCCGCGTGAGCACGAGGAGTGCGGAGGTCTCCGCGTCGGAGAGCGCCGAGGTCGGCTCGTCCATGATCAGCACCCGAGCTTCGGCCACCAGCGACTTGGCAATTTCCACGAGTTGTTTTTCGCCCACCCGCAGCGCGCCGACCAGCGTATCGGGACTCGCGCGAAAGCCCAGTTGGCCGAGTATGCTGCGCGCTGCCGCGCGCATGGCGCGCCGGTCGGGAAAGCCCCAGCGCGTGCGCGGTTCCTTGCCAAGGAATATGTTGTCGACGGCGGAAAGCGTATCGACGAGATTCAACTCCTGATGAATGACCGCGATCCCTGCATCGATCGCGTCGTTGACGCTCGCGAGGCGCGTGGGCACGCCCCGCACGCGTATCGTGCCGCTGTCGGGCGTATAGAGCCCGCCCAGCATCTTCATCAGGCTCGACTTGCCCGCGCCGTTCTCGCCGACGAGCGCATGCACCTCGCCCGCTACGACATCGAAGTCGACGCTCGACAACACGGCGCTGCCGTTGAACGAAATCGACAGGCCAGCCGCCTCGATGAGCGGCGCGGTGGCGGTGGCATTCATTCAGGAGTGGCTAGCAATATACGCCTTGGCGTTGTCCGCAAAGATACCCTGGGTCGGCAACGTCACCTTCTTCGGGATCTTTTCGCCGTGCAGGAGCTTGAGCGCCTGGCGTATGCCTTCGGCGCCGGGCGTGGGGTACATGAACGTGCCGGCAAGCAGGCCTTGCGAGACCCACGTCGCGCCCTCCTGCGGCAACCCGTCGATGCCCACGAACTTGATGCTCTTGTCGCGCCCCGCGTCCTTGGCCGCGAGATAGGCGCCGTAGGCCATCGGATCGTTGTGCCCGTACACCACATCGATTTTCGGATTCACGCGCAACACCGTCTTCATGTACTCGTACGCCTTGTCCTGCTTCCAGTCGCAGTCCACGCGTTCGCCAACGAGCTTGATGCCCGACTCCTTGCCGATCACGCTCGCCGCGCCGTCGTGGCGGTCGTGCGCCGGCTGCGCGCCGAAGCCGCCCCAGACCTCGACGAGATTGCCCTGCGCGTGGCCCGGGCCGCCCATCAGCTTGACGATGAATGCGCCGGCTTCGCGGCCGATCTGCACGTTGTCGCCGCCGATGAACTGCGTATAGGATTCGCCGTTCACCTCGCGGTCGAGCACGAACACAGGAATGCCCGCCTTATAGGCCTTTTCCACCACGCCGGTCAGCCCGGCCGACTCCTTTGGCGAAATGAAGATCGCATCCATTTTCTGGGCGATGAAATTCTCCATGTCCGCATTCTGCTTGTCGGTGCGGTCGCCGGCGTCGGCAATGATCAGATCGACCTCGGGATGCTTCGCGGCTTCGGCTTTCATGTCCTTGTTGAACTGCACTCGCCAGGGCTCGACCGTGGTCACCTGCGAGAAGCCGAAGCGGTATTTCTTCTGCTGCCCGAACGCGGGCGCACTGAGCGTCCCGAGAAGACCCGCTGCGCCGGCAAGCGGCACGGCGACCAGACCCGCAACCAGAATGCGTCGTTGACTGTCCATTGCCCTGTCTCCTTTGTTGTCTGAACCGGGCGGCGCGTGCGGCCGGCCTCGGGTGCTGCGAAAAATAAAACGTTATAGCGGCGGCGCGGCGGAGGCGCGCGCCGCTTCGCCCCATTCGTCATACCGCACCGGGCCCGTGCTGTCGCGCACGCGCAAGTCGGCACGCATGCGCAAGTGCACGATCTCCGGGCTCTCGCCCAGCAACTGCTTGTGCAGGAGATGCCAGATGCCGCGGGCAATCGCTTCGGCGGGCTGACGAATCGAACTGATGCCGGGGCGCAGTACCGACATCCACGGCGCGTCGTCGAAGGAAAGCAGCGAGATGTCGTCCGGCAGCTGCAGGCCCGCATCGCGGATCGCCCGCAGCGCGCCGAGCGTCGCGACGTTCGCGCCTGTGAAGAGCGCAGTGGGGCGTTCGCGCGCGGCGAGCACGCCGAGCGTCGTCGCGTGGCTTTCGGTATCGCTCATGCCGCACACCACGACGTTGGCGTGCTGCGCCAACCCGGCGCGCTGCATTGCGTCCTGGTAGCCCTGGGCCCGCTCGCGGCTGTTCACGAGATCGAGCGCATTGACGATGAACGTGATGCGGCGGTGACCGAGCGCGATCAGATGCGCGGTACCGTCCATCGCCGCACGATGACTGTCGGTCGTGACCGTGTTGGCGGGAAAACTGTTGTCCACGCGATCGGCCATCACGAGCGGCACGTCGCATTCCCGCAGTTCGCTGATTGCGTGCTCGTAGCCGTGGCACGGAATGATGATCATGCCCGCGACCTGGCGCGAGAGGACGAAGCGGATGCGCTCCGCTTCGCGCTCCGGGTCCTCCTGGGCGTGCGCGAGGATGAGCCGGTAACCTGATTCGAGCGCGTGGTCTTCGAGCGCGCAGACGAGTTCGATGAAGAACGAATTGGTCAGGTCGGGCACGACAAAACCAATCGACGTGGAGCGGCAACTGCGCAGTTCGGCGGCCAGACTATTGCGCCGGTAGCCGAGCTTGCGAGCCGCCTCCCAGACCTGGCGCTGGCGCGCTTCGCTCACGTTTGCTGCACCCGCGAGCACCTTCGACGCCGTGCCCAGCGAGACTCCCGCCGCATTCGCGACGTCCTTGAGCGTACTGGCACTTTTCTTGCGGTCGTCCATGCTGGTCTTTCCGCCCGAGGTGATGCGCCGGCATTATCCGTCCGTTACCCGTCCGAACTGAAACGTTTCATAGAGTAGGAAATGGATTTTCAGGCTTCAAGGGAGGGTTTTTCCGGGTCGCCGGGGAGCGCGCGCGAGGACTAGCGGTGATTCACGAAGTTGATGATGTCGTTGAGAAAGCTCAGAGGTCGCCTATAAACAATCAGCGAGACGGCGCCAAAGCCTTGTCTGGCAAGGGTTTTCGCCCGACGCCCGTGCGGGTGTAGCGCGGTCTTGTAACGCATCCAGTGTGAAACCGAAAGACCGGCGGGCTCAAAGCTGCCCACCCCACGCCCTTCTCCCATCTCAACGCGCATGCGCGTGGTAGGGCTCCTCATCGGAAGCGGAAATTCGATCAAAACGGACCGAGTTCATTGAGGTCGGTCGTCAGATCGCGGTCCCTTCGTCGCTTCTTAAGGTACTGCGGTCATCCGACGGCCGGTCTTGTTGGTCGGGCATCGGCCAACACAGTCAACAGCGCCGCAGACCTTATCGACTTGGCGTACGCCGAGTTCCGAGTCATTGGATTTGAGGAAGCCGCGTCAGAGAGAGATTGCGCCGGAAGCTACTTGTATTGCCGCAGCAATCTCGTCTTCGCTGCGCCCCCCATTGATTGCAATGCTTCCCCCAAAGACAAAGTGAGGAACCGAACGGACACCGGCATCGGCCGACTTGGCCGCTTCCTGCTCGACGCGGCGGTGCTGTTTGGGATCAAGTGCAATGGCACGCGCCTGATCGCGGTCGAAACCGTAGTCGGCTGCGATGTCGGCCAGCACGTCCGCATCGGCGATGTTCTTCGCTGCGATGAAATAAGCATGGGTGATTGCAACTGCGAGCCTGTGCTGCGTGCTACGCCCAGCGGCCGCCAGAATCAGCGCATGAGCAGCTTGAGTCGGATAGGTCCAGAGTTGGCGGCCAAGATCCAGGTCGAAGCCCGAAGCGCGAGCTTCTCCCTCGGGGCGAGCAAAGGCGACCTTCGGATCGGTTATGCCGTAGCGCGAACGCAGCAAGTCGGGAACATAGAGGCCACCTGCCGGCGCATCGGGCAGCAGCAGGACGGGATGCTGCCGAATGTCAACGGCCAGGTCGGGAAAACGCTCCGCCAGCACTTTGTCGAGACGGTGATGTCCGACGATGCACCACGGACATGTGATTTCAGTATAGAGATCTATTTGCATAACCATCCTCTCGTGATCTGGTCTTCGCGCTATGAATTTGAAGGTAGTTCGGCATCGATTCCGCTCAGTTGAACCGATACGTCCCACAGTCGTCTTGCGAGTTCTGGATTCCGCGCGTCCTGAGACGGAGTGCATTCACCAGAGGGGCCTCGCAATTCAGAAGTTCTCGTCGGCCCGTAATAGCCGCCGGACTTTATTTGTCCGGTCGCCGCCTGCAATGCACCCCACGCGCCCTGAGCCGGCGTATTGAAGAACAGGCCGATCAATGACATTGCGATGTTGCCCCACCAGCTATCGCGCGCAAGGTTGGTTCCAGCAAGGCCCGGATGGCAGGCCACTGCCGTAACAGGTATACCCGCCGCTCGCAGTCGCCGATCCAACTCAAAGATAAAAAGCAGATTCGCAAGCTTGCTGGCTGCATAGCGAGGCATCCACTTGTAACTCTTCTCCGCATCAAGATCGTCCCACTCGATCTTCGCGTCCTTGTGCAGGCCGCTGCTCGTGACAACGATGCGCGTCCCGGATGTTTCCGTGAGCTTGGGCAGCATGAGCGCAGTGAACGCAAAGCAACCAAGATGATTGACGCCGAATGTCAGCTCGAAGCCTTGCACCGTATGCTTTAGCTTCGGCCCTTGCACGCCCGCATTATTGATGAGCGCGTCGATGCGCGGTTCCTTTTCGGCCAGTTTTGCTGCGTTCCGCACGCTCGTCAGATCTGCGAGGTCAAGCGGCAGGAATGCGAGATTCGCTCCAGGGGTCTTCAGACGAATCCGGCTGATAGCCGCTTCCGCTTTCGACTCGTCACGGCACGCGAGAAGCACCCTGGCTCGCCGTGCCGCCAACGTACTCGCTATTTCAAAGCCTATGCCGGTGTTGGCGCCGGTGACGATAAAAGTCTTTCCCGATTGATCGGGTACATCAGCATGGGTGAATCCGCTCATGGAGTGAACCTTGTCGAGACGTTATTGCGTTAATGGTTAGCGATGCCTGGCGCGGCACGCACGAACTTCCTGTCGGTCACCTGGTCAACCAGGAACTTCGCAAGATTGCCTCTGGAGAGCTTCATGCTGAGTTTGGTTTTTCCATACCAACCTACATCCACGCTGCCATCCGCGGGACCATCCTTGAGGTTCGGAATGCGTACCAGTGTCCAGTCCAGGTCCGAATTGGCGACCAATTCGCCAGTCGCCTTGATGTCCTCATACCCTTTGCGCGCGATAACCTTGAACAACAGCGCGAACGCATGGGGTTTGAATGCAAAGCCATCCTTGGGATCGCGATAGGCAGCCGTAGAAATCTGGATAAGACGGCGCACGCCTGCGTGCTTCATCGCGGCGATGATGTTGGTCAAGCCGTGCATGATCGGCTTATCGCCTTGCACCTTGAGACTGTTGGGACCAAGGGCACTGATGACTGCATCGGCACCTTGAACGCTCCTCGCAATGGCACTCTGGTCTTGCAGGTCGCCGACAACGATTTCTACCCTTCCCGCGAACGACGCGAGTTTCTTTGCGTCGCGCGTATAGACCGACAGGTTGTAGCCCTGCTTCAAGGCTTCCTCGATGATGTGCCTTCCGGTCGGCCCAGTCGCACCGAACAGCGCGATGGTTTTTTTTCCGGCCATGAGGTCACGCAGCTTTCGCCAGCAAGGCTTTGATGGCCGTATCGGTGTTGGCGATTGCGGCCTTCGCCGCATCGGGGCCCAAAACCGTGCCTTCGACACGCACCACTTCAACGTCGGTCAGACCGATGAAACCGAACAGGTGCAGTAGATAGTTGGTCTGAAAGTCGAACGGTGCCCAGGCACCTTCCGAGAACACGCCGCCGGTAGCGGTAACTAGATAGACCTTTTTGCCGGTCAGCAGCCCCTTCGGCCCAGCATCGCGGTAGCCGAAGGTGACGCCCGGCCAGGTGACGTGATCGAACCACGCCTTGAGCTGCGAGGGCAGACCGAAGTTGATCATGCCCGAACCGAGCACGATCACATCGGCGACCTTTAACTCATCGACCAACTCTTGCGCGACCTTCACCGCCTCGACCTGTTCCGGTGTGCGATCTTCGGGCGACGTGCTCCGGCCTTGGATGTAGGCCGGTGCGATGTGCGGCGGTGGATTCGCGGCGAGGTCGCGCACGGTCAGCGGGCCGCCCGAGCGGGCCTGGACGCCTTCAGCAATTTCGGCGGCGAAGCGGGTGGAAAGGCTGTCAGCCCCGCGCGGACTGGAAGTGACAAGTAGGGTATGGCTCATGACGGCTCCTAGGTATAAAATGAGAACCAAGTTCGATATTGATTCTGACTTACCAATTCATACAAAGGATGGTATGGTTCCCGCCGTTTCCCCACAAGAAGGCACACGCATGTCACTTAGTCACACCGAGCTACCTGCCGATATGCCTGCACCTGACGCGGGCGGCTGCCTGGCAACCCGTGAAATCCTGGATCGCATCGGCGACAAGTGGAGCCTCTACATTGTCGCCATGCTGGCTAATGGCCCGCGGCGCTTCAACGAATTGAAACGCGGCATCGACGGCATTTCCCAGCGGATGCTTACGCTGACCTTGCGCGGGCTGGAACGCGACGGACTGGTAACGCGAACGATGTATCCAACGATTCCGCCGCGCGTCGATTACGAACTCACTGACATGGGAAGAACGCTGTTGAAGCCGGTCATGGCGTTGGTCAACTGGGCGAGCGAGAATCAAGTCGCCATTGCCGAGGCGCATAAACGTTTTGACGAGGAGCCGGAGCCAGATCAGGTCTTGGTTCAGGGCGTTGTCTACCAGCGTCGATAAACGAGCCGAGGCTGTAGGCTTGTGCAAACACAGCGACGAAATCCAACTGACGGCTCGCGGCGGGACCGGTCCCAACGCGGATCTTTCGTGGGGTGAGAAGGCGCTGCATTTTCCGATCTATCCAAACAACAGTCGGCCACGGGCGATCGGAAAAGTCGCATAGCCTGACCTGGGTGTCCGTTCCCTGAGCCAAACGGGACACCTCAACGTCTCGCCGTCGACGCAAACCAATGACGCTTCATGGCCGACCGGCGCCCGACGACCGAACGACACTACGTGTTTTGGAATGAGGCTAGCGATAGTTCACGAAGTTGATGATGTCATTGAGGAACCACGGGAGAATCAGTTGCGTGTCGGGATCGCTAACGCCCACGGTGAGCCTCGGCGGCTTCGATGTGGGTGAACCGGGCTTCGCGCCATCAGGGATGTGCAGCATGTAGGTGGTGGTGTCGGCGGCGGGCGGCGACGGCGAAGCACAACCGGCAACGAGTAAGGCAAGGAACGCTGCGCAGCACAAGCGCTTCATGATAGGCAATCTCCAGCCACGTGATCTCGAGAAGCCCAAGCGTACCATCGGCCCCGCCGCTGCCGCGCAAAGCTGTGCATGCGCCGGATATGCCGAATTAATTCGATGCCGTGGCTTTCGCGCTTATTCGGCGCGAAATTCCACGTCTGAATATCGCCATACAAAGGGGAAAGGAACGAAGCATTGCGGCAATGGAAAGACCACGTTGCGCGAAACGAATACGTGCAACGCGGCCGTCCCGAAAATGAGAGGCGTGGTTAACGGAAGCCGTAAACGAGAACCTTCTTTCCTTCGAATTGTTCCTGCACACCTTGTTCGCAGTTCGGCGGACACGTCGTGCCGTCGGCGGTGGGACCGGACGCGGGCGAATACGCCCTGTAGACAACGGATTCGATGAGTGTCCCGTCGTCGGAAACCACGATCTGCAGGTCGGTCTCGACGCCGGCCAGCACCGGTCCGCCGCTGCCATAGACCTGTTTCATGATCCCCGTGCAATCGGAGTTCACCGCGTAGGTGCCGCTCTGGTACGGGTTGAAGGCGGTCTGCCCGCCTTTCGGCAAGCCATTGATCATGCCGAAGTCGGTGCGGGTGAATTTACCCGAGCCGTCGAACGTCACGATGGCGACGTCATCGAGTGTCGAAGGTGAGGCAAACGGGTGCAGCTTGTTGTTGCTATCCAGCAAGCCAAGGATCTCACCATGTCCGTGAAATCCATAAGCTCCCCTTAGCGTTGCGTTCGAGCAAAGGCGCCCGTCGGCCTGCGCGACGCCACTGAGCGAGAGCAGTGCAAAGGCTGTTGCCGACAAAATGCTTGAATGCTTGATCTTCATGGTCATCTCCTTGTCACCATAGCAGGCGTCTGGCTTCATAACGCGCAGCGGGCCAAAAGCAGGCGTCGAGCGAGGCGCCGGCTGGTGCCGGTGTGCGCTCCGCTTCCTAAGCCTATGGAACCGCGCACGCTTGCGCCTCCATCATTTGATGGAGAGAGCGAGGCAGCAGGAGATTTCGTGTGCAGACAAACTCGATGGGAACGGCGTTACGGCCTCACTGCATTACGGCTTCACTGCGTAGTGCACCAGTTCGATTGCGTTCGTTGCGGGTGCGCCTCTTCCGGCCAGACGGCCCTGAAATTCTTCGCGCACTACCCGCTTGACGCTCGGGGCATACCAGAGCGTCTCCTCCATCGGGCCGCCGCCCGGGCCGTACTGCGGCTGCCAGACGCCGCTCATCGTGATCTTGATCGCGGAGAAAACGCCCGCCTTCGTCTTGACCGTCTCCACGCCGTCCAATTCGCATTGAGCCCGGCGCTGCACCCTCATGCCCGAAGGGGCGGTGGCCATGCAGTCCGCTTCATAGCGCGCGCCGGCTCGCAAGTTGTCTCCCACCCTGTAGTGCGGCGCATCCTGAGGCAGCGCGATGGCAGCGGCGTCGAGCGCGAAACTGGCCGGGGCGCCCGGGCCGCCAGCACGCTCACGACGCCGATCAATGCAGTGCGACAGACTTGCGGCCTCATTGGCCCTGTTTCTGCAGATATTGCCGCACGTCGCTCATCGACACCCTGCCTGTATGCGCCGTGTCGATCTGATCGAAATGCTGCGAGATATACCCCAGCCCGCTACTTTGCGCCTGCGCTTTCGTGATCGAAGCGCCGTTGTTCAATGCAGTATTCGCACCCAGGCGAGCCTCAACCCGCTGTTGCGCCTGCTGCTGCAATTGCGTACCGGTGGAAGGTGTGAGCGGCGGTGGCCGGCTCGTCGGGAAAAATGGGCCATCCACACCGTGGCCACCCTTCGGCAGTTGAACGGGCGCCACCGCTTGCGTTGCCGCCTGGGCAATGCCTGTTGTGACCACAGCAACCGCGCCAAGCATGAACGGCGCAATGCACCACAGCTTTTTGAATGTAGACATGATCGCTCGCCTTCAATGTGTGAGGAGCGGGCCTCAATCGGCTATCGATGATCGACGCTCGAGGAAAGGCCCCGGCCTGTCAGGTTATTGGCCCGCTGCGGCGACTGCCGTGGAAGTCGGCGTACCCGCGGGACTCTCGTCGGGCCACGGCTGCGGAAGCGTCCAGAGCGAAAGCGCCAATGGTATGGGTTGACCACCATAGTAGCTCACGAGATCGGCCTTCATCTTCGGGCGCGCCACGTCGTCCAGATAGATCATGTGTCCACCCTGGAAGAAGTTGACCTGCAGGTTCGGGCTCAAACCGGCCACCGTTTGCAGACGCGCAAGCTGCTTCTCCGTATTGAAGAACGGCGTAGCAAGATCGTGATAGCCGTTCTCCGCAAGCACCTTCAATTGCGGATTGAGCTGGATCGCGCCGAGCAGGTCGGGCAGCGTATCGGGCAACGGCTGACCGTCGTGCGAGAAGTCCCAGACTCCGATGATGTTGTCGTTCAGAGGCATGTACGTCGCATTCGGCGCCGTATAGCCGAGATAGTCCGGCATTTGCGTAGCGAGTGCTGTCGTGAACGGCTGCGAGATGAGGATGTCCGACGGGTCGCCGTCGCTCTGCAAGCGCGGATCCGAATTCGGCAGCGATACGCGTCCGTCGTAACGACCGATCGTCGTGCCCGGGATCAGTTCGTTACTGAACGGATTCACGTTGAAATAGCCATTGAGCGCCTGCAAGGTGAGGCTCGAGGGCCAACGCCACGAATCCAGCGTTTTCTCGGGCGGAAAGACCGGCTTGCCGAGCGCGTCGGGAATGCCGAGTTGACTCAGCACCCACGATTGCGCGTATTTGCGGAAATGCTGGTACTGGCCCGTCGCAAAGATCTCCGACTGCAACGCGAAGAGGCCTTGATCGATCAATGGCGGCGAAACCAGGTTGAAGTAGGCGGCCACCTCGGCATAGCCGGGGTAATAGCCCGCGAGTGTGTCGGTATCGAGCACCAGGCCAGCCGTCGAATTCGTGATGGCCGTCGCCTCGATCGCATCGGCAAAGTAGTTCAGGATGGACGACTGAAGCACGATGCCAGTCAACTGCACGCCCGCCGCTTCGAGCGCAAGCGCAAGCATGTCGGTGCGCGGCGTGCCATACGATTCGCCGTAGAGATAGATCGGCGAACTGCTACGATTATTCACGGCCAGATAGCGCTTGATGAAATCGCGCATCACGTCCACGTCCGTATCGCAGCCCCAGAACTTCTGGTTCGTGTTCGGCAGAATGGCCTCCGAGAGCCCCGTGCCCGGTGGGTCGATGAACACCATGTCCGTCGTATCGATCAGGCTCTCCGCATTGTTGACGAGCGGAAAGTTCGGCCAGTTGGTGAGCAGCGGATCGGGCGTCGCGACACGCGTTGGCGCAAACGAGCCGAGACGCAGCCAGATCGACGAAGAACCCGGCCCGCCGTTATAGATGAACGTCACGGGCCGCGGCGAACCGTTCGTGCTCGGCGCGGTATAGGCGACATACGACATCGTCGCCTCCGGATTGCCGTTTGCGTCCGAAGCCGTCAAATGGCCCGTTGTCGTCGTGTAGTTGATGGTCGTTTTTCCCGAAGTCCACTGGTAATGCATGATCGCGGCCTTTTCGGCGACCTGCGACGCGGCAAGGCCATCGGTAGCGTTCGGCGAATAGGCGATCGGGTCGGTATAAGGCTGGTTGGCATTTGGCGAATTTGAATTCTGTACGGCGGCTTTAGCGCTTGCCGAAAACTGGTTCATGGCGCTCGCGGCCGACGAAGTCGGGCTATCTCCACCGCCGCAAGCCGCTAGCATCAACACGCCGATAGCGATTGCGCCTGCATGGCGCAGCTCGCGCCAACTGCGGCTGAACTCCACACTGGGTTTACTGTCCGGATGCATTGTTATACCCCTTCGAATGATGACTTCACACTACGCGGGGGCCGCGGTCGCCGGTAATAACGCCTTGAAAAAGGCACCGAAATTCAAACGCAATTACCTGCGCGAGGCGGCTGACATTTAACTTTCCATTCCTGACAAAGTCGATTCAATTTAAGCGACATCTATTTACTATGGATGCCTAAATAATCCATAAAGCATCGGGAGAAACCACTGAGTTTCGCCGACGGAATTTCGCTGGAAATATTTGGTAATGAAAGATAGCAGAGGAAAAATAGGAGGCGCCGCAGTACTTTGTCAAGGGATAGTTCTTGAACCTATGCGCGCTGATTCGTTGCGCACGCAGCAATTGCGTCGAGCACGAAACGGCCGCGTGCATGCGGGTCGGCGATGCGAGATCTCGGTGCCACGCGAGCGCGAACGAAGAGCGAAATGGATGCTCGACAATGCCCACGGATTGTATGAATGAATGCAATCCATCGCTTGCGCGCCTGTCACCCATTCAATTGGGGCCATACTTCCAGGTGAAGTGCGTGACGGTCAAGAAGCCGTCCGCTCATTTAGCTATTCTTATAAATAAAACGCCACCATGGTAAAAAATTCCGCAAGGCAATCCTTACCAGCACGCAGCCAGCACGCATATGTGCGCCGGGCAACAACGGAGATTGACGCGCTGTGCGAAATCAACCATATTTTGACCAGACGGCTGCGCTCGGTCGGGCCCCGTCGCTTTCCTGCGCATGCAGATCGTGAGTTCCGCGACGCCTTGCCGATCGCTTCAACGACGATTCTGAGCATGCCGAAATGGCATCGCCATAACGGTGGGACGACATCATGTCCGCTCAGATTGGTCGCGACCAGAATTTCCCCGCAGCGTGCAAGCATTGCGGCGGACTGCTGTACGAAAACTTCGAATTCTGCCCTTACTGCGGCACAGATCTTCCACTCGACACCGTTTCGCTCGGCACCCATCCGAAGGCCACATTGACACCGCTCGGCGCCACGGCCGCGGCGCCCCCCGCACCCGCGGCCGCGAAGCTCGCGCAGGCGCGCTTACCCGCATCCGACGGGCCGTCGCTGGAGACCGGCTACCCGCATGCCGCGCAGCACGCCTTGGCGCTTCCACACGGGTTGCGGTTTTCGCAGATGGGGCAATGGATCTTCCCCAGGGGTCTATTCGTATTCGCACTGATTCTTGCGTTCGCGTACGGCACGTATCTGCTGCTCGGTGCGAACCGCCAGCGGGAGGCCACCGCCAGCGAAGCGACCCTGCACTCATCGGGCGGATCGGTTTCGACTGATGCGTCCGGGCAACAGGCCAACGAGACGCCCCCTGCCGCCGGCACGCAGACCAGCGAGCATCCGCAATCCCCCCCGCGCAACGCGCACCCCGCGCCGCAATTCGCCGACACGGCCGAAGCTCTGCGTGCCGCGCGCAACAGCCTTGCGGAAAACAACCTGTTCGACGCGAAGACTGCGGCCAACGCCGTGCTCGCGCGCGGCGGGGACAACGAGGAGGCACGCGCGCTACAAAACGATATCGCCGCGCGCGAGCAACGGCGCGATAGCGCGTTGCAAAACGCAGACCGCTGTGTCGCGCAGCGTGCCTGGGCCTGCGTGCAACAACAGGCCTCGGAAGCGCTCGCGATCGATTCGAGCAGTCAAGTCGCGCAATCGTTGATGGAGCGCGCCATCGTATCGACCGCCTGGAAGCCACTCAGCCCACCTAATGGCGCCCCGCAAACGAACGCGGCAGCGGCGTTGCCGCACGGCGCGAACACCGTACGGCTGCCCTCGTCGCAGGACTGGAATACGGGCGCATCGCCGCCTCCGCTGCCCGGCGCGACGAACACGGCGAACGCGACGAATGCCCCGACCGCGGCGAATGTCGCGACGGCCGCCAGTCCCGCCGGCGGCAACAACAGCGTCGACGCACAGGAGCGGGCGATCCTGCAAAACGGCTGGAAGCACGCCGCGCCATCTGGCGCCGCACATTGAACAGGATTCCATAACATATCGAAGTCTGCCGTAGATCGCAAACAAGGCGGGAGAGAGACCATGCTGAAAACGACTCTAGCAGGAGTGGCGGCGCTGATCGCCCTGCTTTTCTCTGTGCTCGCCGTCGCCGCCGAGGTCGACGCGCACTACCGCATCGTGACCGGCCCGGAGCGCGGGACGTACATTCAGATCGGCCAGGACCTGGCGAAATGGGTCGCGCAGCCGGCGGGCATCGATCTCGAAGTGATCCCATCGAAAGGCTCGGCGGAAAACGTGCAGCGCATGCGTTTCGAGCCCGGCGTGAAGCTCGCGCTCGTGCAGTCCGACGTCTACCAGGCCTACGTCGACATGGCCAATTCCGGCAACGAAGAGGCCGGCACGCTGATACGGCCGCTGCGGCTCATCATGCCGCTCTACGACGAAGAGATTTACTTCGTCGTGCGTAACGACTCGCCGATGAAGACGATCAACGAGATCAAGGACAAGGTAATGAGCGTCGGGCTGATCGGCAGCGGCACCGCGCAGTCGGCGACGACGCTGTACCGACTCATGTTCGGCCAGCCGATTCCTGAGCAGAACGCGCAGCACCTGAGCAACGAGGACGCACTCGCCGCGCTCATCGTCAAGAAGATCGACGTGGCGATCATCGTCGCCGGGCAACCCGCCAAGCTCTTTACCGACATGAACCCCGAACTGCTGCAGCAGATCCGCTTCCTGCGCGTTGATGCGAACGCGCCGGAAACGGCGCGCGCAAAGCAGACCTACTATCCCGCGACGATTCACGTGTCGAGCTACCCGAACTGGCTCAAGGAAGACGTGCCGACATGGACGGTCAAGGCCTTTCTCGTCACCTATGACTACAACCTGCGCGATACGGTCGGCAACCTGAAGCGCTTTGCCGATTCGCTCTGCGCGAACTTCGACAACCTGCAGGAGCACGGCCATCCGAAATGGAAGCAGGTCAAGCTCGATCTACCGGGCCTCGGCAAAGGCTGGCAATACTATCCGCCCGTTGAGCGACGCCTGAAGGCGTGTTTCGCGCATCGCGCCGCGATGCAGGCCGCCACGGGTTCGACCGCGGCGCAAGGCGCTCCCGCCGCACAAAAAGTCGACGGGCGGCCATGCCCGGATCAGGAGCGCCTGCTCCTGCTCTGCAAATAATCCCCCGACGAATCCGCCAGCCGAACGCGGCCCCCGACGCGCGTGAACAGCAAACAAGTGGACCCTTCAAACGCCAGCACGGCGTGGAAGGCGATCCCCTTGTGCCACATGCATTCTCTCCTGGTATCTGCTTTCAGGATGTCCTAATGTCCATGAGTGCCGTAATGCCGGCACGTCGAAACGGTCTTCCCGATGCAGTGCGTCCTAGCCTAACAACAAACAAGGAGACACCCATGAGAGATACCCCGTTCAGAGTCCGGCGTAAAACGGCGCACCTGCGTGCCGCGATCGCCATCGCAGGTGCGGCGCTCGTTCCCGGCGCACACGCTGCCGAGAACGACGCCCATCACCCGGAATTCAACCGGCTGCCGTCGTTCGTGGTGGCGAGCAGTCTGCAAACCACGAGCTACGATGGCGTCAGCGACGATCTGTTGACCGCCGGTCTCGGCAAAACCGGCCTCGCCGGGGCGCAGCCTGCCATCGCCAACCCCTCGGCGCCGACGGCAGCGGAACTGCGCCGGCTCGCGATCTGGTCGAACTATCGGGCGCTCGTCGATATGAGCGCGAACGGCGGTTATGGCCGCTTCTGGGGGCCCAATGTCGATGTGTACGGCAACGACACACTGGGCGAAGGCAAAATCGCCGGCACCGAATATCTCGCGTTTGCCGACGACGGCAGCGGCCGCCGGAACGTCAGCCTGCTCGTGCAGGTGCCGACCAGCTTCGATCCGGCGAACCCGTGCATCGTGACCGCCACGTCGTCGGGCTCGCGCGGCGTGTACGGCGCGATCTCGGCGGCCGGCGAGTGGGGACTCAAGCGCGGCTGCGCGGTCGCCTATACCGACAAGGGCACGGGCAACGGCGCAGAAGAACTGATGAGCGGCCTCGTGACGTTGATCGATGGCGTCACGGCCAACGCAGCAACGGCGGGACGCACGAGTATTTTCACCGCGGACGTGCCGGCGGGCGCGCTCGCCGCCTACAACCAGAAGTTTCCGAACCGTTATGCGTTCAAGCACGCGCATTCGCAGTTGAACCCCGAAGCGGACTGGGGCAAGGACACGCTCGAAGCGGTCCAGTTCGCGTACTGGGTGCTCAACCAGCAGTTCGCACAACGCGTCGACGCATCGAATCGCGGCGTGCGCTATGCGCCCGGCGACATTACGACGATCGCGGCTTCCGTGAGCAACGGCGGCGGCGCATCGCTCGCGGCAGCCGAAGAGGACACGGGCAAGTGGATCACGGCGGTCGTGGTCGGCGAACCGCAGATCAATGTGCGCATGCCCGGTGACGCGCAAGTCAGGGAAGGTGGGCAGCGCATTGCCGCGGCCGGCAAACCGCTGGCCGACTACATGACGCTCGCGAACCTGCTGCAACCCTGCGCCGCGCTCGCGGACGCCGCCGCCGGCGCGCCCTATCTCACCGCGCTGCCCGTGGCGACCACGACAGCCATTCGCCAGGCGCGCTGCACCTCGCTCGCGGCGGCAGGCTACGTCCACGGCGGCGATACGCAGGCGCAGGCGAACGACGCGCTCCAACGCCTGCATGAAGCGGGCTATGAAGCGGACTCCGATCTGCTGCAGGCGCCGATGTGGGATTCACAGGCCGTGCCGGCTGTTGCGGTGACCTACGCCGATGCCTACACGCGCTCGAGCGTGCTCGACAACCTGTGCGGATTCAGCTTCGGCACGACGAACGCATCGACGGGTGCCGCGGGCGTTGCGCCCGCCGTCTCGCCAATGCTGACCATCTTTGGCGTGGGCAATGGCGTGCCGCCGACCAATGGCGTCAATCTCGTCTACAACGTCACGCCGCCTGGCGGCGCCGACCATCGGCTGGCCACGCCCGACGCCAGCTTCGCGGGCGCGGCATGTCTGCGCGCGTTGTGGACGAACGGTGATCCGCGCATGCGCCAGAGCGTCCAGGCGATCAGCGTACATGCGAACCTGCATGGCAAGCCCGCAATCATCGTACAAGGCCGCAGCGACGCGCTCGTGCCGATCAATCATGCGTCGCGCGCGTATCTCGCGGCAAACAGCGAACGGGAAGGTTCGCACAGCCACCTGTCGCTGTACGAGGTGGCGAACGGGCAGCACTTCGATGCATTCCTCGCCGTGCCGGGCTTCGATACGCACTTCGTGCCGGTGCACTACTACAACATCGCGGCGCTCAATCTGATGTGGAATCACCTGAAGAATGGCACACCGCTGCCGCCTTCCCAGGTGATCCGCACGATCCCGCGCGGCGGCAACCCGGGCGCCGCGCCGCCGTTGGGTCTCGCGAACCTGCCGGCCATCGTGGAGAATCCGGGCAGCAACGCGATTCGCGCGAACGACGGCGTCGTGAACGTGCCGCATTGAGTCGCGAAGCACGCCGGCGCGGCGAGCGCATCACACCAGCAGTTGCCGCGCCAGCACTTCTCTCGCTTGTGTCACGGTGTCCCCTTCGCCGGGATGCGGCGGCAGGAGCGAGAACACGGCGTCGGGCAAGGCCGGCAGCCGGTGCTTCGGGCCGAGCCGCGTGAGCCCCTCCCCGATTGCCGATGCGCACAGGCATCCCACGCCCAGACCGGCTGCCAGCATGGACTGCAGCCCGGCCACGCCCGACGCGCTGTGAACGAGCACGTACGGGATGTCGTTTTCTTCGAGCGAGCGCACCGCGACCTGGTGCATCATGCAGTCGCCCGGCAGCAGCACGAGCGGCAACGCTTGCGGCAACTGCTCGGCGAGCGTCGGCGACGCGACCCAATAGAGCGGTTCGCGCAGCAACTCCCAGCGCGCGTCCGCGTCGGTGGCGGCGGGTCGGAACGGGCCGCGCGACAGATGCATGACCACGCCGAGATCGATTTGCCGCTTCGCATACGCGAGCTCGATATCGGCGCTCTTCATAGCGCTCACGTGCAAGCTCAGCTGCGGATAGCAGTCGCGCAGCCGCACGAGCAGACCGGCCACCTCGTTCGTGCGGAAGTACTCGGTGATCGCGACGCGCAACTCGCCCTTGATGGCCTGGCCGCGCACGTCGTCGAAAGCGGCTTCGTTGAGCGCCACGAGACGCCGCGCATGGTCGAGCAATCGTGTGCCCGCGGGCGTGAGCTCCACACCGCGCTTGCTACGCACGAAAAGCGGCATGCCCGCGCGCGCTTCGAGCTTGCGCACCTGCTCGCTGATCGTGGATTGCGAAAGGTGCAGCAACGGCGAGGCCGCCGAAAGGCTGCCCACGTTCGCCACAGCCGCGAACGTCTTCAACTGGTCGAATTCGAAGCCACGCATGACATTCAACATCCATCGAATAACTCGATGGATAGTACCACCTATTCCCGCTTTTCCGTCAGATCGAGGTGGATCAGAATGTCGACTGGACGCTCACGCTGCGCGCGTGCTGAATAGCGCAGCCTGACGAAATCCGGCCCTTTATCGCTGAGCACACTCATGTCTGACAATACGTACGCCGCCTGTGCCGTGGCGCCTCGCGCCGCCGCAGCCGATACCAGCCACGGCCATCACGGCTGGGCGCTGGTCGTTTTGCTGGTGGGCGCGATTCTGCCGCCGCTCGACTATTTCATCGTGAACCTCGCGCTGCCCGCCATCCGCGACGGACTCGGCGCGAACGCGTCCGAACTCCAGCTGGTCGTCTCGGCCTACGCGTGCGCGAATGCCGTCATGCTGATCACGGGCGGGCGCCTCGGCGACCTGTACGGCCGCAAGCGCATCTTCATGGTGGGCATGGCGGGCTTCGTCGTCGCCTCCACATTCTGCGGCCTGGCCACCAGCGGCACGGCACTGGTCGCCGGACGCATCCTGCAAGGCCTGTTCGCCGCGACCCTCGCGCCGCAAGTGCTCGCCACGATCCGCAGCGTTTTCACGCCGCACGAACAGGTGCGCGTGATGGGGCTTTACGCGTTCGTTTTCGGCGTGGCCGCGGTGATCGGCCAGCTTGGCGGCGGCGCGCTCATCAGCCTGCATCCGTTCGGTCTGGGATGGCGCGCGATCTTTCTCGTCAACCTGCCTATCGGCGTGTTCGCGCTCATCGGCAGCTGGCGCTTCATCCCGGAAAGCCGGCCGCCGCGCGGCAAGCGCATCGATGTCCTGGGCACCCTGCTGCTGTCGCTGTTTCTGCTGATGCTCGTCTATCCGCTCACGCGCGGACGCGAGTCGGGCTGGCCGCTGTGGATGCTCGCCTGCCTCGCCGGCTCGCTGCCCATGCTCGGTCTGCTGCTGCGCGTCGAGTGGCGCAGCCTCGCCAACGGCAAGGATCCCCTGCTCGATGTGCGCCTCTTCCGCAATCCGGTCATCGCGCTCGGTCTCGTGCTGGCGTTCCTCTTCTATACGATGAGCGCGTTCTTCCTGACCTACGGTATTTATCTGCAAGGCGGCCTGCATTGGACGCCGCTCGCTTCGGGACTCGCGATCCTGCCGTTCGGCATCGGCTTTCTTTCCAGCCCGCTGCTGATGCCGCGCCTCGTGCACCGGTTCGGCGGCTATCGCGTGCTGACGTTGGGCTTCGTGATGCTCGCGGGCGGACTCGCGATTGCGGCTGCGCTCGCGGGGGCGGTACAGCCCGGCGCCGGTTTCTATCTCGGACTCGCGGCGATCGGCATCGGCCAGGGGCTCGTTTTGCCCTCCGTCGTGCGCATCGTGCTGGCCGAAGTGGAGCCCGAGCGCGCGGGCATCGCCTCGGGCATGGTCACGGCAACGCTGCAGATCGGCGCCGCCGTCGGCGCGGCCACACTAGGCGGCCTGTTCTTCTCGACGCTCGGTGCGGCGCCCGGTGTGATCGACTACGCACATGCGTTCAAGACGACGATGTTCGCACTCGTCGCGATCCTGCTGCCCTGCGCGCTGCTCTCCACCGCGCTGGGACCGCTGCATCGGCGCACGCATGCAAACGGTCCCGGCACACAAACCGGCACACAAACCAATACGCAGTGATTTGCTCCGAGTCCTCGCTATCAGAAGTCGATCTGCGCGGAGCACGGTGCCGAACGCGCAGGACGTGAGGCAGGTGCCCTGCTGGAGCCAGTAGCAGGCGATGCAGTGAAACTGCTTTCGCTTATATTGGATGCCTGATTATATTTTCTTCCTTGCAGCGGCTATTCACCCACGGGAGGAAATACATTCCAGTAACCGTCGTCGTGCTGAAAGAAGAACAGCGCGTGAAAACCCGTTGTCTGGCGCGTCTCCACGCACACATAGCGTGCCCTGCCGGAAGGGGTATGGCCAAACGCGGTGACATGCACCGGCGAAGTCGGTGCGAGCCATTTTTCGACCTGATAACGCAGTGACTGCGTCTTCGTGCGTCTCATCTGGTCCTCCCAGAGATCGGTTGGTTTTGCAGCCTTTTCGCCGGAAACCGCGAAAACGCCCTGCGCAAACCGAACGCTCTTGATGCAAGGCGCAATTCTTACCGCGTCGCATCAAGTGTTTGAGAAAGCACTTTAACTATAGCCAGAAAAGCCTTTCGCAACATCGATTTCAGCAAGATAGCAACAAAACAACAGAAACCCGGAAACCAGCGTCCGGCAGCATGGGACGACCCCGGCTGATGCGCCGCACCAGGCTGTGAAACGAATGAAAACGTATGCGATGTGTGAGGCGCGCGGTCCCGGCGTATCCTGACTTCTGGCAGTTGGCCACCGGGATCTTTTGACTGGCCATTGAAACGATGAGAAACGTGTACGTTGCGATTTACATCTTGTTGTTGATAGCCGTTATCGTCGGCGTGGATGTGGTTTTCCTGAAAAATCTCTTCTGGCTACGACTGGCCGTGAACATCGGCATCGTCGTGGTATTCGCCGCCGTCTACTACGCATTATTAAAGAATCTGTAAGTCAGGGATCGCGCGTAAAGGACGCAAACCCTGCACCGCGCCCCACACACCCGCGGCACACACGACCGCACCCACGAAAACCACAAGCCACAAATAAAGCCCGCGAGGCCGATACCGTTGAGGGAGCGCGGTGAGGCTCAGGGCGACGAGCAACCCCAACACGAGCGGCAACATCAACGTGTTGACCACTTGCGCGGCAACGTTCAGGGAAACGAGGTCGGGTGCGAGCCAGACAGCCCAGGCACTGCCTGCAACGGCTAGCGCATACGCGCCGTAGAACCAGGGCGCGCGGCCGGGACGGTCATCGAGCGAGGCCCGGTACCCGAATACATCGCCGAGCCCCCATGCCAGCGCGAGTGAACTCACGATGGCGGCCACCAGCGCCGCACCGAGCACGCCTGCGCCAAAGAGCAGGCGCCCCGCAAACGGGCCCGTTACCGCAACGAGCGCATTGCTGATTTCGCCGATACTGCCGAGGGAGCGCGGCTCGCCATGCGCCGACAACGTAGCCGCCGCAGCGACGAGCACCGCTGCCGTCAGCAATTGCGTGAGGACGGCGCCAACCGCCGTCTCGACTCTGGCCGACGTGAAGTCCTTCGCCGTGAGGCTGTCCGCGACCGCCGCCTGCTGATAGAACACCATCCACGGATTGAACGTCGCGCCAATGAGCGCCGCCGCCAGGTAGCCGGCTTCACGGCCGCCCGCTGCCAGATGAGTCATTTGCGGGACCATGACCTGAAGTTTGTGACGCGCACTCCATGCGACGGCAAAGAACGTCAGGTCGAACGCGCCGATGGCAATCGCGATCCGGTCTACGCGCTTGTGCGAGCCCGTAACGACGATACCGGTCAACAGAATGACGGCGAGCGGCAGCGTGACGGCACGCGATACGCCATACATTTCCCCCACGCCGGCAACACCCGTGAACTCCGTCACGAGCGACCCCAGCACGGCCACGACCAGTCCGGCCGCGGCGAGCGCGGCCCAAACCGGTCCGAAGCGCGAGCGGATGAGTTCGCCATAACCGCGCCCGGTGAAAATGCCGAGGCGCACGGTCAGCTCCTGGACCATGTAGAGCAGCGGGACCAGCGCAAGCAGCACGGGCAAGAGCCGCAGCCCCGTTTGCGCGCCGGCCTGCGCGGCCGTCACGACGTTGCCGGCGTCGCAGTCGGCCAGCATCACGAGCAGACCTGGGCCCCACAGGGCGAGCCCCCGCAGTCCACGCGAAACGGTTTGCTTGAGCGTCAGGAGACGAGTCATGCGTTCTGAAAGGATGCGCCTGTAGTATCTGTCGGGCGATTGTAGCGTGCGAGTCGGGAGCCGCCAGGCCTGACGCTTGTGCTCCGCAGCCTGTCCCGAGGGACGTTGATTTTCATTTTCCTTACCCATGGCCTCTATATCCGCGCGTTCATCCAGTCAAACTACTGACGCCCCCGCCGCCCTGATTCTGGGCGCCATAGGGGTGGTTTTCGGCGACATCGGAACCAGCCCGCTCTACACACTTCGCGAATGCCTGAAAGCCGCCGGCGGAATTAGCCAGACCAACGTATTCGGGATCGTTTCGCTGATCCTCTGGTCGATCATCATTGTCGTGACGCTCAAATACGTGAGCTTCGTCATGCGGGCGGACAATGACCGCGAAGGCGGCATTCTGGCGCTCACGGCGCTGGCCGCTCGTGTGGCGCCCGTGCGCCTGCGCACCGTGCTGCTGACGCTCGGCGTGTTCGGCGCCGCGATGTTTTACGGCGACTCGATGATCACGCCGGCGATTTCGGTCATCTCGGCAGTGGAAGGCGTCGAACTCGTGGATCCTCATCTGGCCGCGTGGGTCGTGCCGATCTCGCTCGTGATCCTGACCGGCCTGTTCAAGCTTCAAAAACACGGCACGGCCACGGTCGGAAAAGTCTTCGGGCCGGTCATGATCGTCTGGTTCCTGACGCTTGCCGTACTCGGCGTCGCTCATATCGCACACAACCCCGGCATTTTGCGCGGCGCATCGCCGTCTTACGCCCTGAGCTTCATCGCACATGCACCCGGCACGGCATTCGTCGTCCTCGGCTCTGTGTTCCTTGCGTTGACGGGCGGCGAAGCGCTTTACGCGGACATGGGACACTTCGGCAAGACGCCGATCCGGCTCGCGTGGCTGCTGCTCGTGCTGCCGAGCCTCATCCTCAACTACTTTGGCCAGGCCGCGCTCGTGCTGTCGAAGCCTTCGGCGCTCACGCAGCCATTCTTCTCCCAGGCGCCAGATTGGGCATTGCTTCCGCTGGTTCTGCTGGCAACGGCCGCGACGATCATCGCTTCGCAGGCCGTCATTTCCGGCGCGTTTTCCATGACGAAGCAGGCTGTCCAGCTCGGGTTGCTGCCCCGCATCCCCGTCGTCCACACTTCGACACACGAAGTCGGTCAGGTCTACGTGCCGTTCATCAACATCTCGCTCTATGCGGCAGTTGTATTCCTCGTCGTGTTCTTCCGGTCTTCCGATAATCTCGCGGCCGCTTATGGCATTGCCGTCGCCTCGACGATGCTGCTCACGACGCTGCTCATGTACTTCATCACCCACTGCCTGTGGAACTGGAAACCGGTCGCTACGCTGGCAGTGATCGGGCCGCTGGCCGTCGTGGATGCGATATTCGTCGCGAGCAATGCGAGCAAGGTCCTCGATGGCGGATGGTTCCCGCTGCTGGCGGGCGGCGTGCTGTTCACTATCATGACGACATGGCATCGCGGGCGGGAGATGGTCGTCGAGCGCGTGAAAAGCGACAACCTGCCGCTTCCGGCATTCATTCACTCCTTGTGCGATGGATCGCACCCGCCTCCCCGCGTGGGCGGTACGGCAGTGTTTCCAGGCGGCGTGCCCGGCATGACGCCGAGCGCGTTCCTGCACAATCTCAAGCATAACGGCGTGATGCACGAGACCAATATCTTTCTGGCCGGCACGACCGAGAACGTTCCGCACGTGCCCGAAAGCGAAAAAGTCTCGGTGAGCGATCTTGGGCACGGTTGCTATTCGGTCGCCGCGCGTCACGGCTTCATGGAAATGCCCAACGTGCCGGCACTGCTCCTGCTCGTGCAGAAGCAGATACCTACGTGGCAGTACGAACCCGCGGCCACGTCGTTCTTCCTGGCCCGCGACACGATCCTCGCAACGGCACAGAGCAAAGGCATGTCGCTATGGCGCGAGAAGCTGTTCGCGTTCATGGCGCGCAACGCAGCGCAGGCGGCCGAATACTACAGCCTGCCCGCGAACCGGGTTGTCGAGATGGGTGGACAGATCAACCTCTGAGGCACGATCCGGCGTATCACTCGAGAAAAACGACGCATGGCGAACGACGACCGTACCACGATAATTGCCAGACGAACGCCGGAATCCGCGGCCATGACGGCCAACCTCAAACGGGCGATGGCGATCACGGCCAGGATCAACCGGGGATTGCCACCGACGAGCGTAACGAACTGCCCCCTCAGTTTGAAAATCCGCTGTAGCAGCGCAATCGTCGCGAACGCGCTCGCGCTACTATGAATAGCTCAATTGCTTGTTTGTGGTGAGATAACCGATCGGCAAGAATGGCCCTGCCAAACTTTGGTCAGGACCACGATATGTCGAACGCGCCCAGCCTTCAGCTCGATTCCGCCACGCTCGTCGAAGAATACGACCGGCTTGGCATTCGCCAGTTTCATCACGGTCTGCAACTGCTCGACGTGCTCGGCTTGCGTGAAGGCGAACGCGTGCTCGACGTGGGTTGCGGCACGGGCCGTCTCACCGAATCGGCGGCGCAGCGCGTGGGCGAACACGGCGAAGTGCTCGGGCTCGATCCGTTGCCGCTGCGCGTGCAGCGCGCGCTCGAACGCGCGCAGGGCCGCTTCGCCGCGCGCGTCGGCCGCGCCGAAGCGCTGGAAACGGTGCCCGATGCGCACTACGACGTGGTGTATTTCAACAGCGTGATTCACTGGATCCCGGATCAGGCGCAAGCGCTGCGCGAAGCGTGGCGCGTGCTCAAGCCAGGCGGCCGGATCGGCTTCACGACCATGCCCGAAGAAGCGCCACACGACCTGCATGTCGTGCTGCGCGCGCTATTTGCGGGCGAGCCCGAATGGCAGCGCGCTGGAATCGGCGCGCCGAACAAACTCACGCGCGAGCGCTCGGCAGCGCTGCTCCAGGGCGCCGGCTTCGACGTGACGCACAACGAGATCCGCACCTTCGGCGACACTTTCGACAACGTCGACGACGTGCTCGCCTTTAGCCGGTCCAGTTCGTTCGGCAATTTCCTCGCCTCGCTCACGCCCGACGACATCGCACGCGTACGCGCTCGGCTCGCGGGCGCGCTCGAACCCCATCGCAACGCGCGTGGCTATGCGCTCACGCGGCGCATGATCATCGCCACGGCGCACAAGCCGCTCGCGCATTGAATCTGCCTTCCATTCCGTAGCGAACGCCAACCACATTCGAGGAGCACACATGAGCGCAGCACCGCGACGCGCGGGACAATTGAGCCTCGGCGCCTTCCTGATGGAGACGGGCCACCATATCGCCGCGTGGCGTCACCCCGATGCACACGCAGCCGGCGGCCTCGACTTCGCGCACTACGCCGAGCTGGCGCAAACGGCCGAGCGCGCCAAATTCGACGCCGTCTTTTTCGCCGATAGCGTGAGCGTGCGCGACACCCATGTGCCTTCGCTCTCGCGCACCGCGCGCGCCGATCATTTCGAGCCGATCACGCTGCTCTCCGCACTATCGGTG
Organism: Paraburkholderia sp. BR10882; assembly: GCF_040948855.1. Classification (NCBI taxonomy): domain Bacteria; kingdom Pseudomonadati; phylum Pseudomonadota; class Betaproteobacteria; order Burkholderiales; family Burkholderiaceae; genus Paraburkholderia; species Paraburkholderia sp. BR10882. The sequence goes on along the minus strand of NZ_JBFPKP010000005.1, from coordinate 200,359 downwards.
GTCACGAAGCACATCGGGCTCATCGCCACGGTGTCGACCTCGTTCAACGAGCCGTATAACGTGGCCCGCAAATTCGCTTCGCTCGACTATCTGAGCGGCGGCCGCTCGGGCTGGAATCTCGTGACGTCGAGCACCGAAACCGAAGCGCACAACTTCAGCCTCGACAAGCATCTCGATCACGCCTTGCGCTACGAGCGCGCGAAAGAGTTCTACGACGTGGTTTCCGGGCTTTGGGACAGCTGGGAAGACGACGCCTTCATTCGCGACAAGGCAAGCGGCCTCTACTTCGACCCGCAGAAGCTGCACACGCTGGACTATCGCGGCAAGCACTTCAAGGTGCGCGGCCCGCTCAACGTGGCGCGTTCGCCGCAAGGCTGGCCCGTCGTGGTGCAGGCGGGCGCCTCGGAAGCCGGCAGGGAACTCGCGGCGCAAACCGCCGAAGTGATTTTCGTCGCGCATCAAACGCTCGATGAAGCCAGACAGTTCTATCGCGACGTGAAAGGGCGGCTCGCGCGTTACGGCCGCCGCCCCGAGCATCTCAAGATCATGCCGGGCATTTTCCCCGTGATCGGCCGCACGCAGGAAGAAGCGCAGGAGAAGTTCGACGCGTTGCAGGCGCTGATCCATCCGAGCGTGGGACTGCAGCTGCTCGCGAACATGTCGGGCGGCCTCGACCTCTCGCAATATCCCGTGGATGGCCCCGTGCCCGACCTGCCGGAAACCAACGGCGGCAAGAGCCGGCAACGTTTGCTGCTCGATCTCGCGCGGCGCGACAACCTCACCATACGCGATCTCTATCTGCGCATTGCGGGCGCGCGCGGGCATCAACAGGTGATCGGCACGCCGCAAAGCATTGCGGACCAGCTTCAGCAATGGTACGAGGAGGAAGGCGCCGACGGCTTCAATATCATGTCGCCCTGGCTGCCTGGCGGCCTCGACGAGTTCGTGCAGTACGTAGTGCCCGAATTGCAGCGTCGCGGACTTTTTCGTAGGGAATATACGGGGCGCACATTGCGCGAGCATCTTGGCCTGCCTCGTCCCGCGAACCGCTACGCCACGCAGCGCGAAGACGCATTGCGCGTCGCTTCCTGATTCCGTTCATCGACAATCCACATTTCACCCCAGGCCGAAATATTCGCACCGAAGTTGCCCGCATACTGTCGATACGCGCTCTATCCCTGGAGCGTGGCCCGTAATCTCACCGCGTCTGCGTGAAATCGACCGCCCAGCATGCAAACATCGATCGCGAGCAAATCGACCGGACTCGACCTGCTTTTGCTCCTCGCACTTTCCACGCTGTGGGGCGCGTCCTATACGTTCATTCGAGTCGGCGTGACGACCATCCCGCCGTTGACGCTCATCGCCGCGAGAACGTCGATTGCCGGAACGCTCCTTCTGTTCTGGATGCTGTGGCAGCGCATTCCGGTACCGCGAGACCCGGCCGTGTGGCGTCGCTTCGCCGTGCAGGCGCTGCTCAATAGCGTGATTCCCTTTACCTTGATCGCATGGGCCGAGCGTTCGGTGGAAGCCGGTCTGGCGACCATCCTCAACTCGACCTCGCCTGTCATGGCGTTCCTCGGCACGTGGCTGATTACCCGCCACGAACAGGTCAACGCGCGCAAGCTGTTCGGCGTCGCCGCGGGTCTCGCTGGCATATGCCTCGTGGTCGGCGTGAGTGCATTCGAAGGACTCGGCCAGCAACTCGTTGCGCAGCTGGCGATCGTCGCCGCGACGGTTTGCTACGCCGGCGCGGCGATCTACGGCCGTTCGTTCAAGGGACTCTCGCCGGTCGCACCCGCTGCGGGGTCTCTCATCGTCGGTGCGATACTGCTGGTCCCCGTGAGCCTGGCCTTAGACCGCCCGTGGACGCTTCATCCGTCGTTGCAATCGATCGCAGCGCTGATCGCACTCGCCGTCTTTTCCACGGCGATCGCGTTCGTCATCTACTTCCGGCTCGTCCAGACGCTCGGCTCGGTCGGCACAACGGCGCAGGCCTATTTGCGCGTGCCGATCGGCGTGGCGATCGGCATTGCGTGGCTCGGTGAATCGCTTTCGACCTCGGCGTGGCTGGGGCTCGGGTGCGTCGTTGCCGGAGTCATCGCGATGACGCTGCCATCGGCCAGCCAATCCCGCGCGAGCGGCCACAGGCTGCGCTCGAATCGCGAGTGAAAAAACGCGAAATGTCCGATGCTGCGCTCGCCAATTGACGCGGGCGCGATGCGTACATGCGTCGACAGGCTCTGTGTGAAATAACACAGCGCGCGTTCGATCGCGCGAATCGTGCCGAACGGATCGTCGTGGAAGCTCACGGCGAGAATCGGCGCACGCATGTTGCCGAAACGAGCGACGATGTCCATGCGCTGCTCGGGCGTGCGTGCGAGCGCCCCGTCGGTGAGCGTGTCTTCAAAGCGGGCGCGGCCCCGGCTCCATATCCTCGCGACGCCGCGCGGCGTGTCCTCCATCCATCCGAACCACGATGCGGGGAAATAGCCCATCAGGCCGGTCAAAACCGGCATCACGACATGCCATTTCCAGAGCATGAGCGGCATGCAGCGCGGCGCGTAGTCTCGCCAATACGCGTATTGCGTGCCGACGGTGAAGACGCGTCGAATGAGATGATTCGACGGCGCGAGCCCGATCAGGAAGCCGCCAATGCTATGCCCCACGACATCGATCGGCTGCCGAGGGAACAGGCTTCTTGCGTAGCACAGCACCGCTTCGAAATCGCGCTCTCCCCATTCCAGCCAGCTCGCATCGAGCGTGGCGAGCGCGACGGGCTGCGAGCCGCCAATGCCACGGTAGTCGTAGACCAGCACGTCGAAACCCTGCTGGTGCAGCCATGCGGCAAAGCGGAAATAGTAGTGGCAGCGCACCGACGTCGCCGAATTGACGATGACCACCGGACGCGACGCGTCCGCGTTCGGCGGCGCGTGACGACGCCACACATATGCGCGAAGCGTAAAGCCATCGGCAGCAGTGATGGCGACAGCGATGGGACGTGCCTCGGCTGGATCGGCTGAATGCATGAGCGTGCTCCCTGAAGAATCCGGAGTATCGATTTCACTTGACCTTGCCCGCTGCATCAATCAATCTTTGCGCAGCTTTCGCATGAGGAAAACGCATGTCAGTGCCGCTCGTGAAACTCCCTCCTCTCGACCTCATTCGCGGTTTCGTCGCGGTGGGCCGGCGCATGAGCATCACGCTCGCCGCCGACGACCTGTGCGTGACGCAGTCCGCCGTGAGCCGCCAGATCGCCGCGCTCGAAGAAGCGCTAGGCGTGCGCCTCTTCAACCGCGGCTATCGTTCGATCGCGCTCACAGCGGAGGGCGAGCGCCTGCTGCGCGTTGCGGACGGCGCGGTGCAGCAGATGCAGGAAATCGTCGGCGCGCTGGCCGCGCCCCAAGCACGTCAGCCGGTGACGATCACCGCCAGCATCGGCATTGCAGGACTGTGGCTGCTGCCGCGCATCGGCGAGTTGCAACGCCAGCTTCCCGATATCGATCTGCGCCTTGCGACCTCAGAGAAGGTGCTCGATCTGCGCGCAGAAGGCATCGATCTCGCCCTGCGCTACGCGCCGGCCCGCATCGCGCCGGAGGCAGCCAATCGCGCCGTGCATCTGTACGACGAATACGTATTGCCGGTCGCGCATCCTTCGTTGAACGTGAAGAAGCTCGACGCGGCCACGCTCGCGCGCCACGTGCTGCTCGAATTCGAGGGCGTGCGCCGCCCGATGCTGCGCTGGACGGATCATCTGGGCGCGCGCGGCCTCGACGGCGCGCCGCTTCGCGGCGTGCTGCGTTTTAACCAGTACGACCAGGTCATTCAGGCCGCCACCGCCGGCCGCGGTATCGCGCTCGGGCGCCTTGCCCTCGTGCAACCGCTGCTTGCCGACGGCAGGCTCGCCGCCATCGGCAATGCGCGCGCCGAGGGTCCGACTGGCTATGCCTACTGGCTGCATCAAGCCGACGAAGCGCCGCGCGACGACGTGCGCGCCGTCATCGACTGGATCGTCGATCAGGCTCGCCAAAACCGGATCGCATGAGCGATACGCATGCGAAGCGTGCCAAAAACTCACTTGAGCCGACCCGCTTTCCCGCGCTCTACTAGGCACCACGCTGCGCAACAGCGAAGCGCCCAGTGCGAGGAGGCGAACGATGACCGGTATGTACGACGCATGGCGCCGCCGCTGGCTGCTCGTGATCGCAGGTGGCGTCGTGATGGGTGCGGCGCTCGGCGTGCGCAACGTGCAAGGGCTTTTTCTGTTGCCCGTCACGCTCGAGCGCGGCTGGTCGCGCGAGACGTTCGGCCTCGCGCTTGCGCTGCAAAACCTGCTGTGGGGCGTTGCACAGCCGCTCACGGGCATGATCTCCGACCGCTTCGGCTCCGCGCGTGTGATCTTCGCGGGCGCCCTGCTCTACGCGCTCGGCCTCGCGATGATGGCATTGAGCGCGACGCCTGGCGTCTACACGTTTGGCGTCGGCGTGGTGCTCGGCGTGGCATTGTCCGGAACGGCTTTCGGCGCCGTCTATGGCGCGCTCTCGCGGCTCTTTGCAGCCGACCAGCGCAGCTGGGCGCTGAGCGTGGCGGGTATGTTCGGCGGCCTGGGCCAGTTCTGCATCGTGCCGCTCACTCAAGGGATGATCGGCAGATTCGGCTGGGTCACGGCCATTCTCGTGCTCGCGGCCATGATGCTCGCCAGCGCGCCGCTCGCGGCATGGCTGCGCGATCGGCCGCTGCAGCGTAGCGGCGCGATCGATACGCACGACACCCTGCGCCGAGCGCTCGGAAAGGCGTTCGCGCATCGCGGCTTCTGGCTGCTCAATCTGGGCTTTTTGTCGTGTGGCTTCCAGCTTGCGTTCATCGGCGCGCACCTGCCGGCGTATTTGCTCGACAAGGGCATGAGCGCGCGCCAAGCGAGCCTGGCGCTCGCGCTGATTGCGCTGGCCAACACGGCAGGCACGTTTCTCTGCGGTTACGCAGGGGGGTTTCTGCGGCGCAAGTATCTGCTCTCGGCGATCTACTTCGCACGGGCGGGCGTAATGGCGCTGTTCCTCGCCTTGCCCCTATCGCCCCTCACGCTTTATGTGTTCGCGTTCGCGATGGGATTCATGTGGCTCGGCACCGTGCCGCTGACGAGCGGGATCGTTTCGCAGATGTTCGGCGTGCGCTATATCTCGACGCTCTTCGGCTTCGTATTTCTCGGGCATCAGATCGGGAGTTTCTTCGGCGTCTGGCTGGGCGGCGTGGTGTTCGACGCGAAGCATAGCTACGGCCTGCTCTGGCAGGGCTCGATTGCGCTTGGCGTCATCGCGGGATTGATGCACTTGCCGATCGACGACGAGCGGGCCGCGCAGCGCACCATGATCGCCGAACAGCCTTCGTGAGCGAGGTCGTGGCCTGGCGCATCATGCAGGTCATGCTGGCCGTTTCGTTCGTAACGCTTATTGTCTGGACGTTCGTCGAGTATCTCGCGCCTTCGACGATGCTTGCCTTGCTCACCGGCGCCGCGTTTTGCAGATGATCGCGCCGCTGGCAGCCGCCTACTTGATCAACTGCAGTATGTCGCGAAAGCGCGGGTGCTGGCACGAGCGCAGCCATTCGAATGCGACCATCTCGACCGTCGCCACTTCAGCGCCCGCTTTGTTCAGCCGCGCAATGGCCGCCTCTTTGTCGGCGACTTTCCGCGAGCCTGTCGCGTCAGTAACGACAGTGACCGATAGACCGCACTGCAGCAAACCCATCGCTGTCTGCAATACGCAGACATGCGCCTCGCATCCCGCGACGATCGCTCGGGTTCGCCCTTCGGGCAGCGCTTCAAACAGACCATCGGCGGTGGCGTCGAAATGGTGCTTTGCAACAGTTCTCGCGCACAGGTCCTTTATTTCCTGCGAGTTTTCGCCGAGCGCGCCCGGATTCTGTTCTGTCCCGATGACCGGAACATCGAGACCCCGAGCAATCCGCCCAAGCCGAATGGCTTGAGCGACAACGGATTCGCCGTCGTGAATCGCCGGCATCAGTCTCATTTGCAAGTCGATAAGAACTACGATCGATTCGGAAAGGCTATGCAGCATCACGCATCCTATTCGGAGATTGCAGTGCGGAAATTGGCACCGGTCAGGGATATTACTAAGTATGCGACAAATGGTCACCGTGCGACTCTATGTCCCAATGCCATCCCCTATGGAGCCAGGCATGCAAGCAGAGACGCTAAAGAAAGCAAAAGCCGCCACCTTTCTCACCCGGTCGGCGCTGTGTCTGATGCTGTTGCCAGTTGCCTGTCTTGTCTGGGCACTCCAGGCGTATCCGCCACAAGAAGCGATTTGGGTTTGCTTCTCGCTGGCAATCTATATCTGGCCTTTCGCCGGAGTCCTGTTTGTGATCTCAGCGGGATTCCACGTCGGTAGCCACGGCCGCCGACTCGAAAAGGACGCCGGTTTCCGCGAGGCGCATGGGCACTAACTAGCCCGCGCGCCGTTCCCAAACGGTCTGCTGTCGTTGCCCGGATAGAAGCCTGCTGGAAGCAGCAGGCTTCTGAGGCGCGACTTGCCGTCCGCGTCCGTCCGTTTATCAAGACTGCCGGTATGGTCGGTTAGCAAACCTTATCGGCACACCATCCTGCGCTGTCAGCGCGGAGCACAACAACGCACGCAGCGACGGCGCGGGTGACGCTAAGCCTTGCGTGCGTTCGGCTAGCGCATGCGCGTCCTGCATGATCAAATCCGTTCGGCATCCTTATAATGCGGGTCCATTTGTCAGCGCCAGCTGCTCCGCGCGCCATGGCGAAGTCAGGCGCGCAATGTGCTTCGACCTTTTTCGCCCGGTGAAAGGCGGGGACCGCTCTTTCGCCAATGGCGTTGTTTGCACTGCACCCAGGCCGAAACCACAAGGAGAAGAACGATGACTCTGCTCATCTATCTGATCGGATGGATCATTTTCATTGGCGGCGTGGCGTGGGCATTGATGGCGCTGCATGTTGCGGTGCACATCATCGAGATCGTGGCGGTGATACTGCTCGGCGTCGCAGTGATCACGGGCGCCACGCGCGCGCGCAATCGCGACCGGTCGACGTAGCCATACACGAGCGAGTCACGGGTGTGTGCAGACGGAATGCGCCTCACACGGCAAAACCAGGACCGGCAAAACTCGCGACTTTCGCCTCACGAGCGTGCCCAAGGCGTCGGGTTTTACGATCAAAGTCATTTCAACAGGGCGTTCCGTCACGCGTTTGGCGTGGCCCCGTCTGCACAGAGTGAGCCGATGGGCCTTCGCTCGCCTCACGCGTCAATAATTTACAAGCCAGACTCTCTCTTCCTCTTTAGGATCAGCAGAAGAACGGTGGGTCCGATCGCAATCCTGGAAGCCCATTGCAATGCATCTGCACTTTGAAACCCCGTTGGTGGAGTCGCGCGCCTTGAGCGTCCCTGGTGAACAATCCGTGTGGCTCAAGCTCGACGCCTTGCAGCCATGTGGATCGTTCAAGATCCGGGGCATCGGCCACGCTTGCGCCGTTCACCAAAGCCGTGGCGCGCAGCGTTTCGTATCGTCGTCCGGGGGAAATGCGGGTCTTGCCGTGGCTTATGCGGGCCGGCGCCTGGGCATTCCAGTGCTTGTCGTGGTGCCGGAAACGACGACGGAACGCGCCAGGGAGTTGCTCCGCCTGGAAGCTGCAGAGGTCGTGGTGCACGGCAGTTCCTGGCAAGAGGCCAACCAGTTCGCGCAGACCTTGCTGGGCGCGACGGACGCGTTTCTGCATCCCTTCGACGATCCACTGCTATGGCACGGCCATGCCTCGATGATCGATGAAGTTGCGCAGGCCCGCTTCAAACCCGATGCCATCGTGCTTTCCGTTGGCGGCGGCGGCCTGCTTTGTGGCGTCGTGGAAGGCCTCCAGCGCAATCATTGGCACGACGTGCCGGTGTTGGCCGTCGAAACCGATGGCGCCGCTTCGCTTCATGCCGCTGTCGAGGCGGGTCATACGGTGGCATTGCCCTGTATCTCCAGCGTCGCCACTTCGCTCGGCGCCAAGCGGGTGTGCGAGCAGGCCTTGCGCTGCGTGCGCGAGCACCCTGTCCACAGTCTCGTCGTGTCGGACTCCAGCGCACTCGCTGCCTGCGAGCGCTTTCTTGCGGATCACCGCATTCTGGTTGAGCCGGCCTGCGGCGCAGCGCTGTCCGTCGCCTACGAGAGGCATCCCGCGTTGGCCAAATACCGGAATATTCTGGTTGTCGTATGCGGCGGCGCGACGGCCACCATCGATCAGATACGCGCGTGGGCAAGCGAGGCAGATAGCCGATGACCTGGTGCCCGCAGCGGCGGAAACGATCGGATCTTCGCGGCGCCGTGTTCGAAGCGGCAGCCTGCGCAACGCACAGTTACGCGACAGCCGCCTTGATGGCGCGGACCTACGGTCTGTAGACCTAAGCGGCTTTCGACTCTCCAATGTGCTCCAGCATCTCGCGGCCTGCGCGTGTTGTAACCCGGCGAGGGCCAGCGCGAGCTGGCCCTCGCTTGCGATCGCCGCGGCAACGTCAGCCGGGAACTCCCATTGCGCTACGAGGAACGCAACTTACAGGAGCTCGACATGCACTGGCGTCATCTAGCGCTTGGTTTGCTCATAGCCGCGGCATTCTCATTACACATTGCATGGGGTGCAAATGACGACCAGCACATGAATCGGCCGAACGACCTTCATACTGCCACTCCGATCAAGCACCTGGTCGTGATCTATGGAGAGAATGTCTCGTTTGATCACTACTTTGCCACCTATCCGCATGCGGCAAATCCTTCAGACGAACCGGCGTTCAACGCACTGCCCGGTACGCCCGCGGTGAACGGCCTCTCTGGACCCCTCCTCTCCAGAAATCCGAATGCCACGAATCCGGCCAATGGCGCGGGCGCAGCGAACCCGTTCCGCATCGACCGTACGCAAGCTGCGACCGCCGACCAGGATCACGCCTATGCGGCAGAACAGCAAGCCTACGACAACGGCGCCGTCGATCTGTTCCCGAAGTACACGGGCAAAGGTAAGAGCGACCGGGACGGCGAGTCCGGAAACAATGGCGAGGTCATGGGCTATTACGACGGCAACACGGTCACCGCACTATGGAATTACGCGCAGCGATTCGCGATGAGCGACAATGCCTGGTCGTCGACTTATGGCCCGTCGACGCCAGGCGCGCTGGAGGTGGTCTCGGGTCAAACCAACGGCGTGAGGCCCGTGCTGACGACGAAAAAGCCTTCGGTCCCGGGCTCCTACTACGTGAACGACGGACAGGGCGGCTTCACGCTGATCGACGACGTCGATCCCGCCTTCGACCAATGCTCGAGCCAGCGCGACACCGTCATGATGACGGGCCGAAACATCGGCGACCTCCTGAACGCCCGCAATATTTCGTGGGGCGGCTTCATGGGCGGCTTCAACCTCGAGACCGTGAACAGCAATGGCACGACCGCGTGCAAGCGCAGCACGCTATCGGCAGTCGTCGGTGCTGCCAAGGAGGACTACGTTCCACACCACAACTGGTTCCAGTACTACGCGTCGACGTCGAACCCGAAACATTTGCGCCCGAGTTCGATCGAGGCGATCGGGCATACCCTGGAACGAGATGGCCGGACCCCGGACCCCGCCAATCATCAGTACGATTCCGACGACTTCTTTGGCGCGGTGAGCGCCGGGAACTTTCCGGCCGTGAGTTTCCTCAAGGCCCCCGCCTTCCAGGACGGTCACGCGGGCTATTCGGATCCACTCGACGAACAGGCGTTCGTCGCGAAGGTCGTCAACTTTCTGCAGCGCCAGCCGGACTGGACCAGCACCGCCATCGTCGTGACGTGGGATGACTCGGATGGCTGGTACGACCACGCGTACGCATCGCCGACGAGCGCGTCATACGATTCGTTCGCCGATCACCTCAACGGCCAGGGAAAATGCGGTACCGGCTCCGCGCAGGACGGCGTGAACGGCAAACCCGTGAACGGCCGCTGCGGCCCGGGTGCACGCATTCCGTTTCTCGTCATTTCGCCCTGGGCGAAAGAGAATTACGTCGACCATACGTTGATCGACCAGTCGTCGGTCGTTCGCTTCATCGAAGACAACTGGCTCGACGGAGAACGTATCGGCGGCGGGTCGTTCGACAGCAAGGCCGGCAGCATCATGGGGATGTTCGACTTCGGCCGCCGCTACGAAGACATCGCGCAGCGCAAGCTGTTTCTCGACCCGCCGACGGGGCTGCCAGTCGACCGGCCTGCGAAGGTCTGGCGCCAGACAGCGCGGAGTTCGAAAGCTCTCACCATTCCAGTTTTGATTTCGATTCAATGCAAGGGTAAACGATGCAGTACGCGCCATTTCTACACTGACTTCTTGTAGATATGTCAACGCATCGCGTCGCTTCGTTCCCTCAGTTTTCAGCCTCTCGATAGTTCATATGGTTGATTTGGAATCCAAATCTGTCTCTCCTTCATTTGCTGGTTACCATGCAAGCGCCCCAGCGCGCCATCAGCGCTATGTCTGATTGTGGCTTCGGTCACAGCCCGAGATAAAAACGTGGCGCTATGTATCGAATGAATAACGCCTCGCCTTTACACAGACCCTTGCAAATTTTCTGATGCTCGGGAAGGTACGGCGATTGCAACACGAGCGAAGCGCGTTGCCGTGTACGCCGATTGCCGGATGGCCCACAGAGACCCTGACGGCGTTTGGAGTTGTGCGACGCGATGCCTGACATTTGCATGAGCGGGGGCTCTTCTATGTCGAACCGACACGAGGCCTCTCCTGCCGAGACGGGGGAGGTCCTGGTACTGGTGGGCGCCGCCTTCGCTGTGCTTGGCGGCTGGCTCGTCGCAATGGGTTCCACGCCCTACTACGTCGTCACCGGCCTCGCGCTGATCGGCTCGGGTACCCTCATGGTGCGAAGCCGCTCGGCGGGCGTCTGGAGCGTTTTCTTCACGCTCGTCGCGGCACTCGTCTGGTCTATCTCCGAAGTCGGGCGCGACGGCTGGAAGCCCATGCCGCGCCTGCTGCTGCTCGCGCTGCTCGGCATCTGGTTCTACCTCAACATCGGCCTCGGCAATTCAGCGATCGCCCGCCCCGTACGCGTTGTGGCGGGCGTCGCGGCGATCGTTTATGCGCTCACGATCGTCGGCATGTTCTCGCCCAAGGTGCCCATGTCGGTGGCGCAACACCTTCGCTACGGACCGTTATCGCCTCCCCACAGCAGCAGCGCATCGTCCGATCAGGGTAACTAGCATTGTCCGGGATTATTTGCTGTGAACGAACTGAGAATTGATTTCGATTCAAACGGCGAACTCGTGATTCAGGCTTTCAGCGCTTCATCAGACGTGCGAGGAACACCAGTTGCTGAGGGCAGGTCCGGCAGTCAAAGAGGTATGCGACCGTGTTTATACAATTCCCAGATGAAGAAGCCTTCTACCACGCGAGTGGCACGATCCGGTATCGCGCCGTCGTCGACGGCACTTGGGTCATGTGCGAAATATCTCCGGAGGCCCTGGAAGACTATTTTCGTGCGCGCTCGGGCCGCGCCGGCCTGTTAGCGGCCTTCGCAACACATAGGAAGGAGATCGAATCAATCACAAGACAAATTCTTCCCCATCGGATCTCTGCTGGACGCTGCCAGCTTTTCTTGCGAGACTGCTTATACAGGCGAGAAACGAACGAAGCCGACATCAGGCACAACGGCGAATTCCTGGAAGCTGCCCGACGCGACGAGATGGCAATCACGAGCGCATGCCTACCGTCAGACATGGACCCTCTAGAAGCTGGAAGTGCGTTGACGTGAGGGCGCGTACTGCGATCTGATTTCCTTGAATACGAATGCCGCCGGGTCCTTGACGCAGTGCAGTGTGATCCAGGGCACGCTATATGCGCACGTATGAGATTGCATCGCAGCAGCTCGCCGCTGCGAACTGCTTTCACCGTGTGCGCTGGCTTGAAAAGAACATGAAAAATGCCTTGCGTATGTGGCACGGAGGCGGTTGAGGATTCTGTTCGAGACCGCCCTTCTCACGAATTCATCAGCGGGATGGCCACAATAATGAACAGCTTCGATACCGTCATTCTGGGAGCCCTCACTCAACTCCAGCTTCCTCAACAGGTCAATTACGCCATTGGGGTAATTGCCGACTTCTACACGTTCAAGGGCTATCTGTTGATCCCGTTGTTGTGGTGGATCTGGTTCCAGCCACACGAGCGGCGCGGCTGGCGCCGCGAGATCGTACTCGCCACGCTGGCGAGCGGCCTGATTGCACTCGCGGTGGGGCGCCTGCTTGCGCGCATTCTGCCGTACAGGGAGCGGCCGCTATTCACACCGGGGCTGAATCTGCATTTCGCCTCGTCGCCCGTACAGCTTGCCGGGCTGATGCACTGGAGTTCCTTTCCGAGCGATCACGCAATGCTGTGGACGGCAGTGGCAATGGGGATCTTCCTCGTCTGGAGAGGCATCGGCATTCTTGCGTTTCTGTCTGTCGCGGCATTTGTCTGCTTTCCGCGTGCGTACCTGGGTTATCACTACCCGACGGATCTGCTCGTCGGTGCCTTCATAGGCATCGTGATCACCTGGATCATGACGCGCAGAGCCGTGAGACGGCGCACGGTCAAACCCTTCATGCGCTACGTCATGCGCTACCCTGGGCCGGTCGCGGCGGTCGGTTTTCTGCTCTGTTTCGAACTGGTCACACAATTCGACGATCTTCTGCGCCTCGCCCATTCGGTATGGCACACGGCGACATGACAGATGCCGGCGTCGAGTCCACGCCAATCCTGGCTGCCGGGTTTTCCGCCCACCGCTTTCGCGATGGTGATGGCAACAGGCATCGTCTCGATGGCAACGCATCTGCTGGGCGTTCGGTGCGATGAAATCAATCACGGGGGAATGACGACCCTCGCAGTGCACTAGTTCGCACTACTGTGCATCACTGCGCGCGTGCGTCGTGATCTGCACGAAATCGGCAACGATACGCCCTTCGCCGTAGAGTGCTTCCATCTGTTTCAACTGCTGCCCCACTGCCGCGAGGTAAGCCGAGCGAGACTCCGAAGCCGGACGCAGCCCATCGAACAACGGTGCCGGCGTGATCAGCAGAACGATCATCTCCGTGCCGAACGGCTTGTCCACGAGCCAGTATCCCGATCCCCCGACCGTCGCCGAGAAGCCGGGCGGCGCCTGATTGTCGCGCTCGACATTGCTGGGAACCAGATGGACGACACTGCCGTCGAGCGCGAAATAATCCACGTTGACGTATGACTCGTAATGCGGCGTGGTGATATCGACGATGAGCGGCATGCCCTGCGTCAGACGTGCGTCGAGTGGCCGGGTATGGATCGTCGCGCCGCCGCCAGCCAGATGATTGGCGCGCCAATATGGCGCGAACGCGCTCACGACTTCACAGTTGTGGTTCTCCACCGCGGTCACGTCGAGTTTCGCGGCTAGCCCTCCGGGCGTTTGCGCGAGCGCGTCGTGAACGTGCGCCATGTTCTCGCCCGTGTTGGCAAAGCCTCGCACCTGGACCACGTGCTCGGGCAGCGACGCCGCAAGCGCCGAGCACGGAATGCGCGCGAGCGTCGCGTTCAGCGCGGCGATCGACGCCGCGTCGGCCACCGGCGCACTCGATGCGGGAACCACTGCAACCCCGCTCGCGGCAGGCATGCTCGCCACAACCGCGGCTGGCGCTGCGGCAAGCACCGGCGAGGCCGGCGCCTCCGAGGCCGCCTTCGTCGCGCCAGCGGGCGCCATGGCGGCCATCGAGGGCCTCGCGCCCGTTTGCCCATGTCCCGAAAGCACGCGATATCCTACCCATAACCCCGCAGCGACGACGACCGCCCCCACGCCAATGGCGCCAACCCGCGCGCCCGGGAACGCCGGTGCATGCTTGAGCACGCCCATGCCCTGGAGAAACTGATTGACGCTCGCGGTGCGCGAGGCGCGGTCAAACGAAAGCGCCGCGCTCAAGGTGCGCCACTGGCCGCGATCGAGGCCAGGCGCTCGCTCAGCGCGCATCTTGTCGCTGCGTGCCTGCGTGGCCGATTTGCGATTGAACGGGTGCTTGCCCGTCAACAGTTCATAGGTCACACAGGCGAGCGCATAGACATCGTCGCGCGGGTCCGGCTCCCGATGCTCGAACATCTCCGGACTCGCATAGGCGGGCGTGATGCCGCCGAGCGTCGCGGGATCGAACACAGTGACGTCGGGATCTTCTTCGGGCCGCTGGAACACACGCGCAATGCCGAAGTCGATCACTTTCACATCGCCGCCGTCGGTGAGGAAAACATTGGCGGGCTTGAAGTCGCAATGCACGAAGCCGCGCTCGTGCGCGTAGGCCAACGCCTGCCCCATCCCGGCAATGATGGGCCGCGCCTTTTCGAATGGCATGCCCGCGAAACCCGGCGCGCGCAGCAGCTTGCTGAGCGGCTTGCCCGAGAGATATTCCATCGTGAGGTAGACGAGCGGCCCGTCGCGGTCGAAGTCGTACACCGTGACGATATTGCGGTGCGCGAGCGTTTGCGCCTTGCGGGCTTCACGCTGCAATGCGATCAGCGAAGTCGGCTGGCCGCGGAACTGCACGTTCAGCACCTTGATCGCGATATAAGGCTTGCGATCCGAAGCTTCCAGCTTGCGCAAATCGAGCGCCTTGTAGACGGTGCCCATGCCACCCACACCCAGACATTCTTCGAGCACGAAGCGACCATTGAGCGTATCGCCGATTCCCTTCACGTGGTCCGCATCGTCGCCTGTGGTGGCGCTACGCGCAGCGGCCAGGGCTTCGTGAATGCGAGTGGAGTCGTCGACGGCCGCCGCGTTGTCCTGGCGATGTTCGATGCGGCGCAGGACCTCGGCATACACGGCATCGGGCAGCGGATGGACCGTTTGCGTCGCGTCCACCGCTTCGCGCAGGCGAGCGCAATTGGCCGCGTCGACCGCGAGCACGTGGTCGATCTCGGCGAAGAACGCCTCGCGTGAGAGCGCCCCGCTCTGGAATGTCTGGATCAGCTGCGCAAGGCTCATCATTCGTATGCCTTCAACTCAGCTTCAGGATGGCCGAGGCGCTTTGCGTCACACGTTCCCGGCGCACGATCGCGCCGCGTGTAGCTGCGGCCGCGATCCCCGTCGAGTCCGCTGCAGCGCGGTCTCGTCATCTTTAAAGCATACAGAGTCGCCGCCGGACCTGCGCGCACCGTGATCTCAGCCGGCGCGCGCCTGCAACCATGCAACAAGGTCTGATGAGAGATTAATCTGCGGCACGGCGCAGTGCAATCGGTGCCTGAACCAGGCCTTTGGCTCGCACGTGTTGCAGCGAATCCAACGAGCGCGCCACGCGCTGTTGGGCTTCCACCATCAGCGTTTTCGCGCGCAAGTGCCGCCACCTGTCCCGCACACACCGGCTGGCTTGCCGCAAAGCCCCGTCGCACAAGGCGTCGAGCGGTTCGTGAGGCTGGCGCGAAGCCGCTGGCACAGCCTGTGCATCAGGAGGAGCGAGCCCGCAAGATACTGCAGCTCAATCGCCAACTACACCGTACTGCCCTTCTGGAGAACTGTCATGAGCAAGCTGATGATCGCCGACTTGAGCGTCGCGCAAGAACTCGACCGCAAAGCAATGAGCGCCGTTCGCGGCGGTGGCGGCCTGAGCCTCTGGCCCGGCTACTACCCGGCGCCGTCGTTCAAGTACGACACGACGAACTTCACCGCCCAGCAGTTGATCGGCCAGACGAACACCATCGAGAACAACGTGGGCAACGACGTCGCCTTCGCGCAGAACATTCACGCGACGGTCAACCCGGTGCAGACCGCCCACAACACGATCAACTTCTGATCGACCCGCCGGCGGCGCGGCCGCACGCTGCGTTCATTCGCGTGCCGCGCCCGCCCGGGTCCACCCGCCCTATTCATCAGCAACTGGAGGCTCATCATGAGTTCCCTCGTTATCCGCGAGCTGGCTCCCGGAACGGCACTCGACCGCCGCGCCATGACAGCCGTACGCGGCGGCAACGGCAGCTCTTACGGTGGCTATGGCTCGATTGCCAACATCACCGTCTCGCCCAACATCGTGCAGAACATCTCGCAGGTTCAGGTGGTCGACGTCGCCGCGCTCAATAACATCGGTTATATCGGCGCTGGCTTCGGGCCGCTGAATCTCAAGGTCAATCCCTCGCAATACGCGAACACCGGCGTGACGTTCTAGCCGCTGCCGCGAAGGGAAAATGTAGACGGCGCCGCGAGGCGCCGCCTGCTTGTTTACGTGCGCCGCGCGCCACCGCCTATACTCGAACGACACCCCTCGAGCCCAATCCGCTATCGTGGAGCAGACCATGAGCATTATCGTCATCAAGGACCTTCCGGAAAGCGTGGAACTGGACAGGCAGGCAATGGCCGCGATCGTGGGCGGCGCCCGCGTCGCTTCGCAGCGCACGCTACTCGTGCCGCGGCCGTTTATCGGCGTACGTGTGGAGATCGAAGGCTCGCCCGCGCAGCGAGGGCCGGCAACCGTCCTCGCGGCGCGGCCCCGCCCGACGCTGCTGCGTTGAGTTCACGCAGCGCGTGCGGTCATCGCCGGACGCGTGCTGGCAGGCGGAAATACGCACCACGTGCCGTCGTCGTGACGGAAGAAGAAGATTGCAATCGTGCGCGCGGGATGGACTGCCTCGACGCAAACATAGCGCAGCCGTTGCTCGTGCGTGCGGCTGAAACGTACTACACGGGCCGGCACGCGCGCGTTGGGTGCGAGCCACTTGTCGACGAGAGTGCGCAGCGAGGTTTCGGCGGAATTCATGGTGATCTCCGATGCAAGTAGCGGCGATACGTGTCGTATTGGTCTCGACTGGATATGGCGCTTACACCGCGTGCGCGACGTACGTTTCGCGGCTGGCCTGCACGCGGCGCGCGTGAACCAGCGCGCGCACCGCGCGCAAGCCGGCCAGCGGATGGGCAATGCAGGTGCGGACCTGGTCGCTGCGGCCCTTGCCGTCCACGCACCAGGTGCAGAAGTGTTCGCAGTTGTTGCTGAGCAGTCGATAGCGGTCTTCGCCGAGACGCGAGCGCGCCCGCGCGACGGCTTCGCGGCCCACGAAAGCTGCGCACGGATGCGCGACAACGGCGACTTCGTAGCCGGCGGCGAAACGTTCGAGCGTGACCTCTTCGATCGGACCGCGATGCAGCGATACGCACAAGCCGGCGTAATGAACGACCCGCCCACCGCCGACATAGATGCCGTGATGGCTGTAGCCCGCGCGACGCGATACGAGATGCGCGCCGAGCGGCGGTTCGTCTGCGTGCATCGTCGGTTGAAGGTCGGGGCTCATGGCTGCATCCGTCTGGCGGGTTGCCGGCTTCCTGTGCTGCTCGACGTTTGCCGGTTGCCAACTACCCTGCATCAGATATGCCAGGCGGCCGATCACGGTTCTATAAGGCGGAGCGGGATAATGTGCGCGCTGGAGGCGCTCGTGTGTCGGCGTTGCACCAACTCGTGTGCTTCGATTGTGTCGGCGTCGAACCATCGGGTCGCCGCCAATCCGGCTCAGGAAGCGGCACTGTGTATGTGTCGGAGTCCTGATGACGACAGGCACGCAACGTGTTGGCGAGCGCACGACCATCGCACCGCGACCGCACGAGACGCGGGCGCGCGCAGAACGCGCTCCGCGAGTGCGATGTCATATGGGGCAAGCCTCACGGGGAGATGGCGCGCAAGCGCCGCGTTTCGCCGAAAAATGGCATGCTGCTTGCAAGGTATGGTCGGAACGCCGCGGACCTGCGGCTATCATCTTGACGGAGACCTGTCATGACCTCGCTCGCCATCACCGACCTTCATCTGCAATGCGATCTCGACCGCAAGGCCATGTCGTTTATCCGGGGCGCGGGCGCGCCGTGGGTATTCGGCTGGATACAGCCTTACGAGCCCGCGCAGCCTTCGCCGCTCGGTCCGATCATCAACCTCTATCAGACCAACAACACGTTCTACGCGAATCAGGTCGTCAATCAATACCAGACGCTCGATGTGACCAATTCGGCGTCGAACTCGAACGTTGCGGTAAACGTGGGCCAGAACGGCAGGAATAACGGACTCGTCGCGTAGCCTATGGAGGCTCGATCGTGACAGGCGGATTGTTATGGAGCTCGGCATCGCGCACGGACGTAGGCCGTGTGCGGGCGCTCAATGAGGATGCATGTCTCGATCAGCCCCAACGGGGCTTGTGGGCAGTGGCCGACGGCATGGGCGGGCACACGGCGGGCGATCTGGCCAGCGGCATGATCGTGCGCGCGCTTGGGGCGCTTGCCATACCCAACACCCTCACCAGTTTCTCGGCCACGGCGCGCGGCACGCTGCAAACAGTGAACCACCAGCTGCGCGAAGAAGCCGCGCGGCGCGGGGTTCGCATGATAGGCAGCACCGTTGCCGTGCTGATAGCGAAGGGGCGCGAGTTTGGCTGGCTATGGGCGGGCGACAGCCGAATCTATCTGTACCGTGATGCACAGTTCGAAGCGCTCACGACCGACCATAGTTACGTGGCGGAGCTACAGGCGCAGGGGCATTTGAGCGCCGAAGCGGCGCGCCACCATCCATCGCAGCATTTGATAACACGGGCCGTCGGTGCGGCAGACTGGCTTGATCTGGACGAAGGCCGCATCGTCGTGCGCGACGGAGACCTCTTTTTGCTGTGTAGCGACGGCCTGAGCAATGAAGTGCAGGTTCCCGAGATGGTGCGGGCGCTCGAGGCTGGGGATTGCCAGCATGCCACTGATTTGCTTGTTGAAATGGCCTTGCAGGCTGGGGGGCGGGATAACATTACCGCTGTCGTTGTGAGGGTGGATGATCCGGCTGCGTCGGATCGGACGCTCGTTAATCCTGCTGTCGGGCGTTAGTTTTTTGTTTTTGTTTTTTTTTGGTTTTTGGCCTTTCCCTGTTTCCGCTTCGGTACCCCAGCGTCGCCCCTGTGTGGGGCCGCACCTTCCTTTCTTTGCCGCGGTCGTCACGCCCAGAAGCTCTTTGCTCTTTGCACGTTGCAGTTCGCACGCGGCCAGACCTCCGTCCGGCTCGCGCGGATGGCGTGCGAGCCAGCGCGAACACCGGCGAACGGTTCGCACAGCCCCCCTGTACCTGGCAATCCTTGACGATTTATCTGGCTGTTCCTGGGAGCCCGGTCAAAGATCGGGCGATTGAGCATTGCTGGCCAGCTCCGTTCAGTGTACTTCTTGCGTCCCAACGCCTTTTTCGCGACGTATCCGGGAGATTTTCGATGTCGTGGCTCATGCCGTTACAGGCTTATGAATTGAAGCTGGCGCCGCATCCGGCGCCGTTCTCGATCGTGAAATTTTCTGGCCATGACCGGATCAGCCAGCTCTACGAGTACGAGATTGAATTCACAAGCCCGATAGCGGGTCTTCCGATGGATCAGGTACTCGGGCGTCCAGCCCGGTTCATCATCGATCCGGTCGACCCGAACATGGGCCACCTGCAACGCATGTTTGGCGAGAACGCTGAAAAGTTCAGCAAGAAGCCGCCCGCACAGGCCGTCCACGGCATCATCACGAAGTTCGATGAGCACGAGACCTCCGCCGACGAGACGCGCTACCGCGTCAGGCTCGAGCCTGCGATGGCGGACCTGAACCGTGGCAGGACAAGCCGGCTGTTCCAAAAGCAGTCGGTCGAAGAGATCATTACCGACACGCTGCGGCACTACGGTTACCGGGCCGGTGTCGATTTCAGGTTCAACCTGCGCGGTACATACAAGCGGCACGAGTACATCACCCAGTACCACGAGACGACGTTCGCGTTTATCCAGCGCATCTGTGCGGAAGAAGGCATCTGGTTTCGGTGGGAGCAGAAAAAGGATTACGCGGTGATGGTGTTCGGCGACGATCTGGATGCGTACGCGCGCAAGCAGCGTACGGTGCCGCATCGTCGTGATTCGGGCCTCGAGAGCGTGGGTGCCGACTCGATCAAGTCGCTGCGGCGGCGTACCCGGCGCGTGCCACAATCCGTGCGCCTGCACGACTACAACCATCGCCAGGCCGACGTCTCGCTGCTGGTCGAGGAGAACACGGCACGCGGGGACAAGACCACCAACGCCGTCGACTATCACTGGGGCGATCACTACGAGACGCCGGGGGAAGGCCAGCGCATCGCCCGCCTGCGGCACGAGGCTCACCTCGCGGGTCAGGTGACGTTTATCGGCACCGGCAATCCGTTCTGGCTGGAAGCCGGGGAGGTCGTGCTGGTCGACCCGGTTCAGGTCGATGCGAAACACGGGATCTTCATCACGTCGGTACGCTCGCACGGTGGGCGCAACAAATCGTACCGCGTGACGTTCGAGGGGATTCCTTCGGATCGGGTCTGGCGAACATCCATGGACACGATCCCGAAACCGGAAATCAGGGGCGTGCTCCCGGCCCGGATCACGTCACCCGGAAACTACAAATATGCCTATCTGACGGAAGAAGGCTGGTACGTCATCAAGCTGCCGTTCGATCTGGACGAATGGAGCCCGGGTGGCACGAGCCGGCCGGTGCGCTTTGCCAAGCCCTACAGCGGCGACAACTACGGTCACCACTTCCCGTTGATCGATTCCGCCGAGGTCGCGCTCGAATTTACGGCCGCGGATCCAAACCGGCCCATCATCATCGGAGCGCTGCATGACAGCCTGCATCCGGATCTCGTCAACAATCTCAACAATACGCGCAATCTCATCCGCACGGCTGCGCAGAATGAGATGCGCATGGAGGACAAGGAAGGCGTCGAGCATATTCACCTGACGACGCCGTTTCAGACTAGCGAGCTCAATCTTGGGCATATGGTCGACGGCAATCGCAAGGAGCGGGGAAAAGGTGCGGAGTTGCGCTCCGATGAGCACGTCGCCGTGCGCGGCGCGAAGGGGGTGCTCATTTCCGCTGAGGCACAGCCCGCCGCGAACGGGCAGCAGTTGAACATGCAACGAGCCGTTGGCCTGCTGGAACAGGCGATGCAGCAGATGGAGGCACTATCCGAAGCTGCCACGACTGCACAGGCGGTTGCCGCCGACTATGAGCGTCAGCGAGAACTTCTTGACGGGACGCTGAAAGATCTGAGGCAGGCTGGGGTTCTGCTCAGCGCGCCAGATGGGATGGGTCTGGTGTCGGGTGACAGCCTTCAGTTTAGTGCCCAGAGAAACCTGATCACGACGGCCGGCGGTAATGCCGACATCGGTGTGCTAAAGCGGTTTACGGTTGCGGCAGGGGAACTGATCTCTCTCTTTGCCCAAAAACTCGGGCTGAAACTAATTGCGGGTAAGGGGAAGGTGGAAATCCAGGCACAGAGCGACGACATGGACTTGATTTCCGACAGGAACCTGCAGATCAGGAGTGCCAATGGACGTGTCACTATCGAGGCAAAGGAAGAGCTCATTCTCAAATGCGGTGGATCGTACGTCCGGATTTCATCGACTGGTATCGAGGACGGAACGAAAGGTAACCGCACCATCAAATCGGCGGCCTTCAGCCGGCAGGGGCCCAGTTCACTCGCGCAAACCGTCAACAGCTGGAAGCACGCGCCCTTCGACGAAGAGTTTACGTTGAAGTGGCCCTTCAGCGATGAACCTGTGCACAACCAGAAGTTTTCGATTATTCGTGATGACGGCAGCGTTATCCAGGGAAGCACGAATGCTTGGGGCAAGACGAGCCTGCAGCGCGGGCTGGCTGCTGAAAACGTGCGCCTTCGGATTGACGGTGAGTCAGCATGATCCTGACCACGCGTACAACGCCGCATGCCAACATTTGCTTTGACAAGGGAACACCTGGACATGGCCACAACTGAACGTATCATCCCCGCGACCATATCGGACGACGGATCTGTCCACTACTCATCCGTCATGTCAAGGCCTGACGACAGTACGGCTGTGTGCTACATGGTCCCTACTCGGGCTATTCCCGTGATCTTCGTCCCGGGGGTAATGGGAACCAACCTTAAGGCTGTGAAAGGACCGAAAGCAAATAAGCCGGTCTGGCTGGTCAATAGCAAAGGAAGCGTTGGAGCTGACTGGTTTCTCCGCGGGCCAGAAAAACGGAAGTTGGAACTCGATCCGGCAAACACCGACGTCTACCAAGATGGTGAAATTCCGACGGGGACCGCACAAGGTGCGGCGGAACTGCATCGGCGAGGCTGGGGCACCGTGGCGAAGATGAGTTACGGAACGTTCCTTCCCTTCCTGGAGAATACACTGAACGATGCGCATGAGTGCAAGGGAGGGTTCCGGGCGGCCCTCATGAAAGAACTTGTAGCTGAAGCACCGGGCGTCAGTGTGCTCTCACATGATGAAGTTGCGCTGTCATACATGTATTACATGCCAGTTCACGCGGTCGGATACAACTGGCTCCAATCCAACTCGGATTCGGCAAAATATCTTGCGGCCAAGATTGCAAAAATTACCGACTACTATAAAGATCAGGGGAAGGTTTGTGAGAAAGTGATTATCGTCACGCACTCCATGGGGGGGTTTGTCGCACGCCATTACTCGGAAGTCGATGGACATCGTGACAAAGTATTAGGAATTGTTCATGGCGTCATGCCGACAACGGGTTCAGCAACGGCGTACAAGCGGGTCACGAGCGGCACCGAAGGGGAGTTTTCGTTGAGAGAGACGCTAGGAGGAGATCGTGCAAACATGACCGCCGTCTTCGCGCAGGCACCGGGCCCGTTGCAGCTCCTGCCAAGTGTGGAGTATGGCATGGGGTGGCTCAAGATCCGGGACGGAGCCAGTCTCTTCACCCTGCCCGAGTCCGATCCCTATGAGCAAATCTATCTGCAACGAGGGAAGTGGTGGGGATTGGTCGATGATACGTTAATCAATCCGCTGGATCCGAAAAAGACAAGCATCGATGCGGACTGGACGGGATACCAGCAGTTAATCAACACCAAGGTCAAGCCATTTCACGAGGCGATGCGCGGCAAGTTTCATCCTGCTACTTATGCGTTTTATGGTGATGATGAAAAGCACAGGACATGGGGGGACGTGGTCTGGAAAAGAGCAGCGAGCCCGCAAGGCGCATTTGGCAAACAGAATGACCCGATAACCGATCTGCTTGACCGAAAATTGCTCAACGATGATGGGACGGGAACGCAATATATTGACAACATGACTGGTCCTTACCACGTACGCGAGAAGTTCGCTTTGCAGGATGCGGCGGAGAATGGAGACGGCACGGTTCCGATCCGATCCGGTCGGGCTCCTGCGGGGCAATCCGGTGTGCAGGCCTGCGTGGCCTATCCGGATGTTGACCATGAGGGCGCATACAAGAACCGGCCCCAGCAACTCTTCGCATTGTGGGCGATTACCCGAATTGTCGGGAACGTCAAGGGAACGTTACTGGAATATAAATGTTGAATATTCGCGCGGGCGCATGGCTGTTCGTGCTTCCAATTCTGGTCATTTCCGCCTGTGGGCGTCAGCCAGCCACGTTGAATGAACAGGAGAAACATAAAGTGAATGAACTGACACTGAACCTCAAGCCCCGGTGCATTGGCCGATATGTGATTGATATGCCGATGGACGCGCTCGTCTCGGGCGGAGCGAAAGTTCAGGGCGTTATTATCGAGCCGAAGGCCATGACGCACGAAGAGTATCTGGGTGAGGTCGCGGGGCGCAAAGTTGAACTCAGTGGCACCAAAAGTATCGACGCGTATCCCTTCCTCTACGCCGATGATCAGGTGGATGGTCCGGATACGCACTACTTTCTATATCGTGGGAACGTGAGCGACGGTCCCGCGAATCGCGTTTTTGAGGTGTACAAGTGGGATCACGGCTACCGCTTCAAGCTGGGTATCGTGGGCATTGACTTTCTTCATCCCGATCAAACGGACGCCCCGTCAATCAAGGCGATGGCGGTCAAGAACGATGTGCCCCAAAAAACTCGCCTCATTTTCGACATCGTTAAAAGGCTACGTTGGCGGGCCGAGGATGAGATTCCCGCAGAGCAAGGTCTATGCTTTCTCGGTGCATTTCTACCGGGGAAAGCGCGCGCCGAGGAATATGCCTGGGCGCAGTACGTGTTGATCGGGAATCGCGACGTGAGCATTGGATTCGACAGCGATTCCAGTATTCAGGAACCCAACACGCTCCTGCAACGTGGCGATCAGATTGATGCCGGCCTGAAATCCATTGGAGGAGGAACCATACGGAAGGGTAAAGTCGCATTGCCTGGCATCGACGCTGAGGAATGGCTCGTCTCCGATAAGTCGGATAGGGGTGTACCAAGAAGCACGCTGACGCTTGAGGCGAATTCGATGACGAGTAGCGTCGAGGCGCCACTTCTGACGCTCGATTTTCAGACAGGTTCGCCAAACGCTTTTACTGATAGTCCAGTCGACGCGGCATCCATGAGCGAAGGTGAAGCGGTTGCCTTGTGGGATGTCATTTCCCGCTCCCTGCGCCCGCGTCCCAATGGCTTCTAAGGGGGCGACGATGGGCATCGACTTTTCACATTTGCCACCTGAGGAGCCTGTACCCGATAACGCACCATCGCGCCTGCGCTGGACCATTGTCTTTTTTCTGATCGTGATCGCCGGCGTTTTCGTCGTGCTGTTTCTCTGGCCAAAGGGCGAACCGACCCAGACGCTCTGGTTCTGGACCTGCGTGTCGGTCTATCCATTCGGTATCGCCGCATTCGTGGTCTTGCGCCGCTATAGCGTTTACGAGGGGCGCCGGCTTGACGCCATCGCGTGGAACGACGCCCGCGAAAGCTACGTGAACGATGTATTTGAGCGGGCCAGCCGACCGCTGGGAGTTCTTGCTTCGACCGTCAGGTTTGCTAGCGAGGCGAAGGACGACGAATTTGGCAAATTGCTTGACGGATCCGTCAAGCTCGAGCCGCAGACTGCCCTTAAGCCGGACGCGCCGCTGGTCAATGCTCGCTGGTTCGAAAAGCCGGACAGGAACAAGGACGGAGTCCCTTTCAGGAACGACGACGAGCGCCGCTGGTATGTCCTCGCATGGGCATTCAGCACGGTGACCGATACGGTTGCTGCAGCGATACGTTCGCTGCCACCGGATTTGGGGTTGAAAGTTCAGGTGATGCTGCCGGACATTGTAGACACAGACGAAGCGCTGGCGATCTGGAAGAGGCAATGGACGTTGTCGGACCTCCGCCCGGTTCAGGTCAGATTCATGCCAGAGCCGTCCGACCTGATGTACGCCGACGCGTGGCTTGACCGGGTCAACCGCAGGCTCGACGAGGAGGCACGGCTTGTCGTTTGCGTGAACCTGAACGCAATTTGTCAGGCGCTCCCTCTTGACGGGAGTGCAGAAGTCGTTGTTGCGCTTCTCGTTGCGCCGGAAGCGATATGCCAGAAATTCGCACTCGCGCCGATCGCGATGTTCCATCGGCCGAACGGGACAGATGACTGTGCCATAGACGACGCGCTTGCGCGTACCCTGCGATGGGGATGCAGCAAGCCCGCAGAGATAAAACGGATCTGGCAGGGCGCACTTCATGGTGCCGGCGCCAATGCGGTAGTCAAAGCTGTCGTCAAGGCAGGTATTGGCGCAAAGATGGCAGATATCGACTACATGGTTGGTCATGCCGGGACGGCGGCGCCGTGGTTTGCAGTGGCGTGCGCGGCCATTGGCGCGATGCACGATGGTGCGCCCCAGCTTGTTGCGACGGCTGGGAAGACCGGAGCCTGTTTTTCGGTTGTTCGAAACACGGGTTGACGAGAAAGCGTCTATGAGACTTCACGTGTCCGGCCCGGTAACGACCTGGCACGCCTCGCAATTGACCCCATCAATCTGGAATCACATCATGGTCAGGCGGTACGACATTCTGCAGGGCGACAGGACGACGGCGGATGGCACTGTAGTGTGTGGCGATCGCAACGACAGGGTTGGCGATCGCAACGACAGGGTTGGCGAGCGCGAGCAGACCTACGAGAGAGACAAAAGTATGGTTTCCTGAATGACAGTCGACAGGTTACATTGTGTGCGATGGTCCGCGCGGGTCAATGAGGAGACCCGATGGCAGGGAAGGCGCACTGAGCGATGACCTGTGCGTGTGCATGTGTGATCCACCTCCACGTCTGCTTCCATCGCAATACTCATCTTACGTGGATGTTTGAGCGTAGGCCAATACTGCCGCGGCAGCTTCACCTCCGAGGGCAGGCCACCGGCTTTGCCATCTGGCATTGCAACTTCACCTTCGACTGTAACGACATATGCTACGCAAGTTCCGGTCCGACATTCTCATTGCCCGCGCGCATCTTTCTGACCGGCAGCGCAAAGGCTGGGTCGAAGGCGACTGCCAGCAGTCCTCCGCCATTGCCACTCGCGGCCATCGCGGCCGCTAACCACGCTGCAATGCCCCTGCCGCCAGGCATGGTGCCGGAGGCGCAATGATGCTGGGAGAACTGTTCGGGAGCCTCTTTCCGGCTGGAGATCGCACAGTGAAAAACCTGCCCGCCGCATCAGCCAGGTTAGAGGGCTTCCCGGCATGAACGGCCAAAAGCGCCAAAAGCCACGACAAAAAGCACCGCTAGGCACCCAGATCAAGACCCCTTCTCATGATTCACCTTCTCGGCATGCCGAAAATCCTTGGAATGAATCCCATGCTTCTTGAGCAGCATCTG
This sequence comes from Paraburkholderia sp. BR10882, assembly GCF_040948855.1. NCBI lineage: Bacteria > Pseudomonadati > Pseudomonadota > Betaproteobacteria > Burkholderiales > Burkholderiaceae > Paraburkholderia > Paraburkholderia sp. BR10882. Next base: position 173,773 of record NZ_JBFPKP010000005.1, on the reverse strand, counting down.
CAAGTGCGACCGATTCATATCACAGCGCCGCGCCAGCTCCGCGACCGTACCCCCGGTCTCCTGCAAGCCGCGCTCGAGAAACGCCCTCTCGGCCTCATCGCTAGCAGCACGCTTGGCATCGCTCAGTGAAAGAGGCGCGCCTGCCGCCTCGGCCTCCGCCACCCGCAAAGCCAGTGCAGCGGACTTAGGCCGAATATCATCGGGCAGATGCTCGATATCGGCCGTCTCACCCGCAAGACACGAAAGCCGATACACGAGATTACGCAGCTCGCGAATATTCCCCGGATAAGCATACGTAAGCAGAAAATCGCGCAACTTGGGCGTCAGCTTCATAGGCCGCCGCTTGAGCTGCGCAGCAGCCTCGTCGCCGAAATAGGCAATCAACAGCGGAATCTCGTCGCTGCGTTCTCGCAGCGCAGGCAGCGTGACATGAATCACGCTCAACCGATAAAAGAGGTCCTCGCGAAACTGCCCCTGCGCCGCGAGCTCGCGCAAGTTGCGATTCGTCGCGGCGACGATGCGCGTATCGACCCCGATGGGTTCATCGGAGCCCACCCGCTGAATCTCGTGCGATTCGAGCACACGCAGCAGCTTCACCTGCCCCTGCAGCGGCAACTCACCGATCTCGTCCAGAAAGATCGTCCCCGTATGCGCGCTTTCGAACTTCCCTTTGCGATCGCTCGACGCCCCCGTGAATGCCCCTCTGCGATGTCCAAACAGTTCTGATTCGAGCAGGTTCTCGGGTATCGCGCCGCAGTTCACTGAGATGTACGGTCGGTCGGCGCGTGCACCGTTGGCGTGGATCACCTTCGCCATCAACTCCTTGCCCGTCCCGCTCTCGCCGTCGATCAGCACGGGCAGATCGGTGGGCGCCGCCTTTTCCGCAATCTCCAGCGCTGCGAGCAGCTTCGGGTTGTCGCCGAATATGCCTTCGAAGATGAAGCTGCGCTCGATCAGCGCCTCGCGCCGCCGGTGCGCTGTGGGCGCGAGGGCATCCGGCCTTGCCAGCGCATCGAGCGCTTCGGGCGCCTCTGCCGCCGCTTCGACGAAGCGCTCCTTGCGCGAGAGTTGCATGACTTCGTCGCGCAGCGCGTTCGACTGGTTCAAGAGCTTTTCGATATCGGTGCGTTCGAGCCGCGGCGCCCAGCGCAGCGTCGAGCGCAGGATCTCGATCTTCTCGAGCAGCCCCGCATATGACACAACGGAGCTGCCGAATCCGTGCGGATCGAAGAGTTTCATGACGCCCCCAGCTGCTTTTGCACGAGCTGGTAATACATGCCCTTGCGCTCGACGAGTTCCTCGTGCCGCCCCTGCTCCACGATCGCCCCTTCGTAGAGCACGAGGATCTTGTCCGCCCGCATGATGGTGCTCAACCGGTGCGCAATGATCAGCGCCGTGCGGCCCTGGAGTATGTCGTGCATGTTCGAGAGGATGTTGCTTTCCGACTGCGTGTCGAGCGACGAGGTGGCTTCGTCGAACACGAGCAGGCGCGGGTCGTGGTAGAGCGCCCGCGCAATGCAAAGACGCTGGATCTGCCCGCCCGAAAGGCCCATGCCGCGCTCGCCCACCACCTGCTCGTAGCCGAGCGGCATCTTGCTGATGAACGCGTGCGCATCGGCCATGCGCGCCACTTCCTCCATGCGCCGCCAGTCCGGCGTTGCATCGCCGCACGCGATGTTCTCGGCAATCGTGCCGGAGAACACGAGGTTCGTCTGCATCACGTAGCCCACCTGGGCGCGAAAGTACGCGTGATCGATCGCGCTCATGTCGTAGCCGTCCACGTTGATCTTGCCTTCGGTCGGCGCGTAGAAGCCCACCAGCAGCTTCGCGAGCGTCGTCTTGCCGGAGCCGCTGCGCCCCACGATCGCCACCATCTGGCCGCGCCCCACCGAGAAGCTGATGTTCTCCAGCACATACGGCGTTTCGTTGCCGCCATAGCGGAAATACACGCCGTTGAATTCGATGTCGCCCTGCAGGTCGGGAAGCAGCACGCGCGAACCGAGGTCGGCGGGCTTCTGCTCGGGCTCGATGTCGAGCACATCGCCTAGCCGTTCCATCGCGACCGCCGCGTCGTTCATGAGGCTCCAGAGCCCGACGAGGCCCATGAGCGGCGCGAGCACGCTGCCCATGAACGCATTGAACGCAATGAGCTGGCCGATGCTCAACTCCTGATCGAGCACGAGCGTGGCGCCCGCCCAGAGAATCACGATCGTGGTCGCCGCGTTGAGCAACTGGCTGCCGAGACCCACGAGAATATTGAATGCCTGCGCACGATACTGCACTTCGAGCGACTTCGCGTACTTGCGCTCCCACTTCAGGCGCACCGCTCTTTCTATCCCCATGCCCTTCACGGTTTCGACGCCGCCAAGCGTCTCCATCAGCATGGAGCGCGCATCGGTGGACACGGCAAAGACCTCGCGCGCGTAGCGCTTGATGCGCGGCGTGGCAATGGCGGTGAGCGCCATGATGGGAATCACGAACGCGATCAGCAGCAGCGTCAGCTTCACGTTGTAGAGGAACATGATCGTGAAGTAGATGAAGATCATCAACAGGTTGAGCGCCGTGGTCACCGTCGATTCGGTCAGAAACGCGCGTATCGTCTGGTTTTCCTGAAAGCGCGCGAAGATGTCGCCTGTTTTGCGGCGCGCGAAGAACGAGAACGGCAGCGACATGGTGTGCTTGAAGAACTGCGACATCATCGCGAAGTCGAGACTGCGCACCATGAAATTCGACAAATGCGCGCGTATCGTCGTCATGAGCTGCGTAAACAGGTGCGAAATGATGAGTCCCACGATCAGGAGATGCAGCAGGCTCACGTTCTGGTGGACGATCACGCTGTCGAGAATGTTCTGGATGATGAGAGGCGGCACCACGCCGAGCAACTGGATCACGAAGGTCGCGAGAAACAGGTGGGCGAGTATTTTCCGGTAAGGCAGCAGGTAGCCGATGAAGCGCACCCACGGCAAGCGCGTCGCCGCCTGCGCGCCCGTGGTCTCGACCTCGGTGAACAGCAGGCACGTGCCGTTCCAGCCGCGCTCGAACGCTTCGACGCTCAGCTTGCGAAAGCCGAGCGCCGGGTCGGCCACCCTCACCCACTGCTTCGACACGCCGTACACGACGATATAGTGGTAGCCCTCCCAGTGCGCGATGAACGGCAGTTCGAACCCTTGCAGCGCCTCAAACGTGCACTGCACGCCGCGCGTCGTGAAGCCGAGTGCCTCGCCGGTGCGCGCGAGACTGTCCAGCGTCGCGCCCTGCGTCGTCACGTTCGCGAGGTCGCGCAGCTTGCCGAGCGTCATGGGTATGCCGTAATGCCGGCAGATCATGGCGAGGCACGCTGCGCCGCAATCCATCTCCTCGGCCTGCTCGATGAGCACGAAGCGCTTGACCACGCGTTCGCTAAATGCAGCATCCGCCCCGCTGTCCACGGCAACGGGCCGGCTGCGGCGCTCGGCGAGCTTCTTCTGCCGCTGCAATTCGCGCTCGTTGAAGCGCACGCGCTCTTCCAGCACCTCGCGCAGCTTCGGGTTGCGCTCCAGCATGAAATGCACAGTCTTCTCGGGAATCACCAGGAGCCGTACATCGGTGAGCGCCGTGACGGTCGCGGGCTGATTCTGGCGCAGCAGGCAAGCGCGTTCGCCGAAGATCTCTCCCGCGCCGAGCGTCGCGATCTGATAGACGCTGCCGTCTTCCTCGCGCGCGATACTGACCTCGCCCTGCCGCACGACATACAGGCGCATGTCACCGCCGGCACCCTGATGGATGATCTCCTTGCCCGCGCTCACGCGCTTGACGCCCACGCTCGACACATACTCTTCGAGCTCGGCGCGCGAAAGCTTGCCGCGCAGGTCGAACAGCCGCGTGACGAAGCCGCCCGCGGAGCTGATCGCGACATAGCTCGTCACGAACGACTGCGCGGCCGGATTCGCAGCCAGCAACGGCTCGAGCGCCGCGCGGGGGATGCAAAGCACCTCGGTTTTCGCGGAAGCGCGCACCGACACTTCGTGCCAGTAGTCGCGCAGCATGGCGATTTCGCCGAATACTTCGCGTTCCTTGCGCACGCCAAGACTCATTTCCTTGCCGCGCTCTTCGGCGATGATCCGCACGGAGCCCGAGCGGATCACATAGAGTCCGGCTGCGGGCTCGCCGCGCTTGCACAACGTGTCGCCAAATGCGTAGTTGTGCGTTTCGACCTGCGCGGCAAGACGGTCGAGTTCCTCGCGCGAGAAGAGCGAGAGCGGTTCGACCGATGCGAGAAAATCCACCAGCGACGGCGCGCTGGCAGGTAGGGGCGCCTGAGTGTCCATCTGCGTGACTCTGCGCGCTCAGTGCGCGTCGATGATATGTTCTTGTGCGCGCTCCGCGAGCCATTCTTCGCGCAATAGCCGCCGCACCTCGGACGAGACGTCCGCTTCGAGCGACGCCGGATGCTTTGCCGTCACGCAAAAGATTTCGAAGAACGAGCCGTCCGGCGCGGGAAACGGGCCGAGCAGGTCGCCGACCTGCGCGTTGAACACCTTCGCCTCGATGTCCGTCTTCAACGACCCACGCAATACCTTGCCGATCACGCCGCCGCGCTCGCTGGTGTCGGCAATCGAATGCTCACGCGCCATTTCGCCGAACGCTTGCGGCTCGTCCTCGAGAATCGACATGACCTCGCGCGCCTTGCCTTCCGAGTCCACCACGATGTGGCTCACTTCGATGCTGTCGAATTTCGGCGAATTGAGCTTGAAGTAGCTTTCGACCGCCTCGTCGTTGCAGATCAGGTTGAAGGTCTTCTCCTGATAGAGCGTGTCGGTAATGAAGTGCTCGAATTCGTCGAGGCTGATACCGAACACGTCCAGGTAGCGATTCATGTCCGCCGCGCGGTGCAGCCCCCGCACGCGGCGAAACTGGTCGGCGCGTTGCTGGATTTCGTCGGGCTCCACCTTTACGCCCATTTTCTTCGCGGCGATGACCGTGAGCCGGTCGCGCACCTGCTGCTCGACCAGGCTCTCGAACTGCCCCGTGAGTTTCAGCACGCGGATGAAATCTTCCGTGTCGATCGCTTCGTCGTCGATCCGTACGATTGTCGTCATTGCGTTCCCCTGATTTCCGATTCCCGAAATCTGAACTGGTGAATATCTTCAGCCAGCGACCTGCCGGAACGGGTCCAGCGCGAAATCGATCAAGCGCCGCTCGCGCACTACGATTTCGGCGGTTGCCGTCATACCGTAGCGCAACGGATACGTCGCGCCGCCAATCGAAAAATGATCGCGCGCGAGACGCACGCGACCCTCGTAAACCGGTTCCTTCGTCTGCACCTGCGGCTTCGTGGTTGGCGAAATATATTCGAGCGTGCCGTCCACCACGCCATAGCGCTGGTACGGAAACGCGTTGAACTTCAGCTTCACGGGCAAGCCTTCATGCAGGAACGCGCGGTCCTGCTCCGCAATCGCCACCTTCACGACCGGGCGCGCGTTGGCCGGCGCAATGCCGCCTAGCGGCGTGTTCGCCTGGATCTTGTCGCCGGGCTGCGTCGTCGTCACGTCCGTGATCACGCCCGAGACCGGCGCGAGCACGAGCAGGAAGTTGTCCTTGTCGATGTTCTCGAAGCGGATGCGCGCCGCGGCGTCGGCGGCAAGGCGCGCGGTTTGCACCTGCAGGCGCAACTTGTCCTCGGTATTGGCGATTTCGCGCTCCGTCGCGTCGTATTCGATGCGCAGCGACGTGAGCTGCCCGGCACTGCCTTCGAGCTGCGCCTTCGCCTGAGCGAAGTCGTGGCTCGTTTGCGCCTGCAATTCGCTGAGCCGCGCCTGCGCGATCCGGTAGTTGTTATCGGCCTGCAGGAACGCGCTGCGCTTTTCCTCGACCTGGCTTTGCGAGACCCCGCCGCCGCCGGGCAGCGCGAACAGCCGCTCGTATTTGTCCTGGTCTTCCTTCGCGAGGTCGCGCACGTGGCGTGCGTTGTCGATATTGCCGCGCGCTTCGTCGAGCTGGGCGTTCTCGGCCTGCTGGAGCTTGCTCGTGCCTTCCGCCACGCGCGTTTCATGCAGATGCGTTTCCACGTCCATCTGCGCCTTGAGTGCCTCGGCCTTGCGCTCCATGAGCGCCTTCTTTTCGGGGAACGCCTTCCAGTCGCGCTCGGCGTCGTCGAGTTTCAGGCGCGCGTCGAGCGCGTTGGTCGCCGCCTGGATCGCGCCGCGTGCATTGATGCGGCCAATGACGTCGTCCTTCTCCACGGGCTGACCTTCGGCGATGTAGATATCCACGAGTTCCCCATCCACGGGCGCGTAGATGCGGCGCACCTCGGACTCCGGGGCAAGCGCGCCCTGCGCGCTCACGATGACGTCGGCGCGGCCGACGAACGACCACAGGAGGCCGCACACCACGAGCGCCACCATCGTGATGATCGTCGCTTCGATGAGGCGCCACGGACGCGCGGTGAGGATCGCCACCCCTTCCTCGCTGTGGTCGCCCAGCGCCTCGCCGAGCGGCCGCGGCGGTTCGGGCGCGGCATGCCCATCATGCATGCCGAGCGCCTTGCGCAGGCGCTCAATGAGCTGGCGCGGATTCACCATGCCCTCCCGCTAGCGCAAGCTTTTCGAGCGCGCCCGCATGGGCCGCGAACGGCGGCGTGGCGAAGTGAGCGGCGGCCAGGCGGTCGTGCACGGCCTGCACATGGCCCGCATGCGCCTCGCTGTCGATCTGCTGATACTGGTCGACGTCGGCGCGCACAGCATCGAGCCCTGCGAGGCGCGGATAACGCTGCGCATAGTCGCTCAGCATCGCGGTGAGCGCGTCGAAGCGGTCGCTCGCGAGTGCGCTGTCGATTGTCTGCTGGATGCGCTCGAGCGCGGCTACATACACCGAGTCGTCGCTCTGCAGCTTGCGCAGGTGGCTGAGCGAATCGGCATACACGGCGGCAAACGCCGGCACGTAGGCCGAAATCCGGTCGAATGCACGCTGATGCTCGCCGGGGTCGTCGTTCCAGCGGCTCGTCAGCGCATGGATCGGCGCCTCGTCGCGATAGATGCGGATCGGCGCCTGCGGGCCGCCCCGTCCCTGCACGAACGATTGCAGTGCGCCGATCCAGCCGATGTTTTCCACGAGCGACGCGGCGTCCGGGTTGTGGCGCGCGAGCGTACGCATGTCCTCCACGATGGCACGCGCACGGTCGAACGCGCGAGCGTTGATCGCGGCGACCCAGTCGGGCACGTCGGCCTTGATGAGCGCTTCCGTCCCCATCGCGCGCCACGTGCTGTCGTTCGGGTGGCGCGTGAGATATTGATCGGCCATGCGCGCCGCGCTTTCGAACTGTCCGCTCGTGAGCAACGCCTGCATGTCGCGCTGCGGCGCACCCTGGAAATAAGTGAGCGCAACGAGCGCGACGATCACGGCAATCGCGCCGCCGCCCCAGCGCGCGAACGCGCCCATGTTGATCTTTCCGCTGCCGCCCAGCGCTTCGCTCAACTCACTCAGGAAGACCTCGATCCTGCCGCGCCGGCGTCGCGCGTCGTGGCCCGGCTCCGGCGCGGGTTGCGGCGCATCGGGATTGATTTCGTCGTCCTGGGCAGGCGCGGGCGGCGTGCAGAAAATATCGAGAAACGAGTGCGCGCTGCCAATGAACGTCGTGCGGTCTGCATCTTCGGCGAGCACCGAGGCGCGACGCTCGCGCGTCGCCGTCACGGTGGCATCGCTTCCACTCGTGCTTTCGAGGCCAACCCGGTAGACGAAGTGCTCGCCGCCAAAGGCGATCCGCTGGCCGTCTTCGAGCTTGACCGCATGATCGTCGAGTCGCTGTCCGTCAAGGAACGTGCCGTTGGTGCTGCCCAGGTCTTCGACGTACATCGCATCGTCTTCGGCGTAGATGTGCGCATGACGGCGCGACAAATAGTTCACCTGATGCGGATACGCGTCGTGATACTGCGAAAAGGTCTCGTCGGCCTTGCTGACGAGGAACGGAAAGCTCGTCACGACGATCTGCTGCAAACCCAGATCGGCGCGCACCGGCGTGAGCGTCACCACGGTCGCCCGCGCAGGCGCCCGCACCGTACGCGGCGCGAAGCTCACGCGAAACGCGAGCGCGCCGGCAAAGCTGAGTTCGTCGCCGTCTTTGAGAACGTGAGGCTTCTGGGTGACTTCGATGCCATTGACCGCCGTGCCGTTCTTGCTGCCCAGGTCGGCCACGTAGGCCGCCGCGCCCTCGCGGAAGATGCGCGCATGACGGCGCGAGACATCGACCACGACCTCGGGCTTCGCCTCGGCAAAAGGCGGCTGGGTCCGCCCGACTGCGAAAAGATCCTTGTCGATGCGGATCTCGCCCAGCTCTGCATGCGATATCGGCCGCAGCACGATATCGAACGTTCGGTCGAGCGATGTCTGGCTCTCGGCAATGGAAGCGGCGTCAGGCACCATGATTCCGCCAGCGATCAGCAGTTGTGAGCCGGGACGCGCGTGGCGCAGGCGCCGCGTGCGCACTGACTCTCCGTGTGGAGCCGCGCGCCTTGTACATGGCGATCGGGGTGTGAGAAAAGTGTAGGCGACTGTTGGCTGGAGTCAAACAACTGACGCGGCCCGCTGCGACCAGCGCGCTCACTTGACGGGTGCTGCCGACACAGCGGAATTCGAGGCCACGCTGGCGACATCGACGTCGGGCCAGCCGCCGCCGATTGCCTTGTAGAGGGTGACGGTGTCGCTCAGGATCAGTTCATGATTGGACAAAAGCGACTGTTCTGCGTTTGCGAGCGAACGTTCGGACTCCAATACTTCGAGCTGCGACACCAGCCCCTCCTTCAACTGCGCCTCGACCTGCGCCGCGACGGTGCGCAGCCGCTCGTTCTGCTGCAGCAGTTCGATGCGCTGCTTCTTATGCGCGTCGAGGTTCACGAGCGCGTTCTCGACTTCTTCGAACGCCGTGAACACCACCTGGCGATACTGCTCTTCGGCGACCTTGCTCTGGGCCTCGGTCGTCTTGATGTGGGCATGCACGCTGGGGTCGAACATCGGGAAGTCGATGCTCGGCATGAAGCTCAGCGTGAACACCTTGAATAGATCGGAGAGCGAGAACGCGGCCGTACCGGCGCGGCCCGTGAGACTGATGGTCGGCAATTGCGCGAGCCGCGCGGAACCGACTTCGTCATATGATTCGAGAATGCGGTACTGCGCGGCCACCACATCGGGACGGCGCCCCAGCAGCTGCGCGGGCAGGCCCATGGGCACGTCCGGCAACTTCACGCGCTCGCGCAACTGGCCCGACGGCATCTTGAACTCGCCGGCGGGCACGCCGACCAGCGTGGAAAGCGCGTTTTCGGCGGTATCGCGCTCGCGGTGCAGTTCGAGCAGTTCGTTCGTGACGCCATTGACTTCCGCGCTCTGGCGCAGCACCTCGGTCTTGGGCGCGACACCGTTTGCGTACATCTGCTGGTAGATGGTGAGAATCCGCTTGTTCCGCCTGAGCGTGTCTTCCTCGTCGCGGATCTGATCGTCGAACTGGAGGATCTGGAAATAAGTGCTCGCCACTTTCGTAACGAGCGTCAAATAGCCTGCGCGCCAATCCGCTTCGCTAGCGTGATACTCGGCCTTTTGAGCCTGCACGCTTTTTTGGACTTTGCCCCAGATATCGATGTCCCAGTTGACCTGAGTGGCGACGTTATAGGTCTTCGAGAGCGCTAGCCCCGTGCTCTTCTCATAGTCGATACCCGCGCCCGCGTCGACCGTGGGAAGTGCACCGGCCTGCACTTCCCCGATCTGCGCGCCGGCTACGCCAATGCGCGCCGCCAGCACCCGGATATCGATATTGCCCGCAATCGCCTTTTCGATGAGTGTATTCAGGTAGGGATCGTCGAACTCTGTCCACCACTGCGGATTGACCGTATCGGCCGCGGAAAACGTGCGGCTCGTATGCGCCCAGGCGTCCTTCTCAGGCATGTCCGGGCGCCGATACGCAGGCGTGCTCAGATCCGTGCAGCCGCACAGCGCCACGGCACACAACCCGGCCGCTCCGACGACGCGGGTCAGCCAGCGCGACGCGCCGCGACATACGTGCGCGGCGGACGGCGAGAGCAGTGTGTTCACGATCGACTCCTTAAGGGAAAGGCGGCGAAGGACGCGACGAAGAAGCGGTGTGCAGCGGATGCGGTGGAGGGCGGCGCCGTGGAGGCGGGTAAGCCTCCACGGCTGGCAGCACGATCAGAAGTTGATCGTGTTGTGAGCCGTTTGCACGGGGTTAGTCGAAGCGTGGAGGTTGTTCACGAACGCCACGTCGTTGCCCGTGTTGGACAGGATGGTGTTCGTCTGGCCGATCAACTGCGATGCGGAGAAGTTGGTGGAGTCGACCTTCACGCTCGGCATCGTCGGGTAGCAGACGGGCCACAGGCCCAGGCCGCCGCGCACGGCGCTCATTTCACGGCGGTCGAGTTCTTGCGCGACGCTCAGGTCGGCGATCATCAGCTTGCTCATGGCAGTTCTCCAGGAATGGATGCAACACTGTTGGGATTGTGAGCTGCATGGTTGCGGGCTCGGGTCCAACAAGGCATGAGGCGTGCCAGATGCACGAGTGCGCGTGCGCACGGCGCGCATCGCCCGTCGCATAAGGACTGTTCTGGAATTCCCGGAGTCTCACGCGCGGCGCGTGGCGCGTGCGCGTCGTGCGTGGTGATGGGCGCGCGCCAACGCGTCGATCGGCTTATGTTGGCACGCTACGAACACTGTTTGCTGGGGGAACGTGAAAGCGTCGCAAACGTTCGAATCATCCCGCAACATTCGCGGTCGATTCGTATGGATCACTTAACGTAAATGGTGATCTTCTTCGAGTACACCGGCGGGTTGTGCGGCACGTGGTGGGCGTCGCCCATCAGCAGCTGCAGCGTATGTTTGCCTGGCGGCAACTGCAGCATCGTTTCGGTCTGGCCGGCGCCGAAGTGAAGGTGATTGCGATCGGATGGAATGGGCTGATCCATCGGCGGCAAGTCCGTATCGACGAGCAGGTGGTGGTGGCCCGTATTGGGAAACTCGACTTCCGCGGGCGCCACGCCCATGTTGCGCAGGCCGAACCAGACGCGAAATGGCCGCCCGGCCGGCATGACCTGGCCGTCGTTGGGCCAGCCGATATAAACGTGCGCGTTCGGGTCGACCGGCGTCGTGCCTGCTTGCGCCGCACCGCCCGCGAACAGCACGAGGCTGGCAGCAAAAACGAGGAACCTCTTCATGGCGTGCACTCCCGCTTCTTTTGCGCTGCGGCTAAAGCCGGATGTCCTTCGCTACTTGACCGTGACCGTGATCTTCTTCGAGTAGACCGGAGGATCGTGCGGCACGTGATTGTAGTCGCCCATCAGCAACTGCAGCGTGTGCTTGCCCGGCGCAAGCTCGACCCGGGCTTCCGTTTCGCCCGCGCCGAAATGCAAATGATTGCGATCCGACGGGATCGGCTGATCGAGCGGCGGCAGGTCCGTGTCGATGAGCAAGTGATGATGGCCCGTGTTCGCCTTGTTGATCCCCTTGGGGCAAACGCCCATGTTGCGCAGGCCCATGCGCACCCAGAACTTGCCGGTGGGAATCGTCGCGCCGTCGGGCGGCCAGATGATGTAGACCTCCGCGCCGGGCGGCGACGGGGTGCGCTCGGCAAACGCGAGGCGCGGCATCAGAACGGCCGCTGCCAGGGCCAACAGGGTTGCTCTTCGTTGCATCTTCGTGCTCCTTGTTCGGCAGACGGCGCGCCGCTTTGGAGTTCGGTGCGTGTTCTACAGCTTAGGACGGATTCAAGCGGACGGAGATAAATCGGCGCCGCGCGTGCGGGTGCCACCGAGTTACTGCATCGCGCGGCGTGCGTGCTATTTTGTAGTTGTGCGCAGGCAGTGCCTGTGCCGGCGGCGGCCCGCGTTTCATGCGAGCGCGGCTGGCGACTGCAGCGGGGTAGCGCACCGTCGGCATTGAAAGGCGATGACGCCTGGGTATGCACCCGGGTTGGCACCTGATAGGGAGAACGAACATGTGGCGGCTAGTGTTGCCTGTGTGCCTCTTGATCTCGCTAGGCCTGACTTCGACGCTACGTTCGGCCGCGCCGGCAGCGCATGACCGTTCGGCTCCGGCACGCGAGCAGCCGCGTCTCGAGCCGCAAGCTCCTGGCCGGTACGCAAGCGCCCACGCCGGACATGAGCGCCTCACCGCGGCCGGCGCAGCGCGGCAACGCTATGGCGTCGCGATCGTGCGCGTTGGCCTGATGCCGAAAGACACCTCCCAGGAATACGAAATCACGTTCTGGAATTCGATCAAGGACAGTCAATACGCGAGCGACTATGAGGCGTATCTGAAGGCCTATCCGAACGGACGCTTCGCGCCGCTCGCGCAGGCCCGCCTGACGCGTTTGCGTGCGGAGGCATCGAAACCCGCTGCAGCCTCCGCCACGCCCGCTGCTTCCACCCCGCACCCGGCTAACACCCCCGCGGCCGCCGCTCCCACCCCGGCACCCGCGCCAGCGCCTCAGGCAAAGACACCGCCGCCCCCACCCGCGCAGACCACGGCAGCGCCCGCCTCCGCACCGCCGGGCGCCGCGACGAACGCGGCAACGGCTGCAGCTGCGGCGGCAGTTGCTGCCAAGGGCAATCCGGCCATTTCGAAGCCGGGTCCACACGACATTCAGGACTGCCCAGCTTGCCCGGTGCTGGTCGCGGTGACGCCCGGCAACTTCACCATGGGCATCGACACCGACGACGCCTCGGAGCGGCCCGCGCACCACGTGACGATCAGCCATAGTTACGCGCTCGCGAAGTATGCGGTGACGGTGGCGCAGTGGAACGCGTGCATTGCCGCGAGCGCCTGCCCGCGCCTGTCGAACGAGAACAACGCCTCGCCGAACGCCCCCGTGCGCGACCTGAGCTGGGACGACGCGCAGCAGTACGTGAAATGGCTTTCGAAGATCAGCGGCAAGCCCTACCGCCTGCCGACGGAAGCGGAATGGGAATATGCCGCGCGCGCCGGCACCGAAACGCGCTACTGGTGGGGCAACGACATGCGCAAGGGCACGGCGAACTGCAAGGACTGTGGCCCGCCGTGGCACGTCGAGGCGCCCGACGACGTCGGCTCGTTCCCGGCCAATGCGTTTGGCTTCTACGACATGGCCGGCGGCGTTTGGGAATGGGTCAGCGACTGCTGGCACAACTCGTACAAGAACGCGCCGAACGATGGCCACTCGTGGGACGAGCCCAACTGCCAGACGCGCGTGATTCGCGGCGGATCGTGGCGTGACGGCGCGGGCTATATGCTCGCCGCCACGCGCTTCAAATACGACAGCAGCGTTCGCTACGAAGCCAATGGATTTCGCGTAGCGCGCGACATGAAATAATGCAGATCGCGCTGCGGGTCTCGCCTGGAGACGCACATGGCTTGCGATGTTCCGATCACTCGCCGGACATTCCTCAAGGCCATGGGGAGCGGCGCGGTCACGATGTCAGTCAGTTCCATCACCGCGTTCACGGCCGCCAGCCCAACCGTACCAGGCGCGACGCGCGCCCACTCCGCACTACCGCCGCCGAACGGCACACCCGACTGGGCGCCGGAGCCCGGCAAGGCGCGCTGGCGCATCGAGGGCGTGAGCAAGGTCACGGGTGCGAAGATCTACGCGCGTGATTACAAGGCGCGCGACTTCGAAGGCTGGCCGAAAGAAGAAAACTGGCTATATGCGCTGAGATGCAATTGCGTCGACAAGAATTTCGAAGGCTTCGATCTGAGCGTATTGCCGCGCAATCTTCGCCCGATCGCCGTGGTATCCAACCAGACGTTGAATGACAATCGCATCTATCTCGCGGTCGAAAAGGATCCGGTCGCTAGCCAGGATATCTATCTTTTCGCGCAGAAGGGCAAACCTGCCAATTGCTACGGCCAGCCCGTCGCCTTGTTGATCTTCGAAGACTTCGATACGTATCGCCGCGCAAAGAAACTGCTCGATTTCAACGAGTCCGTGATCCGTTACGGCGCAACGGTACCGGAAAGCGCCATCACCACTTTGTATCCGTCCGCGTCCAAGGTTTATGTGCGCGACGACGCGAGGTCGTTTTCGAACCTCCAGCGTAGCAGCCTCCCCTTTGAGAAGTTCACCAAGGCACGCGACAGCGCAAGTAAAGAAATTTACGATCTGGCCAGCGCCAGGGTCGACAGCAAGGCCTGGCACCAGTTCGATGGCGCCTTCAGAACGCCCGCAATCGATCCCGTCTTCATGGAACCGGAGTCGGGACTCGCGTGGTTTCAGGCGGATTCCGGTTGTCTGAACCTGGTGCTCGGCACACAATCGCCGCGCGGCGACTGCATATCCGCATGTAAGTTGTTCAAGGACAGCAATATCAACGTCAAGCACGTTCACGTGATCAGTTGCTACCCAGGCGGCGGATTCGGCGGCCGCGACGAATCGTATTTTCCCGTTTATCTCGCGCTCGCCGCGCCCTTCGCGAAGGGGGCGTTGCGCTGGCAGCAATCGCGCTATGAACAATTCCAGGTCGGATTGAAACGCGCGAAGACGGATTTCACGGAGTCCATCTGGCTCGACGAGAGCGGCAAGCTCCAGGCGCTCGTCAGTTCCTTCAGCTTCAATGGCGGCGCCAAGGAAAATCTCACAGGCCCCGTTGGCGACCTTGCTGCCATGAGCGCCATGAGTTGCTACGACATTCCGCGCGCCATTGCGCAAAGCTCCGTGAGTTATACGCCCGCGTTGTTCGGCGGCTCGCAGCGCGGCTTCGGCGGTCCTCAGGCTTACCTCGCCATCGAAACGCTCATGGACGAGGCCGCCCAGGCGCTGCACAAAAGTCCATTCGACATCCGACGCACTAACCTGCTCCGCAAGCAGCACGGCAAAACGCTCACTGGCGCACCCATTCTGTTCCGTCTGCAACTCGCCGAGCTGCTGAACCAGCTTGAGGCCCACGAGTTATGGCGCAACAGGGAAAGCGTGCGCGCGCAACGCCACGCGCTCGGCTTACGGTATGGCGTTGGGCTCGCCATGTCGAACCAGGCCTACGGTACCGGCAAAGACGCCGTATTCGCGATGGTGCAGATTCAGCCGAACGCGGGCCTGCATGTGCTCACGCATTACACGGACATGGGCAATGGCGCGGCGACGACGTTGGCCCTGGCTCCTGCGGCGTGCCTTGGGCAGAACGCGCAGAAAATCACCATGAACGAAGTCGAGGCGTTTCAGATACCGGGTTTCGATTACACAAAGCTGGGCATCCTGGATGCCACCGGAAGCAAAGCGATCTCGGCCCCCTTCGGTTCTTCGAGCGCCTGCCTCGGTGCGTTCCATCACTTTCAGGCCGTAGATCGCGCCGCGATGGTGTTGATGCTGCAAAGCGTGCTGCCTGCCGCACGCGCAATATGGAACAGCCCGCACATCGAGCGGCATGACCTCACGTGGACAAATGGCAAGCTGACCGCGGCCGGTCACCCGGCAATCAGCTGGCCCGCGTTGCTCGACGAGATCAACCGCCAGCAGTTGCCTACCGTGGCCGCCGCCCATGTGACCTATGCCGGCGGATTCTGGAGAAGCCGGTACACGTTCGCCTCGGGCGCCGTCGAGATGGACTGCGACTTCATAGCCGTTGGCCCCGATACGCACCATCTCGAGGGCTTGCCTCACGGCAAGTTGCTGCCGCCACGCGATACGTTCAATTTCGGGCGCACGAACTATGCGCCTTCGGCAGCGCTCGTCGCGGTGTCCGTGAACCCCGAAAGCGGCCACGTAAAGGTCGAAGAGGTCGTCACGACACTCAGCGCCGGCCGCCTGATCTGTCCTGAAATCGTGCAAGGCCAGTCGCAAGGCGCGGTGGCCATGGCGATGAGCAATGTGCTGAGCGAAGCGTGTCCGCTGGGCAATCACGGCCCCGGCGACGGCACGTGGAATCTCGACCGCTACCTCATCACGCGCATGACCGACGTCCCGCGGCAGGAACTGATCGCGCTGCCGCCGCCGGAAGGGGACCATCACAGTGCGCGCGGCATCGGCGAGGCCGTGATGTGCCCCATTGCGCCGGCACTGCTGAATGCGCTGGCCATGGCAACCGGGCATCGCTTCAGGGAAACCCCCGTCACGCCCGACAAGATACGCGAGGCCCTGCAGTGAGCGAAGCCGACGTCAAGATTCACGTGAACGGACGCGCCGTGACGGTACCGGCCGCCGATACCGACATGAGCCTCGCCGAATTCCTTCACGAACGCCTGGACCTGACAGGGACCAAGGTGTGCTGCGGCATTGGCGCGTGCCGTGCGTGCACCGTGGGCCTGCGCAGCAGCCAGGACACGCTGATGGAGAAGACTCTGGCGTGCGTCACACCAGTAAGCGCTGTCGCGAATCAATATATCTTTACCGTGGAGAGCCTCGCGGACGGCGACAGGCTTTCGCCGCTGCAGCAGACTTTCCTCGAATCTTTCGCGTTTCAGTGCGGCTACTGCACGCCCGGCTTTCTGATGGCCGCGACCGCCATGCTCGAACATGTGAAGGCGTACCGCATCAGCGGAGACCAGCTAGAAACGGAAATCGACACCTGGGTGGGCGGAAACCTGTGCCGATGCACAGGCTACGTGAAGTATCGCGAGGCGATTCGCAAAGTCGCGCAAATGCAGATGAAAAGCGGAGGATGACCATGTCTGTCCGCGTCCGCCTGTTCGCTCTGTGCTTCCTCTTCGCCGTGCCGCTTGCCGCTTTTACGCATGAGCAGACCTTGCTCGAATACGCCGATCAGTGCGTGAAGGAAATTGGCGAAATCCCGCCGTTCAACTGCAATGACGGAACGGATATTCCCATTACGATCGATGGAAAGCCGCCCGGGCCAAACGAGTCCCCGACGCGATGCGACAAGCCTTCATTGCTGAGTCCAACTTCGGAAGCAAAAGGTCAATGCATCCCGTTTTCGAAGGTCCTGAATCTGTCGCGCGGGAACACGCAAATTTCCGCGTACTGCCGTCGCGATGCGCTGCGCCCCGATAACGACCCGCACTATGACGGCGTAGTCGTCGTGATGCATCACTCAGGCAACGGCAAGACCTGCTGGTTCGAGGCGAAGCCACAACCGAAATCGCAAGCCAGCGTGTCCGCGAGTGGTGGATTCGTGGCGACCCGCGTGCCGCCGCCGAACGAGAGAAAGCCACCTGCAGGACACACCTCCGCAGTCGAATTCTGGGCGACACCCGCAGTGGTCGCCTCCGAAAAGCCCACCTGCCTCCAATGCCACGACGCAGGCCCCTTCATCTTCAGCCCGTATATCGGGCAAGTGTGGGACAAGGTGCCCACCGACCCATGGGGTAAGTATTCGAGCATCGGGCAGGCTTTCTCGTCGTTTCACCTCATGACGATGAGCACACCGGGCAACACCTGCATTGGCTGTCACCGCATCGGCAGCGAGCAGAGCTGCACCGCCTTTCTCGGGCTCTCTGTGGGCAATCAGAAAGCGCCTGGCAACGACCGGCTCGCCAACAGCTATCCATGGGACCACTGGATGCCGACCGACAACGCCATGAGCAATGAACAATGGGACAAGGCAAATCTCGCGTCGGTCAAGGCCTTGCTGGACTGCTGCAAAGACGCGGCGCACAAGGACCCGAATTGCACGTTCACACCCATGCCTTCGAGTTCGAACAACCGGTCATTGCATTGAGCGCGCCCGGTTCAGGTCGGCATGCCGGCCCAGTAAGACACGGCGTCCTGCCGATCGAACACGAACGTCTTGAGCGCGACCTGGCTCTCGGGAGAAAGCGTGTCGAATTCGAGTCCGTGCAGGGTGAGTCCTGCCTGCGGGTTATCGGCGCGCAGATTGCGAATCACGGCGACGGCCTGGAACGTCGCCCCGACGTTCCCCGCTTCGATCGGAAACACCACGCATATGCGCTCGCCGACCTCGCCGATCTTGCGCCCGGCGGCGAGCGACATCCCCAGCACGCTGATATCGCAGCCAATGCCGAGCCGGTCCAGTTCCGAGCCCGTCAGGTCCACGCCATAGCGCACCGCGAGTTGCGTGCGCACGCGCACGGCCCGGCGTTCGCGCAGCCGGCGTATCGTGCCCGGTTCGGAGAGCACGAGATAGCGGAACGGATGCGTGCAGACCGCCTCGACGGTGCAGACGAGCCAGAACACGGCTTGTGTTGCGATCGCAACGATCTCGACCTGTTCGCCCTGAAACGGCTCCCACGCGGGTTTGGCCGCGGCGGGCGGCGTGACGAACATCGCGCCGCCGGGCCGGAAACCGATCAGCCGGCACGGCAGCATCTCGCGCCCCATGCCCGCCTGGCTGCGTATGCCTAGCAGCGCGCCAATGGCGAGATTCATGTCGTCCAGCGTCAACGGCCCTTTGCCACGCTCGCCACGGTCGGCCAGGCTGTCTTGCGTGCTCGCTAGACTCGCCTCGTCTGCCGTGTTGCGATAAGGCTGGAAGTGCGCGAAGAGGAAGTCGCGCTGCTCGCCGTTCAGCATCCCGCCTTGCGGCAGCAGCATCGTTCCATCATGGTGAAACACCGCCAATGGCAGCGGCGTTTCGAGGGGCAACTGCCCGGGGTCCGCGAGCAGTTCCAGCGTTTTAGACGCAGTACCGCTGCCAGGCTCGTGAAGGTGCATGACCGATAGCGTGTGAATTTGTTGGTTTTGTTCGATGCTGCATTGTGACCGAAATATAGTGACAGATGTCAATAAATATGCGGCTATCTCGGGTCTTGTTTAACGAAATATCCATGCCACATAAAACCCGCGATTACGCGCCACAATATTTCTATTTCCCGATCGTCTACACGGGTATGGAACCGCCGCCCACCCCCAGCCCGCCGAGTACGCAGGACCGCGAAATCGCCGACACCGTCGCCCGCGAGCGCCCCAGGCTGCGCAATTTCATCCGCCGCCGCGTGATCGACCAGGACGAAGCCGACGACATTCTTCAGGACGTGTTCGAAGAACTGGTTCAGGCGTGGCGGCTGCCTGAGCCCATCGAGCAGGTTGGCGCGTGGCTCTTTCGCGTGGCGCGAAATCGCATCGTCGACCGGTTTCGCAAACGCAAGGAAGTGCCGCTCGTCGAGCCGCAAGAGGGCGAAAGCGAGTATCGCCTCGACCTCGCGCTGCCCTCGCCCGACGCCGGCCCTGAGGCCGCTTACGAACGCGCAGCGATGCTCGACGCACTGCGCGCCGCGCTCGACGAATTGCCCGCCAGTCAGCGTGAGGTGTTCATCGCGCACGAACTGGACGGGCGCAGTTTCAAGGAGCTGGCCGCCGCGAGCGGGGTGGGCGTGAACACGCTGCTCGCGCGCAAACGTTATGCGGTGCTGCATCTGCGCGAACGTTTGCGCGCGTCATGGGACGACCTCGAGATTTGAACCGAAGGAGAATGGAATGAAGTTTCGCCGCAAAATATTCGCCAAGGCGCTGCTGATGGCGGCGGTCATCGCACTGCTGGGCGCAATCGTCATGGGCCTGTGGAACTGGATCGCACCGGCGATCGTCGCCAATGCACATGCCATCGACTATCCGCGCGCAATCGGACTGCTGGTGCTGTGCCGGATCCTGTTCGGCGGTTTCCGCGGGCATGGCGGCTGCCGCCGACGCATGCACTGGCACCAGTGGCAACAATGGCAGCACATGACGCCCGAGGAGCGCGAGCAACTGCGCAATGGCGCCGCGCCGCCCGCGCAATAAACCCGTGCCAGCCTCGCCCCGCCTCGGGCTGGCACAATCCCTTCATTGTCGATCCGCCAGGAAGCTCCATGCCAGATGTCGCCGCCCGCCGCCCTTCCCGCGTCGCGCCCCTCTTCGCCCTTTTGCCCTTCCTGCGCCCCTATGCGGGACGCTGGGCGCTTGCTTTCCTCGCGCTCCTGACCTCGGCGGGCGCGACGCTCGCGCTGCCGGTGGCATTCAAGTACCTGATCGACCGTGGCTTCGCGAGCGGCGATCGCACGCATATCGACCGCTATTTCATCGCGCTCTTCGTGGTTTCGCTGATCCTCGCCGCGGCGACGGCGCTGCGCTTCTACTGGGTCTCGTGGCTCGGCGAGCGGGTGACGGCCGACATGCGGCGCGCCGTGTACGACCACGTGATACGCATGAGCCCGCAGTTCTTCGAGACCACGCAGACGGGCGAAGTGCTCTCGCGCCTCACCACCGACACGACCCTGATCCAGACCGTGGTGGGCACCAGCCTCTCGCTGGGCCTGCGCAACGTGCTCCTCACGGTCGGCGGCGTGGCGATGCTCGTCGCGACGAGCCCGGTGCTGTCCGGCTACATCATCGCGACACTGGTCGTTGTGGTCGCACCTATCGTCATCTTCGGGCGGCGCGTGCGGCGGCTTTCGCGCGCGAGCCAGGACAAGGTGGCGAGCGCAAGCGCCCTGGCGGGCGAAGTGCTCAACGCCATGCCCACGGTGCAGTCGTATGCCCAGGAGTCGTTCGAGGCAAAGCGCTTTGGGGGCGCCGTGGAAGCGGCCTTCGAAACGGCGCTCACACGCATTCGGGCGCGTGCCGGATTGACGGCCGTGGTGATCGTGTTCGTGTTCGCCGCCGTCGTGTTCGTGCTCTGGCTCGGTGCGCAGGCGGTACTGGCCGGGCAGATGAGCGCCGGCCAGCTCTCCCAGTTCATTCTCTACGCGGTGTTCACGGCCGGCGCCGTGGGCGCCGTTGCCGAAGTGTGGGGCGATCTGCAACGGGCCGCGGGCGCCACCGAACGGCTGCTGCAACTGCTCGCCGCGCGCTCGCCGGTGGCGCAGGCGGCGGCAACCGTGCCGCTGCCCGCTCATGGCGCGGGCATCCGCTTCGACAACGTTGGCTTCTCCTACCCTTCGCGCCCTGGCATTGCCGCGCTCGACGCCTTCTCGCTCGACGTGCGCCCGGGCGAACATGTCGCCCTGGTCGGTCCGTCGGGCGCGGGCAAGACCACGCTCTTTCAATTGCTGCTGCGCTTTTACGACCCGCAATCGGGCAGCCTCAGCATCAACGGTGTGCCGACGCAACAGGTGTCGCTCGCGGCGCTGCGCCAGGCGATCGGCGTCGTGCTGCAGGAGTCGGTGATCTTCTCGGGCAGCGTGCTCGACAACATTCGCTACGGCTCGCCCGACGCGACGCTCGAAGCCGTGCAGCGCGCCGCCTCCATGGCGGCGGCAGCCGGCTTTATCGAGGAACTGCCGCAAGGCTACGACACGTTCCTCGGCGAGCGCGGCGTGCGCCTTTCAGGCGGTCAGCGTCAGCGCATTGCCATTGCGCGCGCGATCCTCAAGAACCCGCCCATTCTGCTGCTTGACGAGGCCACCAGCGCCCTCGACGCCGCGAGCGAACGCCTTGTGCAAACCGCGCTGGACAACGCTGCCCAAAACCGCACGACGCTCGTCATCGCGCATCGCCTCGCCACCGTGCAGCAGGCCGACTGCATCATCGTCATGGAGCAGGGCCGCATCGTGGCGCAAGGCCGGCATGCGGACCTGCTGCAGAGTTCGCCGCTTTATGCGCAGCTCGCGGCGCTGCAGTTCGGCGCGCAGCACGCGAATACCGTCACGTAACCATCAACCGGGCCGCCTGGGCGCGATTCGCGATTGCCTGCCTGCGTTGTCGAACGTTCGCAAATCGAAGCGCCGCCCAAGCGTGGGTTAGCGCACATTCAAAGCTTTCAGAAAAATTAATCCTGCTTCCTGTCAATCCGCCCTCTCCGTTTGCGGCGATCGTCGCCGCCATCACCTCAAAATAATCCACTCAGCCTGAAGTCGAACGGGGTCCTTCGCCAGCATGCTTGCGAAGTGTCTTTTCTGCGATGAATTACTTAGGAGAACGATAGTGAATCCCAAAGGTACACCGCGCAACCTCGTCGAAGCCCATGCGGGGATGAGCGGCCTGAACGAAGAGTTGACTTCGATTTTCCCGCCGCGCTTCAATCACTATGACCCTGCGCACCTCGCCGTACTCGCGCGAGGCATGCAGTCAGCAGCGGACACCGTATCGAACGATCCCGACCCGGAGGAGAACCTTTATGTACCGGCCGGCTACACGTATTTCGGCCAGTTCATCGATCACGACCTGACGCTCGATACCACGTCGCAGCTAACCTTGATCCAGGCGCGCAAGACCGGACAGCTGCCGACGAACCTGCGCACGCCGCGCTTCGACCTCGATAACGTATACGGCCCAGGACCCGACGACGCGCCCTACATGTATGCGGACGAAAACCACCCGCACAAAGGGATTTATCAGGGCGCCTCGCTGATCGAAGGTCACGACGATCTGCCGCGAACCGGGAATGCCTATAACGCTCGCGCGATTATCGGCGACAAGCGCAACGACGAGAATTCGATCGTCTGCCAGATCCAGATGCTGTTCCTGCGTTTTCATAACCGCGTGGTCGCGCGGCTCGCGAAAGCCGACGTCACGCTGCGCGGAAGCGATCTGTTCGAAGCGGCGCGCGCACAGGTGCGCTGGGCGTATCAGCGCGTGCTGGTCGAAGACTTCCTGCGTCGGATCGTCGATTCGTCCGTCGTCGATGCATTCGTGACCGCGCACGAGCAGGACCGCGCGCATGCCTACAAGCTTTATGGTCCGGGCCCGGCGAGACGCAACCTGCCGCGCGAATTCACCGGGGCCGCGTACCGGTATGGCCACTCGGGCGTGCGCAACGGCTATGTGCTGAACGACAACTTCAGTGCACCGATATTCGACGGCACGAATGCCAACAAGGACAGCCTCGTCGGTTTCGACCGGCTGCCCGAAACACACGTGATCGACGACTGGCAGCGCTTCTTCCCGCGCGAGCATCCGTTGCCGGGCGAGAAAGGCGGGCCCGGACTCGATGGCGCAAACAAGGCCGCCACCGGCGTTGCCGACAATGCCTCGAACGACGTCAAGCGTCTGCAATACGCGTACAAGCTCGATCCATCGATCGTCGATCCGCTTTCGAAACTTCCGCACAGCGTGTCCGATGTGCCGATTCCCGACGCGGCAAACAATCTCGCATCGGCGAAGGGCTTTCGTTCGCTGGCCATGCTCAACCTGTTGCGCGGCAACGTCTATGGCCTGCCAAGCGGTGAAACGGTGGCGAGCGCGCTCGGCGTGACGCCGCTCGGTCCCGACGAACTCGTGGTGCGCACCCAGGTTTCGAGCGATCCGTCGAAGACCTTCCGCTTCGATCGCATTGCCTCGCTGAATGCGGATGGCGCGAGCCCGGCGCTGGGCGACACGTTCAAGGACGATACGCCGCTATGGTTTTATATCCTCGCTGAAGCGCAACGGCCGGTGCTCGAACTCGCGCCCGTCGGCGAGACGTTCAGTGAAGACGACATGCTCGGCACGCAGGACGGCAAGCTCGGCGTCGGCGCATTGACGCGCCTTGGCCCAGTGGGGGGCCGCATCGTCGTCGAGGTGTTTTACGGGCTGCTGGACGAGGACCCGGATTCGATCATCCATCGCATTGGTAGCGCACCCGCGCTCGAAGCCGAGATCTTCAGCAACGCGCCCGCCACGTTCTCGCAGATCGTCGCTTTCGCGACCGCCGGCGAATGGCGGCTGATACCGCTGAAGGCGGTCGTCGACCTGGCGGCCTGAAGTCCCCGCTACCGAGGGGCGGCCAGGCGCGCGACGCTGCGCACCTGGCGCGGCAGCACGATATACATGCCCCATGCCACAAGCAGTATCGCGCGCAGTGCGTTTGCAAGTGGCTGCGCAGAGGAGACCCCTACATTGGTAATGGCGAGGCTGGCCGGCAAGGTCCACGCATACGTGATCAAGCCGAGCAGCGTGGCGCGCCAGAAGCCGAAACGCCTGGGTGCGGGCATGGCGTGCGCGGCCAGTCCGCGCCGCACCATGTACCCCACGAGCGGCAGGCTGAGCAGCAAATATGCGAGCATGGGCACGATGAAGGGCATGCCGGCAATCGCAAGCGAAATGGCCGGCGAAGATTGCGCGAGGTCGTGCGGCACCCGGTTCGCGGCGAACGCCATGAGCGGCGTCGCGATCTTTCCGAGCGATAAGCGCAACACGGAGAAGGCCACCACGAAGAGCAGCGCGCTCGCGAGCCACTGACGCCAGGCGCAGGACCACCAGAGATAAAGACGCCGGCCGAACGACACCCCGGGATTCAGCGTAAACAGCGCCCACTTGTCCCGGCGCGCGCCGATGCACGCGAGCACGACGAACAAAATGCCGGCGACGACGAATACGTGCTCATTCCATACCGTCAATTGCGCGTGCTGATCGACACTCGCCGAAGCCGGCGTGTTCGAGGCGAAATTCTGCAGATGCCGCGCAATATACTCAGAAGGGCTGAGGGCCTGCGAGGATAGCGGTGGAGTCATCGCGCCTCCGTCTTCCGTGATGCACTGCCGCATGGCGATTTCGTTCAAAAGCGCACACTGCATCACAACGTGATATATCATCGAGCTGTATCACGACGTCTCAACCCATGCCGATCAGGATGGAGCGATAGCGAGGGACGTATCACTTCCACCCGATCCGGCGAAGCCAACATCCCGGCCGATCGGGGCACGTTTTTTGCGCACCACCGGGACCCTGGTCATGCGTTTTGCATTGGCCATATCGCCCTTGCCTTGGGGGTGCGAAATGAATGCCGATCAACCGGGAGCCACGCTCCTTTCGGACGAAGACGCCCAACGCCAGTTGCGCCGCGCCGTAATTGCCAGCACCATCGGCACGACGATCGAATGGTACGACTTTTTCCTCTACAGCATTGTCACCGGGCTTATCTTCGCGAAGCTGTACTTTCCTGAATCCGACCCGCTAGTCGGCACCCTGCAGGCCTTTCTGATCTATGCCGTGGGCTTCGTCGCACGGCCAGTCGGCGCGGCCATTTTCGGCCACTATGGCGATCGCGTCGGCCGCAAAGCCACGCTGATCGTCACGCTGCTGCTCATGGGAGTCGCCACCTTCGCCGTGGCCTTCGTTCCGACCTATGCCTCGATCGGCATCTGGGGCGCCGTTCTGCTCACGGTGCTGCGCTTCATCCAGGGCGTGGGCGTGGGCGGCGAATGGGGCGGGTCGGTCCTGATGTCGATGGAGTGGGCGCGCACCAATTCGCACCGCGGCTTCGTTGCTTCCTGGCCGCAATTCGGCGTGCCGGCGGGACTCTTCATCGCCAATCTCGTGGTGCTCGCCGTCAGCGCGTTCTCCGGAGACGCCTTCATGACGTGGGGATGGCGGGTGCCGTTCCTGCTGAGTATCGTGCTCGTCGCGATCGGCCTCTATATCCGGCTGAGCATTCTCGAAACGCCGATCTTCGCGAAGCTCCTCGCCGAGAACAAGATCGAGAAAACGCCGATGCTGGAGGTCATTCGCCGCCAACCCAAGGACATTCTCCTCTCGGCGTTGGCGCGCATGGCCGAACAGGCGCCGTTCTACATCTACACGGCCTTCGTCTTCACGTATGGCGTGAAGACACTGCACGTTTCGCGCGACCTCATGCTCACTGCGGTTCTGGCTGCCGCCGTGCTGCAGTTCGTGACCATTCCGTTCTTTGGGCACGTGTCCGACCTGATCGGACGCAAGCGCATGTACATGATCGGCGCGTTGGCCGCGGGCATCTTCGGCTTTATCTACTTCGGCATGCTGGATACGAAAAACACGGCTTTGATTTTCGCGGCCGTGGTGCTTTCGCTCGTGCCGCACGCCATGCTCTATGGTCCGCAGGCGGCGTTCATCGCCGAATCGTTCACGGGGCGGCTGCGGTACAGCGGCGCCTCGCTCGGTTATCAGCTGGCTTCCGTGATTGCGGGCGGCCCGGCGCCGCTGATCGCAACGGCGCTCTTTGCGTATTACCGCACGGGTTATGCAATCGCGATCTATATCGCCGTGTGCGGTGTGATCAGTCTGCTCGCCGCCTGGCGCATGGGCGATTACACGAACAAGGATATTTCGCGCGAATACGACGACGCGCGCGGAACAGGCGATCACGGGCACGCTTCCCGCCCCGCATGATCGGCTGCTGAAAAACACAGCGCGCCCCTTCCCGACGAATCTGGCAGGGGCGCGCTTCTTTCTACCGATCAACAACGATCAGCGATCCTCAACGGTCAAACCTTCGGTGCCTTGTCGAGCACCACGCCCGTCGTCGGATCGAGGTACAGCCTGCGATCTTCGTGGCCGCGGCCGCGGCGGTCGAAGTCGAACATGCCCATGATGCTGCCGGCCGTCGCATCGAACGAACCGCCGCCGATGCGCTGACCGTCAAGCCAGTTGTCTTCGATGAAACGCACCACGGAAGACTGGTCGATCAGCGTATGGTCGACGTAGTTCTCGCGCGCCCACGGCGAGATCACGACGAACGGAATGCGCGTGCCCGGACCGCAGCGGCCGTTCACGGGCTTGCCGTTCAGGCCGGCGGGCGCCGAACCCGTGCCGCAGATGCCGGCGGCCGTCAGCTGGTCGGCCACGCTGTCGTACGAAGCGCTGGTGGGCTGCGCGTAGGCATGGTCGTACCAGCCGTCCGAGTCATCCCATGCCACGATCACGGCCGTATCTTCCCAGTCATGCTGATCCTGCAGGAAGTTCACGACCTTCGTGACGAAAGCCTGCTCGTCGAGCGGATCCGAATAACCGGCGTGGCCGTCCTGGTAGGCCGGAGCCTTCAGGAAGCTCACCGACGGGAAATTGCCCGCCTTCACGGCAGCGAAGAAGTCGTCGGTATCGTACTGGTGATTCGCCGGGTCGGGGTTGCCGTTCTTGCCCTCGGTGTGACCGATCGCGGCGAGCGAGCTCGGACGCAGATGCTGCGGGTTCGAGGTCGAAGCATAGTACTGGAACCAGTTGTGGTGCGGAATATAGTCGGCGGTAGCCGAGCCCACCACCGGCGAGACCGTGCTGCGCTTGCAGCCGGTCGTGCCGTTGCTGTTCGTCGTCGCGAGGTTGAAGCCGCCCATGAAGCCGCCCCACGAAACGCTACGCGCGTTCAGCAGGTCGCCGATATTCTTGCCGGTCATCTGCGCCTGGTCGGTCGCGCTCGAGCAGAGGTCGTAGGCCGGATCGACGTCGTTGATCATCGTAAAACCGTTCTGCCCGTCGTTCACATAGTACGAACCGGCGGTCGAAGGCTTCTTGGTCGTGAGCACAACCTTCATGCCGTTGGTCTGGCCCGAGACCACTTCGAGCGCACCGGGCGTCGACGGACCGTAGGTCGACGTATAGGCGTTATCGCTCATCGCGAAGTGCTGCGCGTAGTTCCACAGCGCCGTGACGGTGTTGCCGTCGTAGTAGCCCATCACCTGGCCCTTCGTGCCGAACGCGCCGGCGCCGCCGCTCGTGCCGTTACCCGTGTACAACGGGAAGAGGTCGGCATGGCCGTCGTCGTACGCCTGCTGCTCGGCCGTATAGGCGTGGTTCTGGTCGGCCGTGGCCGCCTGGGTCCGATCCAGACGGAACGGATTGGCAGCGCCCGTGCCATTGGCCGCATTCGTGAAGTTCGGATTCTTCGTCAGCAGCGTGCCCGTCAGACCGTTCACTTCGGGCGTGCCCGGTTGCGCCTTGAATGCTGGCTCGCCGGACGGGTTGGTCGCATGCGGGTAGGTCGCGAAGTAATGGTCGAACGAGACGTTCTCGCCATAAATCACGACCAGGTGCTTGATCGGAGTGGCGGTGTGATTGTGTTCCGGATGATTCTTGTCGTGATCGTCACCAGCACTCCACGCAATTGTCGATGCGAATGCTGCGGCTGTGAGCGAACCAACTGCGACGTGACGCCATTGCATTTTCGGCTCCTGGTTGGTTTCGTATTGTCGGGATCACCGTGAAGCCGGGTGAAGGCGTTATGCAGCTCGCATCGTGGCGCTCATGCCAGCTGAATGCGGAGGCTACACGGCATGAGGATTAAAGCATCGGGTTATGAATGCTCAGCGTCAGACTCCTTACGAAATATTTTCGATTGGAAAGTTTGGCGCTGAATCGGCACTCGGCATTCGATTGGCACGCTCAGTTGCCGACGCAACGATAAAGGCCACCGGGATTTCAGGTATGAAGATTGCTAACCCGCGCGCGCCGGTTAGCAAACGAGCTGAATAAAATGAATTGAGCCGCAGTGCGGCGGCCGGCAATGGAACAGGCGGCCTAGATGAAACTGACGCCGCCGTTGACGGCAATGGTTTGCCCCGTGACGAAGCCGTTGCCGACCACCATCAACACGACCTGTGCGACCTCATCGGCTTCACCGAGGCGGCCGACGGGCAGCCGCTCGGCGATGTTCGCGGCTTTCAGCGGCGCGGCCATCTCCGTGTCGATGGGTCCCGGCGCCACGGCGTTCACGGTCACGCCTTCCCGTGCCACGCGTGAGGCGTAGCCACGCGTCAAGCCTTCGAGACCCGCCTTCGAAGCGTTGTAATGAATGCCGACGAGGCCTGCGCCGCGCGCGGCGACGGACGAAAGATTGACGATGCGGCCCCAGCGGCGTGCGCGCATGCCGGGCAGCACCGCCTGCGTGCAAAGAAACGCCGACTTGAGATTGACGGCGAGCGTATGGTCGAATTCGGCCTCCGTAATCGACTCGATGTCGCTGAACGTGCCCGTGCCGGCGTTGTTCACGAGCACATCGACCGCGCCGAGGCGGCGCTCGATCTCGCCAATCATGCTGGTGACGTCACTCGCCGACGACACATCGGCGCGCACCGCGAGCGCGCGGCCGCCGGCGCTTTCGATCTCCGCGACGACCTGGTCCGCTTCGTCAGCGCGCTGCCGGTAGTTCACGCCAACCGCCGCGCCAGCCGAAGCCAGTGCCAGGGCAATGGCCCGCCCGATCCCGCGCGAGCCGCCAGTCACGAGCGCAACGCGATGATTCAGGTCGGGCAACAGAGCGGACATGGTGGGCTCCTTCTGCGGTGGGTTTGCATTTTACAGCCGCCGTTGCGCAAGACGCTCGCCTCGACGCGCTCACGGCGCCGTGCCAATGCCGCCGCCCGGGCCCGCCAGTTCGCCGTCTACGCCCAGCTCAGCCGCGTGGCCGTGGGCGTTCACGCGGCCGCCACGGCGCGAAAACGGCGGCGTGCGCAGCTTCGCGCGGCGACGCGGCCCGGAAACCGGGTCCAGATAGAACATGACGAGCGTGCCTGCCGCGGCGGCCGCTGCGAGATGGAACAGTGCCTTCATGGATGCCTCTCGATAGTTGCAACGCATGCAAAGCGCGGAATGCGGCGCGGTCGACTTGATTGAGTCGACCGGCCATTGCATCGATCCGCGCAGCCATTATGCCGCTGACAACTGTGCGTGAGGCGCCTGCATGGCTTCCGCTCTCAGGAAAAGCCCTCATCCCAGCGTGTATCGCGCACTTGCACCATGCCCGCTTCCACGCGCACTGCGAACACCGCGACGTCCTCATACGCGGGCGGCGCGAGAACCTTGCCCGTCTTGATGCAAAAACGGGCGCCATGGCGCGGGCAAATCACCTCGTCGCCCTCCACGGCGCCGCCCGTCAGCACGCCGCCGTCGTGCGGACAGGTATCCTCGATCGCATAACAGGTCCCTTCGAGATTGAATACGGCGACCGCCGTGCCGTCCACATCGACGCTGCGTACGGAACCCGGTTCAAACTCGGCGTATGGCGCCACGTCCACCCAGTCGGCCATATCAGAGCATCCCCAGTTGCAGCAGCGCCGCTTCGGACATGCGCGCTCTCGTCCACGGCGGGTCCCAAACCAACTCGACGTTCGTTTCGCTCACGCCTTCCACTTCGTTCACGTATTCTTCGACCGTGCCAGGGAAGGTTTGCGCGACCGGGCAGCCCGGCGCGGTCAGCGTCATGCGGATCATCACGTGCCCCGTTTCGGCATCCACGTCGAGTTGATACACGAGCCCCAGATCATAGATGTTCACCGGTATCTCCGGATCGAACACCGAGCGCAACGCGTCGATCACGCGTTCGCGCAAGTCGTTGCTCGCCGTTTGCGTATTCATCGTCATATGCCTCCAGGCCCGCGCGGCCTCATTCCGTCGATACGGTTCCGCGCTCGTCGCGCAACGCGGCGTGCAGCGTGTGCCACGCCAGCGTCGCGCATTTGATGCGCGCCGGAAATTCGCGCACGCCCGCGAGCACCGCGAGCTTGCCGAGACCTTCGGCAGAGGCCGGGCGGTCCGAAGGCGCCGTCGCCATCGCGTGGAAGCGTTCGAACAGCGCCTCGACTTCCGCCTGCGTGCGGCCCTTGAGCGCTTCGGTCATCAACGAAGCCGAAGCCGTGGCGATCGCGCACCCCGCGCCCTCGAACCCGGCTTCCTTGACCACGCCGTCCTCGATACGCAGATACAACGTGACGCGGTCGCCGCACAACGGGTTGTAGCCTTCGGCGCTATGCGTCGCGCCGGGCACCGTGTGGCAGTTCCGCGGCCGCCGGTAGTGGTCGAAGATCGTTTCCTGGTACAGGTCGCGCAAGTCGCTCATAGCGGGAACACCTCTTCTACACGCGCGAGGCCGTCGAGCAGCGCGTCGACTTCGGCGCGTGTGTTGTACAGCGCAAACGAAGCGCGCACCGTGGCCGGCACGCCATAGCGGTCCATCACCGGCATCGCGCAATGATGGCCCGTGCGCACCGCGACGCCGCACTGGTCGAGTATCGTGCCGATGTCGTGGGCGTGCGCGTTCTCCATGACGAACGAGAGGATGCCGAGTTTTTCTTTCGCCGTTCCGATCCTTCGCACGTTAGGCATCCCACGCAATGCTTCGTCGGCATACGCGAGCAGATCGGCCTCGTGCCGTTGCGCTACTTCCAGGCCAATTGCACTTATGTAGTCCAGTGCGGCGCCGAGCCCGATCGCCCCCGCAATGTTCGGCGTGCCCGCTTCGAACCGCCATGGAATCACGTTGTACTCGGTCTTCTCGAACGTCACGGAGCGGATCATGTCGCCGCCGCCCTGCCATGGCGGCATGGCTTCCAGTAGCGCAGACTTCGCGTACAGCGCGCCAATGCCGGTCGGGCCATAGACCTTGTGACCCGAGAACGCATAGAAGTCGCAATCGAGCGCGACTACGTCCACGGGAACATGCGCGATCGCCTGCGCGCCGTCGACCAGCACCGGCACGCCGCGCGCATGCGCAAGTTCGATCATCTGTGCAAGCGGATTGACACTGCCCAGCGCGTTCGACGCATGCGACACCGCCACCATGCGCGTGCGTGGGCCGAGCAGGCGCGCGTAGGCGTCGAAGTCGAGCGTGCCGTCGTCGTCGATCGGCGCCACCTTCAGCACCGCGCCGGTCTGCTCGCAGACAAGTTGCCACGGCACGATATTCGAGTGATGCTCCATCGCGGTGATGAGCACTTCGTCGCCGGGCTCAAGGCGCGGCCGCGCGTAGCTTTGCGCCACCAGATTGATCGCTTCGGTGGTGCCGCGCGTGTACACGATCTCCTTCTCGTGCGTCGCGTGAATAAAACGCGCAATGCGCGCGCGGGCGCCCTCGTAGGCATCGGTCGCGCGCTGCGACAGCAGATGCACGCCGCGATGCACGTTGGCATTGTCGTGCTCGTAATAGGCCTGCTCGGCGGCGATCACGCTCGCGGGCTTCTGCGTGGTCGCCGCGTTGTCGAGGTACACGAGCGGCTTGCCGTGCACGCTTTCCCGCAGAATCGGAAAGTCGCGGCGCCAGGCCACGACCGCTTCGGCGTCGGGAATGCCCACCGGTTCGAGCAGATTCATGACAGTCCCCGCAGGTACTCGCCACCGGGCAGGCGCGCGAGCAGCTGTTGCGTGAGCCGGCCGCGCAGCGCGGCGCTTTCCACGCGATCCACGCTCACGCGCGCGAACGACCACACGAGGAGCGCGCGCGCCATGCGCTCGTCTATGCCGCGCGAGCGCAGGTAAAAGAGCGGGCTCTCGTCGAGCTGGCCGACGGTCGCGCCGTGCGTGCACTTCACGTCGTCGGCGTGAATCTCCAGTTGCGGCTTCGTGTCGATTTCGGCGTTGCGCGAGAGCAGCAGATTGTCGTTGCCTTGATGCGCATTCGTCTGCTGCGCGTCCTGATGCACGATCACGCGGCCGTCGAACACCGCATGCGACGCGCCGTCGAGCACGCCGCGATAGTATTCCCGGCTGGTGCCGCGCGGCATCTCATGGTCGATGCGCGTGTGATGATCCACGTGCTGCCGCGCGCTCACGAAATACAGGCCGTTCAAGTCGACTTGCGCGTCTTCTGCGTCCAGACGCGTGTCGATCTGCGTACGCGACAACGCGCCGCCGAACGCGAACGAGTGCGAGGTGAAGTGGCTCGCGCGCCGCTGCGAAACACCGACGTGCGCGATATGAAACGCGCTGCGCGCCTCCTGCTGGATGCGGCAATGCTGAACGTCGGCCTCTTCGTCGGCGACGATTTCCGTGGCGGTGTTGACGAAATAGGCTTCGTCGGTAATACCCGCGAACTGCTCGACGATCGAGCAACGCGCCCCGCGCTCCGCGACCACCGCGTTGAACGGGTGCATGGCAAGCGCGGCCTCGCTGCTGAAGAACAGCACGTGCAGCGGCCAGTCCAGCGCGCAGCCGGGCGGCAGCACGACCATGTAGCCGTCGCTGCGAAACGCGCCGTTGAGCGCCGCAAAGCCGTCCTCGGGCGCACGCCGCGCCATGATCGATTCGACCCGCTCAGGAATCCTGCGCATTGCCTGTGCAAGCGTGCCGACGAACGCGCCTTCCGGCAAAGGCGGCAACGACGAGAGCTTCGGCACGTGGCGGCCGTTCACGAACACGATACGCCCGCCCGCGTCGGCGGGCACGAGGTCGTCGATCAGGCGGGCGTAGTCGGTCTGCTCGCCGTCCGAAGGCATGAAATGCCAATGCGGCTTCGCAATCGGCATCACATTGGTGTATTTCCACGCTTCGAGTTGCGTGCCGGGAAAGCCCAGCGTCTCGAACCGGTCGAACGCGTGCCGTCTCGCCTTGCGCAACCACGGCAGCTCGACGCCAGCCAGCGTCCCCGCCATCGTGCGGAAGGCGTCGCGGTAATGCTCGCGCGTTGATTCGCTCATCGTTGCTCCCTGGCGGCTGCCGTGTGTTGCGTGCCGGCGCCCTGCCCCGCTGCCGGTTCGTCGCCATCCTGCCCGCCGAGCCAGCCATAACCCTTGCGCTCCAGCTCGAGCGCAAGCTCATGCGAACCCGAGCGCACGATGCGCCCCTGTGAAAGCACGTGTACCTGGTCCGGCACGATGTAGTCGAGCAGGCGCTGATAGTGCGTCACGAGCACGATGGCCCGGTCCGCGCTGCGCATCTGGTTCACACCACGGGCGACGAGTTGCAACGCGTCGATATCGAGCCCGGAATCGGTCTCGTCGAGAATGGCGAGACGCGGCTCCAGCACCGTCATCTGCAGCACCTCGTTGCGCTTTTTCTCGCCGCCCGAAAACCCTTCGTTCACGCCCCGGTAGAGCAGGTCTTCCTTCATCTCCATGGCCGCCATTTTTTCCTTCACCAGTGCGAGAAAGTCCATGGCGTCGAGTTCCGCCTCGCCACGATGCTTGCGCTGCGCGTTGAGCGCGGCCTTGAGCAGATAGATATTGCTCACGCCCGGTATTTCCACCGGATACTGAAACGCGAGAAAGAGCCCGCGGCGCGCGCGCTCGTCGGGCGCAAGCGCGAGCAGGTCGCAGCCGTCGTAGTGCACGCTGCCCCCCGTGACCACGTATTGCTCGCGCCCCGCCAGCACATGGGCGAGTGTGCTTTTGCCGGAGCCGTTCGGCCCCATGATCGCGTGAACCTCGCCCGCATTCACGCGTAAATCCACTCCGCGCAGAATCGGCTTGCTTTCCACTTCGACATTCAGATTGCGGATTTCCAGCATCCTTTTCTCCCTCTCAACCTACACTGCCTTCCAGGCTCACGCCCAGCAGCTTCTGCGCTTCCACGGCGAATTCCATCGGCAACTCCTTGAGCACGTCCTTGCAGAAGCCGTTGACGATCATCGACACCGCGTCCTCTTCACTGAGCCCGCGCTGGCGGCAATAGAACAACTGGTCTTCGCCGATCCGCGACGTCGATGCTTCGTGCTCGACTTTCCCGCTCGGGTTCTTCACCTCGATATACGGAAACGTGAAGGCGCTGCAGCGATCGCCGAGCAGCAGCGAATCGCACTGCGTGTAGTTGCGCGCGTTCTCGGCCGAGCGCGCCATTTTCACGAGGCCTCGATAGGCGTTCTTGCCGCGGCCGGCCGAGATGCCCTTCGAGAGAATCGTGCTGCGCGTGTTGCGACCGATATGCACCATCTTCGTACCGGTATCGGCCTGCTGATAGTGATTGGTGAGCGCCGCCGAATAGAACTCGCCGATCGAATTGTCGCCCTGCAAGATCACGCTCGGATACTTCCACGTAATGGCGGAGCCGGTTTCGACCTGGGTCCACGAAATCCGCGCGTTCGCCTCGCGGCAGTCGCCGCGCTTCGTCACGAAGTTGTAGATGCCGCCGCGCCCATGCGCGTCGCCCGGATACCAGTTCTGCACCGTCGAATAGCGGATTTGCGCGCCTTCCAGCGCGACGAGTTCCACCACGGCGGCGTGCAGCTGGTTTTCGTCGCGCATCGGCGCGGTGCAGCCTTCCAGGTAGCTCACGTAAGCGCCCTTGTCGGCCACGATGAGCGTGCGCTCGAACTGGCCCGTGTTGCGCGCGTTGATGCGGAAGTACGTGGACAACTCCATCGGGCAGCGCACGCCCGGCGGGATATAGCAGAACGAGCCATCGCTGAAGACTGCCGAGTTGAGCGTCGCAAAGAAGTTGTCGGTGTACGGCACGACCGAGCCGAGATACTGGCGCACGAGGTCCGGATGGTCGCGCACCGCTTCCGAAAACGAGCAGAAGACGATGCCAAGCTCGCCCAGCTGCCGCCGGAACGTCGTGGCAACCGACACGCTGTCGAATACCGCGTCCACGGCCACCCCCGCGAGCATCTCGCGCTCCTGCAGCGGCACGCCGAGCTTTTCGTAGGTGCGCAGGAGTTCCGGATCGACTTCGGCGAGGCTCTTCGGGCGGTTTGCCTGGGTAAGCGGCGCCGAGTAGTAGGCGATGTCCTGGAAGTCGATGGGCGGGTGTTCGATGCTCGCCCAATGCGGCTCGGCCATCGTGAGCCAATGCCGGTAGGCGGCGAGCCGCCATTCGAGCATGAAGTCCGGCTCCTGCTTGCGCGCCGAGATAAGACGGATCACGTCCTCGGACAAACCGCGCGGCAACGTGTCCGACTGCACGTCCGAAACGAAACCGTGACGATATTCCCGCCGCAGCAATTCCTCGAATGTTTTCGCTTGTGTATCCATGACGTTATTACGGTCTCCTTTACACTCATGACCTCATTCTAGAACCCCTGGCAAAACCCTGGCATGGCCGGGGTTTAAGCAGAGCACATAAGGCGCGAAGCAGGCACGCGCGATGCGGAAGACCCTGTTGACAAGAGAGAAATGACAACGCATCCGCGTGAAGCCGACCCTTCCACTACTGGCCGTCAGTTTCTTCGCCGCGGACGTGCAGGCGGGCGCGGGCCCCTTTCTCGGCATCTATCTCCAGGCCCATGGCTGGACGCCGGAAACGATCGGCACCGTGCTGACCATGGGCGCGGTGATCGGCACGCTCGCGACAGTGCCCGGCGGCGCGCTCGTCGACGCCATTTATCACCGCCGCGCGGTGGTCGTCGGCGCCAGCCTGTTGACCATCGTGGCCGCTTGCGTCATCTGGCTTTCGCACGGCTACTGGCCGATCGCGTTTTCGCAGATCGCCACAGCCGTCGGGGGTTCGGTCATGGGCCCCGCGTTGACGGGATTGACGCTCGGCATGGTCGGCCGCAAGAACTTCGACCGGCAATACGGGCGCAACCAGGTCGCGAACCATGCCGGCAACATCATCGCCGCGGCGTTGTCCGGCGCGCTCGGATGGTGGCTCGGCATTGCCTATGTGTTCGTGCTGGGCGCGGCATTCGGTCTCGCGTGTATCGCGTCCGTGCTGCTCATTCCCCCGCGTTCGGTGCACCGGCACTACGCGCGCGGCCTCGTGCACGACGACGAAAAAGATCGTTCGCAGGTGCGCGCCGAACGCATGCGCATGTTGTTGCATTGCCGCCCCCTGCTGTTGCTCGCGGCGTCGCTTGCCGCGTTCAGTCTCGGCAATTCCGCCATGCTGCCGCTCTATAGTCTTGCCGTCGCGGCAGCCCATCACGGCGACGCTAACCAGATCACCGCCGCCAACATCATCATCTCGCAGATCGTGATGCTCACCGCCGCGGTCTTCGCAAGCCGCATCATTCGCCGCTGGGGCTTCTGGCGGGTCATTCTCGCGACGCTCCTCACGCTGCCGCTGCGCGGCGTGTTCGCCGCGTGGCTGGCGTCGCCGTGGGGCATCCTGCCCGTGCAGGTCCTCGACGGTCTCGGCTCCGGTTTGCAGAGCGTCGCCATCCCCGCGCTCGTGGTGCATTTGCTGCATGGCAGCGGCCGCGTGAATCTCGGTCAGGGTGCGGTGCTCGCGGTGCAGGCAGCGGGCGGCTGCCTGAGTCCGCTGCTGGGCGGGTGGCTCGCCAACCGCTTCGGCTATCCAGCGGCGTTTCTCGCGCTCGGCAGCCTCGCCGTCGTCGCGTTGGCTATCTGGGTCACGCAGGGCGCGACCATCCGCCGGTCGTGCGACACGCGCCGCGACGAACTGGAACAACTCGCCGACGTCGACACGTCGGCGTTGTTTCACTGACGACGATGGCCGCACGTCCACGCTTGCGGGCACGCGATTCGCGGCACCTTGCAGGGCATGACGATGAAGACCAGGGAGGAGCCATGAAGCCACTGCATGTTCCCGTCTGGGGCGCGATCGCCTGTTTGGCGCTCGCCGCCTCCTCGTTGTCCGTCAACGCACAGACCCAAACGCCCGCTCATCCCCCTGCGCCGCCGATGGTGAAACCGCCGGCAGCCGTGCCAGGCACGGCAAGCGAATCGAACCCCGCCAACCCCGATAACATGCCTGTGAAGAAACCCAAGGGGCCCGCCACCCACGACAAGATGATGCGCAGCGACCCCGCCAGCGACGCTCAGGCCAAATAGCACAAAAAGAAGCGCAAATAGAACTCACCCCTGGCTGCGCCAGGCTCTACCCTTTAACAATAGAACTCACGGAGGACCAGGATGAGAATCGAATTCACGAGTCGCCGTCACGCTGTGGCTGCCGCACGCGTCGCGTTCGAAGCCAACGTGGACAACCGCCCGGTATGGTGCAGCGTGTCGCTCGACGCGCTGAACGACCGCTTCGGCAACACCGGCACATCGGCGCATGCGCTATTGAGCGCCTTCGAGGCAAACCGCCCGAGCATCGAACTGGCCGCGCGGCACGCGCTGGAGAAAAACGGGGGCCAGTCCGTGGAGCTCGAAACGCGCGATCTCGAGTAAGCGCGCCGACGCAAGCGCAATGGCAATCGCAACCGGGTTCGAGTCGTCAGCCGAACGGGCCTGCTCCCGGCAGGGCTCGAGACTTCCCAAAGAACTGAAGAGCGCTCGCCCGAGTGCAAGTCTGGCGAAGCCGAGGTGTCCATAATGGCTGGCATCCGTACACTGCCGCTCGGTTCAATTGCGCATCGCAATCGGCTAATCTTTTCTTGCGTCCGCGACCAGCGCCACCCTTTCGTGTGCGTCGCGTTGTTTCCCCCGGCGCTTGCCGCGGAACGCACCTGCCAGCCGCACTACGCTTGAACCCGTTCGCCTCGACGCGACGGCCCTGACGTGACAAGGAGGCAGACATGGACGCATTACAGTGGGGAACCGCCATCGGCGTCATGGTATTGGTCATCGCGGCCACGGCCGTGATTGCGCACTATCGCCGCGAACGGCGCCGCGCAAGTCTGTTGCGCAACCTCCACCACCACAACGGCATCCGCTCTTCGCACCTGCGCTAGCCAGTCATACGCCAGCCGTCTTGCGCGCACATCTGGAGCATGGTGCGCAGCCGTCCGATATCGGCGGGCTTCGCGAGATGCGCATGGAAACCGGCCGCCAGCGCCGCCGCCCGGTCGCTGTCCGAAACATGCCCGCTCAGCGCGACCAGCATCACGTTGGCGTGATCCGGCATGGCGCGCATGCGCTCCGCCAGTTCGTAGCCGTTCATGCCCGGCATGCCGATATCGACGAGCGCAAGATGCGGCTTCCATTGCCTCAGCATAGTCAGTGCGCTCGCGCCGTCGCCGGCCGTTCTGACTTCATGCCCTTCCAGTTCGAGCAACGCGCCGAGTGCGAAACACGCGTCGGCATTGTCGTCGACGATGAGCACGCGCGCCGGGCCGTTGCCCGCCAGCACGGCGGGGAGCGGCTTGACGGTTTCGGCGCTGCCGGTTCGCACGGGAATCGAGAGGCGCGCCAGCGTGCCGCGTCCGATTCCCTCGCTCGTCACGAGAATCTCGCCGCCATGCAACTGTGCGAGACGCTGCGCAATGGGAAGTCCGATGCCGAGGCCCCCTTCCAGCCGCGCGCTCTTGCCCGCGAATTGCGCAAACGGCTCGAAAATGCGCGAGAGCACGGCCGGGTCGATCCCGATGCCGTTGTCGCGAATCGAGATCTCGACACAGCGCGCGCCGCCCGTGCTCTTCTGTTCGACGACGAGCGTAATCTCGCCGCCGTCAGGCGTATAGCGCACGGCATTGGAAAGCAGGTTCACGATCACCTGCGTGAGCCGCGTCGGGTCTGCGAACAACCGCAGGTCGCCGGCAAGCGGCCGCACGCTCAGTGTATGCCTGCGCGCCTGCACACGCTCGCGGATGGAGGCGAGCGCGTCGGAGAGGATTTCGTTCAACGACGCATCGGTGGGATCGACGTTCAACTTGTCATGGTCCAGGCGCGACGCATCCTGTAGTTCGTCCATCAGACGTTTGAGCTGCGCGATCTGGCGCTGCGCAACCGCGAAGTATTCGCGCTGCGGCGCGCGATCTTTGCAGATCATCTGGAGCGCCTGAAACGCGTTTTCGAGCGGCGCGAGCGGATTGCGGAACTCGTGTGCGAGCACGGCGATCACTTCCGAATAGCGCTGTGTCTGCATGCGGCTATGGTCGCGCGCCTCGACCAGATCGAGCGCCGAGCCGGCCACGGCGGCAAACTCGCCGAGCACCCGCTGGTCTTCGCGGGAGAAACGCGATCGTTCCTCGAGCGAGGCGACCCAGATCGCGCCCAGTGGCCGCCCTTTCGAAACGATAGGCAGAATGAGCGCCTCCTGGACGTCGGCGCATGCGGGGGCGAGAACTGGGAAATCGTCGCTCAACGCGGTGAAAAGCAGCGGCTTGCCGGCTTCGAGCACGGCGGCGCACGGACAGTCGCTCCAATGGATTCGGCTTCCGCACAGGTTCGCGAACTTGCCGGCCACGCTGTGCCAGCGAAAGTAGCGCTCTTCGCCTTCGCGCTCCAGCAAACTGATGCCGGCCGATTGCGCGCAGCACAAACGCATCGCAAAGTCTGCAATCCTCTGCAACAGCACTTCGCGCGAGTCCAGTTGCGCGGTGACCAACGCGAGAAGCGCCTGGTTCTCGCGCGCATGGTCGGGCGCGCGAGACGGTCGCGCATCGATATCGGCGATAGCGGGCGACCTACGTTTCGGTGCCATTGCGGTCTCCTCCGGTGGCCCGATGAAGCTATTTATGTCGTGGTAATGGGGCTGAGACATTTTATGCACCGCCGAAGAGAATGTTAATTGCCGCAGGATGTTCGTAATGGCAGCATTCCGGACAGGTGCTCACTGCACACACCGCAGCGCGAATGACGCGCAATACAGCGGACGAAAAAAACGGAAACAGTGACGGCGAGTGACAAAAACGCCCGGAATTCCGGGCGTTTTTTCGAAGGGGACACTGCTGCTTCAGACCTTGCGCGCGCGGAGATATTTGAAGAACTCTGCGCCCTCCTGCAGGCGCCGCTTCATCATTTCCCAACTCACCAGCATCTCGCGGACGATCTCCCAGATCTTCGACGGCCGGAAATAAAAGCGCTTGTAGAACTCCTCGACGCCAAGGTAGATCTCTTCGCGCGACAGGTGCGGATAGCCGATCGTCGAGGCCTGCGTACCGGCCGAATTGATGAGCGTGATGACCTTGGTATCGTTCAGCCAGCCATTTTCGACCGCCTGCTTATGAAGCACGGTACCGGGATAAGGCGCGGCGAGCGAGACCTGGATGGTATGGGGATTGATCTCTTTTGCGTACTGAATGGTCTTCTGGATCGTTTCGTGCGTCTCGCCCGGCAACCCGAGGATGAAGGTCCCGTGAATCTTGATGCCGAGCTTGCGGCAATCCTCGCTGAACTGGCGCGCGAAGTCCGTGCGCACGCCCTTCTTGACGTTCACGAGAATCTGGTCGTCGCCGGATTCGAAGCCCACGAGCAACAGACGCAAGCCGTTGTCCTTCATCACCTTGAGCGTCGAGTACGGTACGTTCGCCTTGGCGTTGCACGACCACGTCACGCCCAGCTTGCCCAGCCCGCGCGCGATCTCTTCGGCGCGTGGCCTGAGATCGGTGAACGTGTCGTCGTCGAACATGATCTCCTTGATTTCGGGCATGTTGTCCCGAATCCATTTCACCTCTTCCAGCACGTGCTCGACCGAGCGCGTGCGATAACGATGCCCCCCCACCGTATGTGGCCAGAGGCAAAAGGTGCAGCGGGACTTGCAGCCGCGCCCGGTGTAGAGCGAGAGATACGGATGCTTGAGATAGCCGCTGAAATAATGCTCGGGCGTGAGGTCGCGCTTGTAGATCGGCGAGACGAAAGGAAGCTGATCCATGTCTTCGAGGATCGGCCGCGCGTCGTTGTGCATGATGCCGCCGTCGGGCAGCCGATAGCTCAGGCCCAGGATCGATTCGAACGGCCGCCCCTGGGAGATCTCGAGGCAGGTGAAATCGAATTCTTCGCGGCACACGAAATCGAGCGCGTCGCTCGCAGTCAGTGAACCATGCGGATCGACCGCCACCTTGGCGCCGATCATGCCGATGAGGACCGTGCTCTTGCGCCGCTTCAGGTGCTCGGCGAACTGGATGTCGCTCTGGAACGAGGGCGAACTCGTGTGAATGATAATGAGTTCGTATTCCTGTGCAATATCCAGGGTCGCTTCGAGCGTCAGGTCGTCTGCGGGGGCATCCACCACGCGACTGCCTTCGACCAGCGCGGCGGGCTGAACGAGCCACGTGGGATACCAGAACGAGCGGATTTCGCGCTTCGTTTGAAAGCGCGAGCCCGCGCCGCCATCGAAGCCTTCGTAGGAAGGTGCCTGCAGAAACAGCGTTTTCATGAATGCCCTCGGAGAAAAATCGTGAATTTGTCTCGAAGCCTACAAAAACATGACACTTTGCTGGATGGCAGCTTTGCCCGGGTCAAGAATACTACGACTTGCTGCCGCGGCACGTCGAAATAATGTCTGTACCACTTATCGAAACCCCCACTTAACAAGGCCGCCGCCGGTTGGAACACTGCAGAACAACCGCATTCGTCGGCATGAGCGATGCTTTCTGTACTATATTTTTTGACAGCCGCAGCAGCATTCACAGCGCTCCAACGCGGGAGGCGAAGTATGTCGCGACATCACGACATGCCGGAAGGCGTGCCGGTTGGCAATGGCCACCGTATCAGCCCAGCGGACTTTCTGTTGATGGCGGGCTTTCTCGCCTACCGCGCCCCGCTCGCGTCGGTCGATGCCCGCGCGGCGGCCCGGCGTATTCTCGATGCGGTTCTCTGTGCAGCGGCCGCGCACGGCTTCGCGGACTCGGCAGCGCTGGAATCCATGATGGCGAGTGCAGAGAAGTCGGCAGATGTGCGCAGTCTCGCGGAGCAAGCCAGCGCTGCAGTGGGTGACACGTTCGCTTACATGCAGGTGATCCGCGGGGCGGGCGTCGCGCTGGAAGCCGACCCTTATACGCTGATTACTTGAGATCCGGCGTTCCCGCGGCGGCGCGTATGCGCAGAACCGTCTGCCGCGAAGTGCCGAAACGCCGTGCCACTTCGCTCACCGAGAGTCCGCTGCCCAGCGAACTCATCACGCGCGCGCGGTCGTGCGCCGAAAGCGAGGCGGGCCTGCCCGTGGGACGCCCGCTGCGCTGCGCGAGCTTCAGGCCGTTGCGGCTGCGTTCGCTGCGCGCGGCCGCCTCCATGCGGACCACGGCGCGCAGCATCTTGACCGCTTGCGGCTCGGGGCGCCCCGTGAGATCGACGCCGCCCAGTTCGACACAGCGCACGCCAATCTTCCCCTTGCGGCAGTTGAGCAGCGTAGCGAGCACGTCGCGCGCGTTGCAGCCCAAAGCGGAAAGCTGCAGGACCACCAACTCGTCCTCGGCATCGATGCGTCCAAGCAGCCTCGTCAACGCGGGCCGTTCGGCGGCGGCTACATACGGCGCCACCGCGTCGATAGCCACGCGGCTGAGCGCCACGGTGTAGCCCGCCTTGTCGAGCTGGATCAGCTCCCGCTCGGGAAACTCGCCGTCGCTCGCGCCGTTGATGTAGAAGAACGTCCGTTGCACACGTGGCTCCCGTACTCGCCCGGAGGCTCGCGAACTAGCGTCTCAAGCGCGCGAAAGTCGCCAGCAGATCTTCGAGCTGTACCGGCTTTTTGAGGTGCGCGTCGAAACCCGCCTGTTCGGACTGCTCCACATCGGCCTCCTGGCCAAAGCCGCTCAGCGCGATGCAGATCACGGATTCGAGCGCGGGCTGCGAACGCAGCTTGCCAATGAACTCGTACCCGTCCATGCCCGGCATGCCGAGATCGGAGAGCACGAGATCCGGCGCGTTGCCGTTGAGCAGCGTCAGCGCTTCCTCGCCGCTCGTGGCCGTCTGCACATTCGCGCCTTCGCTCTCCAGCAGCAGCTTGAACGTCTCGACCGTGGTGGCGTCGTCGTCGACCATCAGGATATGGAGCCCCTGCAGCGACGCCACGGCCGCGCCGTCGTGGCTTTCCGCATGCGCGAACGAACGCTGCATCGGCAGCGTCACCGTGAACGTCGCGCCGCGCCCCAGGCCCTGCGACTCCGCGCGCACGCTGCCGCCGTGGATCGTCACGAGTTCCCGCACGAGCGCAAGGCCAATGCCGAGACCCGAGCGCCGCGCGGCGGACTGCCGGCTTTGCTTGTACATGTCGAAGATATGCGGCAGGAGCGCCGGTTCGATGCCGGTGCCGGTGTCTTTCACGCGCAGCACGGCTTCGTCTTCGGCGACCTCCAGCGAGACGTCCACCGAACCGCGATGGGTGAACTTCATGGCATTGCTGATGAGGTTCCAGACAATCTGCTCGATGCGCGTGAAATCGGCATGCAGGATCACCGGCGTCTGTGTGACCGAGACGTTCAGCGCAATGCCGCGCTGCTGCGCCTCGAACTGCACGGCGTGGCAAACGCGCTGCACGATCTCGCGCATGTCCACCGCCGAGCGCATGACCGAAAGCTTGCCGGTACGCACGCGCGAAATATCCAGCAGGTCGTCGATGATCTGCGCCTGGCCGACCACGGTGCGCCGGATCGTGTCCGCCGCGCGCGTGAGGTTCAGGCTCTGGCGCGTTTCCGGCGCCCGCGCAATGAGTTCGGCGCTCGCCGAGATCAAGTTCAGCGGATGCTTGAGTTCGTGCGACACCACCGCGAGAAACTCGTCCTGGCGCCGCTGCCCGTCGCGCTCGCCGGCGTCGCGCACCTGTTCGAGCGTGGCGTTGTGCAGGTCCGCGTCCGCGGGCACGAGTTCGCCCAGGTCGCGCGCGATCTTGGCAAAGCCGCTGACGCCCGCTTCGTCGAGGCGCGAGAGCACGCCGCTCGCGAAAAAGCGCGTGCCGTCCTTGCGCAGGTGCCAGCGTTCCTCGTCGGTGCGGCCATGCTGGCGCGCGAGCGCGAACTCGCGGTCGGCGACCTTGTTCACGCGGTCTTCTTCGGTCGAGAGCAGATCGGCGGACTGACCGATCATTTCGGCCTCCGTATAACCGAAAATGCGTTCCGCGCCCGCGTTCCAGCTCGTGATGTAACCTTCGTCGTCGAACGTGATGATCGCGTAGTCCTTCGTGCCCTCGGCGACGATGCGCATGCGCCGCTCGCCTTCGCGCAACTGGTCTTCGGCCTGGCGGCGCCCGGTGATGTCGATGAACGAGAGCACCGCGCCGTCGATACGGTCTTCGGTCGTGCG
Organism: Paraburkholderia sp. BR10882; assembly: GCF_040948855.1. Classification (NCBI taxonomy): domain Bacteria; kingdom Pseudomonadati; phylum Pseudomonadota; class Betaproteobacteria; order Burkholderiales; family Burkholderiaceae; genus Paraburkholderia; species Paraburkholderia sp. BR10882. The sequence continues at coordinate 129,760 of NZ_JBFPKP010000005.1, read as the reverse complement.
ATACGGCACGAAGCGCGCGAGATACCAGCGCCCGTCGTTGCTCTTGAGCTCGCGCTCGATCAGGCGCAGCGAGTCGAAGGCTTCGGCGGCGTCGTCGGCGAGCTTGTCGTATTCGAGCCGGTGCGTGATGTCGAGCAGCGAGCGGCCGATATCCGAAGGAATGATGCTGAACACGTCGGTCGCGCGCGGCGTGTAGCGCTTGATGCAGATGTTGCGGTCCACGAAGATCGTACCGATATCGTTCGCCGCGATCAGGTTCTGCAAGTCGTCGTTGATCTTGCTGGTCTCTTCGACCTTCGACTTCAGCTCCGCGTTGACGGTGGTGAGCTCCTCGTTGATCGACTGCAGCTCTTCCTTGCTGGTTTCGAGTTCCTCGGTCGCCGAGCGCAGTTCCTCGTTGATCGCCTGCAGTTCCTCGTTGGACGCCTTCAGTTCTTCCGTCGAGGTTTCCGACTGCTCGATGGTCGACTGCAGCTGCTCCTTGGTGCGCTGCAGTTCGCGTTCGAGCTGGGTGATGATCGGGTCCTTCTGCACGTCTACGGAAGCCGTTTCCACCCCGCTCATGCTGTCTTCGACTTCGTCGAAGAGCACGAGCACGAAGTCGGCGTTCGCCTCGGGGTCGTGCACCGGCCGCGCCGTCATATTGACGAAATACGAGCGCCCGTCGCGCTCCAGACGTACGCGCCGCGCCTCGACGCTGCGGTTCGTGTGCAGCGCCTGGTAGATCGCGGTGCGCAGCTCGAGCCGCAATTCCGGGCGCACGGCGGCGACGATGTTGTGCGAAGGCTCGCCGCCCGAATACTGGAGGAAGCGGCCCGCGCGGTCGGACAGATGCACGATTTCCGAATCGCGGCTCACCAGCACGCTAGGCGGCGCGTACTGTTCGACGAGGCGCTGGTGCAGGTCGCCGAACGAAAAGCGGCGGCGCCCCGGCGGCTGCACAGTCGCGACCACGGGCCGCGCGTTCATCGTGCCGGCAATCGCCACGGGCACGGGCGTGTCGCCGCGCACCGCCATGTTCGCCCGGTAAATGCGGTTGCGCTTGTCCACCACGGTAAACATCGAACTCACGCTGTCCGCGGATTCGGAACTGCCGAGGAACAGCACGCCGCCCGGCCGCAGCGCGAAGTGGAACATCTTGAGGATTTCGATCTGCGCTTCGCGGTCGAGATAGATCAGCAGGTTGCGGCAGCAGATCAGGTCGAGGCGCGAGAACGGCGGATCGCTCAGCACGTTGTGATGCGCGAACAGCATGTGCTCGCGCAGTTCTTTCTTCACACGATAATGCGCGGCGTCCTTGGAGAAGAACTGGCGCACGCGTGCCGGCGTGACGTCGGCGAGGATCGAGTCAGGGAAGAGCCCCGTGCGCGCGAATGAAATCGCGCGTTCGTCGATGTCGGTTGCGAAGACCTGGAACGAGGTGCCTTCCGTCGACTTGAGCGAGCGCTCCTGGAGCAGCATCGCCAGCGAATAGGCTTCCTCGCCCGTGGCGCAGCCCACGGACCACACGCGGATGCGGTCCTGTTCGCCGCGCCCTTCGAACAGCTGCGGCAGGACCTCGCGCTCGAGCACGTCGAACGCTTCCTTGTCGCGGAAGAAGTTGGTGACGCTGATGAGCATGTCCTGCAGCAGCGCCTGGGTTTCCTCGGGATGCAGATGCAGATGGTCCCGGTACGCCTGCAGGTCGGTGATGCCGTTGACCTGCAAGCGCCGTTCGATGCGGCGCAGGACGGTGGCGCGCTTGTAGTGGCGGAAATCGTGCGCCGTGCGCGTGCGCAGGATGATCATGATCTCGCGCAGCGCCCGCTCGGCCGCCTCGTTGATATGCTCTTCGCGCCGCTCCTCGCTTTCCGCGACCGGCAGTTGAATTTCCTTCGTCGTCGACCAGAGGTCCATCAGCCGCTGCGGCATCTCCGCCGACGTGGTGACGAAGTCGACCATGCCGGTGGCGATGGCGCTGCGCGGCATGCTGTCGTATTCCGCCTCCGAGGGATCCTGGGCAAACGTGATGCCGCCCATTTCCTTGACGCGCGAGAGGCCGGCGGAGCCGTCCGAGCCCGCGCCCGAGAGCACGATGCCGATGGCGCGCTCGTGATGCGTTTCGGCGAGCGTGCGGAAGAACACGTCGATCGCCGCGCGGCGGCCCTCCTGAGGCTGACTGGGAGAAACGCGCAGATAGTCGTCCACCATCGCCAGATCGAGTGACGGTGTGATGACGTAGACATGGTCGGGCTCGATGGGGGTCGGGCTCGTCACCTCCACCACGGGCATGTCCGTCGCCTTGCGCAGCAGCGCGGCCATACTGCTTTCGTGGTCGGGCGCGAGATGGACGACCACGACGAACGCCATCGAGGTGTGGGAGGGAAGGGATTCGAAGAAGGCCAGCAGCGCGCTAAGGCCGCCTGCCGATGCGCCGATACCGACGATCGGATAATTGGTCTGGCTGCGGGGCATATGGCCACGTCGTTTCGGCATGATCGCCAGGTCCTGAAGTTGGAATGAATCGCGTTCGCACTCGCGCGCTCAGGCCGCGGGTGCTGCGCCGACATTATCCCTCCAGGAGCATCGACTGCAATAGTCCTGCCGCATCGCCCGCACGCCGCGCGGTTTCCTCCTCCCGCTGCTGCGCATCGCGGTCGCCGCACCGCCGGTAGTGTTCGCTCTGGGCACGGCTCATCGATTCGCGCTCGCGCAGCGCGCGCAGCGCGTCGCGCAGCGAGCGCTCCACGTCGCGGCTGCGGCCCCGGTTGAGCGAGGCCGCCGTGTAGGCGTGGCCCGTATGGCAGCGGTAGCGCAGCAGACGCGAGTAGTCGAGGCGCCAGAGCGTGCCGTTGCACTCGGGGCAGGTGAACGTCGAAGGCGTGCCGATGCGGGTCAGATCGCCGGCCAGGCCATTGCCCTCGCGCCAGGCGCGCAGCTCCGTGCTGACGAGCCCGGCGGCGCGGCGTCTCGCGACGCCTTCCTCGGCCGTTGCGGGCGGCGCGCGGTCCGTCAATTCCACGAGCCGGTGGGCCACGCCCGCGAGCGGCAGGATGTAGTCGGCGAACGGCGCAGCGTTGAGCGGCATTTCGCTGGCGAAGGCGTCGGACGGGTCCTGGACGATCCCGGTGCCGCCGCAGGCCTGGATGGCCTCGAGACCGGCCGCGCCGTCGTCCAGCAGGCCCGTAAGAATCACGCCGATGCTGCGCGGGCCCAGTTCCGCGGCCACGCTGCGAAAGAGCGGGTCGATGGCCGGACGGGCAAAGTTTTCCTTCGCGGCATGCACGAGCCGCAGATGCGAGCCCTCCACGATCATGTGCTGGTCGGGGGGCGCCACGTAAATCCTGCCGCGCGCCCAGGTTTCGCCGTCCGCGGCATGCACTGCGCGCAGCGGGCCTGCGCTGTTGAGCAGCGAAGGCAGATGGCTGTAGTGGCTGCCCACATGGAGCACGATTGCGATCGTCGCCCGCAAGTCTGGCGGAAGCGCGGACACAAGACTTCGAAGCGCATCGACGCCGCCCGACGATGTGCCTATGGCGATGAAGTCTCGGTAGATCAATTGGTGTCCAGGCTGGCAGGTGAATCGGGATCAATCCGTCACTTTGCGCAATTGCCGTGCCTGCACGGGTGGCAGAGAGCGAGCGCGGGGCCGCGGCATCTGCCTTGCTGTTTCGTCGGGGACTGACGAACAGGACGGAGGGCAGGCCGATGACACGATCCACGCGCGCCGCCGCGGCCATGGCGAGCGTCGCGGCGGGCGCCGCGCTCGCCATGTGGTCCACGCGCAGCCTGCGCGAAGCTGCGCACGCACGTGCGAGCGGCAAGCACGTGGCCGCAGCGCGCAGCTTCAATCATGGGTCGGCGCTGCTCGCGCTCTCCGTACTGGCCGACAGCGCCATGGAGCACTATCGCGGCTCGTTCGAAAACCGTGCGATGTACCTGCCGCCCGCCGTGGCGCTCTGCTCGCTCGCCGCGGCGCTGCATGGCGGCGCGGACCGGCGCGCGGCCTCGCACCGGCTGCGTCACGCGATCCAGCTCACCAGCGCCGCGACCGGCGTGACGGGCACCGCCTTCCATCTTTACAACGTGACGAAGCGGCCCGGCGGATTCAGCTGGCATAACGCCTTTTACGGCGCGCCGGCGGGCGCACCCTTCGCGCTGGTGCTCTCCGGCGTGCTGGGCGCAGTCGCCGAGCAGTTGCGCGACGAGCCCGGGCACGACCCGCAGCTCTTCGGCATGCCCGCGGGCAAGGCGCTCGCGCTGGTGGCGGGCGTGGGGCTGCTCGGCACAGCGGCCGAGGCGGCGCTGCTGCACTTTCGCGGCGCGTTCCAGCATCCGGCGATGTACGCGCCCGTGACCATCGTGCCTGTGAGCAGCGCGTTGCTCGCGCATGCGGCGTGGGCCCCGCCCCGCCATGCGGCCCGCGCGAGCGGGTTCGCGCGCTTCTGGCTGCGGCTCACGGCGGCGCTCGGTTTTGCGGGCTTCGGCTTTCATGCGAACGGCGTGGCGCGCGCGCAGGGCGGCTGGCGCAACTGGTCGCAAAATCTGTTCGCGGGGCCGCCCCTGCCCGCGCCGCCCGCTTTCAGCGCGCTCGCGCTCGCGGGGCTTGCGGCGTTGCGCATGCGGGAGACCGAACGATGACCCGAACGCCGACTTATCCCGGCTACGACGTGCTTGCCAAACGCGACACGCCTTCGTGGGACGCCCCCACGCGTGCGGTGATCGCGGCGCGCCTGAACACCCCGAACCAGGCGCGCTATCTCGGTCCATCGCAGTGGCAAACGCTGCTCGCGCTGTGCGACACGATCGTGCCGCAGCCCGGCAACGTCAATGGCGTGCACGCTCCGCGCGTGCCGGTCGCCGCGCTCGTGGAAGGCAAACTGCTCGACGACCGCCGCGACGGGTTTCGCGACGCCCGCCTGCCGCCGTTGCGCGCCGCCTGGGAGACGGGGCTCGCCGCCCTCGATGCGGAAAGCGTGAAAGCCTGCGGGGAGCCCTTTGCACAGTTGGACGACGAACGGCGGCGTGCGATCGTCGCCCGCATGCAGCGTGGCGAGCTGCGCAGCCGGGCCTGGCACGGCATGCCGTGCGACCTGTTCTTCGCGAAGCGCGTGCTGCACGACGTGAGCGCCGCGTACTGGTCACACCCGCTCGCGTGGAATGCGATGGGCTTTGGCGGCCCGGCGAATCCGCGCGGCTACGTGCGCCTCTATACGAACCGGCGCGATCCTTGGGAAGCCGTCGAAGCCGCCGACGAAAGCGACGCGGCGCACGAGGCGGCCCGCAGGGAGAACGAGCGTGTGCGCTGATCTCGCCGACTCGACCGACGCCAGCGAAGCGCCGCGTGGCAAGCACGGCCGCGCGCCCGACGTGTTCCGGCGCGGCGGCTGGATGCGCATGCGCGAATACGCGCTCGACGATCCGGTCGATTTCGCCATCGTCGGCACCGGCGCGGGAGGCGCGACGCTCGCCTGCCGGCTTGCGGAGGCGGGCTTTCGCGTGGTGGCGTTCGACGCGGGCGCATGGTGGCGGCCCCTCGAAGAATTCGCCTCCGACGAGACCCACCAGGCCAAGCTCTACTGGACCGACGAACGCATCTGCGACGGCGAAAACCCCTTGCAGCTGGGCAGCAACAACAGCGGCCGTGCGGTGGGCGGCAGCACCGTCCACTTCGCCATGGTCTCGCTGCGCTTTCGGCCCGAGTGGTTTCAATCGCGCACCAAACTCGGCTATGGCGTGGATTGGCCGCTCGACTGGCGCGAGATGTGGCGCTACTACACCGAGGTCGAGCAGGCGCTCGGCATCTCCGGGCCGGTGAACTATCCGTGGGGACCCAAACGCCCGCGCTATCCGTATCGCGCACATGAAATCAACGGCGCGGGCCTCGTGCTCGCCCGCGGCTGCGAGGCGCTCGGCGTTCCCTGGGCGCCCACGCCGCTCGCGACGCTCTCCGCGCCGCGCGGCGACGCGCATCAGTGCGTCTATCGCGGCTTTTGCGTGTCGGGCTGCGCGACCAACGCGAAGCAGAGCGCGCTCGTCACGTGGATTCCGCGCGCCGTGCGCGCGGGCGCGGAAATCCGCGATCTCGCGATGGTGGGCCGCATCGAAACCGACGCGCTGGCTCGCGCCGCCGGCGTGCATTTTCATCGCGAGGGGCGCTGGCATTTCCAGCGCGCGCGCAACGTGGTCGTGGCAGGCTATGCCATCGAAACGCCTCGCCTGCTGCTGCTCTCCGCGAACGGTCGCTTTCCCGAAGGCCTGGCGAACCGCTCGGGACTCGTCGGCAAGAATCTCATGGTGCAGACGAACCAGGCCGCGTGGGGCGCATTCGACGACGAAATCCGCTGGTACAAGGGGCCGCCTTCGCTGGCGCTCACCGAACACTGGAACTATCAGGACGAAGGCAAGGACTTTCACGGCGGCTATTGCTACATGAGTCAGGGCCCGCTGCCGCTCGTCTGGGCGGCGACGCAAACGAGCCGCGGCCTGTGGGGCGACGCGCTCATGCGCGAGATGACGAAGTACAACCATCAGGCGGGTCTCAAGATGGTGGGCGAGACGCTGCCGCAGGAACGCAACCGCGTGACGCTCGCCGACGAGAAAGACGCGCTCGGCCTGCCCGTCGCACGCGTCACATGGTCGATGGGCGAGAACGACCGCCGGCTCGTGAACCACGCGCTGGACTATATGAGCCGTGCATTGGAGGCGGCGGGCGCGCGCGACATCTGGACCCAGGACGACGACACCTGCCACCTGAACGGCACGGCGCGCATGGGCAGCGACGCGCAAACGAGCGTCGTCGATGCGGACTGCCGCTCATGGGACATTCCGAATTTATGGATCTGCGACGGCTCCGTGTTTCCGACCGTAGGCGGCGTCAATCCTTCGCTCACCATCCAGGCCGTTGCGTGCCGCACCGCCGATCGCATCAAGACGCTGGCCGCGCGCGGCGAGCTTTGATGACCATCGCGCGGGCACGCGTCGTGCGTTGACGCAGATGTTTTTCAAAAGGAGGCCATCATGCCACTCAGCAAGGGAAAAACCCGCGAAGCGATCTCGAAGAACATCAAGACGGAAGTGAAGCAAGGCAAGTCGCAGAAGCAAGCCGTTGCCATCGCGCTGAACCAGGCGCGCAAATCCGGCGCGAAGATTCCGAAGAAGAACCAGAAGTGATCGGGCGCGCCGCGCACGCGGCGCGTCTTTCATCACGCGTTTCGTGTTTCGTGAGTTAGCCATCCTCGCCGACTTCGGCAGGTTCCGGCAGGTCCGGCAACTCGTGCGGCTCCGCCTGAGGGGCGCCGGATTCGCGCTCGTCGGGTTCTGCGCCGCCGCCCGGATCGTTCTTTTTCGGCGGCGTGGCGGGCTCCATCTGGACGCGTCGAAAACGGGGCAGGTCGTAAGGGCTTTGCATGCTCGATCTCCATAAAAAACGCCGGTAAAAGCGCGTAGCGGGCCTGCCGGGATCGCGCAGCGCGTGTGCCTGGCTCGCGCAGCGATGAGGCGTGCATGGGCATGCCGGGTGCGCAGGCGAAAAACGTTCTGGACGCCTACGCTGCTGCGCCGCTCATGACCCCACTTGCCTACTTCCTGCACAGCGCGGGCCCCGCATCGGGTCCGGTGCAGGCGCTCGACTGGGGCCTCGCCGTCCTGTGCGTGGGCGTGTGCATCGTCATAGCGTCGTTGCTCTATCTGGCGATCCGGCGCAGGCGTCGCGGTGGCGCGGCGCAAGATGAAGCTTTGTTGCAAACCAACGTTGCCGACGAGCAAGGCGAGCGCACGGCGAACCGCATCGTTGCCGTCGGCACGGCCATTTCATCGGTCCTGTTGCTGGGCGCGCTCGTGGCGATGCTGCGCGTGCTGGCCGCCGTGGCCGACCCGCCGCGCGAGCCTTCGCTCACCGTGACCGTCACGGCTTACGACTGGTGGTGGAAAGTGAGCTATCGAACGCCCGAGGGCGCGAGCTTCGAAACCGCCAACGAAATCCACATTCCCACGGGCGAGCCCGTGCGCGTCGATCTGCAAAGCGCAGACGTCGTGCACGCGTTCTGGGTTCCGGCGCTCGCGGGCAAGACGCAGGCCATACCCGGCCAGGTCAATCACCAGTGGATCGAGGCCGACCATCCCGGCGTATGGCGCGGGCAGTGCACGCAGTTCTGCGGGGCACAGCACGCGCATATGGCCATGGAAGTGGTGGCGCAGGTCCCTGCCGATTTCTCGCGCTGGCTCGATGCGCAACGGCAGCCCGCAGCGGCCGCGCAAAGCGGCGCGGCGCAGCGCGGCGAGCAGCTGTTCGCCGCGCGCTGCGGCGGCTGCCATGCCGTGCGCGGCACGCAGTCGGGCGGCATGCAGGCGCCCGACCTCACGCATCTCGCCTCGCGGCGCCTGATCGCCGCGGGCACGCTCGCCAACACATCCGTCAACCGGCTCGACTGGGTGGCGCACGCCCAGCAGCGCAAACCCGAATCGCTCATGCCCGACATTGCCCTCACTCCGGCCGAGGCGAGCGACCTCGGCGCGTGGCTCGACACACTCCAGTGACATGAACGATATCCCGGCCTCCCCCGCAGCTTCCGACCGTCCCGCCAGCGCGACGGTGCCGCGCCGTCCGCGTGCCGGGCGCCTCTCGCGCGTGCCGGAAACGGGCACGGCGCCGCTCGACGAAGCCACCCTGCGCCGCCTCCAGGAGATGTGGGAAACGCGCGCCGGCTGGCGCGGCTGGCTCTCCACGGTGGATCACAAGACCATCGGCCTCCGCTATCTCGTCACGGCGTTCGTGTTCCTCGTGCTGGGCGGCGTGGAAGCGCTCATCATGCGCGCGCAACTCGCGCGCCCCAACGAAACGCTTCTCACGCCCGAGCAATACGACCAGCTCTTCACGATGCACGGCGTCACGATGATCTTTCTCTACGCGTTACCCGTGCTGAGCGGCTTTTCGAACTACCTGTGGCCGCTCGTGCTCGGCTCGCGCGACATGGCGTTCCCGCGCCTGAACGCGCTCTCGTACTGGGTCTTTCTCGGCGCGGGCATTCTGCTCTACGCGAGCTTTCCCGCGGGACAGGGAGCCAATGCGGGCTGGTTCAACTACGTGCCGCTTTCCACGGCCGCCTACGACCCCGGGCCGAACATCGACGTCTACGCGCTCGGCATGGTGCTGCTCGGCATTTCCACCACAGTGGGCGCGGGGAACTTCGTCATCACGTTCCTGCGCATGCGGGCCAGCGGCATGTCGGTCGCGCGCCTGCCCATCCTCGTCTGGGGCACGCTCACGGCTTCGGCCGCCAATCTGCTCGCCGTGCCCTCCGTGAGCCTCGCGTTCTTTATGCTCTGGCTCGACCGCAACGCAGGCTCGCACTTCTTCGATACGACAGCCGACGGGCGCCCCCTGTTGTGGCAACACCTCTTCTGGATCTTCGCGCACCCGTGGGTCTACGTGGTCGTGCTGCCCGCCATGGGCATCGTGTCCGACGCGCTGCCCACCTTCTGCCGCCGCCCGATCGTCGCCTACGCGGCCGTTGCGCTGTCAACGGTCGCGACCATGCTCGTGGGCTTCGAAGTGTGGCTCCATCACATGTTCGCCACGGGCCTGCCGCCGCTCGCCCTGGCCTTCTTCGGTGCGGCGAGCATGGTGATTTCCGTGCCGAGCGCAATTGCGGTGTTCGCGTGGATCGCCACGATCTGGACCGGCAAGCCCGTGTTCAAGACGCCGTTCTACTACTTCGCGGGATTCGTGCTGATGTTCACCGTGGGCGGCGTTTCCGGCGTGATGACCGCCGCCGTGCCGCTCGACTGGCAGCTCACCGACACCTACTTCGTCGTGGCCCACCTTCACTACGTGCTGCTCGGCATCAACGTGTTTCCGGTGCTCGGCGGCCTCACGTACTGGTTTCCCAAGTTCACCGGACGGCTCATGCACGAGCGCTTCGGCAAGTGGACCTTCTGGGTCACGTTCGTCGGCTTCAACCTGGGTTTCTTTCCGATGCACATCTCCGGGCTCCTCGGCATGCCGCGGCGCATCTATACCTACCCGGAAGGCATGGGCTGGGACACGGCCAACCTGCTCACGAGCATCGGCGCGTTCGTGTTCGCGATCGGCATCGCCATGTTCATCGGCAATGCGCTCGTGAGCGCGCGGCGCGGCGCACGCGCGAGCGCGAACCCATGGAATGCGGCGGGCCTCGAGTGGGCGACCTCGTCGCCGCCGCCTCCGTACAACTTCGCGATCCTGCCGAGCGTGCGCTCGCGGGACCCGCTCTGGCAGCCCGATGCAAATGTGCCGCGTCCCGGCTATCTGCTCCATCGCGGGCGCGAAGCGCTCGGCGTCACGCCCCTCATGGGCGAGCCCGACGTCATCCTCAAGATGCCCGAGGACAGCTACGCGCCCTTCGTGCTGGGCGTGGCTTCGACGCTCGTGTTCGTGGGGTTGCTGTTCCATTCGACTCAGTTCACCGCGCTCGCCGGGCTCGCATGCGGACTCGCGCTGCTCTCGTGGCTGTGGCCGCGGCGCTCGCTAGGACAGCGCGAACCGTTCGCGCCGCAAGGCACGACGCCCGCCGGCAAAGTCGCCGAGACGACTGCCGAGTCGATCACGACAGGAAGCGAAGACGAAACCCTTGCCTTGCCCGTGGGCAGCGCCGGCGAACATGCGGGCGGCTGGTGGGGCGTGCTCACGCTCGTCGTGACGGAAACCGCGCTGTTCGGCTACCTGATCTTCTCGTACCTCTATCTCGCTTCGCAGAGCGCACAGCCCTGGCCGCCCGATGGCCTGCCCAAGCTCGGCATGAGCGGACTGAACACGGCGCTGCTGCTCACGAGCAGCGTGTTCGTATGGCTCGCGGGCGCGTTTGTGCGGCGCGCGCGCTCCTGGCCCGCGTTCTGGTCGATGATCGCCGGCATTGCGCTCGGCATCGCGTTTGTCACGATCCAGTTCTTCGAGTGGCACGACCGGCCCTATGGGCTCGCGACGCATCTGTATGGTTCGCTCTACTTCACGATCACGGGCTTTCACATGGCCCACGTGATGGCGGGTGTGCTGATGCTCGCCGCGCTCGCGTTCTGGATCGCGCGCGGCTACTTCGACGGCAGACGCGATGCGGCACTCACCATTGGCGGCCTGTACTGGCACTTCGTCGACGTGGTGTGGCTCTTCATCTTCTCCGTGCTCTATCTCTCGCCTTACTGGATGCGAGGACGATGATGCACTCCGCCGCGTCTCCAGCACCCGTGCCCGCACGCATCCGGCCCACGCTGCGGCAGCATATTGCCGTGTGGTACGGCATTTTTGGCGTGCCGGCCATCTGGGCGGTCCACGTGCTGGTCTGCCAGACGCTCGCAGCCACCGCGTGTGCCGGCGGCGTCCCGCAACGCAATGGCGAGCCCTGGGAGGTCGTGCACTGGACGCTTGCGCTCGTCTCCGCCGCTGCGTTCGCTCTGGCGCTCACCGGCGCGCTGCTGGCGCGGCGCACGTGGCGCGAAAGCGCCGCCGTCGACACGCCGCAGCGCGACACCTTCCGCTTTCTCGCCTGGAGCAGCACGGCCGTTGCCGTGGCGTTCACGATCGCGCTCGTGTTCACGATATCGGTGCTGTTCGCGTTGCCGCTCGAACGGCTATGCGGGGCGTTGCGATGAACTCCCGCGCCGGTTCGAGCGCTGTGCTCGCCGCCCTCGTGCTGCTCGCCGGCTGCCACCGCGACGAGCCGTTCGCGACGACGAAACCGCCGCCCGATGCCGCCCAGATCGCACTGGGCGAAAAGCTCGCGAAAGCGGGCGATTGCGCCTCGTGCCACGATTCCGCCAAACGCGAACCCTTCGGCGGCGGTCTCGCCGTGAATTCGCCGTTCGGTCCGATTTACGCCAGCAACATCACGCCCGACCCCGTGCACGGCATCGGCGACTACACGCCCGCGCAGTTCGCCGCGGCCTTGCAGCGCGGCGAAGCACGTGGCGGCAAGCGGCTCTATCCCGCGATGCCTTATCCGTCGTTTGCGGCGCTGGCGGCAAGCGACGTGAACGCGCTCTACCAGTACTTCATGTATGGCGTGAAGCCGGTGCCGAATGCCGCGCCGCAAACGCATCTGCCGTTTCCGTTCAACCAGCGCTGGGTGATGATGTTCTGGCGTCTCGCGTTCGCACAACATGGCCGCTTCGAGCCCGACCCCGGGCAGACCGCGCAGTGGAATCGCGGCGCCTGGCTCGTGCAGGGTCTCGGCCACTGCGGCGCGTGCCACACGCCGCGCGGGCCCGCCTACAACGAAATGGGCTACACGCAAAGCAGCCCGCTCTACCTCACGGGCGGCGTGAACGACCACTGGTACGCGCCGAATCTGACGGGCGACCCAGGCAGCGGCCTGGGCCGCTGGAGTGCCGACGACATCGCCGCGTTCCTGCGCGACGGGCACAACGACCGCGCCTATGCATTCGGCGCGATGGCGCCCGTGGTGGGCGCGAGCACGCAATACCTGGGCGACGACGATCTGCACGCCATCGCCACTTATCTGAAATCGCTGCCCGCACGCGAGGCGAGTGGCCAGTATGCCGATTCCGCGGCCGCGCGCGCCTCGACCATGGCGGCATTGCACGGCGGCACGCCGGAGCGGCCCGGCGCCGGCCTCTATCTCTCGTACTGCGCAAAATGCCACGGCGCCGACGGCGCCGGCAAACCCGACAAGGCGCCGCCCCTTGCGGGCAGTTCGCTCGCGCTCTCGTCCGACGCGACAAGCGTACTGCGCCTCATCGTCGAAGGCAGCCAGAGTCCGCAAACCGGTAATGGCGGCACGCCGCGCAAGATGCCTGGGTTCCGCACCCAGTTCACGGACAGCGAGGTCGCCCAGGTGGCGAGCTTCGTGCGCGGCGCGTGGGGCAACGACGCGGCGCCCATCGCGCCCGCCGAAGTTACGCGACTGCGCGGCGCGATCCACCGTTGAGCGTTCCTTCCAGTCAAGCATGGCGCGCGGTGGGGAACGACCGCGCGCCATCCGGGTCAGGGGCTATCTGACGAGCTTATTGCCCCTTGCTGTCGCTGCTTGCGTCCGCACCCGGGGTGTTGGTCGTGTCGTTCATCGGTTTGGACATCGCCTTCGTGTGCTTCTTGTGATGAGTCGACTTGTGTGTCGTACCGGTAGCGGCAGGATTCTGCTCGACGCCCTGAGTCTGCGCCGGATACACGTCGCTTGCGCCGCCGGTCGCAGCGCCTGGACTCGTGCTGCTGCTGCCGCCGCCTGAACCCTGGGCGAGCGCGAGACCCGATGTAGCAAGCGTCACGCTCGCTAGTGCAGAAATGAAATAGTGTCGTGGCTTCATGGTTGGCTTTCCTCGTCATCGTCTGGATAGAAAAAACGGGCGGTGCGTGCTGAAAACCACCCGCGCGCTAGCCCTTCGCAGCGCACATGGTGTGCCACGCATGCGAGCGTCTGCCGCAGCGCAGGGGCATAAGGCTTGCGCGCACGTTTGCGTCGCCGTGGGCCGAGCCTGCAATGAACCCCGCCGCACTCATGAACCCGATGCCGCTCGTCGTTACCTGGCCCGATTTCGCGGCGCGGCTGATCGGGGCGATCGTGCCGGCGGGCTGATCGGCCTGACGACCCGCGCCGGCTCACCTGGCGCGGCGATGGCCCTTCGCCGATCCGCTCAGCAGGATTGCCGTCTTGACCACGGCCAGATGACTGAGCGCCTGCGGGAAATTGCCCGCCAGCCGCTGCGCCCCCACGTCATACTCTTCGGCGAGCAAACCGACGTCGTTGGCCACGGCCAGCACGCGCTCGAACTGGGCGATGGCCTCGTCCACGTCGCCGCGCAGGTAGAGACAGTCGGCCATCCAGCACGAGCACGCGAGGAAGGCGCCTTCGTCGGGCGCTTCGTCCCCGCCGAGCCGCCAGCGACGAATCAGGCCGCCTTCGCCCAGTTCGGCGCGAATCGCGTCGATGGTGGCCGACATACGCGGCTCGTCGGCGCGCATGAAGCCCACGAGTGGCATGAGGAGCACGCTCGCATCGAGCGCCTCTTCGCCGTAACCGCGGACGAAGGCGCCGCGCCGCGCGCTCCAGCCGTGTTCGGAGACCTCCTCGTACAGGGCCTTGCGCATCTGCAGTGCGCGTTGCACCAGCGGGTCGCCTATGCCCGGGCCGTCTTCACACCAGTGTTTGATGAAGCGGTCGAGCGCCACCCACGCCATGACGCGCGAAAGCGTGTAGTGGCGCGCGTGGCCACGCGTCTCCCAGATTCCCGAACCCGGCTTCCCGCCATGATCGAGCAGCCAACCGATCAAGCGCGCTTCGAGTTCGGCCTCCTCCTGCGCCGCGACGATGCCGGCGCGCCGCGTGAGATAGAGGCAATCGAACGCCTCGCCGAACACATCCGGCTGATATTGCATACACGCCGCATTGCCGAAGCGCACGGGCCTCGCGCCCTGCCAGCCCGCCAGGGCGTCGACCTCGCGCTCGCGCGGCACGTGGCAGCCATCGACGCAATACATGACGTGAATGTGTCCGCGCACATGGCCGATCGTACGCAGCAGCCAGTCGCGCCAGGCGCGCGCTTCGTCGTGAAAGCCCGCTTCGAGCAACGCTTCCAGCGCGAAACTCGCGTCGCGCAGCCAGCAATAGCGATAGTCCCAGTTGAGTTCGCCGCCCGGCGCCTCCGGCAAAGACGTGGTGGGCGCGGCGACCATCGCGCCCGTCGGACGGTAGACCAGCGCGTAGAGCGTGAGGAGCGAGCGCCGCACCGCTTGCGGCCAGAGCGTTCGATCGTTGTCGAAGTGGTCGATCCAGCGGCGCCAGTGACGTTGCGTGTCGTGCAGCGCCGTGACGGCCGATGCCGGATCGACGCCCACGGCCTCGCCCGGGCATAGCGTGAAAACGAAGCGCTCGCCCGCGCGCACCGTGAACGCGGCTTCGAGCGCCTGCGCGTGGACACGCAACGGCACCTCCGCGCGCAACGTCATCGGGCCACACGCGGCGCGCACGGTCGCCGCGCCGCTTGCGTCTATCGTGTGTGGCGCAGCGTGCCCATCCGCGCGGCGCGGCTGCGCGATCATGTGCATATCCACACTGCCGTCCACGCCTTCGACGATGCGCATGATGCACGGTTCAGCGCTATCAGCCGCCATGAAGTCGATCACACGCGCGCTGCCGTGCGTGCCCTTCCAGGCGGTTTCGACCATGAGCGTGTCGCGCCGGTAGCTGCGGCTCGCGCGGCGCGCCGGATCGGCGGGTGCAAGGCGCCAGTGGCCATCCTCTTCGCGGCCGAGCAACGCGGCAAAGCAGGGTTCGCTGTCGAAACGCGGCCAGCAGAGCCAGTCGATCGAGCCATCGCGAGCGAGCAGCGCCGCGCTGCGGCCATCGGCAAGCAATGCGTAATCTTCGATGAGGCGTGTTCGGGTCATGGACGATAGCGCTACCCGCGCACGAATGGGCGCGCTCGAATCCGTGCGAGCACTTCGGATTCCCGAAAGGTTTGCAAGCCCAATGAGGGCGCGTCCCTTTGCAATGGCTGCGCACACCGTCTTTTCGCGCTGCAGTCGGCCGCGCGCGAACTTGCATCGATTACGTGTAAGGCTTGAAACGCGTGCGCAGCCCACGCCGGCTTGCACAATGCGACGAATACGCTCCAGGACATCTCGCAGCGTCGCGTGCGCGCCGCGTGAGCATCGAAGATCAAAGGGCGTCGTGCCACTGACGCATTACTACGAGCTTGCCGCGCAGGTGCCCCCCGGCGAGCCGCTCGAAGCCCCTTGGCGTGTCGTCGAAGTCGAAGCGCTCGACCACTTCGGCTTTCACCGCGCCCTTCTCGACGAGCTCGACGATATGGGCGAGCTGCGCGCCGTCCGCTCGCGCGGTGTAGCGCGTAGCGCGCGCGCCGTGGCGGCTCGCTTGCGCCTGCGAAGGTTCGCCCAGCGTCGAGACCATCGCCCCGCCGTTCTTGACGACCTGCCACGAGCGTTGCTGGGCTTCGCCGCCCACGAGGTCGAACACGAGGTCCACCTCGCCTGCCTCCTCTTCGAAGCGCTGCGCGTGATAGTCGATGACTTCGCTCGCGCCGAGCGCCAATAGCGCGTCGCGTTCGCTCGCCGAGGCCGTCGCGACGACGCGCGCGCCGCAATGGCGCGCGAACTGCACGGCGAAGCGCCCGACGCCGCCGCTCGCGCCTTGAATCAGCACGCGCTCGCCGCCTTGCAGCTTGCCGTGCTCGAACAAACCCTGCCACGCCGTGAGCGCGGCGAGCGGAATGGCGGCCGCCGCGTCCACGGCGCAGGTTGCAGGCGCGCCCGCCAGCGCGGTTGCGTCGACCACTACGTAATCGGCGAGCGCGCCAGACCCCTGGCCCACGAACGCGCAGACGCGCGCGCCTTGCGGCCATGCCTGTGCGCCCTCGCCCCTGCTCACCACCACGCCCGTCACGTCGCGGCCCAGCGTATACGGCAAATCGCCTTCCGTAACGAGCGGATAGCGGCCTTGCAGCGTCTTGAGATCGACGGGATTGAGCGCGGCAGCCTGCACTTCGATCAGCACTTCTCCATGCGCGGGCTCGGGCACGCTCAGGCTTTCCTGGCGCAACGACTCTACGCCGCCAAAGCGCGGCACGCGCCACGCGAGCATCGTCTCGGGAATATCAGCGTCCATCGATGGCTCCTTGTGCGCCCATCACTTCTTGCCCGGAATGACGCTCGCCATCACCTGGCGCGCCGTGTTCGCAATCACGCCGCCCTCGTCCGGGTCGCCTTCCATGAGCGCGCGCGCGAAATGGCGCGCCTGCTCGATCGTCACGTGCGGCGGCAGCGGCGGCACGTCGGGATCGGTCTTCACTTCGAGCACCACGGGGCGCGGCGATGCGAGCGCCTGGTCCCAGGCGTCGCCCAGCTGCTCCGCGTTGTCCACGTAGATGCCCGTGAGCCCCACCAGTTCCGCAAAACGGTGATACGGCACATTGGGAATGTCCTGCGAGGCTTCGAATTTCGCGTCGCCCTGCATCACGCGCTGCTCCCAGGTCACCTGATTCAGGTCCTCGTTGTTGAACACGCAACAGATCCAGCGCGGGCTCGCCCATTGGCGCCAGTACTTCGCCACGGTCACGAGTTCGGCCATGTTGTTCATCTGCATGGCGCCGTCGCCCACGAGCGCGATCACGGGCCGTTCGGGATGCGCGAACTTCGCCGCGATGGCATAGGGAACGGCCGCCCCCATCGAGGCGAGACCGCCCGACAGCGAACACATCATGCCGCGCCGGATCTTGAGGTCGCGCGCATACCAGTTCGCGCACGAACCCGAGTCGCTCGTGACGATCGCGCCATCGGGCAGACGCGGCGACAGCTCGGTCACCACGCGCTGCGGGTTCACCTTGCCGCTCGTCGCCGCGTGCGCGCGATCCTCGAGCACGCGCTGCCAGCGCTCGCCAGCATGGATGAGGCGGTTGCGCCAGCTCCCGGCGTTCTTCTGCTCGAGCAGCGGCAAGAGCGCGCGCAGCGTGGCCGCGCTGTCGCCCACGAGGCTCACCTCCATCGGATAGCGCACGCTGAGCATGCCCGCGTCGATGTCGATCTGCACCGCGCGTGCGTCGCCTTCCTTCGGCAGGAATTCCGAATACGGGAAGCCGGAGCCAATCATCAGCAAGGTGTCGCAAGAGGACATCATCTCGTCGGTCGGCTTGGTGCCGAGCAGGCCGATGCTGCCCGTCACCCAGGGAATGTCGTCGGGCACCACGGCTTTGCCGAGCAACGCTTTGGCAACGCCCGCGTGCAGGCGCTCGGCCACGGCGAGCACCTCGTCGCCGGCGTGCATCGCGCCCGCGCCGACGAGTATCGCCACCCGGTGGCCCGCGTTGAGCACCTCGGCCGCGTGCTTGAGGTCGGCCTCGCGCGGCACCACTTCGGGTGCGCTGTAGCCCACGCCGGAATGCGCCGTGCCGTGCTTGCGCGCGGGCGGCTCATATTCGAGTTCCTGCAAGTCGTTGGGCAGCACCATGGCCGTGACCGTGCGCCGCGAGAGTGCGATGCGCACTGCGCGGTCCACCACGTGGCGTACCTGCGCAGGCACGCTGGGCTGCTGCACGTAGGCGCCCGCGACGTCCTTGAACATCGAGACGAGGTCGAGTTCCTGCTGATAATGCGCGCCGAGCGCGGCGCGCGCCTGCTGGCCCGCAATGGCCAGCACGGGCATGTGGTCGAGCCGCGCGTCATAGAGCCCCGTGAGCAGGTGTGCCGCGCCCGGCCCCGACGTGGCGATGCACACGCCCAGTTCGCCCGTGAACTTGGCGTGGGCGCTCGCCATGAAGGCGGCCATTTCCTCGTGGCGCGCCTGCACGAATTCAATCTTGCCCTGCGCGCGCTGCAGCGCGCCGAACATGCCGTTGATGCCGTCGCCAGGATAGCCGTAGATGCGTCGCACGCCCCATTCGTGCAGCCGCTCGATGATGAAGTCGCTCACCGTAGTCGTCGCCATGTGCCGTTCTCCTTACGGATAGTCCGAGTCGTTTGCCGTGTTGGCGTCACCCGCGCAAACGCCGAACCTGGCGCCGGGTGAGACTGGCGGCTTTTGCGCCTCGACGCGCGTCTTTTTTCGTTCGACACCCTCTGCATAGGCATAGCGATTGCTGCCTGCAGGGAGTTGCCCTTTTCGCGCAAATCGAATCCACCGGGACCCGCATGAAAGCCTTCCCCCATTCAGCCGATTTCAACGGTGAGCCAGGAGCCGCGCATGGCTGAGCAAGAAGGCTCGGGCGGCGTGGGCGCCTGGTCGCGCGCACACCGGGGCAAAGCGCGCCGCACGGATGCCGAAAAATCGAAAAACGGTGCGAACCGCAGTGAGAAGAATGACAATCAGGGCCGCAAGCGACCCGGCAAGAAGCCGCTCATCGTGATCGGCATCGTGCTGCTCGTGATCGCCATTGGCGCGCTTGTCTGGTGGTTCGTCACGCGCAACGAGGTCAGCACCGACGACGCCTATACCGACGGCAACGCCATCACCATCGCCCCGAAGGTATCGGGCTATGTGACGCAACTCAACGTCGACGACAACGTCTACGTGCACAAGGGCGACCTGATGGTCGAGATCGACCGGCGCGACTACGCGGCCCAGGTCGACCAGGCGCGCGCGCAACTCGGCCTCGCGAAGGCCCAGTTGCTTTCCGCGCAAGCGCAGCTCGACATCGCGCGTGTGCAGTACCCCGCGCAGTACGACCAGGCGCGGGCGCAGATCGAAACAGCCAGCGCGAACTACGCGCGCGCGCAGGCCGACTACGAACGCCAGCACGGCGTCGATCCCCGCGCAACCACGCAACAGAACATCGACACGGCCAACGACCAGCAGCGCGTGTCGCATGCCGGCGTCATGAGCGCCCGTGCCCAACTGAAGACGGCGAGCCTCGTGCCGCAGCAGATCCGCCAGGCCGTGGCCGCCGTGGAGGCGCGCCGCGAAGAGGTGGCGCAGGCCGAGGCGCAGCTCGACACGGCGGAACTGAACCTCGCCTGGTGCGACATGCGCGCGCCCTCCGATGGCTGGGTCACGCGCCGCAATGTGCAGTACGGCACGTTCTTGCAGGCGGGCACGTCGCTTTTTTCCATCGTCACGCCGCAAATGTGGATCACCGCCAATTTCAAGGAGTCCCAACTCACGCGCATGCGCCCGGGCGACAAGGTCAAGATCAGCGTGGACGCCTACCCGAAGCTCGAATTACGCGGCCACGTGGATAGCATCCAGCTCGGCAGCGGCTCGCGCTTTTCGGCGTTCCCCGCCGAGAACGCGACGGGCAATTTCGTCAAGATCGTGCAGCGCGTGCCGGTGAAGATCGTGATCGACAGCGGCTTGCCGGGGAACCGGCCGCTGCCGCTGGGGCTTTCGGTCGAGCCTACGGTGTATCTGGCGGACTGAGGGCGCGGCCATGAGCGATTCGCAGAGCAACTGGCGCCCCGCCGGCAACCCCTGGCTCATCGCGATCGCGGTCACGCTCGCCGCGTTCATGGAAGTGCTCGACACGACCATCGTGAACGTCGCGCTGCCCCATATCGCCGGCACGATGTCGGCGAGCTACGACGAGGCTACCTGGGTGCTGACGTCCTACCTCGTCGCCAATGGCATCGTGCTGCCCATCTCGGCGTTCTTCGCCCGCGTGCTCGGCCGCAAGCGCTATTTCATGCTCTGCATCGTCGCGTTCACGGTGTGCTCTTTCCTGTGCGGCGTCGCCACGAGCCTCGGCCAGCTCGTGATCTTCCGCGTGGCGCAAGGCTTCTTTGGCGGCGGCCTGCAGCCGAACCAGCAGTCCATCATCCTCGACACCTTCGAACCCAGCCAGCGCGGCCGCGCGTTTTCGATCTCCGCCGTCGCCATCGTCGTCGCCCCTGTGCTCGGCCCGACGCTGGGCGGCTGGATCACCGACCACGTCTCATGGCGCTGGGTCTTCCTGCTCAACGTGCCGGTCGGCATTCTCACGACCCTCGCCGTGTTCCAGCTCGTGGAAGACCCGCCATGGGTCAAACGCGAGACACACCAACGCATGAACTGGCGCACGGTCGACTTCTGGGGCATCGGGCTCATCGCCCTGGGTCTCGGCTGCCTGCAGGTCACGCTCGATCGCGGCGAGGACGACGACTGGTTCTCGTCGCCGTTCATCGTCACCTTCGCCGTGCTCGCGGTGCTCGGCATCGTGGGCGCAACCTTGCGCCTCATCTACGCGAAGCATCCCGTCGTGGATCTGCGCTGCCTGCGCGACCGCAATTTCGCGCTGGGCTGCTGCATGATCGCCGCGTTCGCCGCCGTGCTCTATGGCAGCGCCGTGATCATTCCGCAACTCGCACAGCAGCAGCTCGGCTACACCGCCACCCTCGCGGGCCTCGTGCTGTCACCGGGCGCGCTGCTCATCACGATGGAGATTCCCATCGTCAGCCGGTTGATGCCGCATATCCAGACGCGCATGCTCATCCTGACCGGCTTCATCATGCTCACCGTGGCGCTCATCTACGCGCGCACGCTCACGCCCGATATCGACTACCTCACGCTCGTGAAGCTGCGCAGCGCGCAGTCGCTCGCCATCGGATTCCTGTTCGTGCCTGTCACGACGCTCGCTTACCTGACCGTGCCGAAGGAGCTCAATAACGACGCCTCCGCACTGTTCACCATGTTCCGCAACGTGGCCGGCTCGATCGGCATTTCGGTCTCCACCGCGTTGATTCGCGAGCGCTCGCAGGCATGGATGGCGCATCTTTCGGCCCATATGTCGCCGTTCTCGCAGAACTACCAGGACACACTCGCGCGCGAGGCGCAAACGGTCATGCAAAGCACCGGAACGCCGCTCGCGCACGCCATGCAGACGGCGAGCGGCCATCTCTACGAGACCTTCGTTTCACAGGCCACCATCCTTGCCTATATCGACGTATTTGGCATACTCGCCTGCTTCTGCGCGGTGTTCGCGCCGCTCGCGCTGTTGTTCTCGCCCTCGAAAGCGGCGGGTTCAGGAGGCCATTGACATGCGAGCGCTCGCCGTCATTGTCGCCGCTTCACTGTGTGCCTGCACCGTAGGCCCCGACTTCCAGCCGCCGCAGGCCAACGCGCCCGCAGACTGGCATGCGACGCAACGCACGGCGAACGGACCGGGCGGCGCATCGACGCCCACCGTCGAATCGAATCCCGATCCGCAGTGGTGGCGCGGCTTCGGCGACCCCGCGCTCGACGCCCTGATCGAGCGCGCATTGAGCGACAACCCCGATCTGCAGATCGCGGTCGTGCGCATCGCGCAAGCACGCGAACGAACCCAGCAGGCCGCCGCACAAGGTCTGCCGAACGTGCGCGCGAGCGCGAGCTACAAGCGCGAACAACTGGGCGCGAAGGGCCTGCTCGAATCGGCGGGCGTCTACAACAAGGTCGATGCGCTCGGCGCGCCCAACTCGCCCATCAACCAGATCGCGCCGGGTGCGGGCCCAGGCGTGGAGCGCGGCGCGCAAAGCGCGCTCGACCGGCTCACCGCGCCCGTGGACCTGTGGCAAGCGGGCTTCGACGCGTCATGGGAACTCGACCTCTTCGGGCGCGTGCGACGCTCGGTCGAAGCCGCAAATGCGCAGGCCGATGTCGCGCTCGAGTCGCAACGCGATGCGCAGGTCTCGCTGGAAGCCGAAGTGGCCGAGACCTACCTGCAGCTGCGCGGCGCCCAGATGCTGCACGCGACGGCCCAGAACCTCGTCGCCGAGCAGCGCGAGACCGAGGACCTCGCGCGCAGCGCCGCGATGCACGGCCTCGAAAGCGAACTCGACGTCGCGCGCGCGCACGCCGAGCGCACGCAAACCGAGGCGCTGCTGCCGCAATACGATCAGCAGATCGCGCAGTCGCTCAACGCGCTCGCGGTGCTCGTAGGCGAAGCGCCGGGCGCGCTCGACACCGAACTCACGCCGCCCGGCATACTGCCCGGCACGCCGCCCGCAGTGCCGGTCGGGCTGCCCGCCACGCTCGCGCGCCGGCGCCCCGACATCCGCCGCGCCGAAGCTTCGCTGCACGCGGCCACGGCCAACGTGGGCGTGGCCGTGGCGCAGTTCTATCCGGACATCTCGCTCACCGGGCAGGTCGGCACGCGCGCGACCTCGCCGCACGATCTCACGCACTGGGCGAACCTTTTCTGGTCATGGGGGCCGAGCGTATCGCTGCCCGTCTTCCAGGGCGGCGCGCTCGTGTCGAACTTGAGGCTGTCGAAGCTCCAACAGGTCGAAGCCGCGCTCGATTACCGCAAAACCGTGCTCGATGCGCTGCGCGACGTGAACAACGCGCTCGATGTGTATCGCACCGATCAGACGCGCCTCGTCTCGCTCGACGAGAGTGCGGCAGCCCAGCGCCACGCGTTCGATCTCGCACGCGAGAGCTATCGCAAGGGCATTGTCTCGTTCATCGACGTGCTCGATGCGCAGCGCCAACTGAGCAGCGCCGAGCAGAACGCGCAGCAGGAGCAACTGCAGGTATGCACCGACCTCGTGGCGTTGTACAAGGCGCTGGGCGGCGGGTGGGAGCAAGCGGGGCCGATCGCCTCGTCCGCCCCTCCACCGCCGCGCTAATCGAGCAGCTTTGCCGCCATTCGCCGGCGCTTCTTGCGTTCGCGACGCAGCGTCGCGAGCGCGGCATCGGCCTTCGCACCGTCCGGGAAGATCTCGCGATGTTGCGCGAGCAGGTGTTCGCTCGCGACCGCATCGTTTAGCTTGCCGAAACGATCCTGAAGTTTCTTGAGCGACTTCATGCCCCGGTTTTCGCGGCGCGGCAGTATCGATCCGAAGAACTCGAGCAGATAGCGCAGGCGCTTCGCCCCCTTGCGCACCTCGTGCCACGAGGCGTAATCGCGGCGTTTTGCGCTGCGCGCTCGCCGCATGCGCTTAGCCAGCGACCGGCGCGCCGCTCGCACGCGTTCGCGCGCGAGGCGCTTGAGCGGCGTGCGGCGCGGCGACGTGTTCAACGCGCGGTTCACCTCATGCAGCATGTCGCGCAGCGCGTGCTTGAGATCGGCGGCAGAAAGCGTCTGCCGGGCGTGCTCGCGCGCCGCTTGTCGTACCGGCGCAAGGTGCCCGTTCGCGAGTGCGCCGCCGTCCGTGCCGAGCAGCGCGACGGCAATGTCCCAATCGCGCACCTCGCCCGCGGCCGACGCCGCACGCTTGAGAAACGCCCGCTGCGGCTCGATCCTCGCGCGCCCGAGCAGCGGCCGCCACGCCCACAACAGCGTGCGCAGCCGCCGCAACGCGACGCGCAGCCGGTGCATCGTTTCCGGCTCGGTGTCGAGCGCGGCGACACGCGCAAGCGCTTCCCTCACCAGCGGCTGCGCATAGCGCGAGAACTGCGATTGCGCGTCGCTGCGCGCGTTCTTCGATCGTGTAGCCGGCTTGTCCATTTGCTTGTGCCCTCCCGTTGACGCTCACGCCGGCACCGCCAGCGTCTGCGCCACGCGCGACCATACGCGATGCTGCCCTGCCGCTTCGATGAATTCCTTGAGCACGCGCTCGAGTTCGGCTTCATCGCCGTTCGCGACGCCGTCCGCGCGATCGGGCAACTGCGCGGCGGACAGCACGAGCCGCCCCGTATCGACCGAGCCGATCGCCTTCAGATGCTTGAACGCTTCGAGCACGAAATGACGCGCATCGCCCGACTGCGTCAATGCCTCCGTGGCCTTCTCGCCGCCGGGGACGAACACCGCGTCGAACATGACGGAGGGCATGCCGGTGATAGTCGCATCGGGCGCGAGATCGCCGATCGGCGCGAGCGTGGGCGCGATGACGAGCGCCGTTGCGCCCTCCAGCGCAAAGGCATCGCGCAGCCGCGTGAGCATGGCCGGGTCCGCGCCGGGCGCGGTGAGCAAGGCGATCTTGCGCGCCTTGATGCCGGGCTGCACGCGGTTGAGCAGGCTGAGCGCGGGCGAACTGGCCGTGCGCGGCTTGCCTGGTTTGGCGCCGGCTTTTGGTTTCGGCAAGCCGAGCGCCTGCGCCACGCTCGCAGCGAGGTCCGCGTCGATGTTAGCGAGAATGGCGTTGACCTGGCGTTCGCGTATTTCGGGCTTCGTGACCTTGCCCAGTTCGAAGGTATAGGCGGCCTTGATATGGTCCTTCTCCGGCTCCGACATGCTGTGGTAGAACATCGTGGCCTGCGAGAAGTGGTCCGCGAACGACTCGCTGCGCACGCGTATCTTCACGCCGTCCATGCGTTCCTGGTAGCTTTCGAAGCCGCCGTCCTTCGGCTGCGTTTCCTTCGGCCACCCGCCGCTCACCGAATTCGGTTCGTACGAAGCCTGGCCGACGTTGACGGTTTGACGGTGCATCGCATCGCGCTGATTGTTCTGGTACGGGCAAACCGGCCGGTTGATCGGAATCTCGTGAAAGTTCGGGCCGCCAAGACGGCTGATCTGCGTATCGGTATAGGAGAACAAACGCCCTTGCAGCAAGGGATCGTTCGTGAAATCGATGCCCGGCACGATATGGCCGGGATGGAACGCGACCTGCTCCGTTTCCGCGAAGAAGTTGTCCGGATTGCGGTTGAGCGTCATCTTGCCGATGATCTTCACCGGCACCTCTTCTTCGGGCACGAGCTTGGTCGGGTCGAGCAGATCGAAATCGAAGCTGTGTTCGTCGCTCTCTTCGATGACCTGCACGCCCAGTTCGAACTCGGGATAGTCGCCGCGCTCGATCGCCTCCCACAAGTCGCGCCGATGAAAGTCGGGGTCCTTGCCAGCGATCTTCTGCGCTTCGTCCCACAGCAGCGAGTACGAGCCCAGCACGGGCCGCCAGTGCCACTTGATGAAGCGCGCGTGGCCCTTGGCATTGACGAAGCGAAACGTATGCACTCCGAACCCTTCCATGGTGCGCAGGCTGCGCGGGATCGCGCGGTCGGACATGGCCCAGATGACCGTGTGCGCGCTTTCCGGCACGAGCGAGACGAAGTCCCAGAACGTATCGTGGGCGGTGCCGCCCGTGGGCATTTCGTCGGGGGCCTCGGGCTTCACCGCATGCACGAAGTCGGGGAACTTGATCGCGTCCTGAATGAAGAATACGGGCACGTTGTTGCCCACCAGATCGAAATTGCCCTCGTCCGTGTAGAACTTGGTGGCGAAGCCGCGTATGTCGCGCACGGTGTCCGACGAGCCGCGCGGCCCCTGCACTGTCGAAAATCGCACGTAGACAGGCGTTTCCTTGGCGGGGTCCTGCAAAAAGCCCGCGCGCGTGAGTTCGGCTTGCGACTCGTATACACGAAAAACCCCATGCGCAGCGGAACCGCGCGCGTGAACGATGCGCTCGGGAATCCGTTCGTGGTCGAAGTGCGTGATCTTCTCGCGCATGATGAAGTCTTCGAGCAGCGAAGGGCCGCGCGCACCTGCACGCAAGGTGTTCTGGTTATCGGCGATCTTCACGCCCTGGTTGGTGCGCAGCGCCTCGCCGTCCGCATGCGCGCGAAACGATTCGAGGCTCTGCGATTTCGCGTCGGTGGGCTGATGCTTGCCTTGAGGGCTTTTGTGTTTTGTCATGGGGTGGCTCCTGGTGAGTGTTCCGAATGGCTCGCCACAAGGTGAAGGCGAGCGACAACATCATCCGGAGCGCAAGCGATGTGCCCTCGCAATCGCGCCGGCGCACGCGCGCAGGGGGCATGCGATTTGCGCGCCCGCAATAAGGGGGTGAACGGGAGGCACGATGGCTGCATGGACCAAGACGATAGACGTTGCGGCGCGCGACATCCCGGGGTCCTGATGGAGCGCGGCGCGACTGGGCAGGCCAGCGTGAAGGTCCCGCGCGCCGTCTACTACGCGCTCGCGTCCAACGTCGTGGTGGCGCTGTGCAAGTTCGCCGCCGCGGCCTACACGAATTCGGGCGCCACGCTTGCCGAGGCCGCGCACTCCAGCGCCGACTGCCTGAATCAGTTTTTGCTCATTGCGGGCCGGCGCGCGGCCCGCAACCGGCCCGACGAACAGCATCCGCTTGGCTTTGGCCGCGAGACGCACTTCTACGCCATGCTCGTCGCGCTGCAGTTTTTCTTCGTGGGCGGCCTGCTTTCGATGGCGATCGGTGCATGGCGGCTCTGGCATCACAGCGGCGTCGATCATGTGCAGATCGCCCTTGGCGTGCTGGCCGTTGCGGCGCTCGCCGAGGGCACCGCGTTGCGCGCATCGATCCGCTCCGTCGACCGGCGGCGCCGCGCGGGCGGTCTATGGCGCTGGTTTCGCGAAACCGGCGAACTGGAGAACATGCTCTCGATCGGCGAGGACGCCGCGGCGCTCGCAAGCCTCGTCGTCTCGATTGCCGGCACGGGGCTGGCCGCCCTCACCGGCTGGCCGGGCTTCGACGCGCTCGGCAGCATCGGCGTGGGCGGCGTGATGATGGCGGCGGCCGTGTTCGCGCTTCGCGAGATCAAGTCGCTGATCGTGGGCGAAGCGGCGCGCGCGAGCGTGCGCCGGGACATGCGCGCGTGGCTCGAAGCGCGCCCCGAGATCGGCCGCGTGGTCAGCCTCGTCGTGCTGCGCTGGTCGGACAGCCTGCTGGTAGCAGTCCAGGCCGAACTCGCCGAGCGCTGCGACGCCGTCGAGCTGGTGCGCATCATCGACCGTGTCGAAAACGCCTTGCAGGCGGCGTTTCCTGCGGCGCGCTGGGTGTTTTTCGAGCCCGAGTTGCCGGAACACGGTGAGCATCCGCTATAGGTTCGAGGTAGGTTCGAGGGCGCGATCGGGCCCCCGCACGCACCCGAACCACCAGGCAAGCGCATTGCGCATTGCATGATCGCGACCATTCCAGCCCAACCCGCCCTGATAACGAGGCCGTTATGCACACAGCCACCCGCAACCCCGCGCCGCGCGCACACGACGCAAAGGCGAGGCACGATGACACGCATCTTCGCAGCGAAGCCGTGCCGATCGAACTCACGATCAACGGCGCGCACCACGCGCTGCACGTGGAACCGTGGACCAGCCTGCTCGACCTGCTGCGCGAGCAGCTTCATCTCACCGGCACGAAGAAAGGTTGCGATCACGGCCAATGCGGCGCGTGCACGGTGCTCCTGAACGGCGTGCGCATCAACGCGTGTCTCGCGCTCGCCGTGTCGCACGACGGCGCGGACGTCACGACGATCGAGGGACTCGCGCAAGACGGCGCGCTGCACCCCGTGCAGCAGGCCTTCATCGACCACGATGCGTTTCAGTGCGGCTACTGCACGCCGGGCCAGATCTGCTCGGCCGTGGGGCTGCTCGCCGAAGGCCACGCGCATTGCCGCGACGACGTGCGCGAGCAAATGAGCGGCAATCTTTGCCGCTGCGGGGCATACGTGAACATCGCGAACGCCGTGGAAGGCGTGCGCCGCGCGCAGGACCTCGCCGGCGGCGAAGAGGACGAAGGAGACGCACCATGAACCGCTTCTCGTACGCTCGCGCGAAGAGCGTGGACGACGCCGTGCGGCTGCACTACGCCACCCCCGGCGCCGAATTCCTCGCCGGTGGCACGAATCTCGTCGATCTGATGCGTGAGGACGTCATGCGCCCCGCCGCGATCATCGACATCACACGGCTGCCGCTGCGCGACATCGAGGCGACGCAGGACGGCGGCTTGCGCATTGGCGCGCTCGCCACCAATAGCGCGTTGGCATGGGACGCGCGCGTGATCGAGCGCTATCCGCTGCTCGCGCAGGCGCTGCTCGCCGGGGCGTCCGCGCAGATCCGCAACGCGGCGACCGTGGGCGGCAATCTGCTTCAGCGCACGCGCTGCCTCTACTTCTACGATCCCGCCACGTGCTGCAACAAGCGCGCGCCGGGCACCGGCTGCGCCGCGCTGGACGGCGTCAACCGCATGCACGCGATCTTCGGCGCGAGCGAACACTGCATCGCCACGCATCCATCGGACATGTGCGTCGCGCTCGAAGCGCTCGACGCCACGCTGCACGTGGCGGGCCGGCGCGGCACGCGCACGCTGCCCTTCGACAGCCTGCACCGCCTGCCCGGTCACACACCGCACCGCGAAACAACGCTCGCCGACGAGGAACTCATCACCGCCGTCGAATTGCCGCGCGAGGGCTATGCGCAGCACTTCACGTATCTGAAGCTGCGCGATCGCCAGTCGTATGCGTTCGCGCTCGTTTCGGTCGCGCTCGGCGTGCGCGTGGAGGACGGCACGATGCGCGCGCTAGGCTGCGCGCTGGGCGGCGTCGCGCACAAGCCCTGGCGGGATCGCGAAGCGGAACAGCGTCTGATCGGCCGCGCTGTCGACGATACACGCGCCATCGAACGCTACGCCGACGCCGTGATCGCGCACGCCGACCCGCGCCCCGGCAATGCGTTCAAGGTGGATCTCGCGCGACGTGCGATCGTGCGCGCATTCGAACAGGCGCTGGCGCCCCGAGCCGAGGGCGATGGCGCAGAAGACTCCGGGGAGGAATCAGCATGAGTACCGCCTATGAAGCTCGCCGCGACGCGAACCCGGTCGCACGCATCGGCGCGCCGCTCTCGCGCGTGGATGGCCGCAGCAAGGTCACGGGCGCCGCGCGCTACGCCGCCGAGTTCACGGCCACAGGGCTCGTGCACGGCGCGGTCGTCAACGCCACCATCGCGCGCGGCAAGATCGTCGCCATCGACGCGTCCGCGGCGCTCGCGCTGCCAGGCGTGCTGCACGTGCTCACGCACGAGAACCGCCCCACGCTCGCCGAAGACGACGCGGCCTGGAAGGATCAGATCGCACCGGGCGGCAAGCCGTTTCGCCCGCTCGCCGACACGCACGTCGCCTTCGCGGGCCAGCCCGTCGCGCTCGTGGTGGCGCAGACGCCCGAACTCGCGCACTACGCGGCTTCGCTCGTGCGCGTGCGTTATCGCAGCGAGGCGCATCAGACCGAACTGGCCCGCGCCCTGGAGCATGCGGTCGACCCCTCCACCGAGAAGGGCGGCTTCGAGCCGCCGCCGGCACCGCGCGGCCACGCGTACCGGGCGCTCGCGCGCGCTTCCGCCCGCACCGACGCGTTTTACAGCATACCCGCGGAGTTTCATCAGCCTATGGAGATGCACGGCTGCACCGTCGTGCCTTCCGCCGACGGGCGTTACATCGTCTACGAAAAGACTCAAGGCGTGAGCAATACTCAGCAGTACCTGATGAAGGTCTTCGGCCTGTCTCAGGACCGCGTACGCGTGATTTCGCCGTTCGTGGGCGGCGCGTTTGGCTCCGGCCTGCGGCCGCAATACCATCTGCCGCTGGCGATGATGGCGGCGCGCGTGCTGCGCCTGCCCGTGCGGGTGGCACTCACGCGCGCGCAGATGTTCACCTTCGGACACCGGCCCGCCTCGATCCAGCACGTTGCGCTTGCCGCGCAACGCGATGGCCGCCTCGAAGCGATCATCCACGAAGCCGTGGGAGAAACCTCGCAGTTCGAGGACTTCACCGACGTGGTCGTCAACTGGTCGGGCCGGCTGTATCGCGCGCCGCACGTCCAGCTCGGCTACAAGCTGGGGCGGCTCGACGTGTACACGCCGCTCGATATGCGTGCGCCCGGCGCCGCGCAAGGTCTCTACGCGCTCGAATGCGCCCTGGACGAACTGGCCGTCGCGCTGGACATGGACCCGCTCGAACTGCGCATCCGCAACTACGCCGACGAGGACGCGAACAAGCAGTTGCCGTATTCGAGCAAGGCGCTGCTCGACTGCTACGCGCAAGGCGCCGAGCGTTTTGGCTGGGGCGCGCGCATTGCGACGCCGCGCGCCATGCGCGAGGGCCACGAACTGGTGGGCTACGGCATGGCCACGGGCATGTGGGAGGCATTGCAGACCGAAGCGACCGTGCGCGCCGTCCTCAACGCGCAAGGGCGGCTCGAACTCGCCAGCGCCACGGCCGATATCGGCACCGGCACCTACACCGCCATTTCGCAGATCGCCGCCGACGCGCTGCACATGGCCATCGACGATGTCGAGTTCACGCTCGGCGACACATCGCTACCGCCCGCGCCGATCGAAGGCGGCTCGTGGACCGTGGCTTCGGTGGGCAGCGCCGCATCGCTCGCCTGCACGCAGCTGCGCTCGCGCCTCGCGCAACTGTTGCCCGCGCACGGCGGCGTGGCGTTCGCCAATCTCGACCCCGGCATGCTGGACGAAGCGCTCGTGATCGAACGCGGTGAGGTGAAGTTGAGCGAGAGCGCCGGCCGGCCCGAAACGCGCGCCCGCATTGCCGACGTTCTCGCCGACGCGGGCATGAAAACGCTCGAAGCGCAGGTCACACTGAAGCCCGAGGCGCTCCAGAAGCAGTATTCCATGGCGACGCATTCGGCCGTGTTCGCCGAAGTGCGCGTGGACGAAGCGCTCGGCATGGTGCGCGTGGCGCGCGTGGTGAGCGCCGTTGCGGCGGGCCGCATCGTCAACCCGAAGACGGCCGCGAACCAGATCGCCGGGGGCGTGGTATGGGGCATCGGTATGGCGTTGCACGAAGAAGCGCAGTTCGACCATACGCTCGGGCGCATCATGAATCACAACCTCGCGGAATATCACGTGCCGGTGAATCGCGACGTCGGCGAGATCGACGTGCTGTTCGTGGACGAGCACGACGACGTGGTGAACCCACTCGGCGCGAAGGGGGTGGGCGAGATCGGCGTGGTGGGCGTGGCCGCCGCCGTGGCGAACGCGATCTACAACGCCACGGGCAAGCGCGTGCGCGATCTCCCGATCACGCTCGACAAGCTGCTGTGAGCCACGCGCGCGAGACATCATGAATGCCACCCGATTGACGCGCCTCGAAGCGCGCGCCTATACGATCCCCACCGACCTGCCCGAAGCGGACGGCACCATCGCCTGGCGTTCCACCACGCTCGTGCTGGTTGAAATCGATGCGCTCGGCTTCACCGGCGTGGGCTATACCTATGCGCATGCGGGCGCCACAGCGCTCGTGGAGAGCGTGCTCGGCGACGCCGTGCGCCAGCACGACCTCTTCGACACCGCGCGCATCAACCTCGAAATGCAGCGGGCCGTGCGCAACATCGGCCGGCCGGGCCTCGCGGCCTGCGCAATATCGGCCGTCGATGCCGCGCTCTGGGACCTCAAGGCGAAGGCGCTCGGCATCCCGCTGTGCGCGCTGCTCGGCATGCAGCGCGAGCGCGTGCCGGTGTACGGCAGCGGCGGCTTCACGAGCTACGACCTGAAAACGCTCACGAAGCAGTTGCGCGGCTGGGTCGAGAACGACGGCTGCGCGTGGGTCAAGATGAAAGTCGGCTCGCACCCGGCCGACGATCCGGCGCGCGTGGCGGCGGCGCGCCAGGCGATAGGCAGCACGGCGGGCCTCTTCGTCGACGCCAACGGCGCCTATGAGATCGAGGAGGCGCAGCGGCTCGCGCAATGCTTCGCGCAAGAGGACGTGCAGTGGTTCGAAGAGCCGCTTTCTTCGGACGACCGCCGCGGCCTCGCCGCGCTGCGCGCCGCCCTGCCCGCGCGCATGGCGCTCGCCGCGGGCGAATACGGCTATACGGCAGACGACTTCCGCGCGCTGCTGGAAACCCACGCCGTGGATGTGCTGCAGGCCGACGCCACGCGCTGCTGCGGCATCACCGGCTTTCTGCAGGCCGACGCGCTGTGCGATGCGTGGCATACGCCGCTCTCCGCGCATTGCGCGCCGGCGCTGCATCTGCACGTGGCATGCTCGGCGCGGCGCCTCGTGCATATCGAATGGTTTCACGATCACGCGCGCATCGAGGCCATGCTGTTCGAGGGCGCGCCGCGCCTGCACGCCGGACATATCGCGCCCGACCTCGCGCGCCACGGCCATGGCCTGACGTTCCGGCACGCCGACGCCGAACGCTACGCGGTGCGCTGACGCGCAGTCATTCAACTGTCAGGTGGCCGCGCGGGCACCTGCTGCCAGCCGCCTGGGCAGGTCCGCACGTACGGGTAGTAGGTCTGCGACGCGACGCAGTAGTACCACACGCCGTATGGCGCCTCGCCGCCCTGGCCGCCCTGGCCGGTTTGATCGCCTTGCCCGTACTGCTCGTTTTGATCGTACATATTGGCGCCGCCGTACTGGGGCTCTGCCTGGTACTGAGCCTGGCCCTGGCCTTGTTCGATCCACTGCGTGGGCTGCGAGAAGTCGCCGGAAACGTAGGGGTAGTAGACGCTCGCGACGTACGGCGGATAGTAGTACGGATAGAACGGAGAGCCGTAGATGAAGCCGGGGCCGAAGTAGAAGCCGACGCTCGCCGATCCGCAACAGCCATACCAGCCGTGATAGTGGCCGCCGTGATACCAGCCGTAGCCGTGGTAGTAGCCGCCATGGTAGTAGCCGCCGTGGTAATAACCGCCGTGATACCAGGCGCCGCCGTTATAGCCACCGTGGTAGCCGCCGCTCCAGCCGCTGCTGTGATTCGCGCCGCCGTAGCCGCCTCCCCAGCCGCCGCCACCACCGCCGCCCCAGCCGCCACCGCCGCCATGCACCCAACCGCCGCCTCGACCCGCGCTTGCCCCGGCGCTGATGCATAGCGCCACGAGCACGAGCAGGAGTCTGCACAATTCACGCGCTTTCATGATGCTTACCCCGGTAGCCGCTGACCGAAACGCTGACCGATAGCCGTCTGGCTTCATAGATTAGTTTAGGCGTCGGAAGCCCGTTTTTCCTGTGCGGGCGAACACGGCGCGCTACGGCTCGCGCCAGTCGTCCTGCCGCGCGATGATGGCCGCACCGATGAGTCCGCCGTCCTGCCGGAATGCGCCCGGAACGACGACGCGTTCGCGAAACTGCCGCAGCGTGCGCTTGCGCACGGCCGCGTCCAGCGCGTCGATCAATGGGGCCACATTTGAAAGGCCGCCGCAAACCGGGACGACCGAAGCGCCCGTGATATTGACCACGGCTGCGAGCGGTTCGCATACCAGCGCGAGCCACGCGCAAACGGTGCGCCGCGCGCGCTCGCCGCCTTGCTGCCAGTCGTCGAGAAGGGTGTGGCTGTCTTTCTGCTCGTCGTTCAGGAGTGCGTGGAGCCGTTCCAGACCGCGTGCCGCGCCGATGGTGTCGACGCATCCCACTCGCCCGCAGCCGCAACGCAATGCCATCACGGGCTCCGCGTGGCCCATGCCGTCGAAGTCGACGTGCGTGCTGACCGGCAGCCCGTGGCCCCACTCTCCCGCTATGCCGCTCGCGCCGCCCACCACGCGGCCGCCCACGACCAGCCCGCCGCCGACACCCGAGCCGAGGACCACGCCGAACACGACATCGTGGCCGGCACCCGCGCCCTCGACGGCCTCGGCCAACGCGAGGCAGTCCGCGTCGTTTGCAATGCGTATGCGCCGCTTGAGCCGGGAGGACAACTCCGCGCCGAGCACGCGGCCCGAGACACATGGGACGTTGGACGCGCAAATCACGCCGCTTGCGGGATCGATCGCGCCTGCCATCGAGATGACGAGAGGCGAGCGGGTCTCGCCAATATGCCGGGCCGCCAGGGCTTCGAGGGTCGCGCCGAACGCCTCCCAACTGTCGACGGGGGTCGGCACGCTTTCGACGAGGCGCACGCTGCGCGGACGGTCCGATACACCGAGCCTGATGTAGGAGCCGCCGATGTCCGCGACAAAGACGCGTGAGTGTTGCCCTTGTTCAACGCTGGTGTCTGGCACCCTGGCTCCTCGTTAAGTGCATCGGCGACGCCAGCCTTTGGTTTCAGCGGGCGCGCACGAAATGATGCTCTATCTTCGCGCGCAACACGCCGTCGACGGCCGCGAGCCGTTCGCGCAGCCGGGCCGCCCGCCGTTCGGTCATGTCGCCAAATACGATTTTTTGCTCGAGCACGTCGCCGAAGCGGGTCACGGCCCATCGGTCGACGACCACCTGTTCGCCGTCGAGCACGCCGGCGGCGGTCGACACGACGCCGAGATCCAGACCGGACACCAGATGCACGGTGTGAGTGAGCGTGAAACCGGGGAGGCAGTGCGACAGGTCTTCACAGACGGTCGACGAGGAGGAGATATCTTGATGCATGGTGGCTCCGGATGAAGGTTGATCGAACCGGTGCCAGCCAGGCTGTTCCCGTTTCGTTGCCGTGAATCGGCCGCATCGCCTCGAGGGCTTCCACCTTGCCCGGGAGGGCAGGTTGGCGTCGGTCAGTCCGACTCTGGATGCTTTGCTGCTGCATGGTGTTTCTTGTTCGCTATTCCGAACGAGCTTTCATTATACCGAAATCAGGACGCCGGGCAAGAAGTGCGGCCACCCGGCTCTCCCGGCCCGCAAGCTACTTCCTGGGCACTGCGCCACGCGATTCGACCGCCCTGAGGAAATCGAAATCGGCGCCCTTGTCTGCCTGGGTCACGGTGTCGAGAAAGAGCTTGTGATAACCGCGGCTTGCCGTGGGCGCAGTCACCGGGTTCGCCTGCGCCCGGCGCCGCAGTTCGTCTTCGTCCACGAGCAGCGTAATCTCGCGGTTGGCCACGCTCAAGCGGATGCGGTCGCCGTTACGGACCTGCGCTAGCGGGCCGCCGATGGCGGCTTCCGGCGTGACGTGCAGCACGATGGTTCCGAATGCCGTGCCGCTCATGCGTCCGTCCGAAATCCGCACCATGTCCTTCACCCCGGCCCGCGCCAGCTTCTTCGGGATCGGGATGTAGCCGGCCTCGGGCATGCCCGGCGCGCCTTTGGGTCCGATGCGCTTGAGGACGATCACGTCGTCGGCGTGGACGTCGAGATCGTCGGAGTCGATGCGGTGCGCCATATCGGTCGCGTCCTCGAACACCACCGCGCGGCCCTCGTGCTCCATGAGCGCCGCCGAGGCGGCCGATTGCTTGATGACCGCGCCACCCGGCGCGAGATTGCCGCGCAACACGGCCAAGCCGCCCTGCGGGTAAATGGGCGCGGTGAGCGGCTTCACCACGTCCTGCGCGAAGCGCGGCCCGGCGCGCTCCATCTCCTCTCCGAGGGTGCGGCCGGTCACGGTCATGGCGTCGAGATGCAGCAAGGGCTTCAGTTCATGGAGCAGCGTGGCCATACCGCCCGCCCGATGAAAATCTTCCATGTAGTGCTCGCCGGACGGCTTCAGGTTGAGCAGCACCGGCGTTTCGCGGCCCATACGGTCCACGGCGTCCAGATCGATGTCGAAGCCCATGCGCCCGGCAATCGCTGCGAGATGCACGATGCCGTTGGTCGACCCGCCGATGGCCAGCAGCACCCGCAAGCCGTTTTCGAACGACTCGGCGCTGAGCACCTGGTCGATGGTGAGCCGCCGTCGCGCCATCTCCACGACTTGCGCGCCGGTCTGCTCGGCCACGCGCATGCGGTCCGAGCTCACCGCTGGAGGCGAGGCCCCGCCCGGCATCGTCATGCCCATGGCTTCCGCCACGCAAGCCATCGTGCTGGCCGTGCCCATGACGGCACAGGTGCCGACGCTCGGCACGAGGCGGTCGTTCACCTCGGCGATCTCGTCCGCCGTGACTTCGCCCGCGCGAAACTTGCCCCAGTAGCGGCGGCAATCCGTACACGCGCCGACGCGCTCGCCGCGATGCGCGCCCGTCATCATCGACCCGGTAACGAGCTGAATGGCCGGAATGCCCGCCGACGCCGCGCCCATCAACTGGGCGGGCACCGTCTTGTCACAGCCGCCGATGAGCACGACCGCATCCATGGGCTGCGCGCGAATCATCTCCTCCGTATCCATCGACATGAGGTTGCGCATGAACATGCTGGTTGGCTGCGAAAAGCTTTCGTGGATGGAAATGGTCGGGAATTCCATCGGCAAGCCGCCCGCCAGCAGAATGCCGCGCTTGAGCGCCTCGAGAAGCTGAGGCGCGTTGCCATGGCACGGGTTGTACGCGCTGCCCGTGTTCGTGATGCCGATGACGGGTCGCGCCAGCGCGTCGTCGGTATATCCGGCGCCCTTGATGAAGGCCTTGCGAAGGAACAGCGAGAAGTCGGTGTCGCCGTAGTTCGTGAGTCCGCCGCGCATGCCCTGCGGATCATGGGGATCTTTTTCGTCGGGGGAGTGCTTATCGGACATAGCCACCATCCTCGGGTCGGTTCAATCAGCCTGGTCGAAGTTGCCGCCGCCGGTAAGGGTACTGCGAATTGCGCAATCAGCGCGGGGGAGAACGGCGTGACATGAGTGCCCACGATATTACAAAACGCCTTCGATGGCGGAATGAACTCAATGCGCGCAAACTCGGTCAGTCAAGGAACCGGACTTGCTCGCTGTATTCATTTCGGCCCACTGAAGCGAAATCATGTCGACGAAACCGACTCACCCCGCGACCCAGCCCCACGCTTCCAACGAAGCTTCCCGCGCGGCCCCCAGCGCGAAAGTGCCTGCGCATCCGCACGGCGCACCGGCCGCGCCCGCCTCGCCCGTTGGCAAGCATCCCGCACCGCCCTGCACGCTCGTGATCTTCGGCGCGGGCGGCGATCTGACCAAGCGCCTTTTGATGCCGGCGCTCTACAACCTCGCCGTCGACCGCCTGCTCGACGACGGCATGAAGATCATCGGCGTGAATCATGGCGAGCGCGAAACGAAGGCGTGGGTCGACGATCTGCACGCCGCGCTGGAGAAATTCGCCGCCGACAAGGCGAGTACCTTCCACGCCGGCAAGCTCGACGACGAGGCGTGGGACTGGGT
This sequence comes from Paraburkholderia sp. BR10882, assembly GCF_040948855.1. Classification (NCBI taxonomy): domain Bacteria; kingdom Pseudomonadati; phylum Pseudomonadota; class Betaproteobacteria; order Burkholderiales; family Burkholderiaceae; genus Paraburkholderia; species Paraburkholderia sp. BR10882. The sequence goes on along the minus strand of NZ_JBFPKP010000005.1, from coordinate 92,771 downwards.
CGCGCAGCGGCTCACCTACATGGCAGGCGAATTCGAGGACGACAGCGCGTTCGAGCGCCTCGCGCAGCAGCTGAACGGCAAGTCGCGCGGCAACGTCGTGTTCTACCTCGCCGTGGGCGCGCGCTTCTTCAAGCCGATTATCGAGCGTCTCGGCAAGGCGGGGCTGCTCGACGAGGGCAACGACAGCAACGGCGCGTTCCGCCGCATCGTGATCGAAAAGCCCTTCGGCGCCGATCTCGCTTCGGCGCGCGACTTGAACGAGCATGTGCTGCGCTTCGCGAGCGAATCGCAGGTCTATCGCATCGACCACTTCCTCGGCAAGGACACGGTGCAGAGCATACTCGCGCTGCGCTTCGCCAACGCCATGTTCGAGCCCGTCTGGCGGCGCGAGTACATCGACAGCGTGCAGATCACGGCTTCGGAAGTGATCGGCGTGGAAGGCCGCGGCAAGTTCTACGAGCAGACCGGCGCGTTTCGCGACATGGTGCCCAATCACCTGTTTCAGCTGCTCGGCATGGTCGCCATGGAGCCGCCCAACTCGTTCGACGCCGAAGCCGTGCGCAACAAGAAGGCCGACATCTTCGATGCGCTCAAGCCGCTCACGCCCGACGACGTGGTGTTCGGTCAATACGCGAAGGGCCCGGCGGGCGTGGGCTACCGCGAAGAACCGGACGTGGCGCAGGACAGCCGCACCGAAACCTATGCCGCCGCTCGCGTGCAGATCGACAACTGGCGCTGGGCGGGCGTGCCGTTCTATCTGCGCACCGGCAAGCGCCTCGCCGCGCGGCGCACGGAGATTTCGGTGCAGCTGAAGAGCGTGCCGTTTCTGCTCTTTCGCGACACGCCGGTCGATACGCTCACGCCCAACGTGCTGACGCTGCGCATCGATCCGTCGCATGGCACGAGCTTCGACTTCAACGTGAAGACGCCGGGGCCAGTCGTGCAGATCGGCCCGGTGCATTCGTCGTTCGACTACGACGACTTCTTCGCGGAGCGTGCCAATGTCGGCTACGAAACCCTGCTCTACGATTGCATGCTCGGCGACCAGACGCTCTTTCAACGCGCCGATGGCATTGAGGCGGCATGGTCGACGGTGGATGGCGTATTGCACCCGGAACTCGACGCCGCGCTTCCCGTGTACGAGTACGCCGCGGGCAGCGAAGGCCCGGCGCAGGCGGATGCACTGCTCGCGCGCGACGGCCGCGCGTGGCGCACCCTCGCGCCGGCGCCGGCGAAGAAGACGTGAACCAGACAGCCAAGGAGAACGTATGACCAAAATCGAAAAAGCGGTGAAGAAAAGCGCTGTGAAAAGCGCGGTAAGTGCAACGCACACCTCGAACGACATCGAAAATATTCTCGCGATCGACGTTGGCGGAACGGGCCTGAAGGCCGCGATCATCGACGCGAGCGGCGCAATGCGCACGCAGCGCGTGCGCGTGGCGACACCGCATCCGTGCCCGCCCGCCTTGCTGGTCGAAACGCTCGCGACGCTCGTCGGCCCGCTGCTCAAGCAGTATCCGGCGACCCACGTTTCGATCGGCTTTCCTGGTGTCGTGCGCAACAATCATGTGATCACGGCGCCGCATCTCGGCCCCGACGACTGGAACGACGTGCCGCTCGCGCAGATGCTCGGCGAGCGCCTGGGCATTGCGTCGGTGCGCATGATCAACGACGCGGAAATGCAGGGCCTCGCCGCGATCGAAGGGCAAGGCCTCGAATTCGTGATGACGCTCGGCACGGGGGTAGGCACGGCCATGTTCCGTGATGGCGAACTGATGCCGCACCTCGAACTCGCGCATCATCCGGTCAGCCGGAAGCGCGCCTACGACGAGTACATCGGCGACGCCGCGCGCAGCAAGGCGGGGAACAAGCGCTGGAACGCGCGCGTCGAGAAGATCATCGGCATACTCGACTCGCTCGTGCACTACGACAAGCTCTGGATAGGCGGCGGCAACGCGGCGCGCCTCACGTTCGATCTGCCGCCGAACGTGGCCACCGTGCCGAACGACCGCGGCATCGAAGGCGGCGCGCGCCTGTGGCATCCGCGTTCGGTGCGCGAAACACGGCAGTTGCCCGCGGCCACGCAGCGCGCAGGCAAATTCCGCTAGCGGGATCGTTCGAGGCTTAGGCGCGGGCCGCGCCGCTACCCTTGCGCGCTTGCCCGCCGCCATCCGCGAAGAGTTCGATCACGCGTTCGCGCAGCCAGCGATTGCCTTCGTCGTGCTGCACGCGCGCGTGCCAGAGCAAATGAATCGGCGCGGCGGGCAGCTTCATGGGCAGCGCGCTCAGGCTCAGCGAAAACGGCTTCGCCAGTTGCAGCGCCAGCCGCTCCGGCACCGTGGCGATCAGATCGGTGCGCTCGAGGATGTAGCCCACGCTCATGAAGTGCGGCACCGAGAGCCGCACCTGGCGCTTCACGCCGCGCCGTTTCAGCCATTCGTCGACCTGTCCGTGCCCCGTGCCCGCCGACACCACCACCAGATGCTCGGCCTCGCGCCAGGCCGCGAGCGTGAGCGGCGCATTCTCTAGCGGATGCCCGCGCCGGAAGAGGCAGACATAGCGCTGATCGAAGAGACGCCGCTGATAGAAGCCGCCTTTGAGTTGCGGCAGCAATCCGATGGCGAGATCGACCCGGCCGTCGGCCATCTCTTCGCTGAGATTGACGCCCGTATTGCGCACGGTGTTGAGCGCGACGCCCGGCGCTTCGCGCGCGAGGCGCTCGAGCAGCGCGGGCAGGAACACGACCTCGCCGATGTCGGTCATGCCGATCGTCATGGTGCGCGTGGCGCGCAACGGATCGAACCCGGTCACGGGATTGAGCGCGCCGTGCAGCGTGGCGAGTGCCTGCGCGACCGGCTCTGCGAGACGCAGCGCGAACGGCGTGGGCACCACGCCGCCCGGCCCGCGCACGAAGAGCGGATCGCCCAGCAGGCGGCGCAGCTTCGCGAGCGCGTTGCTCACGCCGGGCTGGCTCATGTTCATCTGCTCGGCCACGCTCGCCACGCGCCGCTCGCGCATGAGCCGATGAAAAAGCAGCAGCAGATTGAGATCGATGTCGCCCAGTTCCATTCATTCAATCCAGTGATGAAGCAGATTCCTTCCATTTTATTGTGGAATGAGAAGCGGCTGCCGAGAATACGGACACGGTGTGAGCGTGATGAAGCAGCGCCAGCCGACCCCACCTATATGAATATCGGAGACACAGTCATGAAATCACGTGATCTGAAGATTGCGATCGTCGGCGCTGGCATCGGCGGCCTCACACTGGCTCTCGCGCTGCGCGAGCATGGCATCGACGCGCAGCTCTTCGAGCAGACCGACGAGCTGCGCGAAGTGGGCGCGGCCGTCGCCCTCTCGGCCAACGCCACGCGCTTCTACGAGCGCATGGGCCTGCGCCCGGCCTTCGAGAAAGTCTGCGCGGAAGTGCCGGGCCTCGTCTATCGTGACGGCCGCAGTGGCGCGGTGATCGGCCACCATCGCGGCGCACCGGACTCCCGCGGGCAATTCGGCGGCTCGTACTGGGGCGTGCATCGCGCCGATCTGCAAGCGGTGCTGTCGGGCGCGGTCGGGCTCGAGCGCATCAAACTCAGCCATCGGCTCGTCGATCTCGCGCAGCAACCCGACCACGTGAGCCTGACGTTCGCCAACGGTGAACACGTCGATGCCGATCTCGTGATCGGGGCGGACGGCGCGCGCTCGGTCATCCGGCGCTGGATGCTGGGTTACGACGACGCGCTGTATTCGGGCTGCTCGGGCTTTCGCGGCGTGGTGGCCGCGGAGCGCACGGACCTGTTGCCCGATCCCGAGACCATTCAGTTCTGGGTCGGGCCGGGCGGCCATCTGCTGCACTATCCGATTGGCGACAAGGGCGACCAGAACTTCCTGCTGGTGGAGCGCCATCCGTCGCCGTGGCCGTCGCGCGAGTGGGTCATGCCTGCCCAGGAAGGCGAGCAACTGCGCCTTTTCAGGGACTGGCACCCGGCCGTCGTGCAGATGATCACCGCTGTGCCGATCAGCCAGCGCTGGGGGTTGTTCCACCGCCCGCCGCTCGGCCGCTGGAGCAAGGGCCGCATCACGTTGATCGGCGACGCCGCGCATGCGCTCGTGCCGCACCACGGCCAGGGCGCGAACCAGTCGATCGAGGATGCCGTGGTGCTGGCCGACCAGCTGGCGAAGGCGGGCTCGGGTAACTGGCGCGAAGCGCAGCAAGCCTACGAGCGCCTGCGCCGGGGCCGCACGCGCAAGGTGCAGTACGCTTCGATCACCACGGCGGACGTGCTGCATCTGCCCGACGGCCCCGCTGCGCAGGAACGCAACGCCCGGCTCGGCTCGCGCGAGGGCGTGCTCAATCATCTGGACTGGATCCACGATTTCGACGCGCTTGCCCAGGAGCCGAACGAGCGCCAAGGGGGAACGTGGCTTTAAGGGTGACCGGCAAGCTGCACAGTTAATGATCCGTTAATCTCGGCACGCTAGAATCGGCGCTTTCAACCGACCCTTTCTGAGCACGGAGCGCCCATGCAAATCGCTGCCGATTCGCGCTACGACCTCGTAGCGCGCCTGCTTCACTGGCTCGTCGTCGCACTCGTCGCGGCGCAGTTCGTGATCGGCTGGACCATGCCCGATGTGCACCGCGACACGCGCCCCGTCGGCGAAATTGCGTGGCACCTGGGCGTCGGCACGGCGCTCGTCGCCGCCATGGTGTGCCGTCTGCTCTGGCGCGCCACCCATCGCCCGCCGCCCGACGACCAGACGCCGTTCATGCGTGCCGTGGCAGCCCTCACCCATGCCGGCCTCTACGCACTGCTCATCGCGGTGCCCATGCTCGGCTGGATCAACGCGTCGTCGCGCGCGTGGGACGTCACGCTGTTCGGCGCCATTCCGCTGCCCGCGCTCTCCCCTGCGGGGTCGTCGTTCGGGCACGCCATGGGCGACGTCCACAGCGTGCTCGCGTGGGTGCTGTTCGCGTTCATTTGCCTGCATGTGGCCGCGGCGCTGTTTCATCGCTTTGTGCTCAAAGATCGCGTGCTGCAGCGCATGAAGCTTTAGTCGTTACTGGCCACGCCGCGGCGGGTCCGGCTCGGTCACGAAGCCGACCTTCGCGAGTCCCGCGGCGCTCGCCGCCGAGAGCTGCTTCGCGACACGCCCGTACGGCGTGGCGCGATCGGCCGAGAGCCGGATTTCAGGCTGCGGCGTGAGCCGCGCGGCTTCTACCAGCCGCGCCGATAGAGCGGACTCCTGAACAGGCTGCCCGTTCCAGCTCATGTGGCCAAGCGCATCGACGACGATGTCGACGTGCGGCGCGGCCAGGTCCTCACGCTGGCTGCTCGCGCGCGGCAACGCCAGCTGCGCAGCATGGTGCAGAACCGGCAGCGTCACCATGAAGATGACGAGCAGCACGAGCATCACGTCGATGAGCGGCGTCATGTTGATGTCGGCCGTCGGCATCGCTTCGTCTTCCAGATCGCGATCGTCGTTCATACCCGTTCCTTCATCGTCCCACGCGGCGCAGGCGCGCTGCCTGTGAGCAACAGCGCGTGTACGCCGTATGCGAAGCGGTTGAGCTGCGCGACGATATCGCGCGAAACACGCGCAAGCGCGTGATACCCAAGCACGGCGGGAATCGCCACGCACAGGCCGAGCGCCGTCATGATGAGCGCCTCGCCAACCGGCCCCGCGACGTGTTCGAGACTGGCGTCGCCACTCGCGCCGAGTGCGAGCAGCGCATGGTAGATGCCCCACACGGTGCCGAGGAGGCCGACAAAAGGCGCCGTGCTGCCGATCGAGGCAAGCAGGCCGAGACCGCGCTGAAGACGCGTCGAGCTCTCGTTCACCGAAGCCCTGAGGCTGCGCAGCAACCACTCGCTCAAGTCGACGCGCCCGCGATGCGCAGCGCCGCTCGCCCCGTGGTGCGCCAGCGCGCGCTGGCCTGCGCTGGCCAACTCGAAGAACGGCGTGCCCGCGGGCCCCAATGCATCGACGCCATCGTCGGCGTCGACGGCTTCCCGGAAGCGTCTTTGCGCGAAGCCCGAATGGCGGCGCAGACGCGCGAACTCGAACGCCTTCACTACGATCACCGACCACGACACGACCGACATCGCGATGAGCAGCGCCGCCACGAAGCGCGTCATTGGATCGCCCTGGGTCCACAGGTGCGCGATTCCATAGGTTGGCATGAGATCCTCCGTTTCATTCGCTGAGGGTGAACGTGAACGGCACGTCGGCACGCGCTGGCGCCGCCTTGCCGTCCTCGGCATAGGGCTGGCAGCGGCTCGCGAGCGCCGCGTCGCGCGCCGCTTCGTCGAGCCTCGCGTAGCCGCTGGTCGTCGCTACACGCGCGGCGACTACGTGGCCGTCCGCTGCGGTATCGACTTCGATGATGGCCGTGCCCGCCTCGGCGCGGCGCAAGGACTGCGCGGGGTAGTCGGGCTTCGTGAGCGCGCAATCCAGATGGGCGACGCGGCGCGGCACGTCCACGGCAGGTGCCTGAGCGACGGGCGCAGGTTGCGATCGCGGCTGCGGTCCAGCTATGCGCTCCGTCGGCGTCGCGGCTTCGGGGGCAGCATGTGCGGACGGTGGTGGCGTTAGCGGCGGCGGCGTGCGTGCAATGCTTTGCGCACGCACAGGCGCAGGTGGACGGGTTCTAGCCGACTGCACACGATTATTCTGGATTGCTTCGTGAGTGGGTCGGCTCGGCGAAGACGTTCGCGCAGGCGCTTCGTTCTTGTTCGACACAGGCGGAATCGGCGCGATCAGCACGGCGTCAACGACCCTCACGCGCACCGGCATCGCGTGCGACGCGGGCGCCTCCCATCGCGCCACCGCAATCAGCGCGGCATGCAGCGCGAGCACGCCCGCGACCACACCGGCGATTGCGGCACGCCGCCCGAACGGGTGCTGGCCGAACGCCGCAGGCTCACCGCGATCGAAGCGCGCAACGACCGACGCCATGTCGATTCTCCACTCAAAGCGCGAGCGAGTTCTGCCGGCTGCGGAACACGATCGGCCGCTCGTCGTCGCGCGTTGGCCGTCTTGCGAATTCCACGGCCTGCACGATGCGGTCGTGATGCGGCGACTTCCCGCACACCGGGTCGACCGCGGCGGCGTCGCCGGTCAGGAGGTAGGCCTGGCATCGGCAACCGCCATGATCGGCGTGACGCTCGTCGCAACTGCGGCAGGGGTCGCGCATCCAGCCATCGCCGCGAAACGTGTTGAACGCTTCGCTCTCGTACCAAATCTGCCGCAGCGGCACGTCGCGCACGTTCGGCAACACGAGGCCCGGCAACGAACGTGCCGCGTGGCAAGGCAACGCCGCGCCGTCGGGTGCCACGCCGAGAAACACGCTGCCCCAGCCGCTCATGCACGCTTTGGGCCGCTGTTCGAAGTAGTCGGGCACGACGAACAAAATGCGGCACCGATCGCCAATCCGGGCGCGATAGCGGTTCACGGTCTCCTCCGCTTCGCGAAGCTGCTCGGCGGTGGGCATCAACTGGTCGCGATTCAGCATGGCCCAGCCGTAATACTGCGTGTTCGCGAGCTCCAGATAGTCGGCGCCCAGTTCGAGCGCCATGTCGATGATCTGCGCGATGTGCGGCAGATTGAAACGATGCAGCACGCAGTTGAGGACCATGGGATAGCCATGCGCCTTCACGAGCCGCGCAACGTTGCGCTTCAGTTCGAACGTGCGCGTGCTCGTGAGAAAGTCGTTGAGTTCGCGTGTGGAATCCTGCATCGACACCTGAATATGATCGAGCCCGGCCGCCTTGAGCCTCTCGATGCGCTCAACGTTCAAGCCGATCCCGGACGTGATCACGTTCGTATAGAAGCCAAGCTGGCGCGCATGCGCGACGAGCGCTTCCAGGTCGTCGCGCAGCAGCGGCTCGCCGCCGGAAAAGCCGATCTGCGCCGCGCCCAGTTCGCGAGCGGCGCTGATGGTCGCGCGCCATGTTTCGGTGTCGAGTTCTTCGCCGTGCCGCGAGAAGTCCACCGGGTTGTAGCAGAACGCGCAATGCAGCGGGCAGCGGTAAGTCAGCTCGGCGAGCAGCCAGAGCGGCTTGGGCAGGGGGGCAGGAGCGGTCGCCATGTCAGTCGAGCCAGCCGCGCAGCCGCGCGTGATCGAGAAAGCGATAGACGTCGGGCGCCAGCTCGGAGGTACTGAAAAGCCGCTCCAGCTCGCCGATGATCTCGTCGAGTTCATGCGCGCCGTCACAACGCGCGAGTATCTCGCCCGCGCTCGAATTGAGCTGCACCATCCCTTCGGGATAGAGCAGAACGTAGGCGTCCTGGGCCGCCTCCCACTGCAAGCGGTACATGCCGCGCAAGCGCGGGCGCAGCGGCACGCCGCTGCCTGCATCGGGCACTATCGGATTCATATGGGCCACGCCTTTTCGACTGCATCGAGGATCGACCAGAGAATGTCGAGCTTGAACTGCAGGATCTCCACCGCACGCTGCTGTTCGGCGGGCGTGCGGAAATGGCTCAGCGTCACTTCGAGCCCGTGTTCGACGTCGCGCTGCGCGAGCGGCACGCGGCTGCGAAAATACTGAAGGCCTTGCGGCTCGATCCACGGGTAATGCGAAGGCCAACCCGCGAGCCGGTCCAGATGAATCTGCGGTGCGAACATCTCGGTAAGCGACGAACACACACCCTCCTGCCACGGCGCGCGCCGCGCGAAATTCACGTAGGCATCGACCGCGAAGCGCACGCCGGGCAGCACGAGTCGTTGCGACCACATCGTGTCCGGATCGACGCCAACGGCATCGCCCAGGCGCACCCAGGCTTCGATGCCGCCTTCGTTCTCGCCTTGCCCGTCGTGGTCGGTCAGACGCTGGATCCAGCGGCGGCGCGTGGCACGGTCGGGGCAGTTCGAAAGAATCGCCGCATCCTTGAGCGGAATGTTGATCTGATAGTAAAAGCGGTTCGCGACCCACCCGCGGATCTGCGCGGGCGAGCAACGCCCGCCGTTGAGCATGCGGTTGAATGGATGGTGGATGTGATAGCGCGATTCGAGGGCACGAAGACGCGATTCGAATTCATTCGCAGTCCATGATATTTCGTGCGTGTTTTCAAGCTTGAGAGGTGCGTTCATCGTCATACCTGAAACTGCATACCGTCGTGGGCCACGTCGATGCCGTGTGCACGCAGTTGGGCGTGCTCGACGGAATGCGGGTCGAGAATCGGATTGGTGTTGTTGATATGCGTGAGCACCTTGCGCGTGCCGCGCGGCAACGTGTCGAGCCAGTCGATCATGCCCGGCCGGCCGTCGTCACCGCGCTGCGCGAGATGCCCCATGTCGACCGCGTGCTTCGTCGAGAGGCCGAGGTCGATCATTTCGGTGGTGGTCCAGAACGTGCCGTCCACGAGCACGAGGTCGGCTTGGCGCATGGTGCCGAGCACGTCGGTGCTCATCTGCGCCAGACCCGGCGCATAGAACGCACGCGTGCCCGCTGCGATATCCTCGATCAAGAGTGCGATATTGTCGCCCGGCGCGGATGCCTCGCGGCGTGGCGAATATGGCGGCGGCTTGCTCTCCACGGGCAGCGCGGTAAAACGCAGGCCGGCGCAAGCGGCAACCGTGAACGGCTCGCCCGGCGCGACCGTATGTGCCTCCACGCCGCAGTAGTGGCCGAGCAGCGGTACGAGCGGCAACCCGCTCGACAGATCGTCGAGCACCGGCGCACACGCATAGAGCAGCAACGGCGACGTGCGTTCGCGCAGCATCAGCAGGCCCGTTACGTGGTCGATCTGCGCGTCGGTCAGCACGACAGCCGCTAGCGCGCTATCGCGCGTTGCGCGAGCGGGCTGCAGATCGGAGTGCGAGCGCAACTGTGCAAGCAGATCCGGCGACGCATTGACGAGCACCCAGTCCGCGCCGTCGCCGCTCACAGCGATCGACGACTGCGTGCGCGGCAGCACATCGCTGCACGCCTGCCGCGCGCGGCGGCAATTCGCGCAGTTGCAGTTCCATTGCGGCAGGCCGCCGCCCGCGCCTGAACCCAGTATCCTGATCTTCATGATCGTTCTCGCTGCATGCCGCCCGCCACGCCCCGATAGCCGCGCGGGCGGCACGCTGCCGTGCGCTCAGCGGTTGGCGATATACATCGTGATTTCGAAGCCGAAACGCAAGTCGGTATAAGCGGGGGTCGTCCACTGCATGACATGTCTCCTTGTTTGAGATTGAGGCTGCATACCGCATCGAATGTGCGGCCAGTCTCTTTAAAGCAAGGGGCATGCCGGTGTGAGCCAGCGTTCGCTCGATGCGGCCAGTGCTGCCGGCGCGGGAAGGAGTGTTGCGTTTCGGAACACGGGTGCTACAGGATGCAACACCCGTGGGACAGAGGAGGAGACAGGAAGTGGCCTGGCCGCGCGCGCGAATGGCGCTTCAGGCGTCGCCCGAACCGCGACCGGGATCGGCAGCGGGCATCTTGCGGTAGATGGTATTGCGCGACACGCCCAACGCCCGCGCCGCAGCCGACACGTTGCCGCCATGGCGCGCGAGTGTGGCCGCGATCGTCGAGGCGGTCACGTCTTCAAGGCGCGCATCCTCCGGCACCAGCGGCTCCGCGCGGGCATGCGCCGGGGGCAATGCCTGGGTCTGGCCGCAGCAGCGCAGATCGTCGAAGAAGTCGTCGGGCAGGTGCTCGCGCCGGATCTGGCCGTCATCGTCGACCATGGCTGCGGCCGTGCGCAGCAGGTTGCCGAGCTGGCGGAAGTTGCCGGGCCACGCGCAGCGCTCGAACAGCGCCATCACCTCCGCTGCGACGCTGAGTGGCTGCACGTTGGTACGCCCGTGCGATTCCCGGTGCAAGAGCTTTTGAATCACGACCGCGAGATCCGTGCGGTCGCGCAGCGGCGGCAGCCGCACCACGAGGCCATTGAGCCGGTAATACAGGTCCTCGCGAAAACGGTTCTGCGCGATCATCTCTCGCAAGTCGCGGTGCGTCGCGCAGATGATCGAGATATCGACGGGGATGGTCTTCGTCGAGCCGAGCGGATTGACCATGCGCTCCTGCAGCACACGCAAGAGGCGCACTTGCAGCGGATACGGCATGTCGCCGATCTCGTCGAGAAACAGCGTGCCGCCGTTCGCCTGCAACAACTTGCCCACCGCGCCCTTGCGCCGCGCGCCGGTAAATGCACCCTCCTCGTAGCCGAACAGCTCCGATTCAATCAGCGTTTCCGGAATCGACGCGCAATTCACCGCCACGAACGGCTGGTCGCGGCGCGGCGAATCGTTGTGAATGGCCTGGGCGAGCAGCTCCTTGCCCGTGCCGGTTTCGCCGGTGACGAGAACCGGGATGTCCTTGCCGATCACCTTGCGCACCTTCGCGATCACGAGCGCCACTTGCGGATCGCCCGTGTCGAGGTAGCTCAGGCGCGAGAGGCCCATGGAAGGCGGCTGCGCCGTTGCATAGGCGGCCGGCTGCACAGCCGAGCCATGCACCGCAACGGGTCGGGCGCCTTCGGCCAACGTGGCGCGCCTGAACTGCACGCGCGCGCAAACCACCGCCCCGCTCGCCAGATTGAGCATGAAGTGCGATTCCAACCCCGCACGCATACTGTCGATCAGCTGCGCGCTGGTGGTCTGGAATAGCGACGAGAGCGTATGAGCGCGCAGCGCGGCGAGCGAGAGGCCGAGCTGAAACTGCGCGCTGCGGTTGGCCGAGAGAAAACGCCCGTCGCAGGTGAAGGCGGCGATGCCTTCCATGAGTGTGCCGAGGAATTCCGGGCGGCCATGAAACGAGACCTGCAGCGTCTCCTGAAAAGTCGTCGCAAACAAATGATTCTCAATCATTTGCACTGACATGCGCGCGAGCGCCATGGTGTGCTGGTGATAGCTGCGATGATCGCCCGTCACGTCCAGCACGCCGATCACGTCGCCGTATGGGTCGAAGATCGGCACGCTCGAGCAGGTGAGGAAGCGGTTCGCCGCGAGGTAATGCTGGTCGCCGTGCACGACCATCGCGCAGCGCTCGGCGAGCGCGGTGCCGATCGCGTTGGTGCCCTGGCGGTCCTCGGCCCAGTTGGCGCCCGGCCGCAGCGCGACCTTTTCGGCGCGCTGGAGGAAATCGTCGTCGCCGATCGAATGCAGGATCAAGCCTTCGGCATTGGTCAGCACGATCATGCTTTGCGTGTTGACGATCTGCTCGTGCAGCGTCTCCATGACAGGCGTGGCATGCATGCACAGCACGCGGTTCTGCTCGCGCTTGAGTTCGAGCCCCGCGCCCGAAAGCACGTCGTAATCCGGTCTCGCGCTCGCGCGCAGACCGAAGGTCTCCGAGCGCTCGTGTGCCTTCTGGATAGCCGGTGCGGGCCAGCCATTGGACATCTGGACCGCTTGCCCCGCGGCCATCTGTACGTCGTCGCGCATGCTCTCCTCCACGATTGGCCGGTACCTTGCCGGACACTTCGGTATTTCTCGGTGTCCTCTATTAGCAAGCTCCGGGCCATCCGGCCATCGAATCCAGCCAGCCGGTTTGCGCCGAACGCGCACGCGACGCGCAACACGCTGTGTAAGCGAATCGTATGCAACGCAACGTGCGTCGATCGAAACACGCGCCGCAGCGATTCGCCAGCCTATGTATTACCGCAAATGGCCCGCGTGGAGGAATGCGGACTCACCCCGATGCGCGCATATGCAGCACATCCCTTCAATCCCATGCGTAATGCAGGCCCACCCAAAAACCGCGCGGCGCGCCTTGTCCGACGAATTGCTCGTTCACCGGATTCGCGCCGTCGAACGTGTGGCCGGGCCCGTTGAAGAAGTTCTGGCCCAGCACGCCGAAGCTCGCATAACGCTTGTCGAACAGGTTCGTCACGTTCGCGTAGACCTCCAGCCGCTTTGTGACGCGATAGCGCGTGTCGAGATCCACGAGCACATAGCCCGCGATCTTTCCATTGGCATCCTGATTGTTTTCGTCGCCTTGCGCATACACGCCGCTGCGCCATGTGATGTTCGTGCCGATGCTCCATTGCGCCGTGGCCGCGTAATCGAGCCGCAGCTTGACGGCATGCGCCGGAATGCCGGGCACGTGGTCGCCCGGCCGCACCGTGATGACGCCGTTCGCATCCGCCGACGAATTCGCGGAGCTTTGTTCGGTCCATGTCGAGCGGTAGGTCGCGTCCACGTAGCTGTAGTTCAGGCTGATGCCAACGGGGCCGAACGCCGTGTGACCCGCCAGCTCGACACCCTGGCGGCGCGTCTTGCCGACATTCTGAAAGTAGCCCTGCGTGCTGCCCGCCGCGCTCACGAACTCGATGTCGTTGGAGAGCGTGGTGCTGAATGCGGCGGCGCTCCACGTTGTCTGCGAGCCGATACGACCGCGCGCACCGGCCTCGAAAGTCTTCGAGACCACAGGCTGCAGCGCCGGATCGGCCACGAAGTCGTTCGGCAGCGAGCACGGCGCAGCGGGGTCCGCGCACGCAAGCTCGATTGCGGTGGGCGCGCGCATGCCTTCGTTGTAGGTCGCGTAGACCGTGACGGTGGGCAGCGGATTCCAGTTGAGCCCCACTGCGGGATTGAAGCGCGAGAACGTGTGATAGCCGTCGAGCAGCGGCTGCACGCCGCTTTCGTCTGCGATGCGCGCGCTCGCCCAGTCGTAGCGCCCCGACAGCGTGAGCGTCCATTGCGGCGTGAGCGTGAGCGTCTCGTTCAGGTAGAGGCCATAGTTAGCGTTGCGTGTTTTTGCATCGGTCTGCTGAACGAAATCGCCGATACCGACCGTCGCGCGGTCGGGCGTGAAGGCGGCATTCTGCGAAGACGAGACGTAGTGCGAGTTCGCGAAGTCCGCCGCCACGCCCGCAACGAGCTGGCTCCCGATGCCGCCCAGCTTGCCGAGCAGCGTCAGCTGCAGGCTCGCGCCAAAGCTGTCCGTCGTGACGATGGAATCGACGTTGCTGCCCTCCAGCGTATCGACGTTGCCGTCCGCGTCGATCGAGCCGTAATCGGTGTTGTTGTTGCTGCTCACGTTCTCGTTGCGCAGGTGCCGATAGTAAGCGTTGCCGCTCAACTCCACGTTGTCGTTGAAGAAGTGTTCGCCCGAGAGTGTGAGGTAGCCCACGCTGTTGCGGTTCAGGTCCGGAAACGTGTAGGCCTGTTTCGGGTTGTCCAGAAACGAGCGCGGAATGGTCTGGCTGCCGTATAGCTGGTTGTCCGCGCCGCCGCCCGAGATCGAGAGCGTCGTGTCGTCGTCGGTGTAGCGCAGCTTGCCGAATCCCTGGCGCACGCGGCTCGCGTTGTGGTCGGCCCAGCCGTTGTCGTTTGTGACGTTCGCGTTCGCGTAGTAGTCAACATGCGGCCCGAGCGTGCCGCCCTGCTCGAACTGCGCACTCTTGCGTCCCCATGAGCCGCCCGATAGATCGATGTCGCCGCCGGGGCTCGTGCGCCCGTTCTTCGTCGTGATCGCGATGGCGCCGCCCAGCGTGTTGAGGCCGTAGACAGGATTCGAGCCTGGAATGAGTTGGATCTTGTCGATCGCGCCGGTCGGTATCAGGTCCCAGTTCACCACGTCGCCAAACGGCTCGTTCACGCGCACGCCGTCGACGAACACCGACAATCCCTGAGGGGTGCCAAGCACCGGCGATGCCGTGAAGCCGCGATAGTTCAGGTTCATCTGGAAAGGATTGCCTTGTGCGTCGGTCACACTCACGCCCGGCAGGTTCGCGGCGAAAAAGTCGGTCAGCGTTTCGCGGTGCTGTGTCGCGATGTCCTGCGCGTTCACGGTCTGCACGTTGGCCGGCACCTTCGCGAGCGGCGTACCGATGCCGAGCAGCGGCGTCGTGCCGACCACCACGACAGCGGGCAGAACGAGCGGGGCCGCCGTCGCGCTCGCCGCGCTGTTATCCGCTGCGCTCTGTGCCTGCGCGATGGCCAGCGTGGATGTACCGCAGCACAGCGCGCCCAGGGCGAGGCTCGTGCCGAGCGTCGCATACGCGCGCCTGGCGCCCACCGCCTTCTTTGGAATCAACTTTCGTCTCCATCTGTTTTTTTCGCGCTCGTGTAGCTCGACGCCGTAGCGTCGAGCGCCGACCGCTGCGCACACAACCGTCTCCTCTTTGCCGTGATCTAGCCAGGAACGTGCCAGCGTGCATCGGCACGCGCGATTGCGCGCAGCGTCCTTCGGCGCGACCGGCCCACTGTCACGTTCGCCAACACTTTTCGCGGCGGCCTGTACCGGAATGCAACACATCGGCCACGCACGGGGCACCTCGCCGGGAAGCCGGTCAACGGGCTGCATCGCCCGACACGCAACGCTTCGCGGCGAATGGCATACGACTTGCAAGAACGGCAGCGCACCCGGACCGGCCCCATCCCCCGCACATCCAGCCTGACCGCTTCCCGGCCGTGCATCGACAAATATTCAGGAGACGAAGATGAAGAGACGCTCGGCTGCGGCAAGCCGGCTTGCGACCTGCGCCATGGCCATCGCAGCGGCGATGTCCTTGAACGCGGGCCCAGTGGATGCCGCCTCGGACTATCCGCCCGTGACCTATGACCGCCTGACCCGCGCGCAAAGCGACCCGGGCTGGCTCACGTACTACCGCAGCTACAACGGCCAGTCGCACTCGCCGCTCAAGCAGATCGACGCGTCGAACGTCGGCGAGCTCAAACAGGCGTGGAGCTACCAGTTCCCCGCCGAACTGAAGCAGGGTTTCGAGGCGACGCCCATCGTCAACGGCAACTATCTCTTCGTCAGTACGCCGAAAGACAACGTCTACGCCTTCGATGCAAAGACGGGTACGCAACTCTGGAAATACGAGCCGAAGCTCGGCGCGGAGTCGTTCAAGACCGCGTGCTGCGACGTGGTGAACCGCGGCGTGGCGCTGTACGGCAAGAACGTCTATATCGCCATGCTGAGCGGCGAAATCGCCGCACTCGACGCGAAGACCGGCGACGTGGTCTGGAAGAAGCAGATGTTCGAACCGGGCCTCGGCTACGCGTTCTCGCTCGCGCCGCTTGCGCTCGACGGCTCGATCGTCGTGGGCACCTCGGGCGGCGAGTACGGCATTCGCGGCTATATCGCCGCGCTGAACCCCGACGACGGCGCGATCGTGTGGAAGCGCTACACCATTCCGGGCTCAGGCGAAAAAGGCGCGGAGACCTGGCCCGACGGCATGCAGGCGCACGGCGGCGGCGCCGCGTGGCTAACCGGCACCTACGACGCCGCGAGCCGCACGCTGTACTGGGGCGTGGGCAACCCCGGCCCGTGGCTCGCCGCGCTGCGCCCCGGAGACAATCTGTACTCCGATTCGCTACTCGCGCTCGACCCGAAGAACGGCAAGCTCAAATGGCATTACCAGTACACGAGCAACGACACATGGGACTATGACGGCGTCAACACGCCGATCCTCGCGAACATCCAGTACAAGGGCAAGGATTACGACGCCATCATCCACGCCGACCGCAACGGCTTCTTCCACGCCATCGACCGCCAAACGGGCAAGCTGATCTACGCGGAGCCATTCGTGAAGGCGAGCTCGGTCACGGGCTACACGGACGACGGCAAGCCGATTCAGGACCCGTCGAAATACCCGAAGGCCGGCACGACCATCGATACCTGCCCGAGCTTTCTGGGCGGCAAGAACTGGTGGTCGGTGTCCTACGATCCGGAGCGGCACATTGCCGTGGTGCCTTCGCTGCACGCGTGCATGAGCCTCTCGGGCAAGTCGGTGAGCTATATGGAAGGTCTCCCCTATCTCGGCGAAGGCTTCGAAATCAAGCCTGAACCGGGCAGCGAAGGCTATGGCGAACTGCAGGCCATCGACGTGAACACCGGCAAGAAGCTCTGGGGCCACTGGAGCAAGATGCCCTGGAACGGCGGCGTGGCGACCACAGCCAGCGGTCTCGCGTTCAGCGGCTCGCTCGACGGCCATCTCTATGCGTTCGACGTCGCGACCGGCAAGGTGCTCTGGGAAAGCCCGCAGCTCGCGAGCGGCATCATCGCGCAGCCTTCCGT
Source organism: Paraburkholderia sp. BR10882 (assembly GCF_040948855.1). NCBI lineage: Bacteria > Pseudomonadati > Pseudomonadota > Betaproteobacteria > Burkholderiales > Burkholderiaceae > Paraburkholderia > Paraburkholderia sp. BR10882. The sequence goes on along the minus strand of NZ_JBFPKP010000005.1, from coordinate 75,816 downwards.
GTTCGAAGTCGACGGCAAGGAGTATGTCGCCGTGCTTGCGGGCTACGGCGGCGCGAATCCGATTTGGGGCGGCCCGATGGCCGATGTGGCAAAGGATGTCCCGCGCGGCGGCACGCTCTACGTGTTCGCACTGGACCGGGGCTGAACCTGGGCTGAACGACGTTCTCGCCTTTCGCCGCACGCTTGTGCGCAAGCCACCGCGCTTGCGTGCGGCCCCGACTTCACTGGAACACACGATCATGACTATCCGGATCACCTGGCTCGCCGTGGCCGCCGCGCTCGCGGCAGGCGGCGCGCATACCAGCGCCCATGCGGCGGCGAACGCCGTGCGTGTCTGCACGTTGCCGGGCAGCCCCACGGCCGCGCTCGACCAGGCCGTCGCGCGCGCCGTGCTGAAAACCGCTGGCGTGGTTGCGACGTTCGTCACCCACGGCATCGACGACGATGGCGGCGACGACGGCATCTCGGCGCACGAACTCGCCAGCGCGCTGGGCCGCGACTGCGATCTCGTTGCGGGCTTCCCGCGCTCGAGCGTCGCCGATGCGTCGGGTTCGCAGATGATTTTCTCGCAAGGCTACTTGCGCTCGGGCTATGTCAGCGTCACGCTACGCCACCCGCGCGCCGCCACGCCCGCTGCCGACGGCAAGGAAACGGTCGCGGCGACCTGGTCGAGCCCGTCGCAACTCATCGCCGTGCAGGAGAAGAACGCGCGCTTCGACCTGGAGAACACCTCCGAACTGACCGTCGACGCGGTCGCGAAAGGGCGCGCGCAGCGCGCGATCGTCTGGTATCCGGCCGTCGTGGCTTACCAGCGCGCGCATCCGCAACATCAATTCGCGGTCGCGGCGACGGCCTCGCCGTATGCCGACTGGCATCTCGTGTTCGCTTCCGGGGCCGGCATGCGTGCGCTGCAATCGCGCATCGACGACGCCCTTGCACGCATGAACGAAGACGGCCGTCTCGCCGCACTCACGCGCGGCTGGACGCTGCCGGATAGCGCCGCGAGCGAGGCGCATTCGAGTGCGCCATCGCTCGAAAGCACGAAAGCCTCGTATGGGCGCAGCGCCATGCACGGCCCAGGCGCCATCATCAAGGTCGCTGCAACGACTGGCGGCAACGCGCCCGCATTCGATCACGAACAGGTCGAGCACGGCCAGCATCTTTATTCGGAATCCTGTGCGAAATGCCACGGCGCGCAACTCGAGGGCATTACAGCGCCCGCGCTGAGCGGCCCGGCCTTCGCCCCGGCTGCGAATTCGCATTTGACCATCGGCGGCATCTATCAGTACATGTCGACCAACATGCCGGCCGACCGCCCAGGCAAGATGACCGATCAGGAGTACGCCGATTTGATGGCCTTCCTGCTCTACACGAACGGCTATGACACGGGCGACGCGAAGCTGACTTCCGAAGCCGCGCAATTGTCGACCACGCCGCTCAACGCCGGACCGCGCCACTAACGCAACTCAGGAAACCAGCATGATCTCCCGCAATCGCAGAACCTTCATCCTTCACACCGCCGGTCTTTGCGCCGCGCTCGCCACGGCCGGGCGCGCACTCGCGGGCCCCGCCCTCGTCGACGAGAACGACACCACCGCGAAGTCGCTGGGCTACCGCGCCAAAGCCAGTAGCGTCGACGCAGGCAAGTTTCCGAAGTACGCAGCGGGTCAGCGCTGCGCGAGTTGCCGCTTCTATGCGGGCGCGGCGGCCGACGCCTCGGGCGCGTGCCCGATGTTCCCGGGCAAGGCAGTGGCCGCCGACGGCTGGTGCAACGTCTACGCCCCACGGGCCTGAGTGCCCGCCACCACGCGCGCTCACAGCGCCATGCCGCCGTCGATGGTGAGGCTCGACCCCGTCATATAGCCGGACTCCTTGCGCGCGAGCCACGCAACGAGCCCGGCAATCTCGTCCGGGTCCGCCGCGCGCTTGAGCGGAATGAGCGGTTTAATTACCTCGATGTGCTCGGCGGTCATGTCGGTGATCGCGCAAACGGCGGACCGGTTGATGCAGCTTGGGTTGCCCACGATACGCGGCAACCACGAAAGACAGCTGCTTGGCGCGGATGGCACTCGCATGGGGCCGTCGGACCGCTTTGCGCGGCGTGCTGAGCGAAGCACAGCTGGAATGGGTCGGCGCATTGCCTGCCACGCTATGGCTCGAAAGCGACGTGCTGCTCGTGCACGGCACGCCGCAGGACGACCTCTCCTGTTTCCTCGAAACCGTCACGGCCAGCGGATGCCGAACGGCCACGCATAGCGAGGTCAGACGCCGCGCGGCCGAAGTCGAGGCGGCGTTGATCTTGTGCGGCCATACGCATCTCGCGCGCACGATGCAGCCGGCCGACGGCCGCCTCATCGTAAACCCAGGCAGCGTCGGCCTGCCCGCATACGAAGACACGCATCCGTTTGCGCATCGTATGGAAACGGGGACGCCGCATGCGCGCTACGCGAGCGTCACCCGTACCGCGCGCGGCTGGGACGTGGAGTTTCGCGCCGTGGAGTACGACGGGCACGCGGCGGCCGAACGTGCGGCCGCCAATGGCCGGCCCGACTGGGCAGCGGCGCTTCGCACCGGTTATTGCTGATCGTTTTTGCCGATGCTGGGCGCCGCGCATCGGCAGACTACACCGTCACCACGATCTTGCCGAACTGCCCATTGGTTTCGAGGTAGCGGTGTGCATCCACAATCTGGTCGAACGTGAACGTGCGATCGATGACGGGCTTGAGCGCGCCGCTTTCGAGTCCCTTTAGCACGTATTCCACCGCGGCCTTGCGGCGCTCTGCGTCGCCGCTGGTGAGCCAGATGTTGTGGGCCTTCACGCTCACGACCTTCGCGATCATCTCCAGCACGGGCAGCGTCGTGGCACGTTCATCGAGCGCGCCGTAGAGATACGCGATCCCCTGGAAAGACAGCGCCGAGATCAGCTTCGCGAAGTTCGGGCCACCGACCGGATCGAAAACGACACGCGCCCCCTTGCCGCCGGTGATGCGCATGATTTCGTCCAGCAGATCCGTCTCGTCGGTCACGACCACGTGCGCCGCGCCTGCGTCGAGCAACGGCTGTTTCTTGGCGGCGTGACGCGTGACTGCGATCGACGTCGCACCGGCGTAGTTCGCGATCTGGATCGCCGCGAGTCCGACGCTGCTCGACGCGGCCGGCACGACGACGTAATCGCCGGCGCCCACCTTCGCATCTTCGATCAACGCGCCGTATGCGGTGACGAACATCATCCACACCGACGCGGCCTCAGCGAACGAAAGCGATTCAGGATGCCTGACGACTGCATAGTCCGGCACGACGATGCTTTCTCCATACGTGAAGTACTGATTCATCGAAAACGACGGGATCACGTTGACCTTGTCTCCCGGTGCGATGCCGACTACTCCCTCGCCCACGGCGTCGACGATGCCGGCCGCTTCGTACCCGAGTCCTGCCGGAAAGCGCACGGGTTCGATGTACTGGTCGGCGCGCCACATCGATTCCGCGCGATTCAGGCCAATGGCTTTCACGTTGATGCGAACTTCGCCCTGGCCGGGGGCGCGTACCGGTTCGTCCACGAATTGCAGTACTTCCGGGCCGCCTGCTCGTGCAAACCTGACTGTGCGTGACATGACTGACTCCTGCTGTGATTGATGAGGACGTAATGGGCGCATCACAGGCTCACCGCGGCCTGCGAGTTCGACTGATGAATCGGGAAATCCGAGTCATGCTTTTCGTCGCTGCCCCGGAATGCTGCGCGCACATAGGGCGTAAGCGGCAGTTTGTGCTTCAGACGATACGGCAAGTTCGGGTTTGACGAGAAATGCCTGCCAAACGCCACGATCGCTTCGGCGCGACGCCGTCTGCTGGACAATCGGCGGGCGCACGGCGGCGCAATGCTCGTTGCGCCGCGTCCGCATCGTGCCGTCCGTTCCGGGCGGCCCGCACTACAGCATTTTCGAAGTGCTTTGAGCCACGCGCTGGGCCGCTGCCGCGCCTCACGCCGCGCCGATATGCGGCTGCAGCGCCTTGAGCCAGCACGCCACCACCACCGCCCCGCCATCGGGCGTCCCGATCGCCCGCGCGCCGAGATAGCTTGCCCGGCCCGCGCGCGGCGTCATTTGCGCCGTGCTTTTCGCACCGGACTCCGCGGCGCTCACCGCCTGCGCCCACGCCTCGCCCACGGGGCGCGCCGACTTTAAGGCGCTTTCCAACGCATCGACGGCGGGTACGAGCGCATCGAGCATCGTGCGGTCGCCGGGTTTCGCGCCGCCCAGTTCGCTGATCGCCTGAGCCGCAGCGCGCATGGCTGCCGCCCAATCCAGCGCGCCGGGCTGCGCTTGCTCGCCGAGCGTGCGCGAGGCGCGCAACAGCGCCGTTGCGTAGAACGGCCCGGAACTGCCTGCTATCGCACGGCGCAATGCCGTGCCGAGCGCGGCGAGCGCGCTGCCCGGCGAGCCGAGCGCGCCCGGGGGTAGGGCGAGCATGGCCTGCGCGGCGCGCTGCATGCTCGCGCCCAGATCGCCGTCGCCGGCTCGGGAATCGAGGTCCGTAAAAATCGCTTCGTTCTCGATCAATGCGTGCGCAACGGCATCGAGCGCCGGCTTCAGACGCTGCGCCCATGCAACGCTCGCCGCGTCCGCAGGCGTCGCGCCCGACTCGGCGCCCGCATCGGCTGCCGAAAACGCCGGCTCGACGCGGATTCGCCGGTTGACCGTGCCGACGCCGGGCCACGCGCGCGCTTCGGTGGCGGCGTCGAGCAGCGCCAGCTTCGCATCGTCGAGCCGCAGCACGGAGATCGAACAGCCCGGCATGTCGAGCGCCGAGAGAAACGTGCCGGTCCATGCCCGCTCGACGGTCACGTGACGGCGATTCAGGCTCTCGAATGCATCGCGCATGATGATCGCCAGCTCCATCGCCGGTGTCGCGCCCAGTCCGTTCACGAGCAGCGCCACGCGCTCGCCGCCTTTCAACGCCAGGTCTTCGACGATGTTGGCGAGCAGCGTTTCCGTCAATTCGCCCGCCGCCATCGGCACCGTGCGCTCCACGCCTTTCTCGCCGTGGATGCCCATGCCGAGTTCGATCTCGTCGTCGGCGAGGCGAAAGCCGGCTTGCTGAGCGCCGGGCAGCGTGCAGCCATCGAGCGCCACGCCCATCGTGCCGAGATTCTCGGCCACGCCGCGCGCAATCGCGGCCACGAGGCCCAGCGCGTCGCCCCGCGCCGCCGCCGCGCCCGCGATCTTGTGCACGAGCACCGTCCCCGCAATGCCGCGCCGCTGATTGCGCTCCGTATGCCCGCGCAGCGACACGTCGTCGGCCACGATGACGATTTCGACCGGAATACCCTCGGCTCGCGCCAGTTCGGCCGCGAGGCCGAAATTGAGCCGGTCCCCCGTGTAGTTCTTCACGATGAGCAGCGCGCCGTTCGGACCCGCGCTCGCGCGAATTGCGGCCAGCACGGCGTCGGTGGAGGGCGACGTGAACACTTCGCCGCACACGGCGGCGGTGAGCATGCCTTGTCCGACGTAACCGCCATGCGCGGGCTCGTGGCCGCTGCCGCCACCCGAAATCACGGCGACGTTGCGCTCGGCCGGGCTGGGCAGCGGGTTGCGAACGAGCACGTTTTCGTTGCCGAGCACGGCGACATGCGGCGCAGTACGCGCAATGCCCTCGAGCATTTCGTGCACCACTGACGACGGATCGTTGACGAGTTTCTTCATGAGAGTCCCTTGAACGAGTAACCGGGGGCAAAAACCAGGGGCAGAAGCGAGGGGCAAAACGACGGGACCGTGCGCGCTCCCTTCACGCCAATGAACGTATTGAAGCACGGGCATCGAATGCGTTCCGGATGCCTGCCCCACACGTAGCGCCAGCATCCAGGCCTCTAGGTAAAAACACCCATCAAAGAGGCACGCGGAATACCCGTTATTCAGACAGTATCGACCGATCACGGACTTGCCGTGCCTTCGCGGTCTGCATGCCTGGAACACATGGCCCCTCTGCCCGCCTCCCGCGCTGATGCGGGTGCATTCACCAGTAACCTGCCCACTCCGGCCGAGCAACGCGGCGCGAGTGGCGATGTGCCGAATCGCGTTGCGTGGCGATGAACGTAGAACTATCCGGAACCCCTCCACAGGCCCCGTCCCGCGCGCCCGGCAAGGGCGTCGCCGTAGCGCTGGCCGTGGCGCTGATCGTCTGCGTGGCAATCGGCGCGATACTGAGCGCGAACCTGTCGCGCGGCACGGCCGACTCGCGGCTTCGCCAGGAACTGAACACCACGTCGGAACTCGAAGCCCTGCTCACGCTGCACATCGCGGCGAATACGGACTTCCTCAAAGGCGTGGGCACGGCGGGCTATACGTCGCGCGCGTGGCCGATCAAGCGGGCCGCAGTCGTGGCCGGTACTTACGACCGGCTCGAGCACGACTTTGCCGGCGCGCCGCGCAACGAGCGCACGATCCGCGAGTTGCGGCAGTTGAGCGCCATCTGGCCCGAGCAGCTCGACGCGGCCGCGCGCAATATCGCGCTCGCAGACGCGGGCGCGAGGCTCGACCCCGCCCTGATGCAGCGCGCGAACGAAACGCTCAGCTCCATCATGTCGCTGCTCACCGAGCTGCGCTCCGAGCAGCGCGAGCAGATCAAGGTCGTGCAGTTCAGCGCGCAGGCGCAGCTCGCGCGGCAAAAGATCTCGCTGATCGGCACGGCGACAGCCGGCGCATTGCTGTTGCTCTTCACGTTGTTTACGAGCCACCGCACCGCGCTTTCCCGCAGCGCCGCGAAGATCGTCGCGCTCGAGGCCGAGCGGCGCTTTCGCGAGTACTTCGAGCAGCATCCGGTTGCGATGCTCATTTTCGATGTGCGCTCCTACGCGATCCTCACCGCCAACGCCGCGGCCCAGCGCCAATACGGCGCGAGCCTTCAACAACTCAGAGCCATGTCGGTCGAGCAACTCCGCCTGCAGGCCGAAACCGGTGCGTTCCGCCGCGATCTGCACGGCTACGTCAATTCCGGGGCGCAAAGCGGAGCAGGCGGCGTGCGCCGGCACGTGCGCATCGACGGAGAAGTGATCCACGTCGATATCGCCTGGCATCTGCTGGACTATGCGGGTCAGGACGCGTGTTTCATCACTGCGCACGACGTCACCGCGCACGAACAGGCGAGAGAGCATTTGCGCATTCGCAGCCGGGCGCTGGAGGCTTCGAGAAACGCTGTGATCATTTCGCAAAAGGTCGATGGCGAAAGCATCGTTACGTACGCCAACGCGGAGTTCGAGCGCATCACCGGCCGCGCCGTGGCTACAGCGAATGGCGCCGGGCACTGGGACATGCTCGATTGCGATAAAGCGTCCGCCGATGCCAATATCGTTCGCACTGCCATGCAATCGGAGCGCGAAGGCGAGGGTCTGCTCAAATGCTGCCGGCCCGACGGCTCGCCCTACTGGATCGAGCTGCATGTCGCGCCGGTGCTCGACGAGCGCAATCGCCCCACGCACTGCGTGACCGTGTTCAACGACGTTTCCGAGCGCATCCGCTATCAGGAGCAGTTGCGCCTGCAGGCCAACGAGGACTCGCTCACGCATCTGCCGAACCGGCTCGGCCTCAAGGCGCGATTGCGCGAACTGGTCCGCACGGCGCTCGACGCGCAGCAGAAGTTCGCGCTGGTGTTCATCGACCTCGACAACTTCAAGGAGATCAACGACTCGCTCGGCCATACCGCGGGCGACGAGGTATTGTGCGAAGTCGCGCGCCGCCTTTCCGCCAATATCGCCCAGGGCGAAATGGTTTCCCGCTATGCGGGCGACGAGTTCGTCGCCGTGCTGTACGGCCGGGGCAGCGTCGATCACTTCGTCGCCGCAGCGGCAAGCATGCAGGAATCCTTGACACATGGCCTGCTGATCGGCAACAAGGTCATCGTGCCGCTCGCCTGTGTCGGCCTCGCCGTGTTCCCCGATCATTCGAGCGATCCCGACTCGCTGCTCAAGTACGCCGACTCCGCCATGTACCGCGCCAAGTCGATGGGACCCGGCAGCATGCAGGTATTCGACATGGCTATCGCCATGCAGAACCTGGAGCGGGCGAGCCTCGCGCAGGCGTTGCGGCTAGCCGTGGCGTCGCGCGCGTTTGCCGTTGCGTGGCAGCCGAGAGTCAACCCGAGGACAGGCGAGACGATGGGTTTCGAGGCGCTCGTTCGCTGGCACGACGCAGAGCGCGGCCAGGTGAGCCCGGCGCTGTTCGTGCCGCTCGCCGAGGAAAACGGCCTGATTGTGCAGATCGGCGAGTTCGTGTTCGAGGAGGCCTGCCGCCAGGCCCGCGAATGGGCGCGCGAGCACCCGGACATCGTGGTTTCGGTCAACGTTTCGCCGGTCCAGTTCGTGCGTGCGGACTTGCCCGCGATGATGGCGCAAACGCTGGCGCGTACCGGCGTGAGCCCGCGCAATATCGAGCTGGAAATCACCGAAGGCGTGCTCATGGCGCCCCGTTCGCTCGCCACGCTGCGTGCCCTTCGCGAGATGGGGCTCTCGGTCGCCATCGACGACTTCGGCTCGGGCTATTCGAGCCTCGGCTATATTCGCAGCTTCATGCCCGATCGCCTCAAGCTCGACATGTCGTTCGTGAAGGGCATTGGCCACTCGCGCGCGGACGAGGTCATCGTGAAGGCTGTGCTCGCGCTCGGCCATACGCTCGGCATGCGCGTGGTGGCGGAGGGCGTGGAAACGCTGCGGCAACTGGAATTCCTGATCGAGAACGGCTGTAACGAGGCACAGGGCTACTGGTTCTCTCGCCCTGTGGACGCAGCGAGCGCGCAGTCTTACCTGGAAGGGAGCCATGCGGCCGGCGTTCACCAGCGCTAACCTGCTCAGATGGCTCACCGGGCCGCGCGCGATTTTCTATGGCAGCCTCGCGGTCGCCTTCATCATGGCGTCGCTCTGTGCGACGGTGCTCTACGAGAGCCGCCACGACGCCCTGGAGCGCGCCCGGGAGAACTCGCGCAACGTTGCGCTCATCGCCGAACGCGACATCGAGCGCAACCTCGAGCTTTACGAGCGCGATCGCCGAGAAAATCCGCCATGCGATCAGCGACCTCGCGATCGAGCATGCGGGCAGCGAGTACGGGCGCGTCACAGCAAGCATCGGCTACGCAAGCTGGTCGCCGGATCGGGATGTCGATGTCACGCAGGTCATCCAGGCGGCGGATCAGGCGCTGTACGATGCGAAAGCGCGCGGCCGCAACCGCGTCGCCATCTGTGGCGCTTGACCCGCGCGGCTACGGGGTGACGACACTACCGGAAGCGGCGCCTGCGTGCTCGGCCGGGCGCGCGTCCTGCCCGCCTCCCAGCGCCACATAGAGCGAAGCGCCGTTTTGCAGCGCCGCAGCGCGTAGCTGGATCAGTTGCTGTTGCGCCGCGAACAGGCTGCGCTTCGCATCGACCACTTCCAGGTAGATGGAAATGCCGTTCTCGTAGCGCAGTTCCGCGGCCTCCGCCAGGCGCGACTCGGAGGCCACCGCGCGCTCCTGTGCCGCGATTTGCTCCTGTAGGCGCTGGCGCGCGATCAGCGCGTCGGAGACTTCGCGGAACGCCACCTGAACGGCTTTCTGGTAGTTCGCCACGAGTTCGGTCTGACGCGCTTCGGACAGACGCACTTGCGCGCTGCGGCGCCCCGCGTCGAAGATCGGCAGCGCGACGAACCCGGAGATGAGCCATGCCTGCTTGCCGGGCACGAACAGGTCGCTCAACTCGGGAGACACATAGCCGAAATTGCCCGTGAGCGAAACACGCGGAAAATAGTCCGCACGCGCGGCGCCGATATCGGCGTCGGCGGCTCGCAGCGACTGCTCGGCCGCGCGAATATCGGGGCGCAGCGCCAGCAGCGAAGAAGGCAGGCCCGCGTCGAGCGTGCCGAACTGGTCCGCGTCGGCCAGCGCGTGGCGTTGCGTCATGTCCGCGGCATCCGGCAAGGGACCGCCGATCAGGACCGCCAACTGATCGCGCTGCTGGCCTGTCGTTCTTTGCAGCTCGGCAAGCTGCGTCTGTGCCTGCGTAACGAGAATGCGCGCCTGCTCGTAGTCCACGAGCGAGGTCGCGCCCGCTTCGAGGCGCAGCCGCGCGACCTCCAGCGCATACTGGCGCGTTTGCAGCGTGTGCTGCGCGAGGTCGATGCCCTCGTTGCCAGAAAGGATCGCGTAGTACGTCGCGGCCACATTGCTGATGAGCGAGAGGCGAAACGCTTCGTTCGCCTCCACCGTCGCCAGATAGTTTCGCCGCGCCGACTCGCTCTGGTTGGCCACGCGCCCCCAGAAGTCGAGTTCGAACGACGTGACGGCCACCTGCACGCTGTACTGGTTCACGTGAATCGACGTGTTGTTGTTGGGCAGCTCGGGCTCGATGGAGTTGAGCGGGGTTTTGGTGCGGGTTGCGTCCGCGCCCACGGCCACTTGTGGAAACTGCGCGGAGCGCTGCACGCGATAAAGCGCCTGAGCCTGCCCGATGCGCGCAACCGATGCCGCCAGATCGCGATTATGCGCAAGCGCCATGGCGATCAGCTGCCTGAGCGCCGGGTCGCGAAAGAAGGTCTCCCACGTCAGCTCTGAAGCGAGCCGCTCGCCGCCCGGCGCGGCGATATCCGCACTCTCATAGCTTTGCGCAACCGGCAAATCGGGCTGCTGGTAGCGAGGCGCGAAGTTGCACGACGCGAGCGTCAGGCACGCGGTGATCGCCGTCCACCTGGCAGTCTTAAGCATCGTGCGCTCCCGCGGGCCGCGCGTCTTCTTCGTCATCGTCGCGCGTCCGTTTGCGGCTCAACCATCGGCGCGCCACCACATAGAACACGGGCGTGAAGAAGATACCGAACAGCGTGGCCGTGAGCATGCTGCCCATGATGCCCGTGCCCACCGCCTGCCTGCCCGCCGCGCCCGCGCCCGTGGCGAGCACGAGCGGCAGCATGCCGAGCACGAAGGTCACGCTCGTCATCAGGATCGGCCGCAGGCGCTGACGCGCACCGTTCACCGCTGCGCTCACCGTATCGCTGCCACCGGCCTCCTCCTTGATCGCGAACTCCACGATCAGAATGGCGTTTTTCGCCGCGAGCCCGATGATGGTCACGAGACCGATATTGAAGTAGATGTCTGCGGAAAAACGCCGCGCCATGGTGAAGAGAACCGCGCCCAGCACGCCCAGCGGAATGATGAGCAGCACGGCAACGGGAATCGCCCAGCTCTCGTAGAGCGCGGCGAGCAGCAGGAACACCACGACGAGGGAAAGCAGCAGCAGCGCACCGATCTGCCCGGCCGCCTGCTGTTCCTCGAACGCCGTGCCGGTCCATTCGTAGGTCAGGCTGCCGGTAAGCACGTGGTCAGCAATGCGCTCCATCTCCGCGAGTGCCGCGCCGCTCGAACGGCCCGGCGCCGCCTGCCCGGAGATCGTGGCCGAGGGAAAGCCGTTGTAGCGTTCGACCTGCTGCGGTCCCGCGCTCCAGTGCACGCTCGTGAACGCCGAGAACGGCACCAACTCCCCCACGTTGTTGCGCAGCCGCAGCGCGCCGATATCCTCGGGCCTCATGCGCTGGTCGGCGTCGGCTTGCATGAGCACGCGCAGCACGTTCCCCTCGTAGACGAAATCGTTCACGTAGTTCGAACCGAATGCGAGCGCGAGCGCGCTGTTCACCTGACCGATCTGCAGCCCCAGCGCGCGCGCCTTCACGCGGTCGATATCAACATAGAGCTGTGGCGCGGGCGGCAAACCGTCGGGACGCACGCCCACCAGCAAGGGACTGCGCGCGGCCTCCGCCAGCATGCGCGCGCTCGCCTGCTGCAGCGCCGCGCCGCCCACGCCGCTGCGGTCGAGTATCTTCATCGTGAAGCCGCTCGCATTGCCGAGCGCGGGAATGGCCGGCGGATCGAGCGCGAAGACGAGCGCTTGAGGAATATTGCGCAACGCCGCGTTCGCGCGCGCCACCAGCGCCCCCGCAGAATTGGCCGCGCCCGGCCGCTCCGACCACGGCTTCAGGTCGACGAACGACATTGCCGCCGACTGTCCCTGGCCGAAGAAGCTGAATCCCGTGACGGATGCGATATTGCGCACCTGCGGCTGCTGCCTGAGAAAGGCCTCGACCTGATCGACGACCTGTTGCGTGCGCTGCGCCGTCGCGCCCGGCGCCGCCGTGTACGCGACGAAAATGTGCCCTTGGTCCTCGCCCGGAATGAAGCCGCGCGGCAACTGGGTGAAGAAGAAACCGGTCGCCGCGCACACCACGACGAAGACGAGGAGCCAACGCACCGGCTTGCGCAGCATGGCCTGCACGGCCAGCACGTAGCGCTCGGTGGCGTTTTCCATGCCGCGATTGAAGGCATCGAACACGCGCTGTTGCGTGCGGGCCGGCCAGTGTGTGGCGCCGGGCTTGCCTGTGCCGTCACTGGTCTTCGTCCGGCTGCCCAGCAGCGTTGCCGACATGGCCACGCCCAGCGTCAGCGCGAGCAGGGTCGACAGAAAGATCGAAACGGTGAGCGTGACCGAGAACTGGCGATAGATCGCGCCCGTCGAGCCCGGAAAAAACGCCATGGGAACGAACACCGCAATGAGCACGAGTGTGCTCGCAATGGCGGCGCCCGCAATCTGCCCGACGGCCTTGACGGTCGCGCGCCGCGAACCGAGTCCCTCTTCCTGGATCACGCGCTCGACGCTTTCCACCACCACGATCGCGTCGTCGTTGAGAATACCGATCGCCACGACCATGGCGAACAGCGAAAGCAGATTGATGGAGAGTCCGAACAAATAAATACCGACACACGTGCCGATCAGCGCGATCGGCACGACCAGCGTGGGGATGAGCGTCGCGCGCCATTTCTGCAGGAAGAGGAACACGATGACCGTCACGAGCAGCAACGCCTCGACCATCGTGCGCAGCACGCCGCTCAGCGAGGTCGTGATGAACGGCGTCGTGTCGAACGGCACGACCCATGCCACGCCCTTCGGGAAAGTCGGCTGCAATTGCGTGAGGCGCTGCCGGACGGCGCTCGCCACGGCCAGCGCGTTCGCTCCGCTCGCAAGCTGGATGGCGATCCCGGCGGACTCCCTGCCGTTCACGCGAAAGCGAAAGCCATAGCTGTCGTTGCCCAGCTCCACGCGTGCGACGTCGCCCACACGCACCGTCGAGCCATCCGGGTTCGAGCGCACGATGACCTCGCGGAACTGCTCGGGCGTAGAAAAGCGGCCGCGCATGACGATCTGCGCATTGAGTTCGGCGCCCGGCGCAATGGGCTGGTCGCCGAGGCTGCCGCCCGCAGTCTGGCTGTTCTGCTCCTGGATGGCCGTCATCACTTCGATTGCCGAAATCCCGAAGCTGCTCAGTTTTTCCGGATCGATCCATATCCGCATGGCATACGACGAACCGAACAGCTGTGCATCGCCGACGCCGGGAATGCGGCGTAATTCGTTGACGATGTTATTGGCCGCAAAGTTGCCCAGCTCGACAGCCGGGATCGAACCATCGGCGGACTGCAGCGCAATGAGCATCAGAAAGCCGGACGACGCCTTCGTGACGCTCACGCCCACCTGCCTCACCTCCAGCGGCAGGCGGGGCTCCACGCGGCTCAGGCGGTCCTGGACCTGCGAGAGCGCGACGTCGAGATTCGTGCCGGGCCTGAGCGTGACGGTGATCTGCGCCGTGCCGTTCGAGCGGCTCTGCGACGACATGTAGAGGAAATTCTCGACGCCGTTCATCTCGTCTTCGATGATCGACGTCACCGTGCGGTCCAGCGTGTTCGCGTCGGCACCGCTATAGACCGCCGATATCGTGAGCGAGGGCGGCGCGACGTCGGGGTACTGCTCGACCGGCAGCAGCATGAGCGCGAGGGCGCCGAAGAGCGTGACGAAGAGCGCAACGACCCACGCGAAGACTGGCCGGTAGACGAAGAATCGGTTCATGAGGCGCGCCGCTCAGGAGTGGGCCGGCGCGGTGAAGGGTTGGGCGTCCACGCGCTGCCCCGGCTGCACCCTTTGCCAGCCGTCGACGATGACGCGCTCACCCGGCTCCAGCCCATCCTTCACGACCCATTGCCCCGCTTCCTGCGGGCCGAGCACGACATTGCGGCGCACGACGGTGCCGTCGTCGGCGACGAGCGAGAGGTTCGCACCGTTGCTGTCGAACTGCACGGCGCGCGCGGGGACGACGAGGCCGTTCGGTATCGTCCCGATCACGACGCGCCCGCGCACGAACTGCCCCGGCAACAAGATGCGCGATGCATTGCTGAAGCGCGCGCGCAGCACCTGCGTCCCGGTGGAAGGATCGACGACGAGATCGGTGAAGTCGAGCACGCCCGGCTCGCCATAGTCGTCGCCGTTCCCGAGCGTGAGCCACACTTGCGCGCGGGCGGCCGGCGCCGCGAGCGTGCCTGACGCGATCTGTTTGCGTACTTCCAGCAACGAAATATTCGACTGCGTAAAAACGGCATTCACCGGCGTTAGCTGGTTGACCTGCGTGAGCAAGGTTGCGCCCGCAGCACTGACCAGCGCGCCTTCGGTGACGAGCGCGCGCCCCACACGGCCCGCTATCGGCGCGCGAACCGTGCATCGATCGAGGCGAAGCTGCGCGAGCGTCACCGCGGCGCGTGCATCCGCAACATTCGCGTCGGCCTGCTGCAGTGCGGCCGTCGCGGCCTCGAACTCCTGGGCGCTCACGACCTGGCGTGCCACCAGCGGCTTGAAGCGCGCCACCTCCGAGGCCGCATTGCCCTGCACGGCCCGGGCCCGGTTGAGCGCGGCCTGGGCCTGCTGCAATGCAGCCTCGTAGTCGCGCGAATCGATCAGAAAGAGCGGCGCCCCGGCGCGCACGTCGGTGCCCTCCTCGAAGAGCCGCCGCTCGACGATCCCGTCCACGCGTGCGCGCACTTCCGCCGAACGGATCGCTTCGATCCGCCCCGGCAGTTCGATCTCGCGGGGAATCGTTTGCGCCGCAACCGTTACGACGAGCACGCTCGGCGGCGGTGGCGCCGCGCCGCTCTGAGCTTGCCTGTCGCGGCAACCGTTGCCCGCCAGCAGCAACATTGCCGCAATGCCGATCAGCCACGGTCTGCAGCGTCTGGGTTCGCAGTTTGGCACGCGAGGCTCCACCGAAAAATAGAGACGGTACGCGCGCGCCCCGAATGGCTCATTGCGCCGTACCCGACCGGATCATTGCGATGTTCACTCAAACTGCAAATCAGAGCCCCCGATGTGCGCAATTCGCGAATGCTCAAGCGCGCGAAAAACGCATAATGTTTCGATCGTTATCTAACAAGCAGCGCTTTCATGCATTCACAGGAATTACGCAAAACCGCCGCAAAATCAACCACTCGTAAATTACTTGAAGTCGGAATTCCGTTTACTACTATGGATAGACGCTTCACACCCTTATTCACACCGCTAGATTCGTTCGTTTTCCAGCCTTTGCCCATACGCTTTTAAGGGCACGTTCGCACAACTGGATATCACGGATTTCGGGATGTTCTATAACCGAAGAAGCCATAGTCATGGTGACGTCAATCATCTTCTTGCCTCCGGAGATCGAATCATGAAAAGCCAACTCGTCCTCTCAGTCATCGCTGCGCTCCTCCTCGGTGTTGCCTCTTCCGCAATGGCGCAAGACGCAGCATCGGGTGCAGACCAAAGCCAGGGGACAGGTCGCCAGCAGGTCATGCCGACCATGCCGCATCGCGACTGGCATGAGGGCCAACAGGTTCCCTCGAAGTATCGGCATTACAACTACCAGATGAAAGACTGGAAGTCGCATAACCTGGACGCACCGAAGCGCGGCCAGCAATGGCTTGGCGTGAACGGCGACTACGTGCTGGTGACGAGAAGCAACTGGAGGATCTCGAAGATCGTTTCGGGTACTGAATGACCGGATGACGCGACGGGCTACGTTGCCGTAGCCCGTGCTTGCTGCATGATTCAGGCATGGACGGTTGCCATGCCTGCTGCCCTTCTCATTCGACGAGCCGCGCGCGCAGGCGCTTGTACTCGTCGTCGGTAATCGAGCCTGTCGTTTTCAGCTTGTCGAGCTTCTCGATTTCGTCCGCGACACTGTAGCCCACTATGTGGCGCAGTTCTTCGCGCGCCTTCTGCGCCCGTTCCTGGTTGCGATGCGCCATGTCCCTGCCTTGCGTGAGGACATAGGCAAATATGCCGATATAGGGCAAAACAATCAGAAAGATCACCCAGACGATCTTCAGGAAGCCCGATATATCGGTTCGACGGAACAGGTCGCTCGTGATCGTGATGAACAGCCAGAACCACAGAATGAACATGAATATCGAAAACGTATCGATAATAAAGTTCGAAAACGTAAAGCCATTTGCGAAGATCATGAATCGCCTCCGTCGGTTTTGCGTGTGTAAAACGGCAACCGCACACTGACACGGGCATCGATGGCGATACCGTGTGCGCGCGAAACGTGATGCGCGGCCGTGACGCGGCCGCCGACTGCGCTTTCGTCAGGTCAGATCAGGTCGCGCCTGCGCTCCCGGCCGCCAAACGGCACCACGGCCATGGAAATGAGATCCAGCCCGAGGAACAATCCGAGCAAGGGCAACGGCACGCTCGGAAAATTGGCGGCCAGAAAAATGGCGAGCAGGAAAGACAGCGCTGCACTGACAATGCCGATGTTGTTGATCTTCACGTCCTGCCCGACGGAAGCAATGATCTTGAAGAAGCCGTCGAGCACGAAAAAGATCATCAGCATCACGGTAAGCCCGCGAGCCCGTGCGCTGTCATTGACCAGAATGAGAATGCCGATGAGTATGGGCACGATGACTGGCGGAATGCGCCTGATAGCGAGTTTCCAGTCCTTCGTCGTGAACAGATTCAAGGCATGCACGAAGCCGCAGAACAGCAGCATCCTTGCGATGAAAAGCGTTCCGATCAGGGACCTTGTCGAGAGTGACAAGACGATGCAGAAAATTCCCGCCGCGACGAGAAGCGTTGAACTGGCAATCGGAAAAATAGCACGCTTTTTCATATTCGAATGTAACTGCGTCAATACGGTTACATAGCTCGGCATATCTGACTTGCGCGTATTCTTGCCGAATTATAGGCTTAAGCGAAATTAAGCGTTCTACTATCAGCCGTCGAAGTATAGTGCGTGAGTGTGCAAATACAAGGGCGCGATTGCACCGTGAGCCTCGAACGCGGCCACACCTTCTCGTTCAGTCCCAACGGCGAGCACTTCCTGCTCGACGGCGAGCCCTTGCAGATTCGCAGCGGCGAGATGCATCCCGCGCGCATACCACGCGAGTACTGGCTGCATCGCATTCGCATGGCCAAAGCGATGGGCATGAACTGCATTGCGCTGTACATCATGTGGAACTACCACGAGACGCGCAGGGGCGTGTTCGACTTCAAAAGCGGCAACCGCGATCTCGAAGCCTTTATCCGTCTGTGTCAGCAAGAAGCGCTGTGGGTGCTGCTGCGTCCGGGCCCTTACGTTTGCGCCGAGTGGGACCTGGGAGGCCTTCCCGCTTACCTGCTGAGCGAACCGGACATCCAGCTTCGCACCGACTCCGCCAGCGATGCCCGTTACATGGCTGCGGTTGCGCGCTACATCGGCGAACTGGTTCCCCGCATCAAGCCGTTGATGATCGATGCAGGCGGGCCGATCCTGATGATCCAGATAGAGAATGAATTCGGTTCGTACGCAAGTAATCCCGCTTACCTCGAAGAACTGCGGCAGCTCTGGCTACGGGGCGGCGTAACGGGGCCCTTCTACACCGAGGACGGCCTCGCGCAACTCGAACGCAATCGCACGACGGTGACGGGTGGCGCCATTGCATTGAGCAACGGCAACGCGGCGCAAATCGCCACGGTGCGACGCGCGTTTCCTGCCGTTCCCGCGATGGCGGGCGAGGTCTACCCGGGCTGGCTGACGCATTGGGGCGAGCCTGAATTCGCGGGACTTCATTACGATCTTTCCGCCATCTTGAGTGCATTCATGCAGTCGCAATTGTCGTTCAACCTCTATGTCATTCACGGCGGCACGAGTTTTGGCTTTTATGCCGGCGCGAATATGGACGAGTCGGGCAACTATCAACCCGATATCACGAGCTACGACTATGGCGCGCCAATTAACGAGCAAGGGGCCGCCACCGCGAAATACCTGAAGTATCGCGACATCATCGCCCATTACCTGGCCGAGCCGTTGCCGGAGATCCCGGACGCCATACCCACGGTCGCGGGCCACACCCTGACGCCCACCCTCTATGCCTCGATCTGGGACAACCTCCCCGCGCCCTTGCCAAGTGTCGCTCCGTTGCCGTTCGAGCACTACGGCCAGCCATTCGGCTTCATGCTGTATCGAAAAACGTTGCGGTCGCAACCCGCTGACGCGCTGGATATCAGCGGCGTTCACGACTATGCAACGGTCTTCGTCGGCGAGCGCTACGCGGGCGGCGTCTCGCGTGCGTGGATTCCGCACGACTATTCACAGCGGCTACGCGTGACGCATCGCGCGCCGCTCGCATTGCCCGCCGCCGCGTCCGGCGCGTTGGAGATCCTGGTAGAGGCCATGGGCCGCGTCAACTTCGGGCCTGCAATCGTCGACCGCAAAGGCCTGCTGGAGCCCGTGAAAATGCAATACGCCGACGGGTCCGTTTCATCGCTCGAGGAATGGGAAGTCTTTTTGCTACCGATGGATGAGGCGTACGTCGCCGGGTTGGATGCACGCTGCACGAATCCGCTGAAACCCGGGCTCTTTTTCAAGGCGCGCCTGGTTCTCGATGAAATCGGCGACACCTGGCTCGATATGAGCCACTGGGCCAAGGGCGTGGTCTGGGTCAATGGGCACAATCTCGGACGCTACTGGAGTATCGGCCCGCAACAGCGCTTGTTTTGCCCCGCGCCGTGGCTCACGCAAGGCGAGAACGAGGTGCTGATCTTCGACCTGCACCAGATCGAAGCGAAGCCGGTGCATCTGGCGAATGCGTTGTATTAGCCCCCAGCAGTCGGCAGCAGTTCCAGCGTGAGCACTTCGAATGACGCGAGCTGGATTTCGCACGGCACGTCCGCGTCCAGTATTGCGGGAATGCTGCTCTTGCCTGCATGCCAGAGACTCCGCGCAAGAAATCGTCCTGCCGCCTCGGCCGGCAATTCCAGTTGATGCCGCAGCGCCAGTGCAAAGCGCTGCGCCTGATCGTGCGGATTGCGCAGTGTGACGAATGCCTTGTGCGGCGCCCACGCGGCCCAGCCGTAGATTGCCGCTTCGTCGGGCGCGCCGCCGATCCAGTGGCTGTCGCGCAATACATCGCTGTTCGCGCGCGCCCACCGGGCCGCTTGCGCGAGCACGTTCCAGTCGTCTTCGCCCAGCAGCGAAGGCGTGATGTATAGCTCCTGCAATTGCGTACCGCTCGCGAAGAAGGACCGCACCTCGTGCGCGAATGCGTCGCCTGCCGGCGCATTCAGGCGCGGATTGCACTGTGCCAGCACAATGCCGTGCAGCATCAGGGAATTGAGCGGAAAGAGCGGGCCGCGCAGCACGACGTTGCGGTACGTCTGCGCGTCGCGATACGTGATCCAGCGCTCGCGGTTCGTGCCGCTGCCCGCCTGACCGTCGTCACCGCCGCCCCGCCAGATCGCGTCGACGTAGCGCAGCCAGAACGGCGAGGGATGCGTGCCGGTCGAGAGATTGATGAAGGTTGCCGGTTTCGCCGCGCGAATGTCGCCGATGAGCTGGATTGCCGCGTCCCAGTCGCTATCGAAAAGGCTGCCTGGAAATACACGGTCCGCGTTGCCCGTGCCGTCGAACTTGAACTGGTTCACGCCGTCTGTCGCGAGCAGGCTCATCACGACTTCGTGAAAGCGCTCGTAATAGCGAGGCCCCGATAACGCAAAGCCATTGTCGATGACCTCATAGCCCGTGGCGCGGCCGTGCGTGACGCGTTCGTCCTTCGGCGCGCAATAGCCGCCCCAGGGAGACAGCCAAACGCCGGGCGCGCCGCCATAGCGCGCCGCCGCGTCGCGCAGCGGCGCAAAGCCATGAGGAAACGCCTGGCTGAAATGCCAGCCGCCGCCAAGGTCGTCCCAGCCATCGTCGAAAAGAAACGAATCGATCTGCACGCCGCGCGCGGTATGTAACTCGTGGCCGATTGCGTCGATACGCTCCAGCGCCTGCTCCTGCGTATAAGGCGTGAGATAACCGATATCCCACCAGCTGTTGTAGTGCAGAAACGGCTGATATGGGCGAGCGCGCTCCTGCTCGAGGTATGTGGAGAAATCACGCCGCAACTGTCCGTCGCGAGCCACGCCGGCCACGGCGGAGTAAGTCAGCGTCCGGTTCTTTTCCAGCGGCAACGCGCGATGCAGCGTAAAAGCGATGCTATCTGCCTCCACGTGGCTGGTTGCAAGCGGCAACTCGAAGCCCAGATAGAAGCTGCCCGCGACGACCGGCGTGCCCTTGCGTTCACTGCCGGTCTGCGCGGCGGCAGCGCGCGCCTGCAGCAATGAAACGACGCCAATGGCTTCGTCCAGGCGCAGGGCCGTCACGTTTAGCGTCATGCGCAGATATCGCGCGCCGTCGCGCTGCTCTACGCTCCATTGAATCGCGAGACGCCCCTGGGCGTCGCCCAGCGTGATGCTCACGCGCTGGCCCTCAACGCGTTCGGCCAGGCGCGATGCGTGCGGGTTGGCCGCGAGCGCGTCTTCCCGTACTGGTGCAAGCACCCGCAATCCGGCCAGACCGAGCGTGGTGCCATCTGCGAACGTCAGCGTGAACGGCGCGACGATCGGCAGCTCGCATGCTCTTGCGCAATCGACGAGCGAGAAGCGAGTGAGGTGTTCGTCCTCGAGTGTCCAGCGCAATGCAACGGCTTGATTCCCGAACGAGCAGACATCGCCCTGCGTCCGGAATTCAGGCATGGAGGCTTGCGTAGCAGTTCGATCGTCGGTGCACATGGGCAACCTGTCCCGGACGCGAGCAACCTCTATAGGGTAATGGCAAAGGCACAACCGTGTAATGGCCCCAAAGCGGCGGCCCCACACAACCGGACATTCAGATCCGCGCAACTACCTTATGAGAACCTTAAGCTCGCTATTTTTTCGCGCGGCCTTACCAGCGGTTACACGATTGACAAATCTGCGCATCCCGTCCGTAAGCCCAGCGACTAGAATCCGCTTCCATCGCAACCGCGTCCGTTGACTGGAATAGAGATCATCATGAATCGCCTGACGTTTTATCTTCTCGCAGGACTCGCAGGGACGTGTGTCAGCACAGCGGCATCCGCCCATGCCGATATCGGTGTTTATCTCGGCGTTCCCGGTCCGGTCTATGCCGCGCCCGAGCCGGTGTACGAGGCACCGCCGCCCGTCGTGTATGCGGCACCGCCCGCTGCGGTTTACGAACCGGCCCCGGCCTACGGCTACTACCGCTACGACCACGACGAAGGCGAACACCACTGGCACGACCACGGCCGTCATCGTGGCTGGGAACATCACCACGGCGACGACGATTGATCGGCGCGCCCGCCAGCTCTTGTTCGTTGCGCGCGCAACCTCATGCGCGCGCCTGCCTCTCCCTACGTGTGCAAAGTCCGTCGCTCCCTCCCTGCGACAGCAGTCCTGTTCGGCCATGCCAGGCTAGGCCCATCAAAGTTGTCTAGCCAATAAGCACTTACAACGCACGCTCCAATCCGCCTGCCGCCGTCCTTTCCCACGTGCACCGCGCACGTGTCAGCACGTTTACACCTTCCGCCAGCAAAAACCCTAGTTGTCTCAATATGTGAGAGCCGTTATCTTGTCTATACAACACGGCTGACGTGACAGCCCGCTGTTGACCATGCCGCCATCCGTCATGGCGGCGTCGAAAGATATATTGGAGACTCCACGTCAATGAAGAAGTTTGCCCTGTGCATTGCGATGCTCGCCGTCGCCACCTCGGTCTGTGCGAAGGACTGGACCACCGTCCGCTTTGGCGTGGACGCAAGTTATCCCCCGTTCGAATCGAAGAGCACGGACGGCAAGCTGGTCGGCTTCGACATCGACGTCGGCAACGAAATCTGCAAACGCATCAACGCGAAGTGCGTGTGGGTGGAAAGCGAATTCGACGGCATGATTCCGGCGCTCAAGGCGAAGAAGTTCGACGCCGTCCTCTCCTCGATGTCGATGACGCCGCAGCGCGAAGCGCAAATCGCGTTCTCCTCAAAAGTCTTCCACACGCCTAGCCGTCTCGTCGCGAAGAAGGGCTCGAGCCTCCAGCCCACGGCGGATTCGTTGAAGGGCAAGACGGTCGGCGTCGAACAGGGCACGACCCAGGAAGCCTACGCAAAAGCCAATTGGGCGCCGAACGGTGTGAAGATCGTGCCTTACCAGGATCAGGACCAGGTCTATGCGGACCTGCTCTCGGGCCGCCTCGACGCCGCGCTGCAAGACGCCGTGCAAGCCGACCTGAGCTTCCTGAAGACCCCGCGCGGCGCAGGCTTCGCGTTCACGAACGGCGAACTGAGCGATCCCAGCGGCATTCTCGGCAACGGCGCCGCCATCGGCCTGCGCAAGGACGACGCCGACCTGAAGGCAAAGATCGACAAGGCACTCGCGGACATGCTCAAGGACGGCACGTACAAGAAGATCGAATCGCGCTACTTCGCATTCGACGTGTACGGTTCCTGAGTCTGACCGGAGCACACGATTAGCGACGAAGGCGCGGGACACTCCCGCGCCTTTTGCCCTTTCCGCCGCCCGCAACTTCCGTCCTCACGCCATCATGCAGATCCAGACCCATCCGCTCATTTCGCCGGCGCTCGGCACCGCGCGGCACCTTACGAGCTTCCACTACGGCCCCACCGGCGCACAGAAGATCTACATCCAGTCGTCGCTGCACGCCGACGAACTGCCGGGCATGCTCGTCGCCTGGGCCCTGCGCCAACGCCTCGCCGCGCTCGAAGCCGCAGGCAAGCTGCGCGGCGAGGTCGTCGTCGTGCCCGTGCCCAATCCTATCGGCCTCAATCAGCGCCTGCTCGGTCAGCTGCTCGGCCGTTTCGAAAGCGGCACCGCGGCCAACTTCAACCGCCACTTCCACGATCTCGCCGAACTCGTGCTCCCGCGTGTCGGCTCTCGCCTGAGCGGCGACGCACAGCAGAACGTGGCCGTCGTGCGCGCTGCGATGCGCGAGGCGCTCGACGAACAGACGCCCACCACGGAACTCGGCTCGCAGCGTCTTGCGCTTCAACGCCTGTCGTACGACGCCGATGTCGTGCTCGACCTGCATTGCGACTTCGAAGGTGCGATGCATCTCTACACGAACCCCGACCTGTGGGCCGATGTCGAGCCGCTCGCGCGCTATCTCGAAGCGAAGGCGTCGCTCTTCGCGCTCAATTCGGACGGCAGTCCCTTCGACGAGATTCACAGCTTCTGCTGGTCCGCGCTGCGCGAGCGCTACGGCGAACGCTTTCCGATTCCCAACGGTGCGGTGTCCGTGACGATCGAGTTGCGCGGCCAGGCAGACGTGAGCTACGACTTCGCCGAACGCGACGCGAACGCCATCGTCAACTACCTCACGCATCGCGGTGTGATCGAGGGCACGCCCGCGCCGCTGCCTGCGCTCGAATACGCGGCCACGCCGTTCGCGGGCGCCGAAACGCTCATTGCGCCGGCCTCCGGCGTGCTCGTGTTCCGCACGCCGGTTGGCGTGAGGGTCGAACCGGGTCAGCCGATTGCCGATGTGGTCGATCCGCTGACCGATCGCGTCGTCACGATCACGAGCTCCGTGACCGGCATGCTGTACGCACGCCAACGCACGCGCTTCGCCACGGCGGGGATGGAAGTGGCGTGGGTGGCAGGCGCCACGCCGCTGCGCAGCGGCTCCCTGCTGCCTGGCTAGGCGATGAAACCGGGCAAATCGCCCGAAACGATGTGGGGTCATGCCCGATAACGGACACGTTGTGCGGCAAGGTTCGTTTTGAAACGAAACGATATGTGACGGGGCGTAACAGCGGGCCGGCAGGCACGCCGCACAGGACGATGCCTGCCGCTGCGGCGCAGTGAGGGCGGGGAGCAAGCACGATTTACACTTGCTTTCGATTCTTTACCTATGCGCGCTGAATTGAAACTTACGATGGCTAGCGCCTGGAACATCGGGCCCCAAGGCGGCCGGAGACCTCCGTTTCCGGCCGCCTTGCTCATTCGTAAATAAGTCAGCGGAATGGCCCACAATAAATGAACAGCTTCGATACCGTCATTCTGGGAGCCCTCACCCAAGTCGATCTGCCGCCACTGCTCAATCATGCGATCCGGGTGATGGTGGGACTCTATACGTTCAAGGGGTATTTCCTCATCCCGCTCATCTGGTGGATCTGGTTTCAGCCGAACGAGCGGCGCGAGTGGCGGCGCGAGATGATGATCGCCACGGTGACGAGCGGCCTGATCGCGCTCGCCGTGGGACGCCTCCTCGCGCGTTTTCTGCCGTTCCGCCAACGGCCGCTATTCAATCCCGATCTGCATCTGCATTTCGCCTCGTCGTCGCTGCGGGCGGCCGGGCTCACCGACTTCAGTTCGTTCCCGAGCGATCACGCCATGCTGTGGGTGGCGATTGCGATGGGGATCTTGCTGGTATGGCGTGTGGTCGGCGCGCTGGTGATGTTATACGTGGTACTCATTATCTGCCTGCCGCGTGCGTATCTGGGCTATCACTACCCCACGGATTTGATCGCGGGCGCCGCAATCGGCGTGGTGATTACCTGGCTGATGACGCGCGACGCAGTCAGGAAGCGGACCGCCGAGCCCGCTCTGCGCCTGATGGTGCGCTTTCCCGGGGCGGCTGCCGCATTCACATTTCTCGTGTGTTTCGAACTGGTCACGCAATTCGACGATCTTCTGCGGCTCGCCCACTCCGTGGTGCACGGCATGATCTGAACACCGGCGCGGGCGGCGTCTTCCGTACGCCGCCCGCGCGGCTTCACACTGCGCCCGGATTGACGTACGCCGTCTTGACCGTGGTGTAAAACTCGCGAGCGTAGCTGCCCTGCTCGCGCGGGCCGTAGCTCGAACCCTTGCGGCCGCCGAACGGCACGTGATAGTCCACGCCCGCCGTCGCGGTGTTCACCATCACCATGCCGGCCTGCACATGGCGGCGGAAATGGTTGGCATGACTGAGCGAAGTCGTGCAGATGCCGGCCGACAGACCGAACTCCGTGTCGTTCGCCACGGCGAGCGCCTCGTGATAGTCCTTCACCTTGATGACCGAGGCGACGGGGCCGAACACTTCTTCGCGGTTGATGCGCATTTGCGATGTCGTGCCGGTGATCAGCGCGGGGGCAAGGAAGTAGCCGCGCGTGGCGCCTTCCACACGCTCGCCGCCGTACACCTCGCCGCCCTCTTCACGCGCGATCGCAATGTAGCGCTCGTCCTGCTGAAGCTGCTTGTCGTCCACCACCGGCCCGATATGCGTGCCGTCCGCCAGCGCGTCGCCCGTCTTCAGCGTTTTCATGCGCGCCTTCATCGCTTCGATGAAACGGTCGTGAATGCCTTCGGTCACGATGAGGCGGCTCGACGCCGTGCAGCGCTGCCCCGTCGAGAAGAATGCGCCGTTGATGCAGGCGTCCACGGCGACGTCGAGATTGGCGTCGTCGAGCACGACCATGGGATTCTTGCCGCCCATTTCCAGCTGGAACTTCTTGCCCGTTGCAAAACACTTCGCGCCGATCGCGCGGCCCGTCGGGACCGAGCCGGTGAAACTCACGGCATCGACATCGGGCGAGCTGACGATCGCCTCGCCCACCACCGAGCCGCGCCCCATCACGAGGTTGATCACGCCGGCCGGCGCGCCCGCTTCCGCAATGATTTTCACGAGCTCCCACGTGCTGGCCGGCACGAGGTCGGCGGGCTTGATGACGACCGTGTTGCCATAGGCCAACGCGGGCGCGATCTTCCAGGCGGGAATGGCGATCGGAAAGTTCCAGGGCGTAATGAGCCCGATCACGCCGATCGGCTCGCGCGTCACCTCGACGGTCATGCCGGGCCGCACCGAAGGCACGATCTCGCCGCCAAGGCGCAGCGCCTCGCCGGCGAAGAACTTGAAGATCTGCGCCGCGCGGCCCACCTCGCCGATGGCCTCGGGCAGCGTCTTGCCCTCTTCGCGCGCCAGCACGCGGCCCAACTCGGCCTTGCGCGCGAGAATGACACTGCCCACCTGGTCGAGCAGATCGAAGCGTTGCTGCGGCGTGGAGAGCGACCATTGCGCAAAGGCCTTGCGCGCGGCGGCGATGGCGTCGCGCGTCTGCGCGTCGTCTGCCTGCGCGAACTCGCCGATCGCGTCGTCGAGATTGGAGGGATTGATGTTGGTGGATGCCGTAGCGCCGCGCACCCACTGGCCGCCGATGTAATTGTCGAACTGGTTCATGTCGCGTTTCCCGATTCAGTGGCTCACAGCAATCCGCGCGCGGCCAGATTGCGATAGAGCGCGCGCACGCCGAAGTTCCACGGCGCGAGAGCCGTGCTCAATTGCACGGTGTTGATCAGCGCGCCGAGTTCCGGCGCGGAAATGGTGACCTTGTCGCCAAGGTGGTGCGTAAAGCCGCCGCCTTGCGTGTCGCGATCCTTGATCGGCGAGAACATGGTGCCGAGAAACAGCATGAAGCCGTCGGGATACTGGTGATGCGGGCCCCACGTCTGCGCCACGAGGTCGGCCGGATCGCGGCTGATTTCGCTCATGTGGCTGATGCCTTCCAGGACGAAGTCGTCGTCCGTGCCCTCCACGCGCAGCGCGACGCTCGTCTTGCGCACCGTGTCGAGGCTGAACGACTCGTCGAACAGACGCACGAACGGGCCGATCGCGCACGAGGCGTTATTGTCCTTGCACTTGCCGAGCAGCAGCGCCGAGCGGCCTTCGATGTCGCGCAGATTGACGTCGTTGCCGAGCGTCGCGCCGACAATCTCGCCGCGGCTGTTCACGGCCAGCACGATTTCCGGCTCGGGGTTGTTCCAGACCGAAGCGGCCAGCAAGCCGACAGCCGCGCCAAAGCCCACCGCTGACATGGGCTGCGACTTCGAAAACACTTCCGCGTCGGGCCCGATGCCCACTTCCATGTACTGGGACCACGCGCCGCGCCGCTCGAGTTCCGCCTTGAGCTTCATCGCTTCGTCCGAGCCCGGCTTGATCTTCGAGAGATCGGTGCCGATCGTGGCCGCGATGGTTTCGCGCACTTCCTGCGCTTTCGCGGGATCGCCGCCCGCCTGCTCTTCGATCACGCGCTCGATCAGGCTCACCGCGAACGTCACGCCGCAGGCCTTGATGGCCTGCACGTCGTTGGGCGCGAGCAGACGCAGCGCTGGCTCCCCGCTGCCGGGCAGATTCGCTTCGATCAGCTTTTCCACCGGGCCGAGCGATTCGCCGCTCACGGTGCGCGCGAATTGCGCGAGGTCCTCGCGGTCGAACAGATCCGCGGTGGTCGGCGCGCTGGCCGTGATATCGATGACTTCGCCGTTGCGCACGAGCACGACGGAGGGGCCTTCATGCTCGCCTGCCTTGCGCCACACGCGGCCAACGAGCAGCGCCTGCCCGACATCGCCGGGAAGCCAGTTTGAGGGGGTGTTCGAGGTCATGGTGCGTCCAGTTGAGTGTCCGGTTAATGCGAATGGCGCGGGTTGCCGCGCTCGGCGATCACTTTCAGATAAAGCGTGGCGGGTTCGAGGCATCCGCCCGTGGACAATTGCCCCACCGTCTTGCGGTAAAGCTCCTGCCAGGGCGTCTGTGCAGGCGGCACCTCGAAGTGCGCCGTCTCGCGGCGGCGCGCCAGCTCGGCTTCGTCGACCAGCACGTTCACGCTGCGCGCGTTCAGATCCACACGAATGCGGTCGCCTGTTTGCAGCAGCGCGAGGCCGCCGCCCACCGCCGCCTCGGGCGACATGTTCAGGATCGACGGGCTCGCCGACGTACCGCTCTGTCGGCCATCGCCCAGCGTGGGCAGCGACGTGATGCCCTGGCGCACGAGTTCCGCCGGCGGCGCCATGTTCACCACTTCGGCGCTGCCGGGATAGCCGACCGTGCCGGTGCCGCGAATCACCAGAATGCAGTGCTGGTCGATTTCGAGCGACGGGTCGTTGATGCGTGCATGGTAGTCCTCTGGACCGTCGAACACGATGGCGCGTGCCTCGAAGGTGTTTTCCGCACCCGGCTCGCTCAGATAGGTTTGCCGGAAGGCGTCGCCGACCACCGACATCTTCATGATCGCGCTGTCGAAGAAGTTGCCCGAGAGCACCATGAAGCCTGCGCCATGCTTGAGCGGGTCATCGGTTGTCCTGATGACTTCGCGATCGGGCTCGGGCGTGCCGTCGGCGATGGCGCCGATGGTGCGGCCCGATACCGTGAGGCATTCGCGATGCACGAGACCCGCGCGATCGAGTTCGCGCAGCACGCCGGGCACGCCGCCCGCGCGGTGGAAGCTCTCGCCCAGATACTCGCCTGCCGGCATGCAGTTCACGATGAGCGGCACCTGTTCGCCGACGCGTTGCCAGTCTTCGAGGCTCAGCTCGATGCCCATGTGCCGCGCGATCGCGATGAGGTGCGGCGGGCAGTTGGTCGACGCACCCAGCGCAGAGGCCACGACGATGGCATTCTCGAACGCCTCTTTCGTCATGATGCGCGAAGGCCGCATGTCATAGCGCACGAGGTCGACAATGCGCTTGCCGGTTGCGTACGCCATCTGGCCGCGCTCGCGGTAAGCGGCCGGAATGCTGGCGCAGCCGGGCAGCGACATGCCCAGCGCTTCGGCGAGGCTGTTCATCGACAACGCCGTACCCATCGTGTTGCAGTGGCCGATGGAGGGCGACGAGGCCGTCGTGAGCTCCATGAAGCCCTCGTAGTCGATCTCGCCTGCTGCCAGCAGATTGCGCGCATGCCAGATGACCGTGCCCGACCCGACGCGCTGGCCGTTATGCCAGCCGTCGAGCATTGGGCCGCCCGACAGCACGATGGCGGGCATGTCGACCGTTGCCGCGGCCATCAGGCAAGCAGGCGTGGTCTTGTCGCAGCCCGTGGTCAGCACCACGCCATCGAGCGGGAAACCGTGAAGAATTTCGACGAGACCCAGATAGGCCAGATTGCGGTCGAGCGCTGCCGTGGGCCGGCGGCTCTGCTCGGCGAGCGGATGGACCGGAAATTCCATTGGGATGCCGCCCGCGTCGCGAATGCCCGCCTTCGTGCGGGCCGCCAGCTCGATATGGTGACGGTTGCAAGGGGCGAGATCGCTCCCCGTTTGCGCAATGCCGATGATGGGGCGGCCCGATTGCAGTTCTTCCCGGGTCAGACCGTAATTCATGAAGCGCTCGACATAGAGCGCGGTCATGTCCGCATGGGCCGGGTCGTCGAACCATTCCTGGCTGCGCAGGCGCCGTGCGTTGGGCTGGGTCATATCACTCACTTGCTTGTTCCTTGTCTCGACGATGTGGCACGCAGGTCCGCGCCATTTGTTATCGGTAACATTTCTGGATCTTAGCACTTTGCACGCGCCCTGTGCACCAGGTGAGACCACGCGTTTTCCCGACTTCGGCGCTGGCGACCGACTTGCCGTGGCGCCTCGTCTCATGCTAATTTAGCGCCCGCTGTGTTACCGATAACAAACAATGCGCTGTTCACAGCCAGCGCAGAGATCCAGCAAGCACACCACGAAGCTCGTGGAATCGCCTCCCCAGTACCGGGAGCGTTCAAAGGCATATGTGAAAGGAGACACATCCCATGCCAACCCTGACCCAGATTGCGGACTCGCCGGCCGCCGTCAACGAAGCCGAAGAACGGCTGTACCGCAAGGTACTGAAGCGCATCTTGCCGCTTCTGCTTCTGTGCTATGTCGTCGCCTACCTCGACCGCGTAAACGTCGGCTTTGCCAAGCTGCAGATGCTCGATTCGCTCGGTTTGAGCGACAGTATCTATGCGGTGGGCGCAAGCATTTTCTTCTGGGGATACTTCCTCTTCGAGATGCCGAGCAATCTGCTCCTGCATCGCTATGGCGCGCGTTTCTGGATCGCGCGCATCATGGTGACGTGGGGCATCGTGTCTTCGTCGCTCGCCTTTATCGCGCCGCTCGCGAGTTTCTTTCACGTGCAGACCTCGACGATGTTCTACATCCTGCGGTTTCTGCTCGGCGTCTGCGAAGCGGGGTTTTTCCCCGGCATCATTCTTTACCTGAACTACTGGTTTCCGGCGCGTCGCCAGAGCGTCGCGATGTCGGGGTTCCTGATCGCCATTCCGGTGAGCCTCACGCTCGGCGGCATTATCTCGGGCTGGCTGATGGAAAACACGCATGGACTGTTCGGCCTGGGCGGCTGGCAGTGGATGCTGTTGCTCGAGGGCATTCCTTCGATTCTCGTCGCCTTCGTGGTGCTGCTGCGCATGGGCGACGGCATTCAGTCGGCGACATGGCTGAGCGCCGCCGAAAAAGCCGTGCTGCAAAAGAATCTCGAACAGGAAAGCGCGAAAAAAACGCATAGCGCCGTGGCAGCGCTGAAAAGCCCGCGTGTCTGGCTGCTGACGTTCATCCTGCTGACCTTCAATACCGGCTTCTATGGCCTGGCATTCTGGCTGCCTTCCATCATCAAGGCTTCCGGTGTGAAGAGCACGTTCAACATCGGCTTGCTGACCGCCATTCCCTATCTCAGCGCCGTCGTCGCCATGATCTGGAATGCGTCACACTCGCGCAAGACGGGCGAGCGCCGCCTGCATGCGGCCATTCCGGCCTGTATCGGCGGCGGCGGCCTGATTCTGAGCGCACTCTTCGCGCACAACGTGCCGCTCTCGATCGTATTCCTGACGATCGCCACCTGCGCGATTCTCGGGCTCATGCCGATTTACTGGACGTTCCCAGGGCAGATTCTCTCAGGCACGGCCGCGGCGGCCGGTATTGCGCTCATCAACTCGGTCGGCAATCTCTCCGGCTTCACGGGTTCCATGATCACCAGCGTGGCGAAGGATCTGACCGGCGACATCAACAACGGCACCTATGCGCTGGGCGCCTGTCTGCTCGTGAGTTGCGTTCTGATTCTGTCGATTCCGCAAAGCATGCTGAACCGCGACCCGGTGGAAGAGAACTGAACGTTATGCGAATCGGCTAGATCGTCCGTTGCGAGGGCCACCTTCCACCACCTTCCGGCTGGGCCCTCCTTACACGAACCCGTTTTGAAAATTGCGTCGGCCTTGCGCCGGCGCTTTTTTTTGGCCTCTGCGCTTGGCGGTCACGGGCAATCGTCCCACCTGAACACCCCAGCGCCCGCACGAAAAGCGTGCAAAAAAAACAATTGGAATTGTCTCAAGAATTGAAGCACGCTGCCGATAAGACGTGGAGTCTGTTTTCCGCCCAGTGCACCGCTATCGGGCCATTGACACGCAACGGAGACGCTGTGATTCGAACCTGCCTTGGCGGCCTGCTGCTCGCGCTCGGTTGCATTGGCACCGCGGTTGCCGCGGGCCCCGACTGCTCGCGCTCATTTACGCTCGCCTTACACGATCACGGGCTGCTCTACTCCGTCGACACCGACACGGGAATCGACAAGGACTTCGCTGACGCCCTCGCGCGGCGCAGCGGCTGCCAGATTCGCGTGAGCCTGATGTCGCGCGCACGCATCTGGAAGCTCATCGAATCGGGCGCGCTCGATTTCAGTCTGTCGGGCATTGCCAACGAAGAGCGCAATCAATACGCGGATTTTGCCTGGTACTTCAGCAACAAGTACTATCTGCTGGTTCGCAAGGATTCAGGCATTCATCAACTGGCCGATTTCGAGCACAACGACAAGTTTCAGCTCGGCGTGATCCGCAGCTTCCGCTATAGCGAGTCGGCCAACCGGCTGGTCGATTCGCTCTCGGCCGAAAACCGCGTGAGTCAGGCCGGGGGCCTCGAGCCGCTTTACCAGGCGCTGATCCTTGGCCGCATTCAGGGAATGATCATCGAGCCGTTCGATTATCCCGCCATCGATGAAGCGAAGATTCGGAGCGTGACCAATATCGTGGAGTTCGACGATCCACCCATTCCGCATGGACTCATCATGTCGAAGAAGGCGCTTTCGCCCGAGGAGCGGGACAAGTGGCGCGCCCTCGTCAACGAAATGATCGCGGACGGCACGGTGCGGCGCATCTTCACGAAGTATTTCAAGCCTGACCTCGCCGATTCGATGGTCCCCTTCTAGACGCCGCCATGACCCGGACGCGCCTCGTTCTGCTCCCGCTACTGGTTCTCGCCGCCGCGCTCGGCGTGACCTGGACGCTCTGGAACCACGAGCGGGAAGCGGCTCGCCACGAACTGCTGACGCAGTTCGATTACTCACTCGGCGACGTCGTGAGCCGCATCGAACAGCGCATGGGCACTTACCAGCTGTTGCTGCGCGGCGTGCAGAGCCTCTTTGCCGCCACCGGCGAGGTCGATCGCGACGCGTTCCGGGCGTACGTCAATACACTCACTCTCGACGCCAACTTTTCCGGCATCCAGGCCATCGGCATCGTCGCGTGGGTGCCGCAAACGCAAAAGGCCGCACATATCGCGGCCATGCAGCAGCGCGGCGTGCCGGGCTACTCGATCGAGCCCGACGGTCCGCGCGCGAACTACGCACCCATCATCCAGCGCGAGCCGTATATCGGCGCCAACCGCGCGGCGCCCGGTTTCGACGCCTGGGCCGACCCGGTGCGCCGGCGCGCCATGGAGCAGGCGCGCGACACCGGCATGGCGACCATTTCAGGAAAGGTGCGCCTCTCGGTCGACACCGATCCCGGCGCCGACCCCGGCTTCGTGATGTACATGCCCGTCTACGCACGCGGTTCCGCGCCGGAAAACGCCACGGAACGCCAGGCGCAGCTGGTAGGCTGGGTCTATGCGTCCTTTCGCATGCACGACGTCATTGCCAGCCTTTACGGCGAGGAACCGCCCGGCCTTTCGGTCTCCATCTACGACGGCGTGGAATCGTCGCCGGACGCGTTGCTCTACAGAACGTCGGGTGCCCCGGCCCCTCACCTGCCCAGCGATCTTTCGGCAACCGAATATCTGGTGGTCTGCGGACACGACTGGATGCTCAAGCTGATGGCGCGCGACGGCTTCAAGGCGCGCTTCGGCCGCGACGCGGCAACGCTCATCGCAATCACCGGAACGGGTCTGAGCCTGCTGCTCGCGCTGCTCACGCGCCTCATGATGACGGGCCGCAGCCGCGCGATACGTCTTGCCTCGTCGATGACGAAGGAACTGCGCGAAAGCGAGGAAAAATTCCGCGCCATTGCGGACTGTACGGTCAACTGGGAAATCTGGTGGTCGCCGGAAGGCAAGCCGCGCTGGATCAATTCGGCGGTGGAGCAGTACATCGGCTATACCGTCGACGAATGCATGGCCATGAGCGACTTCGCCTGCACCGTGATCTATCCGGGCGATGCCTCCTACGTCGCGCCCGAGTTCCGGGGCGCGCAACTGGGCTCGCGTGGCGACAATCTGGAGTTCCGCTGCGTACGCAAAGACGGCTCGCTCATGTGGCTCTGCGCCTCGTGGGTGCCGATTACCGACTCGAAAGGCGACTTCATCGGTTTCCGCACGAGCGGGCGCGACATCACCGAGCGCAAGATCGCCGACCAGCGCATCAAGGAGCTGGCCTTCTACGACGCGCTCACCGGCTTGCCCAATCGCACGCTGCTGCTCGACAACCTGAAAGACGCCCTGACCGACAGCGCAAGAAACGGCACGAGCGGCGCCCTGCTGTTCATCGATCTGGATCACTTCAAGACGCTGAACGATACACTGGGTCACGACAAGGGCGACCTGCTGCTGCAGGAAGTGGCCAAACGCCTGGCGGCGAGCATACCCGCGGGCGACACCGTGGCGCGCGTGGGCGGCGACGAGTTCGTCGTCGTGGTGGGGAACCTGAACCCCGTTCCCTGCGAAGCGGCCCGCCAGGCCGAGGCCCTGGGCGAGCGGATTCTCGCCGTGCTCGGGAATCCTTATCGACTCGACGAGATCGACTACCGCAGCACGGCGAGCATCGGCGCAACCGTATTCAAGGGCTTGCAGGCGACGACAGACGACCTCATGAAGCAGGCCGACCTCGCCATGTACAAGTCCAAGGAACGCGGACGCAACGCGGTGCGCCTCTTCGACCCCGACATGCAGACGGTCGTGGTGGAACGTGCCGCGCTCGAAGCGGCACTGCGCGAAGCCATCGAGAACGAAGAGTTCGTGCTTCACTACCAGATGCAGATCGACAGCGGCCGGGTCACCGGCGTCGAGGCGCTGGTACGCTGGCGTCATCCGCTGCGCGGGCTCGTGTACCCGGCCGATTTCATTCCCGTGGCCGAGGAAACCGGGCTCATCGCCGAGCTGGGCAGCTGGGTGCTGCGCGCGGCCTGCACCCAGCTGGCGCGCTGGGCCACGCAGCCCGACACGGAGCATCTGACCATTGCGGTCAACGTCAGCGCGCAGCAGCTGCACCAGCCCGACTTCGTGCAAAGCGTGCTGGCCACGCTCGAACAGACTGGCGCAAGAGCGGACCGGCTCAAGCTCGAGTTGACCGAAAGCGTGCTGGTCGACAACGTGCAGGAGATCATCGAGAAGATGGAGGCGCTCAAGGCGAACGGCGTCGTCTTCGCGCTCGACGACTTCGGCATCGGCTATTCGTCGCTTTCGTATTTGAGGCGCCTGCCGCTCGCTCAACTGAAGATCGATCGATCCTTCGTGCGCGATGTCCTCGTCGACCCGAACGACGCCGCGATCGCCCGCACCATCGTGGCGCTCGCGCACAGCCTGGGCCTCGGCGTGATCGCCGAAGGGGTCGAGACCGAAGAGCAGCGCGCCTTCCTCGCCTCGGCCGGGTGTTACGCGTATCAGGGCTATCTGTTCTGCCGCCCGATTCCTGTCGAGGAGTTCGAAGCGGCATTGCGCGGGCTCGAGGCGTCGGAGTGCCTCACGGAGTAAGCGCGCCCCGCCGCCCGCCGCCGGTGGCATCACGCGTCGCCGTGCCCGCGCGGCACGAGCAGGTCGGAGAGGCCCACGCGATGCAGCATCTCCGCCCGCACGCGGTCCAGTACGGCAAAGCCAACGTCCGCGCCATCCTGGGTCGGGTCCACGTGCACCCGGAAGGGCCGCTTCCCGAAGGGGGCATCGACCACATCGACGATCGCCTCGGCCACGAGGCCCACGTCGGCTTGCGGCGGCACGATGGCGGCAAACGCCTCCTGGATCTGCTCGCCGAACCCGGCATAGGGGCCGGCTTCATAGGCGGCGACGACGCCCTTGTCTTCCGGGCTGCCCGCATGCGAAAAGTGATTCGTGCCCGAGGTGAAGGCGCCCGGCACGATGATCGACGTTTCGATGCCCCAGCGCGCAAGCTCGCGTGCGTACTGCACCGCAATCGCATCCATGGCGGCCTTCGCCGCAAAATACGGCGCGAGATAAGGCGGCGTGCCGCCCGCGGAACTGCTGCTCGACACCCACACCACGAGGCCCTCCCGCCGCTCGCGCATGTGCGGCAGCACCGCGCGGTTCACCCGCTGCGTGCCCAGCACGTTGATGTCGTACAGGTGTGCATACTGCTCCGGGCTGAACGCTTCGGCCGGCCCGAAGGCCATGTGGCCCGCGTTGTGGACGATCACATCGATACGCCCGCTTGTGGCAATTACGCGGGCGATGCCCGCGTCCACGGACGCCTGTGACTGCACGTCGAGTTCGACGGTGCGCAGATCCACGCCCTTGTGCAGCGAAAATTCCGCCATCTGCGCGACGACCGGGGCGTTGCGCCCGGCGCTCGCGCGCATGGACGCGTAGACGGTATGACCGGCGCTCGCGAGTGCTTCGGCAGCGAGGCGGCCAAAACCGCTCGATGCGCCGGTAACGACAATGACCTTCTTCATGATGGGCTCCTTGTTCGTCATGAAACGCTTGATCAGGACATCAAACAATGCCGCCGTTCACACGGATCGTTTGACCGTCGATCCAGCCTGCGCCGTTGCCGACAAGGAACGAGACCACCTCGGCGATGTCGTCCGCCTGGCCGAGCCGTTCGAGCGGCGGCATCTTTGCGAGGCGTTCGATCTGCTCGGGCGTCTTGTCCTTGAGGAACAGTTCGGTTGCGGTAGGCCCGGGGGCGACCGCATTCACCGTGATATTGCGGCCGCGCAGTTCCTTGGCGAAGATGTTGGTCATCGCTTCCACGGCAGCCTTGGTGGCGGCGTACACCGAGTAGCCCGGCAGCGCGAGCGCCTGGATGCTGCTCGAAGAGTTGACGATGCGGCCGCCCTGGCGCAGCTTCTTCGCGGCAATGCGCAGCGTATTGAAGGTGCCCTTGAGGTTGATCGCGACGAGCCGGTCGAACAGGGCGTCATCGGTATCGGCCAGATTGACGAGGCCCGGCTGCATGATGCCCGCGTTGTTCACCACGATATCCACGCCGCCGAAGAGCGTAATGGCCTGGTCGAACATTGCGGCCACCTGGGCGGGCACGGCCACGTCTGCCTGAATCGCCGCGGCGCGACCGCCCGCGGCCTTGATGTCCTCCACGACCGCATTGGCGTCTGCGGCGCGGCCGGCGTAGTTGACGACGACTGCGATGCCTTCGCCCGCGAGGCGTCTGGCGATCGATGCGCCGATCCCGCGGGAAGCGCCGGTGACGATCGCGACTTTGCTGGTGTTGGCTTGCGTGCTCATGGTGACTCTCCGTTCCGGTTGGGTGGGTGATGCAACGTGATGCGATGGGTGCATCTTCCCGCCAGCCAACGCTCCACGGTAGCCGCATAGCCAGAATATCGGTTATGCTCCCGGCGTATGACCATATTCAACGACCTGGGCCTGCTGCAGGCCTTCGTTGCCATCGTGGAGAGCGGCAGCATCTCCGCGGCGGCCCGCAAGCTGAATCTGAGCCAGCCCACGCTGAGCCGCCAGTTGCGTTCGCTCGAAGATCAATGCGGCGCGGCGCTGCTGCGGCGCGACACGCACCGCATGAGCCTCACCGAAACCGGCCACCAATTCCTTGCCGACGCCCAGGCGCTGCTCGCGCTAGCCGAGGAGTCCGCGCAGCGCATGCGGCGCGACCAGAGCGCGCTGAGCGGCAATATCCGCGTGTTCTCCACCATCGACTTTGGCCAGTCCGTGGTGAGCCGGATGATCAGCAGCTTTATCCAGGCGCACCCGGCAGTGAGAATGGAGCTGGCCTATTCGAACCGCCCGCTGCACATGATCGAAGAGGGCTGCGACGCGGGTATCGTCGCTGGCGTGCTCACTGACGATCGCGTCGTGGCGCGCTCGCTGGGCGAGATCCGCCGCTATCCGGTTGCCTCGCCCGCCTTCCTCAAGGATCACAAGTTCGCCAGCAAACCGGAAAGTCTCCAGGCCTTACCGTGGATCGCACTTTCGAGCCGGCAATTCGGCGGTTCGAGAGATGTCACGCTGTATTCGGGCGCGGCAACGTATACGTTGCAGATCGAGCCCGTGATGATCTCGGAGGGGGTGACAAGCATGCGCGAGGCCGCGCGCATGGGGCTGGGCCTGGCCGTGTTGCCGGAATGGCTGATCGAGGAGGATCTGATATCGGGCCGCCTCGTGCGCGTCTTGCCGAAATGGCAGGCGAAACCACTCGCCGCGCAAATCGTCTATCCCGTTCAAAGGCGGCTGCCGCTGCGCGTGCAGGCATTCACAGAATTCGCGACGGAATATATGACGACAGTGTTGAAGCCGCGGTAACGCCGGACTCCGCTCATGCGAACGCTTCGGGCTAAGTGGCCCAACTAGCCGGTGCCCCACCAGGCACGATGCCATGCTCGACCGCGACCTCGGTCTACGCTGCAGCGTTCGTCGCGCTTGGCGGCGTTGCACTCGTCCTCGTCCTGGATCGTCATGAGCCGGCGCTCGCGTTAAATCACTATTTTCGATTAGGTTACCCAATCATTTTTTGTGGAGAGCAACATGCGCAAGATTCCCGCATTCGGCCTCGGCACGTTCCGCCTGCAAGGCCAGGCTGTGATCGACTCCCTGCGTAACGGCCTCGAAGTCGGCTACCGCGCCATCGATACCGCGCAGATCTACCGCAACGAGGCCGAAGTCGGCGAAGCGATCGCCGCTTCCGGCATCGCGCGCGACAATCTCTTTCTCACGACCAAGATCTGGGTCGACAACTACGCGCGTGAAAAGCTGGTGCCGAGCCTGAAGGAGAGCCTGAAGAAGCTGCGCACTGACGCAGTCGATCTCACGCTGATTTATTGACCCGTGCCCAACAACGGCGTACCGCTCGAAGAATTCATGCGCGCACTGGCCGAGGCGAAATTGCAAGGGCTGACCGGACAGATCGGCATTTCCAATTTCAATATCGAGCTGACGAAGCAGGCTGTCGCAGTGGTCGGCAAGGAAAACATCGCGACCAACCAGATCGAGTTGAGCCCTTATCTGCAGAATCGCAAGCTCGTTGAGTTCCTGAAGCAGGAAGGCATTCACGTGACGTCGTACATGACGCTCGCCTACGGCAAGGTGCTCGGCGATCCGGTCGTCGGCGCGATTGCCGAACGGCGCCACGCCACGCCCGCGCAGGTGGCGCTCGCCTGGGCACTGCGCCTGAACTACTCCATCATTCCCGCTTCGACGAAGCGCGAGAACCTGACCAGCAACCTGCTCGCGCAAACGCTGGAACTCACGATGACGACATGGTGCAGATCGCCGCGCTCGAACGCAACGGTCGTGAAGTGCGCCCTACGGGCCTCGCCCCGCCGTGGGACTAAAACGCCGCGCCGCTTTACATCGACGATTCGAGCATGGCGCGGTAATCGTCTTCGGAGGCCTCGCGCGGATTGGTCTTGTGGCTGTGATCCTTGAGCGCGCCCTTGATGATCTCGGGGAACAGCCCGGCGTTCACACCGAGTTGCGCGAGGCCCGTCGGCAAACCCAGGCGCTCGGTCATCGTACGCACGGCAGGCGCCACTTCGGCGCCGCTGCCTAGCCCCATTGCCGTCGCGAGGCGGTCGAGCTTGCCTTCCTCGCGCACCGAAGGCGCTGCCTCGTTGAACCGCAGCACAGCCGGCAGGAAAATCGCGTTCAGCGTGCCGTGATGCAAACGCGGGTTGATGCCGCCGAGCGAATGGCTCAGGCTGTGCACGCAACCCAGACCCTTCTGGAACGCAAGCGCGCCCTGCATCGATGCGCTCATCATATTCAGCCGCGCCACGCGGTCGCCGCCGTCATGCGTCGCGCGCTCGATGTGACGCCACGCGCGCCACAAGCCGTCCAGCGCAATGCCGTCCGCGGGCGGATTGAAGGCGGGCGCGAGAAAAGTCTCCATGCAATGCGCGATCGCATCCATGCCCGTCGCCGCCGTCAAACCGGGCGGCAAGCCCAGCGTGAGTTCCGGATCGCAAATCGCCACGCGCGGCACCACGTACGGGGAGATCACACCGACCTTGCGACCGTCGTCGAGAATCAGAATGGCGCCGCGCCCCACTTCGCTGCCGGTGCCCGCGGTCGTCGGCACGGCGATCACCGGGGCCGTCTTCGCCGTAATGTTCACCGCGCCGCCTTCGATCACCGCGAAGCGCTGCAGCGGTCCTTCGTGCGTCGCGCAAACGGCGACGCCTTTGGCGAGGTCAATGGCGGAGCCACCGCCAACGGCGACGATGCCGTTGCACTCCCCTGCAAGATAGGCCGCCACGGCCTCACGCACGGCCGCTTCGCTCGGATTGGGCGGGGTACCGTCGTAGATCGTTGCTGGCGCAACGCCTGCCAGCGCGCCCAGCACCCTATCGACGATCCCCGCCGCGCGTACGCCCTTGTCCGTGACGATCAATGGCCGGCTGATGCCCACACGTTCGCATTCGTTCTGGAGCAAATGAATGGCGCCGAAATCGAACTGGATTTGCGTGACGTAGTTGATGAGGGACATAGGATTGAGCTTCAGTTATAGTGAATTTGGCCGTTGCGGCGGCAAACGCTGACAACGGCAATGCAATTACCGCATTTCGGCCGCATGGTGCTATTGTTTTGGGCCAGTATAGGGAGACACCTTATACGCGGTAATTGAGAAGATTTGATACAGCTATAACTTTTCCTCAACCCCATGACCCCGTCGCTCAACTCGATCATCTCCCGCCTCCATGTGAAGCAACTTCGGCTGTTGATCGCCCTGGGCGATCACGGCTCGCTGCTGAAGGCCGCCCAACAGGTCTCACTCACGCAGCCCGGCGCCAGCAAGGCATTGCAGGAGATCGAAACGACCTTTGGCACCGCGCTCTTCAATCGCACCAATCGAGGTCTCGAGCCCACCGAGGCCGGTCACTGCGCGATCCGCTACGCGCGCCTGATCCACACCGATCTCACGCATTTGCGCGAGGAGCTTGTCGGACTCTCGCGCGGGCGTGGCGGACGCGTAGCGGTGGGGGTCATCATGGGCGCGGTGCCGCTGCTGACCGATGCGATTTCCACGCTGATCGCGGCGCATCCGGAAATGTCGGTTGAAATCGTCGAAGACACGAGTGCTGCGCTGCTGAGCCAGATCGATGCGGGCCGGCTCGATCTCGCGATCTGCCGCACCACGGTCAGCCAGACGCCGCATCTCTACGAGAGCCTCAAGCTGCAGGACGAAACGCTCGCCGTGATCGCCAACGTGCGGCATCCGCTGCACCGCGCGAAGAAGCTCACGCTCAAGGACACGGAGAAGTATCGCTGGGTGGTCTACCGCGCCAACATGCCCATGCGGCTGTTGCTCGAACGCGAGTTTCGCGAGGCCGAACTGCGCTTTCCCACGCATCTGCTCGAAACGACCTCCGCGTTCGCCACGCTGGCGCTGCTGCAAGGCAATCCCTCGTTCGTCGCGCTGGTGTCGATCGACGTTGCGCAGTTCTTCGCGAGCCAGGAGATGGCCTGCATCCTGCCGCTACGCCTCGCTTCCCGCAGCGAACCGTATGAGCTGGTCACGCGCCAGGGTGCGCCGCTCGCCCCCGCGGCGCGGCTGCTCATCGAAACGCTGTGCGACAAGCAAGGCATTGAATTCTGAAGCGCACGACAGCCGGCCCCGGGGAAACCCTGGCATTGACCTTAATCAAATCCCTCCCGCACAATGAACCATATCGTGGACTTATCGTCCATATTATGGACATAACGAGAGCAATTGATGACGGACAAGCCCTATTCCCCCATGACGCCGTATCAGCTTCCGTTCCCCAAGGAAGCGCAGCAGGAAATCGTCATTCCCCACGCCATTCCCACCGACGAGCGCGTGTGGGTACCCCAGGCCGAGAACGTATGGTTCCGTCCGCTGTGCCTGAACACGGCACAGGGCTACTGGATGAATTTGCTGCGCGTGCGTAAATCAGGTGTCCTGAGCAGGCATCGGCATCCGCAGGCCGTTCACGGCATGGTGCTCAAGGGCCGCTGGCGCTATCTGGAGCACGACTGGGAAGCGACCGAAGGCAGCTACGTGTTCGAGCCGCCCGGCGAAACGCATACGCTCTACGTACCGGAAGACGTCGAAGAGATGATCACCTACTTCCAGGTCAACGGCGTGATGTTCTATTGCGATCCGTGGGGCAACTACACGGGCTATGAGGACGTGTTCACGAAGATCGACATGTGCCGCAAGCATTACGCGGCGGTGGGTCTTGGCGAGGATTACGTGGACCAGTTCATCCGATGACCCGCGCCCGGTACGATTTCGCGGGGCGCGTGGCCGTCGTGACCGGCGCGGCGGGCGGCATCGGCCGCGCGATCTGCAATGCGTTCGCGCGCGGCGGGGCGCGCACGGTCAACTGGGACCGCGTGCCCGGCCCGCTGGATACGCAGGACGCGCCCCGTCACATCGAAGCCGACGTCACGCGCCCCGAGACG
Organism: Paraburkholderia sp. BR10882; assembly: GCF_040948855.1. Taxonomy (NCBI): domain Bacteria; kingdom Pseudomonadati; phylum Pseudomonadota; class Betaproteobacteria; order Burkholderiales; family Burkholderiaceae; genus Paraburkholderia; species Paraburkholderia sp. BR10882. The sequence continues at coordinate 34,074 of NZ_JBFPKP010000005.1, read as the reverse complement.
ATCGAAGCGGCGCTGGCAGCGACGCTCGCCGAGTTCGGGCGCATCGACTACCTCGTGAACAACGCGGGTTTCGCCGGTTCGACCGTGCCGCTCGATGCGTACGATCCCGCCGAATGGCAACGCATCGTCGACGTCAATCTGGTGGGCACCTATCACGTTTGCCGCTTCGTCGTGCCCGCCATGCGCCGCGCCGGTTCGGGGCGCATCGTCAACGTGGCATCGCTCGCGGGCAAGGAGGGCACGCCGAACGCGTCCGCCTACAGCGCGGCGAAGGCCGGTGTAATCGCGCTCACCAAATCGCTCGGCAAGGAACTCGCGCGGATGGGCATTCTCGTCAACGGCATTGCGCCCGCTGCCGTAGAAACACCGCTGCTCGCGCAGATGGCGCCCGCCCATGTGCAGACGATGATCGACAAGAGTCCGCTCGGGCGGCTCGGCACCGTGGATGAAGTCGCCGATCTCGCGCTATGGCTTTGTTCGGATTCCTGTACGTTCAGCACCGGCGCGATATTCGATCTTTCCGGCGGCCGCGCCACGTACTGATACACGCCCAAAGACACCCACACGATAACAGCCAAAAGGAGACGACCCATGATCAAAAAATCGCAACGGCTCAAACGCACCCAGACGATCGCCATCGCCTTTCTGACGATAGCGGGCATCGTGAACTATCTGGACCGCAGCACGCTTTCCATCGCCAACCATTCGGTGGCGGAGGAACTGCATCTGAACGCTTCGCAAATGGGCTTGCTGCTTTCGGCGTTCTCGCTCGCCTATGCGTTCGCGCAATTGCCGGTGGGCGCGATGCTCGACCGTTTCGGCTCGCGCGTGATGCTCGGGCTCGGCATGCTGGTGTGGTCGCTCGCGCAGGTCACGGGGGGCTTCATTCAAACGCTCAATCATTTTCTGGCGGCGCGCGTGGTGCTGGGCATCGCCGAAGCGCCGCTCTTTCCGGCGGGCGCCAAGGTCATTCACGAATGGTTCGCCGTGCGCGAACGCGGCGCGCCAACCGGCACGTTCGTCTCCTCCTCGACCATCGCGCCGATGATCGCGCCGCCACTGCTCACCGCGCTGATGCTCTCGTTCGGCTGGCGTCCGATGTTCATCATCATGGGTGTGCTGGGTGTGCTCGTCTCGGTCGGCTGGTATGTGGTCTATCGCAACCGCGATCAGGTCGTGCTCACGTCCGAAGAAACGGCATGGCTCGAAGACGGCGCGACCGAAGCACCGAAGAAGAGCGCACTGAGCTTCGCCGAATGGGGCATGCTGCTCAAGCAGCGCAACACGTGGGGCATGATCTTCGGCTTCATGGGCGTGATCTACATGGTGTGGCTCTATCTCACCTGGCTGCCCGGCTATCTGGAGAAGGAGCGCCATATCTCCATCGCGCATACGGGCTGGCTCGTCGCCATTCCCTATGTGTTCGGGACGATCGGCATGGCCAGCAGCGGCTTTATTTCCGATTACCTGCTCAAGCGCGGCATGGCGCCGATCCGCAGCCGCAAGTGGCCGCTGTGCGTCGGGCTGATCGGCGCGGCGGCCTTCACCGTGCCGGCCGCCTACACGCCGAGCACCGCGCTCGCCATTACCTATGTTTCCGTCGCGATGTTCTTCGTGAACATGTCGAGCGGCGCAGCCTGGGCCCTCGTGAGCGTGGCGGCCCCGCGCCATCTCGTGGCGTCGCTCGGCAGCATGCAGAACTTCGGCGGCTATTTCGGCGGCTCGTTTGCGCCGGTCATCACCGGCATCGTGGTCGACCAGACGCATTCGTTCGTGAACGCCCTGCTCATCAGCGCGGCGGTGGCGTTCGCCGCCGCGTTCGTCTATCTCTTCGTCGTCAGGGAAGTCGTGCCTGAAAACGAGCGCCGGACGGCAGCGACCCAACCCACCTGATTCATCTGTTCATACGCACTACGCATCATGACATTCAAGGACAATTTTCTCGCGGGCAAGGTCGCGCTCGTGACGGGCGGCCACTCCGGCATCGGCGCGGCCATTGCCAACCGGCTCGCACAACTCGGCGCACACACCACGGCCGCCGGCCTGCCGCCTCCCGCCGGCACGCCAGACGTACTCGATGCCGGCGTGCAACGCACCTCGCTCGACGTGCGTTCGAGCGAAGACGTGACGCGACTGGTTAATGGCTTCGAGCGGCTCGATATCGTCGTGAACTGCGCGGGTGTGATCAGCCGCGGCGAAGAGCACCAGATCGAGGCGTTCGAGCGCGTGCTCGATATCAATCTCAACGGCACCATGCGTGTGTGTTCGAGCGCGCGCGAGCTGCTCAGGGCTTCTTCCGGCTGCATCGTGAACACGGCTTCGATGCTGAGCTTTTTCGGCGGCGGTCTCGTGCCGGCCTATAGCGCCAGCAAGGGCGGCGTGGCGCAGCTCACGCGCTCGCTCGCCATTGCCTATGCGCCCGACAATATCCGTGTGAATGCACTCGCGCCCGGCTGGATCGCGACGCCCCTCACCCAGGCGCTGCAGGACGACGGCGGCCGCTCGCAGGGCATCCTCGAGCGTACGCCGATGAAGCGTTGGGGGCAGCCCGAAGAAGTCGCGAACGTGGCCGCGTTTCTCTGCTCGCCCGCCGCTTCGTTCATGACGGGCGCGATCGTGCCCGTGGACGGCGGCTATCTGTGCGCCTGATCCGCAGGAATTGCGGGCATAATGGCGCCACACATGGCGCCCGCTAGCTTTCCGATGTCGACCACTGATTCCCCCACCTCCTCCCAATCCGGCGACGCCAAGGGCGTTGCCGGCACGGCCGCCTTTTCGAAGTTCATCGCCGTGCTGCAGCTCATCGCTGATGCCAGCACGCCGCCGAACATCGCGAAGCTCGTGGCCGCGAGCGGCTATCCGCGCCCGACCGTGCATCGCATCGTCGCCGCGCTGCAAGCCGAAGGTCTCGTCGCGGCGGTGGGCGGCGGCAATACGTTCGCGCTCGGGCCGCGTCTCGTGAATCTCGCGAGCCGCAGCTGGGAGCGATCCGACCTGCGCATCGCCGCCGTCGACGCGCTCATGGAACTGCGCAACACCACCTCGGAAACAGTGCACCTCGCCGTGCCCAGCGACGGCGCGATGGTGTACATCGAAAAGCTCGAAAGTCCGCACGCCGTGCGCATGGCTTCGCGTATCGGCACGCGCGTGGCGCTCACGTCGAGTTCGGTCGGCAAGGCCTGGCTCGCCACGCTCACGCCGCCCGAGCGCGAGCCAATGCTCGCACAGGCGCCGCGCGTGCGTTTCACCGAGCATACGATGACCGACCTCGACGCGATCCGCGACGAGATCGAACTCACGGCGCAACGCGGCTACGCGGAAGACCGCGAAGAAAACGAACAGTCGATCTGGTGTTACGGCGCGGCGATTCTCGGCGCCGATGGTCACGCAGTGGGCTGCGTGAGCGTCAGCATGCCGATGTTCCGCCGCCAGGCGGATGCGCAGCAGAGCTACATCGAACCCCTGCTCGCCGCGTGCCGCACCATTGCCGCACGGCTCGGGCCGGTTTGCTTGCGATAACTCAAAACGGCACGACTTCAGCAGGACCGGCCTACTTCGCCTCTTCCACGCGCCGTTCATCGGTGTTGCTGGGATATTTCGCCTGCCCGAAGCGGATGATCAGCACGCCCAGCGCGATCAGCACGATCGCGCCCGCAGACGCCAGCAAATGCAGCTCGGTGTTCGCGCCCGCGCGCAGGATGAGGTCCCGCGCGATCGACACCATGGCGATATACAGCGGGAAGCGAACGGGCAGCTGTCCAGCCTTGAGATACTGCCCGACCATGGCGAAGATCTCGAGGTAGAGAAACATCAGCAGCAGGTCGGTCAGCGTCACGCCGTCCGAATGCACCATATGCCAGATCAGGGCGCCCATGGCGGCCACGGTGCCAATGCCGATGATCAACAGACCGAACAGTTCGGCCAGCTCCATAGCGCGCTCGAGGCGCTCCTTGATCGCTCGTTGCAGAGCGTTCTCGTACTTCATCTTCGTGGTTTCCCCATGACACAGTAGGGGGATAGTAGCGCGACAAGATGAAAGTTCGAAAACGCGAAAAAAAATCCGCGTGGGCGCGGGCGCGAAGCGAAATCAGGGCGAAGGCGCGGCGGTCACGCGCTCCACGTCGTTCAGGAGCGCCGCCTCGCCAGTCGTGCTGAGCACGGCGATGCCGGCAACGCCGTCACTCGCGTATTTGTCGGTCAGGAGTTACAACGCCTCGACATCCACTCGCCATCGCGCAACGGCGTCACGATGGGCAACCGGATTCCCTCGAACATATCAGGCCCCCTTGTTGCCGGTGCGCGGGCGCAACGCGCCGATCGTGGCTTCCGGCACGCTGCCTAACAGCGTATGCATCGTGAAGTCGATGTCTTCGGGCGCGATATCGAGTAGCACACGCATGGCGCCGCGCGCGAAGGCAGTTTGCGCGACGTAGACGCCGAGCGGGGAATGCAGCAGCGCCGCGAGATGCGCCCGCGCGGCTTCTTCGGTATTCGCGGTCAGCATGACTTCGAGCCAGGCACGCGGGGCCCGCAACGGAACGACCTTTGCACGCGGGCGCGGAGCCGGCGCCACGATCTCGTAACGGGGGATGGGATTTGCGCAAGCCATGAGATTTGAATTGCTATTCGCAGGTTGTGAACACAACTTCAGCGTATTCCCGAACGCGTAAAAGTGGTGTTAAAAATAGCGGTGCGTCGTGTCTAAATCTCACATGCCTTGTGCGAGCTGCGGATTCAACTCGAGATGCAGCACGACGAGCCAGCGTCGCGGGCACGCGTTGGCAATTTCGAGTGGCGCTTCGTGCGCACTTCCACCGCTTCGTACAGGCCCGATGAAGCCCTGCTTCTTTGCCGTGGCCCACGCGGCGCGCGCATCGGTCACCAGCCAGTTGCTGACGAGCAGGCACGTAATGCAGCTGAAGATCACCGTCTCGATGTGCGAAATGCCCGGATCGATCTGCTCGGTAACGTAGCCGAACACGGCGGTCAGTATCTGGTCGACGGAAAACGTGAGAAGCGCGAGCTTCAACCAGCCTCGAAAACGCATCGGCATGATTAGCGGAGAAACACAGGATTGAACGGCGGGCGGCAAAACATGGCAATGACTCGGGCGAAGTCGACGCGCCAGTGTAGGTGCGGCGTTCTTCTTCGCACAAGAAAAAATGCCGTAAAAAAGCGCGGCATTTACCTCCCATTCTGACTTCGGCGTTCGCATTCTTCGCGTTTTCGAATCACCCCGATTTCGCGCTGGGGTCTGCCCGAACGCGCGCGAACCCGCATGTTCGAAAACGTCCGTGGGACACATTACGCTGCCGCGCCGCGCAATGCGGTCTACTATATCGTCAGTGTATTGGGCAACCGGGCAAAGGAGGCTCGATGGCCGACTGGTCGAACATGATGCGCGATTTCGTCGACGAAATCGCTGCGAGCGTGGCCATGATCGGCCGCGACGAGCGGGGCCAGTTCGTGGTTTCGGCCTGCAACGATCATTTCATGCGCATGACGGGCGGCAGGCGCAGCGCGATCAAGTCGTTCCCGGCACCGTTCGATTCGCTCATTCCCAACTACGCCCGAACCGAATTCCGCAAAAAGCTGACCCAGTGCTTCGAATCCGGCGTCGCCCGGGAACTCGAGCAAGCCTATGACCTGAGGGACGGAACGCACTGGTGGCGCCTGTCGTTGAAGCCGATACGCCACGCCGAAAGCGGTGTCTCCGTACTCGAAATCATGGTCACAGGCCTTGAAATCACCACGAAGATGTTGCTGACGCACGAACTGGAAGTCAGCACGTCGCGCTTTCGTTCGGTCGTCGATGCAGCCTACGACGCCATCATCACGATCGACCAGCAGCATTGCATCACGCTATTCAATCGTGCCGCGGAAAACCTGTTCGGGTACTCTGCCGAAGAAATGCTCGGCCAACCGATCACGGACCTTCTGCCCGAGCGCTACCGCGCCAATCATTCGCAATACGTCCACCTGTTTGCGCGCTCGCCCGTGCGCTCGCGGCAGATGGACGAGCGCAACCGCGTGTATGGGCTGCATCGGGATGGGTCGCTGTTGCCCGTCGAAATTGCGATTTCGAAAATCAACGTGGGCGGGCTGATCGAATTCACCGCCGTGATTCGCGATATCGCCGACCGCGTTCGCTTGATGGATCTGCTTCAGAAGCAGGCCGTCACCGACGAGCTGACCGGCCTGCCGAACCGCCGAGAATTTGCCGATACCGTTGAACAGCTTCTCGAAGCCGACAAAACGCTTTCCGTCTTTATTCTCGATATCGATTACTTCAAGAAGATCAACGACAGCTACGGGCACGACATCGGCGACGAAGTGCTGCGCGTGCTGGCCAAAGTCGTGATGAACAGCGACAGGCGCATTGGCGTGTTTGCGCGCTGGGGCGGCGAAGAGTTCGTCGCCGCGCTGCCTGAGTTCAATATCGAGCAGGCAACGGCCGTGGCCGAGGAATTGCGCCAGACCATCGAGCAGCAGGACTTCGAGCATCAATGGCGGCTGGGCAAGCCCGTTCCGTTTACGGTGAGCATCGGCGTAACGGAGCGCCTGCCGGGCGAGGATGACTTCGGTGCGATCGTCAAACGCGCGGACGTGGCGCTCTATCGGGCCAAAGACAGCGGACGCAACCGCGTGGAAGTCGGCTAGCGCGCGCCACAATCGCATCGCGTTCTTTCGCCAGGGAGGCCGTCATGGACAGAATTGCGCTGGCCTGCGTGGCCGTGCTGGGTCTTTTGCTGTTTGGCCTCGGCCTGTCCATTTCCATGCTTCGCTTTCGCGAAGGCACGCTCTCGGGATGCGCGCCGGACCCGGCCAGCCTGCTGCACAAGTTCGTGCGCGCGCATGCGAACACGGCCGAATATGCGCCCTTCCTGGCCGCGCTGTTTCTCTATCTGGGCACACACTCGCCCTCGCCGGCAACGCTCGCGCTGATCGTGACCGCGACCGTCTGCCGGTGCTTGCTCGTCGTCGGGCTGGTCGCGTTTCCCTCGATGGCAAAACCCAATCCCGCCCGATTTATCGGCGCGCTCGGCACTTACGCGGCCGGTATCGCGCTGAGTCTCGCGTTGCTACGTTGACTCGAGAATGGGCTTTCGCTGTGCGCGCAACGTTGTCGCCGGTGTTCGCTACGGCGCACGCGAATCGCCGCGCAGCGATGCCAGCAACTGCACGAGCGCCTCGATGTCTTCATCCCGCGTGCGCCACGACGACACGCTGATCCGCAACGCAGGCCGCCCTTGCCAGATCGTGCCGCCGAACCACGTTTCGCCCGAAGCCTGCACGGCGCTGCGCAGCGCCAGCGTCTGGGCATCCGTTGCGCCGCGGAACAGCACCTGGTTCAGCACGACCCGGTTGAGCACCTCGTAGCCCAGGCGTTCGAGTTCGGCGCCGATGCGCTGCGCCTGCGCGTGATGGCGCTCGACCATGGCCGCGACACCTTCGCGACCGAGCGTGCGTAGCGCCGCCCACACGGGAATGCCGCGCGCGCGGCGCGAGAACTCCAGTGTGAGGTTCTTCTGCGCGTCGGCGCTCGCAGACAAATAGGCCGCGTCGCTGTTCATCGCCTCGGCGAGCGCCGTTGCATCGCGGCAAATGACCATGGCGCAGTCGTACGGCGTGTTCAGCCACTTGTGCGCATCGGTCGTCCAGCTATCGGCCCCTTCGATACCCTCGGTCAGCGCCGCCAGTGACGAGGTCCGCGCCCACAGGCCGAACGCGCCATCGACATGCACCCACGCGCCGGCCTCCCGCGCACGCGCGATGATCGGCGCAAACGGGTCGAATTCGCCGGTATTCACCTCGCCGGCCTGCAGGCACAGGATCGTGCGGTCGTCGAGCGGCGGGAGTCGCGCCGCATCCACGCCGCCGTGAGCATCGACGGCCGCGTAGACGATGCGCTCCAGCCCGAAGCCCAGGATGCGCAACGCCTTCTTTACCGTAATGTGAGCGAGTTCCGAGACCACGACCTTAATTTCGGGCGCGCCCATCAGCCCCTGGCGGTCGAAGTCCCAGCCTTGCCGTGCGAGCAGCGCGCGCCGGGCGGTAGCGAGCGCACCGAGCGTGCACGCTGTCGCGCTGGTGCCGAAGCCCACGGCGCTTTCGCGTGGCAGGTCGAGCGCTTCGAGCACCCAGCGTCCCGCGATGCGTTCCACCGTGGCTGCGACCGGCGAGTTGTCGAACGTGGAGGCGCACTGATCCCACGCCAGCATGAGCCGCTCGACCGCGGCCGCTGCAGGCAGCGCCGCGCCGATCACGAAGCCGAAATAGCGCGGACCGTTCGAAGCCGTCGTCGCCGGCGAGCCTACGCGGTCGAGCAGCGACAGCGTGTCTTCGGCGGGTAATCCGCTCGCGGGCAGCGGCTCGTCGAACGCACTGAGCGCCGCGATGGCTTCGTTCGAGGGGAAAACACGCCGTGTGGCGTTGCCTTCGAGATAGCGCAGGCCGCGTGCGTCGGCATCCGCCAGCAGTTTCAGTTCATCCATCCATGTCTCCCGGTTCGAGTTTCCATTCAGGCTTCAATTCGACGTACAGGCGCACGGGGACGCGCGGCATGCTGCGCACCGTGACGGCCCAGAACACGAGCGCCAGCAAACTCACGGCCGCGCCCAGCGTACACACACCATGCCAGCCCGCCGCGGCATACGTCGCCGTCGTGCCGATCGCGCCCAGCCCGCTGCCAACCGCATAGAACAGCATGTAAAGACTCACGAGCCGGCTATGAAGTTGCGCGTTGCTGCGAAAAATCAGGCTTTGATTGGTCACGTGCAGCGCCTGACCGCCGAGATCGAGCAGCACGATGCCGACCAGCAGCATCCATAGCGAGTGTCCCAGCATCGAGAGCGGCCACCACGCCAGCAACAGCAGCGCCAGCGCGGCCGCACTGGTGCGCTGGCCCCAACCCCGGTCGGCCCAGTGGCCCGCGCGCGCAGCGGCCAGCGCGCCCGCCGCCCCGGCTATGCCGAAGGCCCCGATCGCCGTATGAGAAAAATTGTAGGGCGGCGCACTCGACGGCAGCACCAACGCGCTCCAGAAGATATTGAGGGTCGCGAACATCAGCAGCGCGAGCACGCCGCGCGTCTGCAGCACGCGATCCGAGCGCAGCAACGCGAACATCGAGATGATCAGTTGTACATAGCTCATCGTGCCTGGCTCACCGCGTGCCAGTTTCGGAAGCCGCCGCCATAGCGGCACGGCAAGCGCGAGCATGACGGCGGCGGAACAGCCATACACGCCGCGCCAGCCAGCAAGATCGCTCACGCCGCCGGAGAACACGCGAGCCAGCAGCAGGCCGATGAACACGCCACTGCCCGCTGCGCCCACCACGCGCCCGCGCTCGTCGGGCGCGGCGGCGGCCGCCGCATAGGCGATCAAACCCTGCGTCATGGCCGTGCCGAGCATACCCACACCGAGCATGCCGGCCAGCAGCACCGTTACGGATCGCGCGAGACCGACCACGCCCAACGCGCCCGCCAGCGCCAGCAATTGCACGATCATCAGGCGGCTACGCTCTACCCTGTCGCCCAACGGCACGAGTAGCAGCAGCGCCAGCGCGCAACCGGCCTGCGTCGCCGTGACCACGCCGCCAACCGCGGCGCGCGTGATGCCGAAATCGCGCGCCAGGGCGTCCAGCAAGGGCTGCGCATAGTAGACATTGGCGACGCTCAAACCGCTGGCTACGGCGAACAGCAGTACGAGGCCGCGCGACAACGGCGCGCGCGGCTGCACGGGAGCGCCGCGGGCCGGCGGTGCAAGCGCAACGGAATCCGCGTCCATGATCTTCAATCCAGTTTCAAAACAAAACTGATTGAATGGTATGTCGACTGGTTTTAAAATGCAACTACGTGAGGCGTACGCATTACGTCAATACGTTCCAGCAAGAGAGAGAATCGCCATGGCAAGCCGCAAATCCATGCAGAAGGAAACCTGCCCCGTCGCGCGCTCGGTCGACGTGATCGGCGACCGGTGGTCGCTGATGATCCTGCGCGATGTCTTCGACGGCATTCACCGCTTCGGTGACATTCAGCGCAATCTGGGCGTGGCGCGCAATATCCTGTCAGGCCGTTTGAGCCATCTCGTCGAGGCCGGCATTCTCGAAACCCGGCCTGCCTCCGACGGCACGACCTATCAGGAGTACGTGCTAACGAAGAAAGGGGAAAGCCTCTTCCCCGTTATTGTGGCGCTTCAGCAGTGGGGCGAGCGCCATTTGTTCGAGCGCGGCGAACGGCATTCGTGGTTGATCGACAAAGCAACGGGCAAGCCGTTGCTGTCCATGTTTCCGCAGACCCGCGAAGGGCAGGCGCTCACCCCTCACGACACCGTGGTCAAGAAGCCCGCATAACGCCCGCCCGGCTTACATGGCCGGGTCGATGGGCGAAGGCGGCGCGCCTCGTTCCTCGATGGCCTGGCCAGCCAGCAGACACAGGTCTTCGCGGAAGTGCCCGGCGACGATCTGCACGCCAACCGGCACGTCCTTCACCATGCCCGTCGAAACGACGAGCCCCGGCAAGCCCATCGCGGGCAATGCGCGCATGGTCAGCTGGGCGTCCCACACGCGCTGGAATCCCGCCGCGCCCTGCATGTCGAGGTTATCGGGGAACGGCAGTTCGCCCGAAACCGGCAGCAGCAGCACGGGATATTCCGCAAGGAACAAGCGCCATGCGCGCGTGAGCGTCGTGCGGCGCACCAGCGACGGGACCACCACGTTCTCGGGCATCGCCGCGACCTTGGCGCGCACGCCGTCCACCACCGCCTGCGCGCCCGGGTCGCCGTCACGCGCCACGGCGTCGGCGAGCGCCGGGAAGCCGTCGCCGAGCCACAGGCGTTCCTGCACTTCGCCGGCGTCACGCAGGAGCGGCACGTCGTCGATCCGCTCGACTGTCCAGCCCGCGTCGGCGAGTCGGCGGCCGGCGTCGAGCAAAGCATCCTCCACCTCCTTCGTGATGCTCATGCCGCCCGGGCGCAGGCAGAGCGCCGCGCGCCGCGGCGCGTCGGGCCCGATGAGCGGCGCCGGCGTCCACCACGGGTCGCGCAGGTCGGGCGCGGCAAGCGCCGCGAGCGCCACGCGCAGGTCCTCGACCGTACGCGCCATCGGGCCCGCGCCCGACATCATCTGCGCGCCGATCGGCCGCTCCGGCGACGACGCGTTGAACGCCGGCACTCGCCCGATGCTGGGCCGCAGGCCATGCACGCCGCACGCATAGGCCGGGTAGCGCACCGAGCCGCCAATGTCGGTGCCGAGCGCGATATGCCCGATGCCGGCCGTGACCGCCGCCGCCGCACCGCCGCTCGAGCCGCCCGGCGTGAGCGATGCGTTGCGCGGGTTCTTCGTATGCCCGTGGACCTGGTTGCTCGTGAACCAGCGCAGCGCGAAGGTCGGCGAATTGGTGCGGCCGAGCAGCACCGCACCCGCACGCACGAGGTTTTCGACGGCGGGGCTGTTGACCTGCGCGATCAGATCCTTTTGCAGACGCGTGCCGTTGGTCGTCGCGAAGCCCGCCTGGTCGATGTTGATCTTCGTAGTGACGGGCACCCCCGCGAGCGGCCCCGGGTCTTCGCCGCGCGCTATCGCCGCGTCGATTCTGTCGGCCTGCTCGAAGACCCACTCGGGCCGGTAGTCGATCACCGCGTTGATGAGTGGATTGACGGCCTCCAGCCGCTCGAGCGCGGCCTTCGCGGCCTCGCGTGCAGACACCTCGCGCGCGCGAACCCGCTTGGCGAGTTCAGTTGCGGATAAACGCCATAGTTCAGTCACGATCCCTCCGGTTCGTTAGGAAATTGGGAGTGGCCAGGCCTTTCAGGCGCTGGCCGATAAGGTCTCGACACGCTGCCGGTCGCGCAGAACCGCCAGCCCGAGCGCCGCGAGTCCGCATGCCGCGATGAGCGCGAGCAGCGCCGCGCGGCCGCCGTGCACCAGCACCCAGCCGCCGACGGTCGGAAACCCGAACGCGCCGACGAAGTACGCCGCGACGAACCACGTGAGCGCGGCGCGGCGGTGCGCGGCGACGGAGTCGTTGACGGCCTGAAGCTGGACGATCGGGTAAGCGAGCCCGTACCCGGTGCCCAGCAGCACCGCGGCTGCCGATTGAAACAGCACGTGAAACGGCACGACGAACATCGCCGCGCTGCCCATCACCATCATGACGAGCAGCACTTTCGTCGCGGTTTCGGAGCGCATCTTGATGACCACGCGCGAGAGCAGCCAGCGCGTGGCGATGACCGTCACCGTGTAGACGCTGAAGAAAGTCGTCGCCTTCGCCTCGGTGCCTTGCACGAGCGACATCTGGAACGTCATGAGGCCCGAGAACACGCAGCCGCCCAGCGCGATGATGACGATGGGATACACCGCGCGCGTGCGGGCGATCACGCCCATCTTCAGGAGCCACGGGTCCGGCGAGGCCGGTTCTTGCGTCGCGGTACTGGAGCGCACGTGCGGCGCGAGCCGGCCGAACAGCTCGAGCAGGACGGCCGCCAGCACGCACAGGCCGCCGATCGTGTAGAGCACGCCGCCAAGCGGCATGCGCCAGAAGCGGATCGCAAAGCCCGCCAGCGCCGGACTGCCGCCGATGCCCGTCATCTGCATGGTGGCGAAGCGCAGGAACCACAGGCCGCGCTCGGCGTCGTTCGTGCGCTCGGCGAGCGCCATGGGCGCGGCGAGGCAGAACGCGCCCCAGCCGAAGCCCACGAGGAAGCCGGGCACGACGTCGAAGCTGCTCACCTGCTCGACGAGCGCGAAACTCACCACGCCCGCGCCCACGCAGAGCGCCGCGAGCGCGGCCATGCGCGCCGCGCCCACATGCTGGGCGACCCAGCCCGTGAGCGAGACGCCCACGAAGGTGCCGAGCGCCGCGCCCGCGAGCGCCACGCCGGTGTTGATATCGTTCCCGCCGATGGCGCGCACGTGCATGGAGAACAGGAACGTCGCGCCATAGCCTGCCGATGCGAGCAGGACGCCGACGAGCATGATGAGGGCACTGAATGGGCGCACGGCGGGCCTTCCGGACGATGACGGAAGTGTGCAGATTATCAGTCCCTGTACCCAGCGTTGCATTCAGGTGCTCCTCGGGTGCGATGTCGGCGGCGGGCGAGCGGTCGCGCAGGTGGAAGCGCTTCCACCGCACGGCCGCCGCGGGCAAGTTACGTTGCGTCCTGCTGCGCGTGTTCCGCCGCGTCGATGATCGCGTCGGCCACGGCCTTCGGCTGGCTCAGCATCGAGACGTGGCTGCCGTTCACTTGTGTCACCTTTGCGCCGATGTGCTTCGCCATCGATTCCTGCAGCGCGGGATAGATCATGCGGTCGCGCGTCGTCACGACGAAGTACGAAGGCTTGTCGTGCCACGCGGCCTGCGTGACCTTCTGCGAGAGGGCGCCGCTGAACCACGGGCCCTGGGTCGCCGCCACGATGCGTTGCTGTGCGGGCGGCAGGTCGGGCGCGAAGTCCTCGCGGATCGCCTTGTCCGAAAGCGTCAGGTAGCCCGCCGAGTCCTTGCGCAGTTCGCTCGCCCAGGGCGCGTCCGGCTGGCCCTGGGTGATATCGGCGATCGACTGGCCGTTGTCGGGCGCGAAGGCCGCCACGTACACGAGCGACTTCACCTTCTCGTCGTTGCCGGCTTCGCTGATCACGACGCCTGCCCACGAGTGGCCGACCAGCACGACCGGGCCCTTCTGCTGCTCGATCACGCGCTTCGTTGCGGCAGCGTCGTCGGCGAGCGAGCTGAGGGGGTTCTGCACGGCGACGACGTGCAGGCCGCGCGCTTCGAGGAGCGGAATCACGCGGTTCCAGCTGGAGCCGTCGGCGAACGCGCCGTGCACCAGCACGACGTTGGTGCCTTTCAGGTCCTGCGGCGGCGCGGCATGCGCCGCTTGCAGCGCGAAGAGGCCGCCGAGGAACGCCACGGACGTAAAAATCTGCTTGATCGAAGCCATCGTTTTTCTCTCTTCTCTTATCGGGTCGTTCGGTGGGTCGGGAAAGGCGGATTACGAATGCGCGTAGATCGGGCCGAGGCCGGGGATATCGTCCTGCGCAGCGCGCGCGGCGTTCGTGCCGTTCATGGCGTGATGCGGCTTGCGCGGAGCGGACGCATCGGACGAGCCGGCCGTCACACCGCCATACGATGACGAAGCGGCTTGCTGCGCGACCTGCGTGGCTTCCACGCGCGCCAGCGCGGCCTGGATGTTGCGCGGGTATTGGGTTTCGTCGGCGGCCGGGTTGTAGCCGGCTTTCTGCAGCTGCACGAGTTCGGCGCGCACCTGCGCACGGGTGACGGGCTCGTTCGACTGAGCGAACGAAAGAACCGGGGCGGCGGCAAGAGCGGCGAGGGCGAGGAGCTTGAGGGCTTTCATGAGGTTCTCCAAAGAGGAAGGGGTAGACAGCGATCGGGTTCAAACCGGGTTCAGTTCAGCGCGAGGGGTTTATCGAGCTGGCGTAGGTGTATTTGAACGCCCCGATGTATCTGCCGTGTTTCCATTTGGGGCGCGGTTTGCATATGAACGTGTCCGAATTGCGCGCAGATACATTGCGCTACAAAAAGCCCTCCGCGATGCGCGGCACAGCCATAACGCAAACGCCGCCGGCCCGCGAGGGCACGGCGGTGCGGCGTGGCGTGGCGCTTATCAGCCGAACGTGAAGCTGTAGACGTGCGCGCCCGGGTCGAGAAAGCGGATCTCGAAGGTGTGATCTCCAATGCGGCCGGACTGCCGCACGAGCTGATACAGGCGCGCGCTGGTGGCGACGCCGGTGCCGTCCGCTGCGACGTCGGCGCCATGCGCGGCTCCCGGAGGCGCGCCGTCGATGCTGACGCGAAAGCGCACGGGCTTGCCGTCGGCAGTGGGCGCGAGCACCAGATGCAGGTCGCGCGCATGGAAGCGATAGGCAATGCTCGCCTGCGGCGCGCCCGCCACGGCGGACTCGGCGCCCACGTTCCACTGCCCGCCGAACGCCCACTGGTTCAAGCCGAGCTGCCCCGGCAACGTGTACGCGGCGGCCGTATCGGCCTGCACGCGCTGCGCGTTCGCATTGCCCTGCGCCTCGCGATACCCCACATACGTTTCGCCCGAGCCGATGTCGCGTTGATCCGCGGGAGCCAGCGCGCCGCTTGACTGCGGTGCTGTCGGCGTGGCGGCGGGCGCGGCGCGGCCGTTGTCGGCCAGCAGTCGCTGGATCGCCTGCTCGGCCTGCGCGTAGTCGCCTTCGCCGAAGTGGTGATAGCGCACGCGCCCCTGAGCATCGACGAGATAGAACGCCGGCCAGTACTGGTTGCCGAAGGCGTTCCAGATGCGGTAGTCGCTGTCCACAGCGACGGGATAGCGGATGTCGAGATTGGCCAGCGCGCGCTTGACGTTGCCCGTGTCGTGCTCGAAACCGAATTCCGGCGTGTGCACACCGATCACGACGAGGCCGTCGTTACGGTAGCGATCGGCCCACGTCTTCAGATACGGCAGGGTTCGCAGGCAGTTGATGCACGAGTAGGCCCAGAAGTTGACCAGCACGACCTTGCCGCGCAGCGCTTCGGGCGTGAGCGGCGCGGAGTTGAGCCACGCGTTCGCGCCGTCGAGCGCCGGCAGGCGGCCTTCCACCGGAAGATCGACCGCGGGCGCCGGGGCCGGCAGCGACACGCGCACGATGTGGGCCGCTGGTTCGTCTCGTACCGCTGGACGAGCCTGGGCTACCCGCTCCTCATGACGCGCTGGCTCCGCGCTCGGCGTCTGCCGTGCCGCAGCGGGGCTCGCAAGCAGATCGACAAGGCGCGCTTCCACGCCATTGGTCGGCGCGCCCGGCACCAGCGCAAGCAGGCGCGTATCCACGCCCAGCGCGATCGCGCCGACCGTGAGGAGCACGAGCGCACCCATCGCGCGCCGCACATGCTCGCCCACGCCGAGCGAGCGCTTGAGCGCAGCCATCGCGCGATGGCCGAGCCCCGCCACCACCGCGAGCGAACTGGCGGCGCCCACGGCATAGGCCGCGAGCGCGGCCCACGTCTGCCAGGTCACGCCGTGGCGGGCCGCGCCGGTGATGATGAGACCGAGGATCGGCCCCGCGCACGGCGCCCACAGCAGGCCAGTCGCGGCGCCGAGCAGCACGGCGGAACCGATGCGGCGCGACGCGCCGTCGTCCTGCGAGCGCGCCATGAAGCGGTCGGCGAGCACCGTGAGCGGGCCGGAAAGGCGCGTGGCGAGCGCGGGAAAGAGGAGCGCCGCGCCAAACAGCGCGAAGAGCCCGAGCGCGATCCAGCGGCCGTACTCGCTCAGCTGCGCCGCGCCGTTCAGGCCGGCGGCGCCGAGCCCCGTGAGCAGCGCGAACGTGAGCGCGAGGCCAAGCAGCATGGGCAGCCGGCCAGTGAGGAAAGGCTCCTCGGAACGTGCGAACACGAACGGCACGACCGGCAGGATGCAGGGGCTCAGGACGGTGAACGCACCGCCCACGAATGCGATGACGATGAGTAACATGAGTTCGGTCTCCAGACGAATGTCGGCGGACTTGCCATGTGCCGTATTTCAGCGCGGGCATGTATCCGGGGAATGTCCGGAACGCGGGCGTCGTGCATCGTCATGTATCGCGCACGCGGCTGGATACATAGGGATACAAACACGCGCACGGCGTGCAGCGGCCCGCGAAGCTGTGGCCGCGCAGTGGACGATTTGTATCCCTACGTATCGCGTCCCGCCGGCGACACACTACGTTTCAACAGTGCCGCAAGCGGGACACGAGCCAGATACGTGGGAGCGGTCCAATACGCTCGTCGTCCACACAAGGAGAACTCTCATGATCTCTCGTCTCAAGATAGCCGCTGTTGCCATCGGCCTCGCTGCCACCGCCGGGCTCGCCGCGTACGCTTCGGGCGAAGCGCCGTCGGGCGGCTCGGCCGCGCTGCAGACCGGCGCGCAGGCGCCCGACTTCACCGGCATCAACAACTGGCTCAACAGCCCGCCGCTCGACCTCAAGCAACTGCACGGCAAAGTCGTGCTCGTCGACTTCTGGACCTTCGACTGCATCAACTGCGCGCACACTATCCCGCACATCAAGGAGCTGGACGCGCGCTATCGCGACAAGGGTCTCGTGGTGGTCGGCGTGCATACGCCCGAATATTCGTTCGAGCGCGACACCGGCAACCTGCAGAAGGCGATCAAGCAATACGGCATTACGTACCCTGTCGCGCAGGACAACGGTTACGCGACGTGGAACGCCTATGGCAATCAGTACTGGCCGGCGGTCTACCTCATCGACCAGAACGGCAAGCTCGTTTATACCCACTTCGGCGAGGGCGACTACGCGCAGACCGAGCAGAAAGTTCGCGATCTGCTGGGCATTCAGGGCAAGCAGGGATGATCGGCTGGCGCGGCGCCGCTCCGGCTGGCGGGGCGGCGGCGATCACGCGTTTGCCCGCGTAGATCCGGCAGCAGCGCGCGAAGAGACCGACTATACGCGTAACATGCGCGCGTACCCGCAAAAACGGAGAAGACCGATGTCGACAGACTGGAAAGGCCGCTGCCTGTGTGGCGCGGTGCAATACGAGGCTCGCGGCGCAGCGTTCGCGCAGCTCGTTTGTCACTGCCGCGATTGCCAGCGCGCTTCCGGATCGGCCGGGTTGCCGGTAGTCGTAGTGAGTGCGGCCGAATTCTCGTTCGAAGGCGAAATCCGCTCTTACACAATAACGGGCGGCAGCGGCATGCCAACGACAGGAAATTCCTGTGCGCATTGCGGCAGCCTGCTCTTTGGCACACCACAGCATGCGCCGGATATCGTGACGATCTACGCCGGATCGCTCGATGACCCTTCACGGTTTCGCGCCGAATTCGTTCAGTTCACGTCTGAGCGGCATCAGCTGGACGCCCGCGAGCCCGGCATTGCTCAACATGCGGGACGAGCGCCCTGAGACACTCAAAGGTGCCGCGTCTCCGGAGGCGGATTGCCCCAATCATTCGCGAGACCGTTGGCATAGGAGATCGGTGCATCGAGGGCTTCGTTCAGGTCGAAGTCGTCGATGCACATGATATTCACGTTGATGTAAGGGTAACCCGTTCCATTCGGCATATCGACGCGGTCGAATACATGCACGCCGCAGTGTTTGCAGAACGGATGGTGGGCTACCGGGTTCTTCCCTTCGTAATGCGTGAGATCGCTTTCGCCCGAAAGCAGGACGAATGCTTCCGGGCGAACCTGGACGAGCCAGAGGCGGAGCCTTCCGCAGAAACTGCAGTTGCATTTTCCCGTGCCCTTGCTGAAATCGATTAGGGCTTCGAACTTCACCGACTGGCAATGGCAACTTCCACGGTATGTCCGCTGCATGGGGCTCTCCCGATCAGTGTGAAGACAACTGCGGAATTATGTCACCGATCCTGAATCAGGAGCCCCTGCACCCTGTCAAGGTGCAAATCGAGTAAACAAGTAGTCGCGATCATTTCCCACTTGCGGTAGCCGGGCGCAATCGTCAAGCCGTAGACCGGCGATGCGGCCTGCCCCGGCGCTTGCGTACCTTACTGGGCCCACGCAGCGGGAACCTGCGCGAGAGCCGCGCGCAGTGCGAGCACGACGGGCGCGCGATGCTTGAGAAAACGCGCTTGCATCGCGGCCCCCGTCACAGATGCGTGACTTGCAGGATGGCCTGCGCGAACTCCTTGGGCGCTTCCTGGGGGAGATTGTGGCCAATGCCGCCATCGAGATCGCGGTGCAGATACTTGCCCGTGAACTTCTTCGCGTAAGCGGCCGGCGCGGGATGCGGCGCGCCGTTGGCGTCGCCTTCGAGCGTGATGGTCGGCACGGTGATGGCCGGCGCGGCGGCAAGACGCTGCTCGAGGCTGTCGTACTTCGCTTCGCCCTGTACGAGCCCGAGGCGCCAGCGGTAGTTGGAGATCACGATGGCCACGTGGTCCGGATTCTGGAAGGACGCTGCGCTGCGCTCGTAGGTCGCGTCGTCGAAGTTCCACTTCGGCGAGGCGAGTTGCCAGATCAGCTTGTTGAACGCATCGCGATTCGCGGCATAGCCCTGCACGCCGCGCTCGGTCGAGAAGTAGAACTGGTACCACCACTGCAGCTCGGCTTGCGGCGGCAGCGGCTTGCGGTTCGCCTCCTGGCTGCCGATCAGATAGCCGCTCACGGAGACCATCCCCTTCACGCGCTCGGGCCACAGCGCCGCGACGATGTTCGCCGTGCGTGCGCCCCAGTCGTAGCCGCCCAGCACGGCCTGATCGATCTTCAGGGCGTCCATGAACGCGACGAGATCGACGGCGGTGACGGCCTGCTGGCCGTTGCGCGGCGTGTCGTCGGAGACAATGCGCGTGCTGCCGTAGCCGCGCAGATACGGCACGAGCACGCGATAGCCCGACGCGGCCAGCATCGGCGCGACCTCGACATAGCTATGAATGTCGTACGGCCAACCGTGCAGCAAAATCACAACCGGACCGTTCTTCGGACCCGCTTCGGCGTAGCCCACATTGAGCAGGCCTGCGTTGACCTGCTTGATCGGGCCGAACGAGACGCCGTTGCCCGTGCGCGAGTTGCCTTCCGTGCCGCCGGCCGACTGTGCGTGCGCGAGACCGCCGAATGCGAAGTCCGCGAGCGTGAGGCCGGCAAGCGACGTGCCGAGAAGGCGACGGCGCCGGACGTTGACGGGATCTGACATGACCATTTCTCCTTGTTGTGCATGCAGGCCGCGCCCGAACGGCTTGGCCTCGTTGATGAGCCGGCGGCAGCAGATCGTTCGAACCGGTCGATCACGCTCGCGGCGGCAGGCAAAACGCCCCGGTGAATTTATAACCGGGCAGCAAAAGCGCCATGTATCCCAATGTGTCTGTTGCGAGCGCGTACACAAAACGAATCAAAAAAGCGTCGGCGTGCCAGGATCAATTCGGCGTGAGCGGGATTGCACGAGCGGCGCGTTTGTATCGCAATGTATAAGCGCAGGCCCCAGACACATACCCTTGCAAAACGCGGCGTTCATGAAACACGGCAGATACGTCCGGTGGTTGTAATGCATCAACGCCGGAACTTGCTGTTGACCGGACGGATTTCCGAACCCTTCCCAGGAGAAAGTCATGAACGTCTCGAAGCTCGCCCTCGCCTTCGCCGCCAGCGCCGCAGTCCTCACCGCCGCTCCGGCCTTCGCCGCCATGCCCGCCCAGTCGGTCGCCGCGCAACCCTCGGTACAGCAAAGTCCGGCATGGATGCCCGCCAGCAATGCGGCCAACGCAAAGATCACGCGTGCACAGGTTCGCCAGGAACTGGTTCAGGCGCAGCACGACGGCCAGCTCGCCGCGATCCAGCAACTGTACCGCGGCAGCTAATTCATTGTCCCAACGACGCTAACCCCAGGAGATAAATACCATGAGTCAGGCAGAAAACGTGCTGTACACCGGCAAGACCCACACCACCGGCGGCCGCGATGGCGCGGCCCGCAGCGAAGACGGGCGTCTGGACGTGAAGCTCTCGCCGCCCGGATCGAGCGCACCTGGCACGAACCCGGAGCAGATGTTCGCGGCGGGCTGGTCGGCGTGCTTCATCGGCGCCATGGGTCGCGCCGCCACGAAACTCGGCACGACGCTGCCGCGCGACGTGGCGGTCGACGCCGAGATCGACCTCATCAACGCGGACGACGCGTTCAAGCTGCGCGGCCGTCTGAACGTGACCCTGCCGGGCGTCGATCGCGAGACGGCACAGCGCATCGTCGAAACGGCACACCAGATCTGCCCGTACTCGAAGGCCACGCGCGGCAACATCGACGTCACGCTCAGCGTCGTCGAGGCGTGATCGCGGAGCAGAAGAAAGCAAAAAAGCGGGGCGGCTTGCGCGCCCCGCTTCGCTTTTATGTGTTGCCGTGCGCGCTGCGCGCTAGCCGTGCGGCGCGTCCACGAGGTTGACTGGCGAACCGCTGCGCCAGGCCTCCACGTTGCGCAGCGTCGTTTGCGCGATCTCGTTCATCGCCTCGCGCGTGAAGAACGCCTGGTGCGACGTGACGATCACGTTCGGAAACATCAGGAGACGCGCGAGCACGTCGTCCTGCAGCGGCGCATCCGAGTGGTCCTCGAAGAACAGGCCGCCTTCCTCCTCGTACACGTCGAGGCCGAGATGCCCCAACTGGCCGCTCTTGAGCGCATCGACGAGCGCGGTGCTTTCCACCAGGCCGCCGCGGCCGGTATTGATGAGCATGGCGCCGCGCTTCATCTTCGCGAGCGCGTGCCGGTCGATCAGATGCCGGGTTGCGGGCACGAGCGGGCAATGCAGACTCACTACGTCGGACTGCGCTAGCAACGTATCGAGCGGCACGTAACGCGCGCCGAACGCCAGCAAGTCTGCGGCCGGCGGGCCGGGATCATGGGCGAGAACCTGCATGCCGAAGCCTGCCATGATGCGCGCGAAACACCGGCCGATGATGCCCGTGCCGATCACGCCGGCCGTCTTGCCATGCAGATCGAAACCGAGCAGCCCGGCAAGCGAGAAGTCGCCTTCGCGCGTGCGCGACACGGCTCGCGGCAGCTTGCGGTTGAGCGCGAGGATCAGCCCGACGGCATGCTCGGCCACCGCATGCGGCGAATAGGCGGGCACTCTCGCGACGGTGATGCCAAGACGCTGCGCCGCTGCCAGATCGACGTGATTGAAGCCTGCCGAGCGCAGCGCCACGAGGCGCGTGCCGCCCTTGTGGAGGCGCTCGAGCGTGGCGGCGTCGACCGTATCGTTGACGAAAGGGCACACCACCTCGTAGCCATCGGCAATCACGGCGGTATCGGCGTCGAGATGCGATTCCTGGTAGTGCAATTCATATTCGAAAGCGCTGTTCGCCTCGGCGAACGTATCGACGTCGTACTGGCGCGCGCTGAACAGGATCATGCGCGGACGAGCGGAAGTGGGGATCTGGGTTCCCGGCATGTTGACCTCGTGCGAGCTTCGGGGTGTGGGCGCGAAGTGCGCCTTGATGCGCATGGATGCGCCTTGAACTCGAACGTGAAAGCGTTCGCGTGAGCCGCGTAGCCACGCAAGCACATGGTAACAGCAGGTTCGCGGGGGATCGCGTGTTGTCGCTGGCGCGGTTGTAGCCGGCCTTCTGGAGTTGCACGAGTTCGGCCTTCACTTCGGCACGGGTCACCGGTTGGCTCGACTGGGCGAACGAGAACGCAGGAACGGCAACGAGGGCCGCAAGTGCGGCGGCGACGAGCGAGTGTGCGAGCTTCATGGTGTCGCGTTGGCGGGGCCGGCTAACACGACAATAAGGGGCGAATCAAAAGTGTTGCTGCACCGCACACTTAGCTCCCCGCGCCTTGCATTCTGCCCTGAAATCTCTATAATAAGGGTTATCCCTTAGGCACTAACCCTAGCAAAGAGGAAATCATGGGTGCAATCGTCGAAAAACTGACTCAAGTTCTGGCTGCACTGCGTCGTCTTGGCGCCGAAGCGCTGAACCGTCACCTCGAATACTGCGAACTGCTCGCAGAAGCTCAGCGCCGCTGGTACTAATCCGCGCCTGACTGCAGCAAGCGTCCCTGCCCGTACAAACGAGGGACGAGAAGTAACACGCGGCCGCATCGAGCGGTCGGGTTTTATGCGGCGCCCAGCCGTGCCTCGATTCGGGAGGCATCCGTGCGCGCCGCATCGGGCCGTGATCCCGGCGCAGCCAGAAATGCGCGTGCGCGGTCATAGGCTTGCGCAACGCCACGCAGTTCCCGCGTGACCGGCCGGTCGTCCAGACCCCGCCGGGGGTGAGCGCGTAGCTTTCACCATGGCCACCGCACCGAATCCTGGTAGCGCACAAGCATGAAATGCGCGACCGCGTTCGAGCGGTACGCGGCCACATCCCGTTCGTCCTCGAAGCTCGCCGCAGCGAAGCGCGACCATAGGGCTCGTCGCCGTATGGGTCCGTGCGCTTCCGCAGCCCTCTTGCCGTTTAGTTGCAATAGCAACGACTTGCCGGCCGCAAGATGTTCGCGCCGCAGCGCGGCGCGCCAAATCCCGATTCCTCCATTGCTTTCGGAGCCGTGCAATCCGTGTGCGGCACAACATTCGGCGCGTTTTCCCGCCATTCGGGCCGGTTCGCGCTTTGGGCGGAAAGCGCCTAATCTTGAGGTATCGGCTCTTGCCCCATCTGTGAGCCGGAACGTGCGCCACCTTCCGGACTTCCGATGCGCGATCATCGCCCCTCGCATGCCGCGGTGCACGACGCGCCGCACGCTCACCCGCACCATCCGCTCACCGCGCGGCTTGCTCGCGCCGTTGTGTTCGTCGCCTTGCTGGTCGCGTGGGCCGCTGTGGCGGCCGCGCTAGCCGTGCCGGCTGCGTTCGCGGCACCGAGCCCCCCCGTCGTCGTCATGACGGTGAACGGCGCGATCGGGCCCGCCAGCGCCGATTTCATCGTCCGCTCGCTGGAGCGAGCCGCGCGCGAGCGCGCGCCGCTTGCGATCCTCGAACTGGATACGCCCGGCGGCCTCGACACGTCGATGCGCCAGATCATCAAGGCGATTCTCGCCTCGCCGGTGCCCGTAGCGACCTTCGTCGCTCCCGGCGGCGCGCGCGCCGCGAGCGCGGGCACCTATATCGTCTACGCAAGCCACTTCGCAGCCATGGCGCCGGGGACGAACCTCGGCGCGGCATCGCCGGTGCAGCTCGGCGTGGGCGGCGGCGGTGGCGGTGGCGGTGGCGGTGGCGGTGGCGGTGGCGGTGGCGGTGGCGGTGGCGGTGGCGGTGGCGGTGGCGGTGGCGGTGGCGGTGGTTTTCCAGGCGGCCCGCCAGGCGCTCCCGAGACCGCCTCCGGCGCCTCGGCCACGCACGCCGACGACAACGAATCGACGGAAGCCCGCAAGGTCATGCACGACTCCGCCGCCTACATTCGCGGCCTTGCGCAACTGCGCGGGCGCAACGCCGCGTGGGGCGAGCGCGCCGTGCGCGAGGCTGTGAGCCTCTCGGATGAAGAAGCACGCGACCAGCACGTGATCGATCTGATCGCGCTGGACCCCGCCGATCTCGCGCGCCAGCTCGACGGCCGCACCGTCACAACCACGGCGGGAACGCTGCGCGTCGCCACCGCGCACGCGCCGCTCGAAGTCGTCGCGCCCGACTGGCGCAACCGCTTCCTCTCGATCGTCGCCGACCCGAACGTCGCGCTGATTCTGCTGACCATCGGCATTTACGGACTCTTCTTCGAGTTCGCCAACCCAGGCTTCGTGCTGCCCGGCGTGGCGGGCGCGACCTGCCTGCTGGTGGGCCTCTTCGCCATGCAGCTGCTGCCCGTGAACTACGCGGGCCTCGGGCTCGTGCTGCTCGGGCTCGCATGCCTCATCGCGGAGGCATTTCTGCCGACCTTTGGCGTGTTGGGCTTCGGCGGCATCGTGGCGTTCGCCATCGGCGCGCTCATGCTGATGGACACCGGCGCGCCCGGCTACGGCATCCCCATCCCGCTCATCGCGGGCCTAGCGCTAGGCGGCGCGGCGTTCGTCGCCACCGTCTCGAGCGTGGCGCTGCGCGCGCGGCGCCGGCCCGTGGTGACCGGCGCTGAGGCGATGGTAGGCGCCACGGGCGAAGTAATCGACGAGGGCCTGCACCCCGACCCGCGGCCCGGCCACGCAGCTTTGTCGACGGGCTGGGCGCGCGTGCACGGCGAGCGTTGGCGCGTGGCATGCGCCACGCCGCTCGCCGCCGGCAGCCGCGTGCAAGTGAGCTCGCGCAGCGGTCTCACGCTCACCGTGACCCCGCTGCACGGCGCGGCACACGACAAGGCAAACGAGAAGGGAGAACATTCATGATCGGCTTCACGTTCGGCTTCACGGGCCTTCTGATCGCGCTGCTGGTGCTGATCGCCTTGTCGTCCATCCGCATCTTCAAGGAGTACGAACGCGGCGTCGTGTTCATGCTCGGGCGCTTCTGGAAGGTCAAGGGGCCGGGCCTCGTGCTCATCATTCCCGTGGTGCAGGTGGCGGTGCGCATCGACCTGCGCACTGTCGTGTTCGACGTGCCTTCGCAGGACGTCATCACGCGCGACAACGTTTCGGTGAAGGTCAACGCCGTGGTCTATTTTCGCGTGGTAGACCCGGAAAAGGCCGTGATTCAGGTCGCGCGCTACATCGACGCGACGAGCCAGCTCGCGCAAACCACGCTGCGCGCCGTGCTCGGCAAACACGAACTCGACGCCCTGCTCGCCGAGCGCGAGCAACTGAACGCCGACATCCAGAAAGTGCTCGACGCGCAAACGGACGCATGGGGCATCAAGGTGTCGAACGTCGAGATCAAGCACGTGGACCTGAACGAAACGATGATCCGCGCAATTGCCCGTCAGGCCGAAGCCGAACGCGAGCGCCGCGCCAAGGTGATTCACGCGGAAGGCGAACTGCAGGCGTCCGAAAAATTGCTGCAAGCCGCGCAATGCCTCGCGAAGCAGCCGCAGGCCATGCAACTGCGCTATCTGCAGACGCTCACCACCATCGCCGCCGACAAGAACTCCACCATCGTCTTCCCGCTGCCGATCGAACTGCTCAACGCGCTGATCGAGCGCCTGGGCAAGTGATCCGGCCCCTCGGTTTCGAGCCGCTTGCGCCCAAGCAGGCTTCCGCGCGGCTGCGGATCGAGGCGCGTTGCTTTTCGCACTGAGCGTGGCCAGCCTTCATTCGCGAAAGTGCCTTGGGCACGACCGAGGCGCCAGGCCTGTTGCCCGGCCCGCTGCGCCGCGCGAGCACCGCCGCAGTGCGCACGTATAGGTGACAGCCTATGTGTCAGTGCCCAAAGTGGACCGGCTTGATTCCAGCGGGGGCGTTCATTGGCTGCGCCCGCTTCGCGGCCGACTCCGACGAGCCCGCGCTTACGCCGCCATAGCCGCTGCCCGCGATGCCCACCTGCTGGGCGCTAACGCGCGCTTCAGCCGCCTGCAGGTCGCGCGGATAAGACGCCCGGTCGCCCGCCGACGGTTCGTAACCCGCCTGCTCCACCTGAATCAAATCCTGCCCGACCTGGCCGCGGGTCAGGGAATCGCTTGTGGACACTGCAGCTTGCCCGAAAGCGGCAGCAGGAAACGTCAAAATCGCGGTGACTGTGACAATACGTTTAATCGTCTTCACTTAGTTCTCCCAAACGTTGAAAAGGACACATCTAATCGAGCACGGGCTGTGCCGCGCCTTCAACGGATGGCGACGGTCATTGGGGGCAAGGCCGGAGCGAGGACGACGGGCAGGCGGTCCGCGACCGCCGGCTCCCAAAAGACCGCAACGATGCGGCGATGTCGTGCCTCGCGCTCGCGCTTCAGATCTACGCAAACTCGCGCCATTGCCGAACGGTGTTGCCCATCGCGCGGAGCCAGCACGTGTGCGCCGGCACATGTCAGCACGGACATCACGGCTCTAGCTTGACCTTGATCCAGCCCGGTATCAAGGGCGTCGTCACGCGAGACAGCGCCACACGTTCCCTTGCGCTCGATGAACCGGTCACACCCGTCCGCGCGCCGAGCGACTCGGACAACCCACAGGAATCGCCCTTCGGAATCGAATTCGACCGTCGGCGTTATCGACAGCTCCGCCATTTCTATACATTGAATTCTCATACCCCCTCCTTTCCAATGTCTCTGATGCGGGCGGTCAGACTGTCCGATTCAGTTGCTTGCCGGTTGATTCCCTCAGCCGACACGTCGCTCGATCAGCAAACGACGTTCCGCATGTGCAAGGCCTGGCTGTACGAAACACAGCCTTTCCGGCGATGCGCGGTTTCTGGCGGTCGACTAAGCGTTGCCCGGTTCCGGAAACCGCGCCATTCGATGGGCCCTGCGCTTTCCCGGAGATCGGGAAGCTTCCGCTCGGCCGCTTGCGCTATCGCGGCGAACTGGGTGAAGTAGAAGATGGGGCGAAGCGTGCCTCGAGGCTGTTTAGGTACGCGCGATGCGTGTTCGTGAATTCGATATGCAGAGAGCGCTGAAGAGTGCCTATTGAAACCCCTAGAGCAAACGGTGCGACGACGTGATGTAACGCCTCGATGATTTGCCCGCGCAGGAATTTCAGAGGGCCGCCGACGTATCAAAGGGCGTCGGTAACGAGTAATCGTCAGGCGCTCCGCCAAGACCCGCAGGAGGGCCCGATGCAATTCTTTGCGCTTGCCACCGACTACGACAATACGCTGGCGAGTGACGGCCGCGTCGCCGATTCGACGTGGGACGCCGTCGAACGTCTTCGTGCATCGGGCCGTCACGCCGTTCTCGCGAGCGGCCGCGAGCTCGACGATCTTCTCGCGATCTGCCCGCGCCTCGACCTTTTCTCGCGCGTCGTGGCCGAGAACGGAGGCGTCCTCTATTGCCCCGCCACTGGCTCTCATCGTCTGCTCTCGCCCGCCCCGCCGGAAGCCTTCGTCGCCGAATTGCGGCGGCGCGCGCCCGGCGCGTTCAGCATCGGCGAGACGCTGGTCGCGACGGTGAAGCCGCACGAGCACGTCGCGCTCGACGTGATCCGCGACCTCGGTCTGGGCTTGCAGATCGTTTTCAACGGCGATGCGGTGATGATCCTGGCGCCGGGTGTTTCGAAGGCAAGCGGTCTAAACGCGGCGCTCGACGAACTCGAATTGGCGCCGCTGAACGTGGTTGGTGTCGGTGACGCGGAAAACGATCACGCCCTGCTCAGCGCATGCGGCCTGAGCATCGCAGTCGCAAACGCGCTGCCCGCATTGAAGACGCATGCCGACGCCGTGATGCATGAGGCGGCCGGATCGGGCGTCGCGGAGTTGATCGGGATGCTGCTCGCCGACGATCTGCGCGCCATCGCCGCCGTATCGCCGCGCCGTCGCGTCCTGCTGGGGACACGCTGTTCCTTGCAGGACAATCAGAAGAGCCACGAGCAAGACCGTGAGAAAAACCGGGAGTGGCTACCGCTGCAAGGGAGCGTCTCACTGCTGGTCGGCCCGTCAGGTTGCGGCAAGTCTACCGTGACGGCGGGCATGCTGGAGCGGCTCGCAGGCGCGGGCTGCCAGTTGTGCGTGATCGATCCCGAGGGCGATTATGCCAACGACGACATGACTATCGTGCTCGGCGACACGCACAGCGCGCCTTCGGTCGAAGAACTGATGCAGTTGTTGACCCGCCCAGCGCGACCCGTAGTCGCCGTCAACCTTTTGCGCGTGCCGCAGGCGGATCGCCCCGTCTTCTGCGCGAACCTGCTGTTGCACGTTCAGCGCCTGCGCACGCGCACCGGTCGTCCGCACTGGGTCGTTTTCGACGAAGCACATCATCTGTTTCCGGCAGCTTGGGAAGGCGCGAGCCAGGCGATCCCCGAAACGCTCGAAACCGCGCTGGCCGTAACGGTATCGCCCGACCAGCTCGCGCCGGCATTCTTGCGTCAAGTCGGCGTCGTACTGGCAATGGGCGATGACGCCGAAGAGGCTCTGCACAGTTTCGCGTCGGTAAGCGCACGTCCGCTGCCGGCCTCGATGGCACCAGGGGCAAGTACGGGCACTGCGCTGCTTAAGCGTGGCGAGGCGCTGTTGTGGCGTGTCAATGACGCAGCCGCACCGCAGGCGGTTTGCCTCGAACCGGGGAACAAGGAAAAGCGGCGCCATCACCGCAAATACGCGGAAGGCTTGCTGATTCCCGAGCGCAGTTTTTATTTTCGCGGCGCGCAGGGCAAGCTGAATCTGCGCGCACATAACCTGGTGCTCTTCATCGAACTGGCAGAAGGCATCGATGTCGACACGTGGCAATTCCATCGCCTGAAGGGCGACTATTCGCGTTGGTTCGAAGAGCAGATCGGCGATGACGATCTGGCCTCGGAAGCGCGTGCGATAGAGCGGGACGACTCGCTGGATGCCTGCGAGAGCCGTTTGCGCATTCGCGCTGCTATTCAGGCACGTTACACGCAACCGGAGAACCCGTCGTTGCCCGCAGTCCTGACAGCCCGGCAGCCTGGTGGAGGCGGCGTGTCGGACGGCGCACGCGAGCGGGCGGCGGAGTGACCGCTGCCCTGAAGAGTCTCTGGACCTGCACTGATCGCGAAAAGATGTGTATGGCGATTGCTTTCTGTTGCGCCGGCTCACGCGCTCGCTTCACATTTAATACGGAGTCCCGCCGTTATGATCTATCTCGATCCCGCATTGAATTCGATTCAAGGCTCCATTGCAGCGACCGCGACAAGGCACGTTGATTGCACACTCCGAAGAAGCCCCGTCTGTTGCTGCTCGGACTGCTCCGCATCCGGTTCTATCTCAACATCGTCGTTGGCCACTCGGCGGTTGCGCGACCGATTCGCATAGTGGCAACGATCGCGGCCATCGTCTACGCACTTACCATCGTCGGTATGCTTTCGCCCTAAGTTCCGGTGTCCGTGGCGCAGCATCTTCATTACCTGCCTGCATCGCCGCCCATGTACGGCGCGTCATCGTCCGGCAAGGGCGGCTAGCGCCACCAGACCCAGAGTCTTCCAGGTCCGTCGCCGGCCGCAAGATCAATCCGGGAGGACGGATCTGCCCGATCCAGTCGTCGACCAGGACGTCCATGCTGGACCCGATGAAATCGCATAGCCTCATATCTGCTATCCCGGTGTTGGGCCGGGTCAATGCGGGCAAAGAAGGGCTCGAAGGGCCGACATCTTCCAGGTTCGTCTCGACTGACCCACCACTCAACGCGCACCCAAACTGGCCGTACTTGCGAGAGCTTCGCGACACATGCCCGGGATCAAAAGTTTCCGGGGCCTCCGGCGGCATCAGATACGCGCTCCGCACCTTCCTTGCAGTGCGAGTCGCGGCTGGCAGGATCAGATGATGCGCGCCTGTTTCCATTGCCAGCGGGAAACGCGAGACCCCTGGAGTCTCTTCCGCGCGCGGCAGCGCCGCAATGAGGCACTGGCGCGATCAATGAACGTCGGCGGCCGAACGCCGCACTGGCCGCCGCTCAACCGGAGTTCACGATGACCGACAATCTGAATCGAACCGCTCTGCCTCCTGATGTGGCCGCAGAGATCGAACGTATCTACCAGCAATGGGACCTCGCATGGTCGACCGACGATCTCGACGCGATGGTCGCGCTCTATGCACCGGAGGCGGTACTCGAAAGCCCACTCGTTCCTCACCTGCTCGGCGGCAGCGACGGTGTCCTTCAAGGGCGCGAGCGAATCCGTTCACTGCTTGACAGCGCGGCGCCGCGTAAGCCTGATGCCCGCTCCTTCCATCGCGAGGGCTATTTCACGAACGGTCGCCGGTTGATATGGGAATACCCGCGCGCGACGCCCAACGGCGAGCAAATGGACTTTGTTGAAGCGATGGACGTTGAGAACGGTCGGATCAGTCGGCATCGCGTGTATTGGGGCTGGCGCGGCGTAGAAGTGATCAAGGCTGATGCGTATTACAAGGGGCACCGCTAGCCGGCCGAATCATTTTCCCTAAGAGCGACCTTGAGCGTCCTCCATTGAAGTTCAAGGCGATCAATAGTTGCGAGCAGAACGTCACGCCGACAAAACCGGGAAGCGCCGGACACTCTCCTCATGAGTCCTGGATGGGCTGCCATTGAGAGGGCGCCCCGTGTCAGGGCCGCCAAAGACCCTGCTTTTATTACGTTATGGAATGCGCGCCCGCGGCGGTGTGACCGTGCGGAGATGGACCATGAATGACACGACGCCTGTCATCGGTGCTGGACCGGTCGGTCTCGCGGCCGCACTTTTTCTTGCTGACCAGGGCATACGCACCCGCATCGTCGATGCCGCTCCGCAGGCTGCCACCGAATCGCGCGCTCAGGTCGTGAATCCCCGCGCACTCGAACTGCTGGAGTCCACGGGCGTCGCGCAGGCGATGGTCGCGCAAGGGCGTGCCATCCACCGCACGCGCTTTTATGAGGACTGGAAACTGATTGCAGAACTCGAGTTCGCTGGCGCGCATCCGCGCTACGGAATGATGATCCTTTCGCAGGCCCGCAGCGAGGCATTGCTCGCGCAAGCCTTGCGCGAGCGGGTCCGTCACAATCGCAGCCGCCTTACGGCGACCGTTTTCTGCAGGCGTTACAACTGACCGGATCACTTTGAACGCAGTGAATCCTTCGCAGCACGCTTGCCAACCGCACGGGCTAGCACGGGCCGGAGCGGCCAATAGATCGCCGCAAGCGTCGCTCAGGCCTGGTAAGGCCTGCTGCCCCGTTGCAACTTGTACCAGCCTGATTCACCGTCCGCATATGACCCGAGCGACGGCTCATCGCTCGGACTGGCGTGGCTGGACTCACCGCGGAACGTTCGCCCGAAGCGGCGCGCCATCTCTCATTGACTGGCGCCGGCAGCGCTGCTCGCCGCAGCAGGCGAACTGCTCATGCCAGTGTCGCTCTGTGCCCTGGTGTTGTCGGCACGTTTGCATCCAGCAGCCGATAGCAGCGCCAGCAGCGCTGCAAGCACAATAATCCCTGTCACGCTGTGTCTCATTTGATACTCCGATAGCGGTCCCGCAATATGGCGCGCAACCTTCATGCCGCGGGTCCGTCATCACACAAGTCCAGTGCGTCGTCCCGGGTGCAGCCGCTCAAACGAACCGGAACTCATCGGAACCCACTTTGCCTGTTGCATTACATCGACACGGGCCGCGCCATACGCGTGGGCACGCGCATGTCCAGTTGGGAGGTAATTCGCCAGCGGGCTTTTGTGAACGCCATGCGAGCTCCCGCGGCCGTTGCAGCAGCAGCGCGACGTGGGCAATGGCACGCCGCAGGCCCTACGATGTCAGCGAAGTGTCCAATGAACGTCCCTGTTTTCGAAAGGACTACATGAACAGCACCATTCAGCTCCGCAACCCGGGCAGCGGTAGTACTCGATGCGGATGCTGCCGAGATATGCCGGTTCGCCGACATCGCGCAGAGGGTGTGTCACATCGAAATCGGGATGACTCAGCAGAAGACTGCAGGACGCGCAAAGATGTGATGGATCGCAAATCATTTCATTGCCCCTGCATTGCCTTCGATGCGCAACTGCCAGGCGTCGCACGATACTTTTCACGAAGGCAGAAGATCTTGATGTCAAGGAACACGGAGGCTTGGGGACAGAGCGGAGTGTCCTCGCCATTCGCGAAGAACGCCGCGTCTGTGAAGCGCTCGAAGTATAGGATGCGGTCCGGCGCGGGCAAGCGTACTAAATTCATGGGTTCCGCACAGGCAGTTGACCGCACTCGGACGATCAGCTGCGCACGGACGCGTCATGAAAGGTTGGACTCGACGGATTGCCATCTCCGCAGCGCGGCGGCGCATGGCCAGGTGAAACAGATCCCATCGGGAGCCTGCAACTGTCTGGCCCCGTCAGCCTACCGCGCGCAGTCGCGTTCGCTGCGGCTCATCGGAATACAGCGCCACTGGTCGCATGCTTGCAAACGTCTGCCCGAAAGCTCCTGCGTCCGGCGCGCCAGCCCCACACTCGAGCGAGGTCATTCATGACGCGCCAGCCATTGAACAGTGACGTGAACACCCCGATGGCCGCCAATGCAAAAAGTACTCAGACCTACGCACTGCACGATCGCCGGGGTGCCGGACGTCCACAGGAATGGCATCGCCGGGAAGATGGCTCCGACCGCAAACAACGGAAACGAAAATCCCGCTGCAGTCCACGGATTGCCACCGAGTTCCATGACGGCGAGCATGAACACACACGATCCAAGCGTCTCGTGGAATCGCCGGTCTATCTCGTGGACGGACGAATACACGCGCCGTTCGCGTCCGCCTGGCTCGTAGACGATGCGACGAGGTCAAGAACTGCCGTACACCAGTGAAGGAATTGCGTGATCGAGCCGTAACGGGTTCCAGAGCTACCCATGGCTTTTTTCAGGTTAGCAGAGTGTCATTACATTGACGCACGCGAATGAGCGACGGGCAACGACACAGTAGCTGACGTGGCGCATACCTGTTCATGGGCTTACGGCATCGTGGTAGCCGACGCCGAGCACAAACCCTGGAACCGGCTCGATTCCAGTAGAGGACTGACTACTTGGGTCAGCTTGACAAGCGAAGCGCGAGTTAGTGGCGATTAATATTTACCTCTACGAGCGTCGGCCCGCAAACAGGGTCTATACGCGTCATGACGTTCAGTACCGGTTTCCTGTCATCGGCTGCGTAATGCGTTACTAAGGCAGTATTTCCCGTAGACCAAACAGTGGTGAATTCCAACATTCGGCAATGCGTTTTCAGCGAAAACGCCAGTAACAGCCCGTGTCGTGTTCGTTGTGAAAACCGGACGGTTTTGATTTATGGACTGGAATGCGATGACCAAGACCAGAGCAAAAACCATGCATATCGGTGGAATGTGCTTTTTCATCGTCGGTGCCTGATACGGTAACCCGAAACGCCCTGCCAAGGTGCGGCGGAGCTCGCTCTCAGTTCATGCCACTGAGTGACCTGTTATGCCACGTTCGCCAAATGAACCTGACGTTGCTCTGCGCCGCCGTGGCGTCATTTGACTTGCACGGCGGAGTATGTACCTCGGCGCGCTGTCCGCGCTTCCACTCATTTCATTCGGGCGCAGATTCGTGGGCCTGTCGACCAATCGAAGCTAGATACGCCGTTGTCCATGTCCATTCGGACCGCCAGGATACTTGAGCATTAACGCGGCCCTCTCGGGCCGTCCGCGCCGAAGAGTCGCGGTCCCGGAGCCGATACCTGCTGCGAACTGCGTACGAAATGTATCGCTTCAAATGACTGTCAACCATCACGACCCGACCCGCAGGCGCCGTAGCAGAGCCCGTCCTGCCTCGGTTAATCGCACGGTGATCCAGTCAGGCGCTCGCTCCTGAGTTTCGACAAGCTTCCGACTCTGCAATGCCCTCATGTTCGGGTCCAGTGTGCGTACCCGCATTTCCCCGTTCGCAAGCGTTAGCAGCGTGCCAATCTCATGGTGGCTGAGCATCGAAGTCCCCGCAAATGAAGACATGTCGAGAGCAGAAGCCGCGTCACGTGCCCGTATGCATACGCTTGCACGAAAAAGACGGGGCCGTGCGCACTAGAGAAGGGGCAGACTTGCGTCTGCCCGATGCACGTTAATGGATAGCCATCTGCACGACCTTCACGATCACGAGACCTACCGCGACGACGAGGTAGGTGCGCAGCACGCCCATCCACACGCGCGTCGACAACGTCAGGTGCTGCGGCGCCGGCAGCTCTTCGAGCGGCGCCA
>NZ_JBFPKP010000058.1:0-1145 GCF_040948855.1 Paraburkholderia sp. BR10882 | reverse complement strand
CCGCCTGGGGAGTACGGTCGCAAGATTAAAACTCAAAGGAATTGACGGGGACCCGCACAAGCGGTGGATGATGTGGATTAATTCGATGCAACGCGAAAAACCTTACCTACCCTTGACATGTACGGAAGTCCGCTGAGAGGTGGATGTGCCCGAAAGGGAGCCGTAACACAGGTGCTGCATGGCTGTCGTCAGCTCGTGTCGTGAGATGTTGGGTTAAGTCCCGCAACGAGCGCAACCCTTGTCCCTAGTTGCTACGCAAGAGCACTCCAGGGAGACTGCCGGTGACAAACCGGAGGAAGGTGGGGATGACGTCAAGTCCTCATGGCCCTTATGGGTAGGGCTTCACACGTCATACAATGGTCGGAACAGAGGGTTGCCAAGCCGCGAGGTGGAGCCAATCCCAGAAAACCGATCGTAGTCCGGATCGCAGTCTGCAACTCGACTGCGTGAAGCTGGAATCGCTAGTAATCGCGGATCAGCATGCCGCGGTGAATACGTTCCCGGGTCTTGTACACACCGCCCGTCACACCATGGGAGTGGGTTTTGCCAGAAGTGGCTAGTCTAACCGCAAGGAGGACGGTCACCACGGCAGGATTCATGACTGGGGTGAAGTCGTAACAAGGTAGCCGTATCGGAAGGTGCGGCTGGATCACCTCCTTTCCAGAGCTCATCGCTCACTGCGTTTTAAGCGCTCACACTTGTCGGCTGTAAGAAAGACAGACTCAGGGGTCTGTAGCTCAGTCGGTTAGAGCACCGTCTTGATAAGGCGGGGGTCGATGGTTCGAATCCATCCAGACCCACCACTGTCTGTGGCGGGCAGATCCCTTGAGTATGTGTGACTGGGGGATTAGCTCAGCTGGGAGAGCACCTGCTTTGCAAGCAGGGGGTCGTCGGTTCGATCCCGTCATCCTCCACCAATCCTCAATGCTGGTGTCATTGACGCAAACGTCGAAAGATGGTTGCGGTTCAGTGAGACAAGCATTGGCGATTGAGCCAGTCAGAGCGGTATGTGAAAACGTATCGGCTGTCGTTCTTTAACAATCAGGAAGAAGTAGTAAAGAGATTCATCCAAAACACACCTGGAGATGGGTGTGGAGTAGGTGAATCAGGGTTGTGATTGTATCAATGTATTTTTAAGTGATCGA
>NZ_JBFPKP010000057.1:0-1171 GCF_040948855.1 Paraburkholderia sp. BR10882 | reverse complement strand
CGCCCCCACCCGAAACGGCATCGGTGTGCCAAAGTGGAAGTGTCGAAGCTACCACTTAATCGAGGAGGGCGCCCAACATGAAGATTACGACGATTGGCATTGATTTGGCAAAAACCGTTTTTGCAATTCATGGCGTGAATGAGCACGGTCGAGCCGTGCTGAAGAAAGTGCTAAAGCGTGATCAGATGGCGGCGTTCTTTGCCAACCTGCCGGCGTGTCTTATAGGAATGGAGGCATGTGGTAGCGCCCATTACTGGGCTAGAAAGCTGCAGGGCATGGGACATACTGTGCGCCTGATGGCGCCGCAGTTCGTGAAGCCGTATGTGAAGGCAAACAAAAATGATGCCGCGGATGCCGAGGCTATCTGCGAGGCCGTCGCGCGGCCGAACATGCGCTTCGTCCCGATCAAGAACGTTGAGCAGCAGTCGGTGCTGTCGCTGCATCGCGTCCGTCAAGGTTTCGTTCGGGCGCGCACCGCACAAGCTAACCAGATACGCGGTCTGCTAAGTGAGTTTGGGCTTGTTATCCCACAAGGAATCACACACCTCGCCGGGCGAGTACCCGGCTTGCTCGAAGACGCGACCAACGAATTGACAGGATCCTTTCGGCAGCTGATTGAGCGTCTCCTGGAACACGTGAAGGAACTCGACCGCCAGGTCCGTGAGCTGGAAGCGCAAATCCGGGTGATGCACCGCGAAAACGAAGTCAGCTGCAGGCTCGCGCGCGTGCCGGGCATTGGTCCGATTACTGCGAGCGCGCTAGTGGCCTCTATCGGTGATGCCAAGAGCTTCGCAAACGGGCGCCAGCTTGCTGCATGGCTGGGTCTGGTGCCCAGACAGAACTCCAGTGGCGGCAAGAATGTGCTGCTGGGCATAAGCAAGCGAGGCGACACCTATTTGCGGACGCTGTTGATACATGGAGCGCGTTCAGTCATCTACGCGGCCAATCGGAAAGAAGATAAGGAGAGCTGGTTGCATAACTTGCTGCAGCGGCGCAACGCGAATGTTACCGCGGTAGCACTCGCAAACAAGAACGTGCGCGTCGTGTGGGCACTATTGACTCATGCACGCGAGTTCCGAAGTGACTACATGGCGAGCGCGAGTGCGGCATAAACTTCGATGCACCTATAAATTGTAACGAACAGCAGGAGACTTCAGCCGATTGCACAGGC
>NZ_JBFPKP010000056.1:0-1220 GCF_040948855.1 Paraburkholderia sp. BR10882 | reverse complement strand
GCCATCTGCACGACCTTCACGATCACGAGACCTACCGCGACGACGAGGTAGGTGCGCAGCACGCCCATCCACACGCGCGTCGACAACGTCAGGTGCTGCGGCGCCGGCAGCTCTTCGAGCGGCGCCATGCGCCACGTGTTGCGCAACTCCTTCAGGGCCGGCTTGTTGAGCGGAGCCGCATCATGGCCGACAGTTCCACCGCGCAACTTGCGCGAGAGCTCCACCGCTGCGTACACCGCTGCGGCAAGCCCGCATCCGCCTACGAGAATCTTGATAATTGCCGCACCGCTGATATCCGGATAAACCGTGGCCGCCGTCAGGATGATCGACAACACGACGAGCACGGCAATCACTGCACCCGTGAACACGTTCAGCTTCTTCGAATTCACCCACGGGCCGAGCACCGCCTTGTCATTACAGAGCAGCAACAGGAACACCGTTGCGCTCGGCAGCAGCACGCCGGCCAGCGTCTGCACAGCCTCAGTCAAGAGGCCGAGCGGGCTGCCGGGAATCAGCACGAGGGCCGCCGCGAGCGCGATGATGCCGAAGTAGACGAGATAGAAACCCTTCGCGTCGAGCACGCTGCGGTGCAGCGAGTGCTTGACCTTGAAGACATCGCCAATCGCATAGGCCGTCGAAAGCGAGACGGCGGCGGCGCCAATGATCGACGCGTCGAGCAGCGCCACGGCGAAGATCGTGGCCGAGGTCTGGCCGACGTACTTGTGCAGACCCGCAATCACGCCACCCGCGTCGGTGAAGTTGCCGAACTCGGGCTTGCCGTCAAAGAGCGCGGCGGTGAAGGCCATCATCGCCACAGCGCCGACGATCACGAACGCGATACCGATCCAGAGGTCCGCCTTTTCGTACTTCATGAAGCGCGGCGTGATGCGCTTGTCGATCACGTAGCTCTGCTGGAAGAACAGTTGCCACGGCGCGACGGTCGTGCCGACGATGCCGATCACGAGCAGCATCACGTCGGAGAGCTTCGAATTCGCCGGCCAGGTCGGCACGAAGAAGTCGCGCGCGATAACGCCCACGGGCGGGTGAATCGAAACGAGCACCGGGATCAGCAGCAGACTCAACAGGCACAGCACGATCGCGAAGCGTTCGAAGCGCCGGAAGTCGCCCGTACTGACCGCCGCCATCGTCAGTACCGCGGCGATGCAGACACCGAGAACCTTCGAGACGCCGAGAAAGTCGAGCGCAAACGTAATGCCGAT
>NZ_JBFPKP010000055.1:0-1286 GCF_040948855.1 Paraburkholderia sp. BR10882 | reverse complement strand
TGACGTTGCCCGCGAATTTCGTATCCGCTAACCGAGCGTTTATTATGCCGCTTGCTTTCGCTGGGCGGCGTGCCAGTTTTGTTCAAATTGCATCGGACTGACGTAGTTCAACGTCGAGTGCAGACGCCCATGATTGTAGAAGCTCATCCAGTCAAGCACCTCGTCCATCGCCTCGCGACGCGTCGCAAAGCGTTGACCGTGAATGCGGGCCTGCTTCAGCGATCCCCACAGGCTCTCCGTCGGTGCGTTGTCCCAACAATTTGCTCGGCGGCTCATCGAACTGCGCATGCCGTAACTCTTGAGCAGGTCCTGGAACTCGGCGCTGCAATACTGGCTCCCACGATCGCTATGCACGATCAGTCCGGCCTCCGGACGACGCCGGAACCACGCCATTCGCAACGCGTCAGAAACCAGCTCCGTGCGCATGTGCGGCTTGAGCGACCATCCCACGACCTGACGACTGAACAGGTCCAGGATGACCGTCAGGTACAGCCAGCCCTCGTCGGTCCAGAGATAGGTGATGTCCGTCGTCCAGACCTGATCGGGCTTCGCCGGCGAGAAGTCCCGTTGCAGCAGGTTCGGTGCGACCGGCAGATTGTGCTTGCTGTCCGTCGTGGCCTTGAACCGTCGCTTGGTGCGCGCCTTGATGCCATGCAGCTTCATCAGCCGCTGAATCCGGTCCTTGCTCACGCGAATGCCTTGCGCAAGCAGCTTTTTCCACACGCGCGGCCAGCCGTACTCGCTTTTGGATTCGGCATGGACGGCGCGAATGTGGACCAGCAACGCGTCGTTGCTGATGCGTCGGCGCGGCCGATCAGGATCAACGTCGCGGGCCTTACGGTTGTGATACCCGCTGGGACTGACGCCCAGCGCCTGGCAGGCCACGGAAACCGGCCATTGCCGGCTATGTCGTTCGATCCACGCGTACTTCACACCGACCCCTTCGCAAAGTACGCCGTCGCTTTTCCCAGGATATCGCGCTCCATCTTCACGCGGGCCAGTTCGGCGCGCAGCCGAGCAATTTCCATCTGCTCGGCTGACACCTGTTTGCCCGCCCCATTGAGCTTGCCCGCATCGTCGGCCTTGATCCACGCATTCAGCGTCTGCGTACTGATACCCAGAATCTTCGCCGTCGCCGCCTGGCTCTGGCCGTTACGCACCATGCGCACCGCTTCAATCTTGAATTCCAGCGTGTACCGCGCCCTCGGGTTACCCATTGCTAAATTCTCCTTTACTGAAGTTTTACACACTCTCAGTAACGGATACGTCTTTCGAGGGCAAGGTCA
>NZ_JBFPKP010000054.1:0-1374 GCF_040948855.1 Paraburkholderia sp. BR10882 | reverse complement strand
CAAAAAAAATCTATGGTCACCCCCGTTTTTGCAACCTTGATCGTTGACGTTGTGGTTGGCTTGCCTAAATCTATCCGGCGTCGTTGTGGGGATCACTCCCCGCGCCACGATGAGAGTCGCGCCTGATGGTCCTTAAAACCGCCGCGGCTTCGAGAGCCGATTTTTTTAACAGGTTGTCCGTCAGGCCGGTATGCCGTTCACGTCATCAAAGTTCAGCGGTCGCAAAACCAGGTGGGGGACTGCGGTAAAGCGTGGTTGGGGATCGGGCGCTCAGGCCGGCGCGTTGAGGCCCGGTCGCGCATCGAACGTGCCGTGGCGAGTCGCCAGTGCCCAGGCGGTGCGCGCCAGCTTGTTCGCCAGCGCGCAGGCCACGACGTTCGAGTGTCGGCGCGTGAGCATGGCGCGCACCCACTCGGCGAGCCGGCCACTCTGCCGATGGAGCTGCTGCATGTAGACGCGGGCGCACTGCACCAACAGGCGCCGGATGTTCTTGTCACCCCTCTTGCTGATGCCCAGCAGGTTCGCCCTGCCGCCCGTGCTGTATTGGCGCGGCACCAGTCCGATCGACGCGGCAAAGTCGCGGCTGCAGCCGTATTGCTTGCCGTCCCCCATTTCGGCGGAGAGCACGCTCGCCGTGATCGGACCCACGCCGGGGATCGTCAGCAAGCGCTGGCCGAGATCGTCGTCGGCGAGCTGGCGCGCCATCTCCTTGTCGATCTCGGCGATCTCCTCACTGAGGTACTTGAAGTGCGCATGCAGGCGCTCGAGGATCTCGATCAGGCGCGGCGGCAGCGTATGCTCGGCCAGCACGGCCGGCAGTCGCTTGATGACGGATTGCCCGACCGGCAGGCTGATGCCGAACTCAAGTAGAAAGCCGTGGATTTGGTTAACGGCCTTCGTGCGGTCACGAATCAACGAATCGCGCACACGGTGCAGTGCCGAGAGCATTTGCTGCGATTCGGTCTTCGGAGTAACGAACCGCATGGCCGGGCGCGACGCGGCCTCGCAGATCGCTTCGGCGTCCACGAAGTCATTCTTGTTACCCTTGACGAACGGCCGCACGAACTGCGGCGAGATCAGTTTGACCTGATGCCCGAAGCCCGCTAGCTTGCGGGCCAGGTGATGGGCGCCAGCGCACGCCTCCATGACCACCGTGCAGGCGTGAAACGCGGCAAAAAACTCAATCAGCTGCTTGCGCCCCACCTTCTTGCGAAACACGGCCTGGCCGTGCCGGTCCTGGCCGTGAAGGTGAAAGGAGTGCTTGCCCAGATCGATTCCAACCAGCGTCACATCCTGCATGATGGCCTCTCCAGAAAAGAAAACACCCTACAGCGTAACCCGCGTGTAGGGTGGGGGTGACCATCTCATTACCGC
>NZ_JBFPKP010000053.1:0-1422 GCF_040948855.1 Paraburkholderia sp. BR10882 | reverse complement strand
TCTTATGTGGACGCCTCCCGGATTGCAAACAGTGTTGCGATTTTTGGCTTTCAGGTAAAGGCAGCACGCTTATGTCCGGCCCGTTTTCGCAGGTCGGTATGCGCCTGCAGGCCCTAATGGAATTAGCTGGCGAGGTCCTCATCTGCAAATCGAACACAAT
Source organism: Paraburkholderia sp. BR10882 (assembly GCF_040948855.1). NCBI lineage: Bacteria > Pseudomonadati > Pseudomonadota > Betaproteobacteria > Burkholderiales > Burkholderiaceae > Paraburkholderia > Paraburkholderia sp. BR10882. Next base: position 1,262 of record NZ_JBFPKP010000053.1, on the reverse strand, counting down.
GGTTCATCTTCCCTATCGGGTTTTCCTCGCCCCGGTCCAACCTGTTAGCCATCATGCAGCACTTGCTTGCGCTCCTTGAGGAAGGTTTCAGGAAGCCGTCATAACGTGAAGTCTACGCAGCAGCGGGCGGTGAAGCCTGATAGCCCTGCGCTCGGGCAAGTACCGCCCAGATGGTTCGTGCCAGTTTGTTGGCGACAGCAGCAACGGCGACATTAAACGGTCTGCGCCTGAGCAGGCCGTCGATCCACGCCGATCGTGTGCCCTGGATGATGACCGAGCGGGCGCCGTGCATTAGCAGTGTGCGCAAATAGGTGTCGCCGCGTTTGCTCAGGCCCATCTGTCGTACCCGTCCACCCGTTCCCGTCTGCCTCGGCACCAGACCCAGCCAGGCGGCAAACTCACGGCCGGATTTGAACGTTCGCGCATCGCCGATAGATGCAACCGTCGCGGTGGCAGTGAGAAGGCCAACGCCAGGGATGTCGGCGACCTTCTGGCAGTCCCCGTTGTTACGAAAGGCGGTAGCGAGCCGCCGCTCAAGCACGGTGATTTCCTTGTCGGTGGCCTGAACGCGATTCCATTGCTCACGCAGGCTGTCGATCAGGATCCCTGGCAGACGTTCAGCGACCCCTGCAAGCGTGGCAGGGAATGCTTTGGCGAAGGCCCGATAACTCTCGGGCAGTGTTTCGCCGAACTCGTATAACAGGCCGCGCAACGCGTTGGTTTGCATGATGCGGAACTTCATGAGCTGGGCACGCATCCGATGTATCGCCAGGATGGCTTGCTGATCTTCACTCTTGATAGCAACAAAGCGCGCATCCGGCTGCTGCGCCGCTGTGCAGATGGCTCGGGCATCGGCCGCGTCGGTCTTGTTACGCAACACAAACGGCCGCACTGACCGCGCGGAGATGAGCCTCGCATCATGACCGAGCTGCTGCAACCGTCTCGCCCAGTCGTGTGCGCTGCCACAGGCTTCCATCACAACAACCGAAGGTGCGCGCCTGGCGAAGAACTCGAGAACCTGTGCACGCTTTAGCTTGAGTCTTTCGATCTGGCCGCTCTGCGGGTCGAGTGCATGAAGCTGGAATACCTGCTTGGCAATGTCCATTCCGATGAGGGTGGGTTTCATTTCCGGTTCTCCTTGACGCGCGGTTGACGAGCACCCTTACTTTGGCATACGCAGACCGACGCGTGCCAAGTCTCCCGCGCCCGGTCCGTCACTTCCACGACGGCCCGTTTCCGGGGGGAGGCGTCCATACCATCTG
>NZ_JBFPKP010000052.1:0-1607 GCF_040948855.1 Paraburkholderia sp. BR10882 | reverse complement strand
GGGGGTGCGGCGGAATTCTTGGACGGGTTTATGTCGTCAGCCCGAGGCTCTCCCGGTATTCAATCGGACTGAGTGCGCCAAGCGAGATCTTGATCCGTTTCTCGTTGTACCAGCGAATGTACGAGTCAACGACCTCGATGAACTGGTCGGTGCTGACGGTCTGCCAGTCCCGCGAGTAAAACAGTTCCGTTTTCAGCCGTCCAAAGAATCCTTCGCACGCTGCGTTATCGGGCGAGCAGCCCTTGCGCGACATTGAGCGAATCAGCCTTGCCTCACGTATCCGGGCAAGCCAGCCTGGCCAGCGATAGTGCGCACCGCGATCTGAATGGACAACAGGTCGGCTGTCGCTGCTGCCGATTGCTTCGATGGCGGCATCGAGCATCGTGTTTACGAGTTCGGCGTCTGGTCGCGTACCGATCGACCAGCTGATCACAAGCCCATCGAAGCAATCAATAACTGGCGACAGATAGACTTTGCCAGCAGGAATCTGGAACTCGGTGATGTCTGTGAGCCACTTTTCATTCGGTGCTGCGGCACGGAAATCCCGGTTGATAAGGTTCTCTGGAGCCGGACCTATTTCTCCAGCGTAGGAGCCGTATCGACGTCGCCTCGTTGTGGCCGCGCTTAGCTGCTCCTGCTTCATCAAGCGCCGAACGACCTTCTCCGAGATGAAGACTTTCTGCCTGCCAAGTGCCGCCCGCACCCGGCGATATCCGTAGCAGCGGTGGTTCAATTCAAAGATATCTGCGATGGCACTGCGTACACCCGCATACTTGTCGGCAGCCTGTATCCGCGCCCGGTGATAGAAGTAGGAGCTACGGGCGAGCCCCAATTCAGCCAAAAGCTCCGGCAGCGTGTAAGTCTGTTTCAGGGCATCAACCAGCGCCGTCTTCTCCCGATTCGTCAGGAGTTGCGGGTTGACGCCCTGGCCTTTTTTTAATATTTCATTGGCCTTCTTCAGAATGTCGTGTTCAATCTGGAGCTTCCGGATGTCTCGTCGGAGTGATTCGACTTGCTGCTCCAGCGTCGCTTTCTCGGAGCTCTGCGGCGGATCGTTGCGGCGTGTCATGGCTGAAGCAGCCTCCTGACCGAGTAACCGATCTCTCCAGTTGTACAACGTTGGCCGGCTCACGCCAATCCTTTTAGCAACTTCCTCCGCGCTTTCTCGTCGAGTGCACAGATCGATGACCGCTGTCTGCCTGAGCTCCGGTGCATACCGAATACCCGAAGCCTTCCCGAGAACGCGCTTCTTTCGCTCAGGATGCAGCTCGTCGAGCCAGGCGACGAGCGTCCCGCGTCCCGGATATCCCAAGGCCTTTGTCGTTACTGCCAGACACTGGCCATGGCTCATATAGTGGTCTGTAGCCGCTTTTTTTTGTTCCGCCGAATAGCGCGGCCTCAAGCAGATACGTTCCTTCGGCAAATCCAGACATCGCTCGTACGTGTGATACCAACGTTCGAGCGATTTCGTTGTGGGATAGCCTAACTGACGAACCGTCGCGGTGAGGCGCTTTCCAAGCTTCAAGTAGAGTTTGACCGCTCGGATGCGTTCTTCGTATGAATACATGGACCAGCTCCTAATAGTCCAAGAATTCCGCCGCACCCCC
>NZ_JBFPKP010000051.1:0-1635 GCF_040948855.1 Paraburkholderia sp. BR10882 | reverse complement strand
CTTTTAGCCAAGTTCAGATGTCCGCTTTTTGGACGATCGTAAGCTAACAGATCGCTGGGAATCCAGTGTTTGGGAGCTTTAATGGCGGCAACAGAACGGATAACAATGACGATGCGCGAGCTGGACAGATTGAAGCTCATTCAGGACGTGGTGGACGGACGGCTCAAGCCGCTGCGCGCAGCGCAGCGGCTCGGGCTGACGACCCGGCAGATTCGCCGGCTGGTTGGCCGGTTTCGTGAGCACGGGCCGCAAGGCCTCGTGTCGCGGCGACGCTCGCGGCCCAGCAACAACCGGCTAGACCGCGTAACGGCAGACCGGGCGCTATCGATTGTCCGTGAGCGTTACGCCGATTTCGGGCCCACGCTGGCCTGCGAGAAGCTCCGGGAATGCCACGGCATCCAGCTGGCGAAGGAGACGTTGCGCAAACTCATGATGGACGCAGGACTATGGGTTGCGCGCCGGCAGCGGCCGCCGAAGATCTATCAGCCGCGCGCACGGCGTACGTGCCTGGGCGAGCTCATCCAGATCGACGGCAGTGAGCATGCGTGGTTCGAGGACCGGGCGCCGCAATGCACGCTGCTGGTGTACGTGGACGATGCGACGAGCCGGCTGATGGAACTGCACTTCACGCAGACGGAATCGACGTTCAGCTACTTCGAGGCAACGCGCGCGTACATCGAGAGCTATGGCAAGCCGGGCGCGTTCTACAGCGACAAGGCCAGCGTATTCCGCAACACCAGCGCCGAGCGTACCGGACGCAGCGTGACGCCGTTCGGTCGCGCGATGTACGAGCTGAACATCGACACGATCTGCGCCAACAGCAGCTCGGCCAAGGGCCGCGTGGAGCGCGCGCATCTGACGCTGCAGGACCGCCTGGTGAAGGAACTGCGGCTGCGCGGCATCAGTACGCTGGCCGAAGCCAATGCATATGCGCCCTCCTTTATGGCCGCCTACAACGCACGCTTTGCCAAGCCGCCGAAGAGTGAGTTCGATGCGCACCGGCCGCTGCGGGCCGATGAGAGCCTCGATACGGTGCTGACGTGGCGCGAACCGAGGAAGGTCAAGAAGTCGCTGACGGTGCAGTACGACCGTGTGCTGTACCTGCTGGACGATACACCGGAGAACCGCAAGCTGATCGATCGGTATATCGAGGTCTGGGAGTATCCGGACGGACGCATCGAGCTGCGGGCGGATGGCCGCGTGGTCCCGTACCGCGAATACGACAAGCTGACCGAGGTGGACCAGGGCGCAGTGGTTGAGCACAAGCGGCTAAGTCACGTACTTCAGGTCTCGCAGGTGATTCAGGCCCAGCGCGATAACGAACGGATTGGTAAAGCGCCTTCGCGAACGCACCGTGGGGACTCGACCCGAACGGAGCGCAAGCAAGGCCACGCGCGCAGGAAGAAGCAACGCGAATTTACACAGGCCGACATCGAGCAGGTGATCGTCGACCTGGCCGGGCAAAAGCAGCCTTCGCAGGCCCAGCGCAAACCAGGTCATCGATCAGCAGGCGTTAATGGAACAGGGGCGAATGCCCTGCCCGTTCATGATCCGATCTTCGACACTGCGTGAGCTGCAACCCGTGAAAGACAAAACCTGAACCCCGCAAAAGCGGACACTTGAACTTGGCCGGGA
>NZ_JBFPKP010000050.1:0-1953 GCF_040948855.1 Paraburkholderia sp. BR10882 | reverse complement strand
GCCCGTTCATGATCCGATCTTCGACACTGCGTGAGCTGCAACCCGTGAAAGACAAAACCTGAACCCCGCAAAAGCGGACACTTGAACTTGGCCGGGAAGCGGACATCTGAAAATGGCTTTGACATATTTGTAAGAGCAAAGTAGTAGTGTCGTACTTGAGCAAAGTACAGATGTCGTACCCAGGTTCGATTTGAGGTACATGCTGGACGGTTTTCACGGATACGTGGAGCCGCCGATGGCCTGTACCGGGATGATCACGATGAGCATGCGCGAGCTGGACCGCCTGAAGGTGATCGAGGCAGTCGCCGAGGCACGGCTGATGCCCTGGCGAGCGGCTGAACGGCTAGGCATCAGCCGCCGTCAGGTCGAGCGCCTGGTGCTGCGGTATCGGGCATCCGGGGCATCCGGGCTGGTTTCGCGACGGCGTGGCAGCACCAGTAACCACCAGTTGACTGAAGGTCTGGCGCAGCGCGCGCTGTGCATTATCCGCGAGCGCTATGCCGATTTTGGGCCCACGCTGGCCTGCGAGAAGCTCGCCGAATGCCATGGCCTGGTGCTGTCGAAGGAGACGGTCAGGAAGCTCATGACGGACGCCGGGCTGTGGATTCCGCGGGCCCAGCGCCCGCCCAAGGTCTACCAGCCGCGCGCACGGCGTGCCTGCCTGGGCGAACTGGTGCAGATCGACGGCAGCGACCACCGCTGGTTCGAGGAGCGCGCGCCGGCCTGCACGCTGCTGGTGTACGTGGACGATGCGACGAGCCGCCTGATGTACCTGCACTTCACGGCCACCGAATCGACCTTCAGTTATTTCGAGGCGACGCGTGCGTACCTGGAGCGTCATGGCAAGCCGGTGGCGCTGTACAGCGACAAGGCCAGCGTGTTCCGCAGCGTCAGCGCCGGCAAGACCGGGCGCAGCGTGACGCACTTCGGGCGCGCGATGTACGAGCTGAACATCGAGACGTTCTGCGCGAACAGCAGTTCGGCCAAGGGGCGCGTGGAGCGTGCGCACCTCACGCTGCAGGATCGTCTCGTGAAGGAGCTGCGGCTGCGCGGCATCAGCACGGTTGATGCCGCTAACGCGTATGCGCCTGCCTTTATGGCGGCCTATAACACGCGCTTTGCGAAGCCGCCGCGCAGCGCGTTCGATGCGCACCGGCCGCTGCGTGAGGACGAGGATCTGGACGCCCTGCTCACCTGGCGCGAGACGCGGCGCGTGACGAAGTCGCTCACGGTGCAGTACGACCGCGTGATGTACCTGCTCGACGATACGCTGCAGAACCGGAAGCTGGTGCACCGTTACATCGAGGTCTGGGAGTACCCGGACGGACGCATTGAATTGCGGGCCGACACGCGGGTACTGCCGTACCGCGAGTATGACCGCCTGACCGAGGTGGACCAGGGCGCGGTGATCGAGCACAAGCGGCTCGCGCACGCGCTGGAGGTGGCGCAGGCGCTGCAGGCGCAGCGTGATGACCGGCGCGCCTCGGGCTCACCCTCGCGCACCAACCGCGGCATCGAGGTGCGTAGCCATGAGCGTGCGCCCGGCACGAAGAAGACGCGCGAGTTCACGCAGGCCGACATGGAGGCCGTGATCGTAAACCTTGCGCAGCGAAAGACGCTAGCAACGCAGCCATCCAGACCTGGCCAGCGGACTGCCCGGACCCGCTGAACAGGCACAAGCGCCCTGCTGCTTCAACCGCTGGCCTTCAGCACTGCAGGAACATCAGACCGGGGAAGAGATGCGACATCTGTATTTAGCCCGCAGTACGACATCTGTATCTGGCCGGGACATTATGTTGTACGGGCTAAGTTGTAGTGTCCGCTTTGGGGGTGCGGCGGAATTCTTGGACGGGTTTATGTCGTCAGCCCGAGGCTCTCCCGGTATTCAATCGGACTGAGTGCGCCAAGCGAGATCTTGATCCGTTTCTCGTTGTACCAGCGAATGTACGAGTC
>NZ_JBFPKP010000004.1:0-541874 GCF_040948855.1 Paraburkholderia sp. BR10882 | reverse complement strand
TGTCCAGCTCGCGCATCGTCATTGTTATCCGTTCTGTTGCCGCCATTAAAGCTCCCAAACACTGGATTCCCAGCGATCTGTTAGCTTACGATCGTCCAAAAAGCGGACATCTGAACTTGGCTAAAAGCGGACACTACAACTTAGCCCGTACAAACAAAAAGTTCGATAATTTATGTTATGTAAAATCTAATAACGTCCACCGGGCACATCTCCTGCGCCGCGAACGCATGCCGCCTCACTGGAGGAACCCATGACGCCCGCCCCCACATCCGGGCAACCACCCGGCGCCGGTTCCCACCCAGAGCCAACGCGCGCACAGCGCGTCGCCGCCTGGCTCGGTCTGTGCGCGGTGCCGCTCATCTGGCTGCTGCATCTGGCGCTCGGCGTCACGCTCGTTTCCACGGCCTGCGCCGACGTCGTCACGCAGGATCCGATGCCAGGCTGGCACGGCACGCAGTGGATCCTCGGCATCGCCTCGGTTTGTGCGCTCGTGCTTGCACTCGCCATTACCTACGCCGCCGGCCGCGCCTGGCGCAAGATTGCCTACGTCGCGCACGAAAAACGCGACGCCAACCGCTTCGTCGCCTGGTGCGGAGCGACGGCTTCCGTGGCCTTCACTTTTGGTCTCGCTTTTTCGATCTGCATACTGATCGCGGTACCGATCGAGCGCCTCTGCACGGCCTTCGACTAGGCGTCGCGATCTCCGCGTTGCAAACACCGCCAGACAGCCCGAATGCGCCAGCGTTAGCGAGCGAGGCCTTTTCTTTGGATTGCAGATGATCGCCTCGGACCAACGCACTCGCCGAAGCGCGAGATCCACGAAATTCCCGGCGTTATTGCCGCGACCGTTGCGCTCGCAGCGTAGTCTGAGGAAACGTCAGAAAAGCAAGTTTTACCGTATTTTCGCGGCCATCACGACAGGGGCGAATCGGCAAAAGGCAACGGAGCAATTTGGCCGGGCAAGTCCCCGCATTTCGCCCAATTGAATGGAGTGCTTCCGACGTACAGTCACATCCGTCGGCATGGACGCATGTGAAACCGCCTGCCGATTCCAGGGAGATCGGAAGTGAAATCGGTAAGTATGACTATGTATCAGGTCGCACGATTCGTTATCCGATGGATCAGATGACGGGATCGTAACGCCATCCCTCGCGGCTCCATTGCATCGTATGCGTCGGCGCGAGCGCGGCGATGAAATCGGCGTCCTGCGAGGCCACGATCGGCGCGCCCGGGAAGTCCGCTAGCGCCACTTTATCGTGCAATGCCCGGCGCAAGCCGTACGCTTTAAAAGCGGTCGATCATGCCGAACTGCACGCCGCGCACAGGCGCACCCGGCCAGGACGGCGGAAGGCCGGTGACGTTCACGCCGCGCAGCGTGAAGGTCGCCTGATTGCGATTGCGCAGCCACCCTGCGCTCGCGTAGAGCAGCACGCGCTTCGAAAGGTCGTACTCGCATGCGGCGCTGAACTGGTCGGCGTCGTTGTCGGCGCCCGAGAGGTCGTGCACCCACGCGTAACCCAGTGAAGCGCGAAACCGCGAGGTCACCGCATAGCGCGCCGAGACCGAAACGCCGTTGTTGTGGTTGCGCGGCGTGCCGCCATCGCCATTGAAGTACGCGAGAAACCCGGTCACCGGCCCGAGCACATACGACACGCCGCCCAGATTGGCTCGCAGCGCGCCATCGCCGTTTTGCTGTTGATGCGCCCAGGAGATGCGAAACGGTCCGTGCCGCCACTCGACGGTTTCGATGTTGCCGGCCAGCCCGTTGCTGCCCGTGGACGGATCGCGCAGCGAGGCCATCAGCGTGGTCGAGAAACCGTAGATGTCGGGAGACAGATACGTGATCGCGTTGCTTTCATAAGGCGTGATCTTCGACAGATTGTTGAGGCCCGAAGCGATGGCGCCCGCGCCGAACGCGTCGAGCTGTCCCTTGAACGGGATATAGATCGGCGAGTATTGCCGCCCCACGCGCACCGTGCCCCACTGCGTGCCGAGTCCTATCCACGCCTGGCGGTTGAAGATCGTGTTCGCTACTGCAAAGGTGCCGTCGTTGGAGCCGAAGCCGTTTTCCAGCTCGAACAATATCTTCATGCCGCCGCCGATATCCTCCACGCCCCGCAGCCCGAAGCGCGAGCCGCGATACGCGCCCGAGTCCATGCGCGCGACCCAGCCCGCGCCCGGATTCGTCACTTCGATGCTCGTGTCGAGCGCCCCGTACAGCGTGACCGAGCTTTGCGCGTGTGCGCTTATCGTGTGCAACGTGGCGAAGGTTGCCGCAGACAACACCGCCCAGGCGCGCGCTGCGCGCAATGTTCGACTCATGTGGGAAAAGCGGGTGAAGCGCACGAGCGGTGCGTCGCATGCTGCATGAGGGGCGGCAGGCGTCGTGCTTGTGACCTGCCGCCGCGTGGAAAAACCGCAACCGCGGCCACCCGGTGCAGCCGGGGCGGCCGCGTGTTGCTTATTGCTTCGGCAGCGCGTAGGCAATCACGTAGTCGCCGAGCTTCGTGCCGAACGAGCCGTGCCCGCCTGCCGCGATCACGACGAACTGGCGGCCGTTCACCGCGTACGTCATCGGCGTGGCCTGGCCGCCCGCCGGCAGCCGCGCTTGCCAGAGCCGGTTGCCGTTGTTCACGTCGAAGGCGCGCAGGTAGTTGTCCGCCGTCGCGCCGATGAAGATCACGCCGCCCGCCGTCACCATCGGACCGCCCAGCATCGGCATGCCCGTGCGGAAGGCCACGGGAATCGGCGAACTGTCACGCGTCGTGCCGATGCGCTTTTTCCAGACGATCTGGTTGGTCTTCAGGTCGACGACGGAGATATAACCCCACGCCGGCTGCTTGCAAGGCAAACCGATCGGCGACATGAACGGATTGAGCGTCACGCCGTAAGGCACGCCGTATTGCGGCTGGATGCCCGCCTCCGTGCCGCTGCCCTTCGCGCCCGGCTGCGGCTCGAGCGGATTGCCCGGCCCGCGTGGGATGAGCCGCGAGACGAACGGCAGCGCGATGGGGTTCGCCACGGCGATCTGCCGGTCGGTGTCGATGGCGAGGCCGCCCCATTCGAACATGCCGAGGTTGCCCGGGAAGATCAGCGAGCCTTGCAGCGAAGGCGGCGTGAACGTGCCTTCATAGCGCAGCTGGTGGAACATCACGCGGCAGATGAGCTGGTCGTACATCGTGGCGCCCCACATGTCGGCGTCGGTAAGATTCTTCGACGGCCGGAACGTGAGCGCCGAGAACGGCTGCGTGGCCGAGACGTGGTCGCCGGGCGCCGCGCCCTGCGGCACCGGCATTTCGGGCGCGGGCACCACGAGTGCCCCCGTGCGGCGGTCGAGTACGAACAGGTTGCCCGTCTTCGCAGGCGCGTACACCACCGGCACGGTCTTGCCGTCCTTGTCGGTGATGTCGGCGAGCGTGGGCTGCGAGGGCTGATCCATGTCCCACAGGTCGTGGTGCACCGTCTGGTAGAACCAGGCGAGCTTGCCGGTCGACGCGTGCAGCGCGAGCAGGCCCGTTGCGTAGCGCTCGAGGTCGGGCGTGCGGTCGCCGCCCCAGATGTCCGGCGTCTTCACGCCCATCGGCAGATAAACGATGTCGAGCTTCGCATCGTAGGCGGCCGGCGCCCACGAGTTCGGCGAATTCCACACGTAGTGCTCGCCAGGGCCCGGAATCTTGTTCGGGTCCGCCGCGCCCGGATCGAACGCCCACAGCAGTTCGCCCGTGCGCACGTCGAAGCCGCGGATCACGCCGGAGGGCTCGCGCGTCGAGAAGTTGTCTTCCACGGCGCCTGCCACGACGATCACCTTGTTCGTGACGATCGGCGGCGAGGTGGGCTCGTACATGCCCGGCGTCGTGACCGGCATGGCGTGCTGCAGGTCGAGGTCGCCGTTGTTGCCGAAGCCCGCGCAGCGCTCGCCCGTCAGCGCATCGAGTGCATACAGGTGGCCGTCGTTCACGGGCAGCAGGATGCGTCGCATGCAGGTGCCGTTCGCGGCGGCAGACGTTGCTGCGGCCGCGGGTGCGCTCGCGGGCGCGGCGGCTTGCGTTGCCGACGCGGGATCACTGGCTGGCCCACCCGCTTCGGTTCCGGAAGCCGCCGCGGCGTCCGATGCGGCCGCGGGCGTTGTCGCCGTCGCTCCCAGGTCCGCCGCCGCGGCGTTCACGGACGCCGCCGAAAGGTCCACGAACGACACGCCCCGGCAGGTCACGTGCTGGAACGAAGGATCGGCCTGAAGCTTCGGATCGAACTTCCATTTGAGCTCGCCGGTTTGGGCGTCGAGCGCGAACAGGATCTGGTGCGGCGAGCACAGGTAAAGCAGATCGCCGATCTTGATCGGCGTGACTTCGTTGGTGATCTCGACCGGATCGTTGGGGCCTTTCATGTCGCCGGTGCGGAAGGTCCAGGCCACCTGGAGGTTATGCACGTTCTCGGGCGTGATCTGCTGCAGCGGGGAATAGCGCGTGCCTTGCTGGTCGCGTCCATAAGCGGGCCATTCGGACGGCTCGATGCCGTCGACGTTCGGCGCCGGCGTGGCCCTCACCGCCGCGAGCGAGCCGTTGATCTGCTGCGGGTCGTTGAAATGCGCATACACGAGCACGCCGCCCCATACGAGCAGCCCGACCACGAGCGCAAGCACGCCGAACTGGCGCGGGCGCTCCAGATGCCAGCTCATGAGCACGAGCAGCCAGATGCCGAACACCACCAGCACGCCCGAGCGCGGCACGAGCGCCCAGAAGTCCGGCCCCGACTCCCAGAGGCCCCAGATCGCCGTCCCGATCAGCACGATCGCATAGAGCACGAACGCCGAGGGGCTCGCGCGCCACAGCAGCCACGCGAAGACGAGCAGCAGCACGCCCGTCACGACGTAGTAAGGCGAGCCGCCGAGCGACATGAGCCACACGCCGCCAGCCAGCAGATACACCGCCGTGAGCAAGGTGAACAGCACGGAGATGACGCCGATGAAGCCCAGCGGTTTCGATAGTCTGGCCATGATCTCAACCCTTCCTCGAAGAATGTCGTCTGCGATGGCGGAAAAAGCGTGGCGTCAGAACACGTGCATCATCCCCACGTAGGCGCCCGTCTGCGATTGGCCAGCCATGGGGCTGGTCGGCGTGCTCGAGTCGCGCGGCGTCGCGAACACCGAGAACGTGCCGTTCTTGCTGTTGTCCACATACGCGACCGTGCCATACAGGAACGTGCGCGCACTGAGGTTGTACGTCGCGCCCAGCGCGTAGAGCATGGCGTGGCTCGCGGGGTCGTGCGAGGCGTCGCCGCCGCCCTCGCCTACATGAATATAGAAACCCGCGGCGGTCACCGCCCACTTCGGGGTGGCCTGCCAGGTCGCGCCCAGCCAGTAGTGGTCGGCCGTATCGGAAATGCCGGGCGGCGAATCGGGTGCGGAGTAATGCGTGTACGCCGCCTGGATCTTGAACTTCTGCACGCGCAGGTTGCCGCCCACGAAGTATTCGCGCGAGGCCGTGAAGATGTTGGAAAAGCGCCCGCTCGAATCGCGTAGTTCGTCGTAGATGCCGCGCAGGTCGAAGAGCGGCGAGTGATACGAGAGCATGATGCCGTCCGAGCGGCCGAACTCGCCTTCGGCGCCGGCGTTGAAGTTGCCTGGCTGGTTGCCGAACGAATACTGGCCCTGCACGTCGAGGCCGTTCCATACCGGGCTGTGATACTCGACGTTGTTGCTCGTTTGCTGCCAGTTGCGCCCGCGCACGAGCGAGGCCGACGACACTGCCTGCTGCACGAACGGATCGAATGCCCACACGCCGTCGCTGTCGATGAAGAGATTACGGCCGGCTTGCAGTTGCCCCCATGTGTCGTTCTTCAAACCCACATAGGCGCGGCGCGACCAGAGCCGGCCGCCGCCCGTGGTGCCGTTCATGATCTGCACGGCGGTTTCGAGGTTGAAGATCGCGGCGCTGCCGCCGCCCAGGTCCTCAGTGCCCTTGAGGCCGAACATGCTGGTGCCCCAGTCGCCGCCTTCGGCGCTCCAGCGGCTCGAACTGCCGCCGTTGCCGTTCGCGATGTGATTGAGGTATTCGATGCCGCCATCCACGCGGCCATACATCGTGACGCTCGATTGTGCGCTCGCGGCCGAACTGGCGGCGAGCAGCACGACTACGCCCAGAGTCGCTTTCACGTTGGCTCCCTCGTGGAGTCTTCTTGCTTGATCCGGTCCATGCCGGGGCGGATAACGTGGTTGAACGTGCAGACAAGCCGGCGTGGCCGAGCCGATGCCGGCCACATCGCGCACCAAAAAGCATAGCGCGTGGTGAAGAAAGCCGCATTCTGGCTGGACGGCGAATGACGCACAGTTGCATGCGCGCGACGGCGGTGGTGGCGCAGAGCATTTCGCGTGCCGCGCCGCACCATGCGCGGCGCATCGCGGGGCGAACGCCAGGCGCTAGAACCACGCACGACAAGCCGCACGCGAACGGGGCGTCGATCCGCGCGCACCACAACGCGACGCTCTCGAACATCCGCAGCTTCGGCCCGAAGATCAGCGCGGTGCGAACGGGACGAAATCGCGTTCGAACCCATGGCGTAAGGTGATTGGCGCTAGCGCGCGTCGTGCCGCGAATCGGCCTTCGCGGCGTCGCCACGCTGGGCAGTTTGTGGCTGAGCCGAGCGCGCAGCGTGAAAAACCGGCAAACGCCAGCCGAAGTAGAGCGCCGCCAGTCGCAGCGCCACGCACGAAATCACGGCCACCCAGGGCGTCCAGAACGTCGACCAGCCCGCATACGTGAGCCCCACCTGCACGGCGGCCCCTAGCAGCGCCGCCGACGCATAGATCTCGCGCTCGAGAATGGCAGGCACGCGCGAGAGCAGCACGTCGCGCATCACACCGCCGCCCACCGCGCTCACGATGCCGAGGAGGATGGCCGGCTCCGCACTCTGGCTGTACGCAAGCGCCTTCTGCGCGCCTGCCACCGCAAAGAGTCCAAGACCGATCGCATCGAACAACAGCACGGGATGACGCAGCCGCCGCACCTGCGGATACGCGGCAATGGTCAGCCCCGTAGCCAGCAGCGTGACGGCGAGGTAGGCCCAGTTCGCGAGCCCCGCTGGCGGCACCGCGCCGATGCACAGATCGCGGATGATGCCGCCGCCGCACGCCACCATGAAGCTCACGACGACGATGCCGAACAGATCCAGCCGCCGCTGCCGCGCGGCAACGGCGCCAGAGATCGCGAAGGCGAATGTGCCGATCAGGTCGAGTACCGTATAGGCCGTGTGAGCGTTGATATGCGCGCCCACGTGCGCCCCGAGTGCCACGCTCACGCCGCCTCGCTTTCGCGGCCGAGCCAGGCGGCGGCCGCGCACAGCATCGCTTCGAGGCCGGTGCGTAAGGTGGGGTCGAGCAGCGCGCCAATGGCGGGCGCCACGGTTTCGACCAGATGCGTCATGGGCGACTCCTTCATGCGTATTTCATTGTGCAATGTGCGGCGTGTGCGCCGCGATCTCAAACACCGTCGATCAGGCTCTGCGCAAGCTTGGCGAGCAACTGGTCGAGCGTCTTGCGCTCGTGTTCGGTGAGGACGGCCGCGAGTTCGGCTTCGAGCTTCGAGCCGGCCTTTTCCGAGGCTTTCGCCACTTTCGCGCCCTCGGGCGTGACGCGCAGCACGACGCTGCGCCGGTCTTGCGCATGCGTGCCGCGGCCAATCAGGCCACGCGATTCGAGTTCGCCGAGCGTTTTGGAAAGCAGCGTTTTTTCGATGAGCGCGCGCTGCGAAACGGCCTTGGGCGTGATGCCCGGCTCGGCGCGGATGATGCGCAGCACGCGCATGGCACGCACGTCGAGGTCCCAGCGCTCGCGGTAGACCGCGTTGGCGCGATCCATCAGCAGCGCGCTCGTTTGATCGAGCCTGAAGGTGAGGAAATCCGAATACAAATGCGTGCTCCCATCCGTACGCTAGCTGGACGCCAGTATAGTCAAATAGTTGAAAATTTCAACTATCTGGATCGGGGAAACACGATCGAGCGGATGCAGGGATGCGGATGTGACAACGCGGCGGGCCCTCGTTCGAGAGGAAGCCCGCCGCGCAGGGGGAAACGTCCGGCGGGGACAGATGCCCCGCGGACGTCATCGCCGAATCGACTTAGAACGCGTGACGCATGCCCACCGTCACGGCAACCTGCGTATCGGTCGACGAAGGCGAAAGCGTGTTGATCATGGCGTGCGAAAGCACCGAGCCTTGCGGTGCGCCGTGCACGTTCTGGTATACGCCTTCGAGGTAGAAGTCGGTGCGCTTGCTGACGGCGTAGTCCGTTTGCAGCATCGCCGTGTTCCAGCCCGGGTTCGTGCCGTTGTAGGCGCCGTGCGTGTACGTGTACGCACCCGAAACGCTCCATGCCGGCGTGAGCGCGTATTTCACGTTCGCTTCGAAGTTGTCGAGGCGCAGCGAACCGGCGAGCGAGCCGGCCGAGTCGTCGTTCGAGCCAAGATAGGTGCCCGTGCCGAACGAGTAGACGCCTGAGGCGTTGTCGATCTGCGAATGGCTCCAGACCAGACCCACCGTCGCGGGGCCGTACGTGTAGTTGCCGCCGAGCGACCAGACGCGTTGACGTTCCGCCAGGAAGTTCGCGCTCGTGTCGCTGGAGGTGACCGCGCCGCTGCTGTTGCCCGCATTGTTGAACTGCAGGTAGCCGGCTGCGAGGTTCAGCGGGCCCTGGCTATACGAAACGGCGAAACCGTACGAGCGGTTGTTCGCGAAGTCGCCGGCCTTGTTGCTGAACGAGTACATCGTCTCGAACGTCACGCCGTACCAGGTCGGGCTCGCGTACTTGACGGAGTTGTTGATGACCACCGAGTTCGCGGCGAGGTTGTCGTTCTCGAACGGGTGAGCCGCGAGGCTGCCGCCCCACGTGTTGAATTCTGCCGTGAGCGGGCCGACGAGGTCGTTCATCACGTCGAACTGGCGGCCGAACGTCAGCGTGCCGTACGGATCGCTTTGCAGGCCCACCCACGCTTGCGAGCCGAAGCCGAGGCCCGAGAACGCCTGCGCACCGTTGTTGAGCAGGAAGCCTTGTTCGAGCTTGAAGATTGCGTGCAGACCGCCGCCCAGATCTTCCGAACCCTTGAGGCCGAACACCGTATTCTGCGTGGAGCTGCTGTTGAGCTGCCAGTTGCTATGGCCGAACTGGTTGTTCGTGTAGACGAGACCGGTGTCGATCAGGCCGTAGAGGGTCACGCTGCTTTGCGCGTGCGCCGAAATAGCAAAGGCGCTCAGAAGTGCCGCGGCGAGTAGCGATTTTTTCATGTTTTTAAGCTCCGGATTGGGCGGTGGGTCAATGCATCGAATTCAGGCGGCCGGCACCATCGACGTGCAATCTCATATGCGTGCATTCCATTTCGGTGCGGATTCAAAATCGAAAAGCAATCCACCGATGATTATTGCGAGTTACGCAATTGACCAGTGTTGATATAGCAATGGAAAAAATGGAAATCGTACGGTGAGTGCGGTGCGAATCGAACACCCGCATCATAGGGTGCCGAAAATAAAAATGGTGTCGAAATCGAGTGACGTGGCGTCGATGGCACAACCACGCCCGGCAAGGCTCGACGCACGTCGAGGAATGTGCGGGGCGTGAATATCGTCGAGACAATTACATAATGCTTTCGAAGCGATGCATTAAGCCAGGCGAGAAAGGCCGATTATCTTCATCGAGAATCCCTGAGCTAATCGGCCCTGTGGAGCGCGTTGATTATTCTTTTAATGCGCACTCTCTTTTGGCTTGATTCGTTCAAGCAGCCGGCGCAACCGATGCGCCCGCTATGGCGTGACGCTCCAATGCCTGCGCGACGAATCCCGATGCCTTCATCGTTTCGACAAACGCACCAAGCGCTTCGGCGGCCTGCGGACCGCGGCGCTTCGCGACGCCCATGGCCTGGCGAATCACCATGAAGCGTTCGTCGAGCAGACGCAAGCCGCCGGCTTTCGCGGCATCGGCTTCGAGTTGCTGCTTCACCCCTGCGGCCACTTCGAGCCCTTGTTCGAGGAAGGTCTGCACGACGGTGGGCGAAGTCGGTGCGCGCACGATTTGCGCCTGCTTCAGTTCACGCGTGAGAAAAAGATCGTAGGCACTGCCCTTGCCCACGGCCACGCGGTTATGCGGTTGATCGACTTCGGCATTGGTGCGCACCGGCGAATCGTTGCGAACCAGATAAAAGCCTTCGATCAACACATAAGGCGCGGTGAACGCGATCGTTTCGCCTCGCTTGGGATCAACGGCAAAGAAGCAAAAGTCCGCGCGTTCGTCGCTCACGGCTTCGACGGACTTGCCCGCTGCGTCGAATACGACAAGTTCGAGCGGCACACCCAAATGCTGCGCGAAAGCGCGCGCGAGATCGACGGAAACGCCGAACGGTTCGCCCGACGCCGCATCGCGATTCGCGAGTATCGGATTGCCGAGATTGATGGAGGCGCGCAACGTGCCCGTGGGCGCGAAGGCTTTGACGACATCGGGATCGATGGACATGGGGAACGCGGGGCGAAATCGGGGTCTTTCGAGCATATCACCCCGCCCGCCTGTGCGCGCCCACCATCACCACGCGTTCATCGCTCAGCCCGTGTCCCCACCGGCGACCGGCAAGATCGAACCGGTGATATAGCTCGCCTCGTCCGAAGCGAGAAAGAGGATCGGCGCGACCTGTTCGTCGAGACTGCCGTAGCGCTTGAAGAAGGTCGAATCGGTGACCTGGCGCACCGCCTCGCCCATCCAGGCCTTTTCCTGCTCGCTGTCGCCCGCGGCATTGCGCGGAATGCGGCGCGGCGGCGCTTCGGTGCCGCCCGGCGCCGTGGCGACCACGCGGATATTGTGCTCCGCGTATTCCATCGCCAGCGACTGCGTCATCGCATTCACGCCGCCCTTCGCTGCCGAATACGGCACGCGGCGAATACCGCGCGTGGCGTTCGACGACACGTTGACGATGGTTCCGCGCCCGCGTTCGAGCAAATGCGGCAGCACGGCATGGCACGCGTAAAGCGTGGGCATGAGCGAGCGGCGGATTTCCGCATCGATCTGCGCAGGCTCGAATTCCGCGAACGGACGCATGCGGATGGCGCCGCCCACGCCGTTGATCAGAATGTCGATGCCGCCAAACGTCTGCGCGGCGAAATCCATTGCCGCTTTCGCGCCTTCATACGTTTCGAGGTCGGCGACGAAGCCCGCCGTTTGCGCGCCCTGCGCCTCGGCCGCGACTTCGGCCACGAAATCCGCCCGATCGACGAACACCACCTGGCCGCCTTCGGCCGCTACCCGCAGCGCCACGCCGCGGCCAATTCCCTGCGCCGCCCCGGTGACGACGACTACCTTGCCTGCGAATCGTTGCATGATCATGCCGCCTTCGGGACTACGTTGGGAGTGAACTTCTCGTAGTGGAAGCTGTTGGGCTTCACGCCTTCGTCGTCGAAATACTTGCGTACGGCGTCCACCATCGGCGGCGGGCCGCACAGATACACGTCGACGTCGCCGTCGTTCAGGGCGTCCGCGGGAATATGCTGCGTGACCCAGCCTTTACGCGGATGAGTCGAATCCGCGTCGGCGATCACGGTAGCGAAGCTGAAGTTCGGCAGCTTCGCCGCGTAGGCTTCGATGGCTTCAACGAGCACCAGGTCGAGGTCGCGGGTCACGCCGTAGATCAGGTGCACCTTCTGCTGCGCGTTGGTGCGCGCGAGCACTTCCAGCATCGAGAGGAACGGCGCGAGACCCGTGCCGCCCGCGAGGAACAGCAGCGGCCGCTGCACGTCGCGCAGATAGAAGCTGCCGAGCGGCCCCGTCAATTCGAGCTTCGTGCCCGCTTGTGCGGCTTCGAGCCACGTGCTCATCACGCCGCCCGGAATCTTCTTGATCAGGAAGCTGATTTTCGATTCGCCCGGTGCGGAAGAGAAGGAATACGAACGATGCTGGCCGCTGCCCGGCACGTCGATGTTGACGTACTGGCCCGGCAGGAACACGGGACCCGCTGCGTCGACATCCAGTTCGAGCACGACCGCGGCGTCGTTGTGCTGTTCGACCTTCGCCACCGTGGCCGCGAACTTGCTCTGCCCTGTCTTGCAGACCGTGGAAGACGCGGGAATGGCGATCACACAATCGCTTTCCGGCACCATCTGGCAGGTGAGCACGAGACCGCTGTCCTTTTCGTCTTCGGTCAGCGCGTCTTCGATAAAGTCTTCGCCCAGGTCGTAGCTGCCGCTTTCCGCGCGGCACTTGCAGGTGCCGCACACGCCGTCCGAGCAATCCATCGGCAGGTTGATGCGCGCGCGAAAGGCCGCATCGAGCACTTTTTCGCCCGCCTTGCAGTCGATGAAACGCGTGACGCCGTCTTCGAAATTGAGTGCAATCTTGTAGCTGGACATGGTGTCTCCTTCTATCCCATGTTGAAACTGAGGCTCGATGTCGAACGTGACTTCACACGTGATAGACGTCGAGCACCTGCCGGATGTAGTCGTTCTTCAGCACGATCTTTTTGTAGGCAATCAGGAAGCCGTCGCCGGCCTTACGCAACGTGACGAACATCGTGCCGAAAAAATGGTCCGTGGCCCGGTAGCGATGATTGAGCGTGTGGAAGTTGTAGCGCACTTCCACTTCGTCGCCGCGGTCCGCCAGCACTTCCACGTTCGTGACGTTGTGGCTCGTGCGCGGCTCCGGCATCGAAGCGCCGCTGCGTTCGGTCTTGATGCGGAACACACGGTCTTCGAGGCCGCCGCGATCCGGGTAGTACATCAGCGAGATCTGCGATTCGTGGTCGTCGGTGAGCTGGTCATCGTCGTCCCACGCGGGCATCCAGTACGTGACGTCTTCTGCGTAGCAGGCGAGCCATTCTTCCCACTGGCGATCGTCGAGCAGGCGCGCTTCGCGGTACAGCGCGGCGCAGATCTTCTGGTAATCGTTGCTCATGCCTGCGCTCCCGCTTGTGCGTGGTTCAGTTCCTGCTTGAGGGCGTCGCGCATGGCGTGCACCCAGTACTCGTGCTGAACCACGAACAACCCTTCGTCTTCGCTGCGTTCGCCGGAAATGACCGGCTTGAGGCCCATCTTCTTTGCGTTGTCGTCCGCGCCTTCGACCCACAGTGGTGCGCCGCGCGAGAGATCGTTCCACATCGCCGTCGTGCCGGCGTAACCCGCCTGGCAGGCGCGGAACTCTTCGAGGTCGTCGGCGGTGCCCATGCCCGTGACGTTGAAGAAGTCCTCGTACTGGCGAATGCGCGTCGCACGATCTTCCGCGTTCTCGCCCTTCGGCCCGAAGCAGAAAATGTTCACTTCGGTCTTGTCCACGCTGATCGGGCGCACCACGCGAATCTGCGTGCTGAACTGGTCCATCAGGAACACGTTCGGGTAGAGGCACAGGTTTCTCGTCTGGTTGACGATGAAATCGGCCTGCACTTCCCCCACGCGCGCCCTGATTTCGTCGCGATGCTTGTAGACCGGCCGCACTTCGGGGTTCATCGTGTTCGTCCACAAGAGGATGTGGCCGTGGTCGAAGCCGTAAACACCCGCCACCGACTTGCTCCAGCTATTGGCGTCCACCGCCTGGGTGCCGTCTTCCTTGCGGCGGCCCATGGTCGCGGCGTAATTCCAGTGCACGGTGCTGACGTGGTAGCCGTCGCAGCCGTTCTCCATCTGCATCTTCCAGTTGCCGTCGTAGACATACGAGGAGTTGCCGCGCAGCACTTCGAGGCCGCTCGGCGACTGGTCGACGATCTGGTCGATGATGATCTTCGCTTCGCCGAGGTAGTCTTCGAGCGGCTGCACGTCGGCGTTGAGGCTGCCGAACAGAAAGCCCCGGTAGTTCTCGAAGCGCGCGACCTTCTTCAGGTCATGCGAGCCCTGCTTGTTGAATTGCACGGGGTATTCCGTGGTCTTTTCATCCTTCACCTTGAGCAGCTTGCCGGTGTTGGAGAACGTCCAGCCGTGGAACGGACAGGTGAAGCTGCCCTTGTTGCCGTGCTTGCGCCGGCACAGCATGGCGCCTTTGTGCGCGCAGGCGTTGATCACGGCGTTGAGCGTGCCGGTCTTGTCGCGCGTGATGACGACCGGTTGACGACCGAGCCACGTGGTGTAGTAGTCGTTGTTTTCGGGAATCTGGCTTTCGTGCGCGAGGTACACCCAGTTCTTCTCGAAGATGTATTTCATCTCCAGTTCGAACAGGTCGGCATTGGTGAAGATGTCGCGTCGGCAACGGAACACACCGTTTTGCTTGTCGTCCTGCACGGCGGTGGACAGCAGATGATCCAGGTCACTGGCTTTGTCGATGATGGCTGACATATTAGCTCTCCTATGCATACTCCACACGCAGTACGGAGTTCCTGCATCGGTGTCGAAAGATGATCGCGAAGAAAGGAGTGGCGGCGGCAACGTGCCGCCGCCATGCTGGGGCGATTACGCCGTCGCTGCGGCGCGCAGGCGATGGACGAGCTGGTTGTCCTTGCCCTGGACCAGCGGCGTGAGCGTGAAGTTGAACTCGATGTCCTTGTACGTGTCGGCTTTCAGGCCGAGCGGGGTGCCACCGGTCTTTTCGGCCACATGCGGAATCAGCTCTTCACGCGTCGCGTAGGCGAAGTCGTCCCAAATGAGCGGGTCACCTTCGATATTGAATTGCGTGGTGAGCTTGCGGCTGTTATCCGCCGTCACGAAGAAGTGAACGTGCGCCGGGCGGTTGCCGTGGCGGCCGAGGCCGTCCAGCAGACGCTGGGTCGAACCCTGCGGCGGGCAACCGTAACCCACCGGCATCAGCGTGCGGAATTCGTACTTGCCGTCCGCGCCGGTCTTCACCGCGCCGCGCAGGTTGAAGTCGTCCTGTGCGCCGGTCGGGTCGAAGTGCGAGTAGAAGCCCTTCGAATTGGCGTGCCAGCATTCGACCAGGGCGCCGGCGAGCGGCTTGCCGTCGAGGCCGGTGACCGTGCCGTGAATGACGAGCGGGCCGGCATCGGCGTCGGCGTTCAGGTCGATGCGCGAAACGCTCTCGCGCACCGGCGCGCCTGCCACATACAGCGGCCCTTCGATCGTGCGCGGCGTGCCGCCTTCGAGACCCACCGCCTTGTCTGCGGCGTCCATGCGGATGTCGAGGTACTTCTCGAGGCCGAGGCCGGCGGCGAGCAGCGCCGCTTCGCCGTCCTGGCCGAGCTTGTTCAGATAGTTCACACCGGCCCAGACCTCATCGGGCGTGATGTCGAGATCGTCGATGGCCTTGAACAGGTCGCCCAGCAGCCGATAAACGACCTGCTGGAAACGCGCGTTGCCGCTGCTGCCGTTGAGATTCGCAGCGGCCTTCAGCAGGTCCTGCACTTCCTTCGTGTCGAATACTTTTGCGCTCATGGTGTTTGTCTCCTGGTGCTTGCTGGTATTGAGGGGGAATCAGCTCAAGCGTCGTTGGCCCTGACGGAGGACGGGTGGCGACACAACGGCGTGACCGTTATCTTCATGTACGGGAAAAGCGGCAAGGCGGTGAGAATGTCGTGCAGCTCTGCATTACTCTCTACGTCGAAGATGCTGTAGTTCGCGTACTCGCCCACCACTCGCCAGATATGGCGCCACTTGCCGCTGCGCTGCAGTTCCTGCGAGTACTCTTTTTCGCGCGCCTTGATTTCGTTGGCGACATTGGCCGGCATGTCGGCCGGGATGTTCACATCCATGCGTACGTGGAATAGCATCGTCTTGTCCGTTTATCAGGTGTCCGGATTACTTCGTGACTTTCATCAGGCCTTCGCGGGTGAAGCGCTTGACCTTCGCTTCGTCCAGTTCGATGCCCAGGCCCGGACCGTTCGGCACGGTCAGCGCGAAGTTGCTGTAGTCCAGCGGGGTCGTCAGAATTTCTTCGGTGATCAGCAAGGGGCCGAACAGTTCGGTGCCCCACTGCAGGTTGGCGAAGCTCGCGAACAGATGCGCCGACGCCACTGTGCTGAACGCGCCTTCGAGCATCGTGCCGCCGTACAGTTCGATACCCGCGGCGTCCGCAATCGTGGCCACGCGCTGCGCCGCGAACAGCCCGCCGCTCTGTTCGATCTTGATGGCGAACACATCGGCGCCCTCGTTCTTCGCGATCTCGAACGCGCTTTCCGGTCCCTGCAGGATTTCGTCGGCCATCAATGCCACCGGGAAGCGGCGCATGAGGCGCGCCAGCGCCGCGGGCGAAGCCACCGGCTGCTCGACCAGTTCGCAGCCGGCGTCCGCCAGCGCCGGAATCGCCCAGGCCGCCTGCGTCTCGCTCCAGGCCATGTTGACGTCCACGCGCACAGCGGCACGATCGCCCACCGCCTTCTTGATGTCGGCCACGTGCTTGATGTCGGTCTTGAACTCCTTCGCGCCGATTTTCAGCTTGAAGATATTGTGACGGCGCACTTCCAGCATCGCCTCGGCTTCGGCGATGTCTTTGGCGGTATCGCCCGAAGCGAGCGTCCATGCCACCGGCAAGCGTTCGCGGCGGCGGCCGCCCAGCAGTTCGCTCACCGGCACGCCAAGGCGCTTGCCCTGCGCATCGAGCAGCGCGGTTTCCAGCGCGCACTTGGCGAAGTGATTGACCTTCACGAGCTTGCCCAGATGCGCCATGAGCGCCTGGATTCGCGTGGCGTCCTGGCCGATCATCGCCGGGGCGAAGTAGGCGTCGATCGCCAGCTTCATCGCTTCCGGGCTTTCCGGACCGTAGGCCATGCCGGCGATCGTCGTACCTTCACCGATGCCGGTTACGCCATCGCTGCAATACACCTTCACCAGCATCAGGGTTTGCCCGTACATCGTGGCGACGGACAGCTTGTGAGGGCGAATCGTCGGCAGATCGACGAGGCGGGTTTCGATACGTTCGATCGTGGCGGAAGTCATCTCGAAGGCTGCGTAAGTGAAGAAGGTATGGTGGATTTATACATGCCGCGCCTGAGCCTGATCCAATACTATTTGCGTCAAATTCCATACCTTTATAATATGGAAACCCCGCAATCACCCATAAATAGGCCAATATTGCAGCGCATCATATTTTCAGAGTATTGACAATTTGATGGCGTCATTTGGGAAGGAACCATGGATCTCCGCCAGCTTCGTTACTTCGTTGCCGTCGTGCGCGAGCGCAATTTCACGCGCGCCGCGGAACAGCTTTGCATCGCTCAACCGCCGCTGAGCCGGCAGATTCAGTTGCTCGAACAAGAGATCGGCGTGCCCCTTCTGATTCGCAATACGCGACCGGTGCGCACGACCGATGCGGGACGTCTCGTCTACGAGCAGGCCATGCAGATTCTTGGGCGCGTCGAACAATTGCAGGCGACGGCCAAACACGTGGGACTGCATCACCGCACCGTGCTGTCGATTGGCTTCGTCGCCTCCGTTCTGTATTCGGGACTGCCGCCGTTGATGCGCAAGCTGCGCCAGAATGCGCCGGAACTCGACATCCAGATGGTCGAACTGATGTCGGTGCAACAGATCGAGGCGTTGAAGGAAGGCCGTATCGACATCGGCTTCGGACGCGTGCGCCACAGCGACCCCAACGTGGCCGGGATCGTCCTGCGCGAAGAGCCGCTGGCGGTGGTGGTGCCGATCGGCAGCGAGATGGCGCAGGAATCCACACCCATCCCCATCGAGCAACTGGCCGGGCAGAAACTGATTGTTTATCCCAAGGAGCCGCGCCCCAGCTTTGCCGATCAGGTATTGAACGTGTTGCACGGCGACGGCGTGCAACCGGGTGAAGTGCTGGAAGTGCGGGAAATCCAGACGGCGCTGGGGCTCGTCGCGGCCGAGTTCGGCGTATGCGTGATCCCCGCATCAGCGCGGCAGTTGCGGCAGGACGTGCACTACCGGCTGATAGACAGCGACCACGCGACCTCGCCAATCATCCTGAATCACCGCGTGAACGACAATTCAGTCTACGTCGATCTCGTGAAGCAACTGGTCAAGGAAATGTACGCCGAGCCTCAAACGTGGCTGCCTTCGAAGAAGCAAAAGTCGTGAAGCGATGTGCCGTCTAGGCCTGTTCGTTCAGGAATTCGCGTACGGCGGCGCACACCGTCACTGCGCAGCCAGTCGCTCCGCCGAAAAACGCAAGCCGTCGAAGAGTCGCTCGGCTACCCGCTCGGGAAAGCCTTCGGGTAGCGCCGCCGCGACTTCCTCTATCGCACCGGGCGTACGCGCCAGCACGCGCTCGATCAGCGGGCCCGCATCCGGCCCGTAGTGGCACAGCCGCGCGGTGGCGTCGAAATGCGTGCGCTTCACGTCGCGCATGCGATAGTGGCGCGCCTTGCCCCACACCGCCATGGCGAGCGACGCCTTGTGCCACGACCATTGATTGCCGCCGTCGCCCTCGACGGGCCAGATCGACATGACGTCATAGAGCGGCGCGAGCTGAAAGCGTCCTGCCGGCAGCAGGCGGATGCTGAAATTCTTCGCGTGGCCGTCCGGCGCCGCGAGCATCCAGAAGACGATTTGCGCAGTGAGAAACGTTTCGATGTCTTCCCGTGCCTGCAGCGACTGGCGCAGGAGACCCGCAATTTCACGCACGCCGGGGCCGCCATGCGCTTCGTACTTGCGATGCGGCGGCACGCCGAGCGCCTGGCAGAAGTCCTCCTGCGGCAGGCGCAGCAAGCCACCGGCGCGCGAGCGCGTGCGATCGAAGCGCTCCACGCTGAGCACCTTCTGCGCGCCGAAGTGGAGTATCTGCGCTTGCGAAGCAGGCAACCCATAGGCCCTCAGCAATGCCAGGCAAAGCCATTCGTTTTCGACCGAGGTATTGAAGTCCACCTTGCGATGGCCGATCAGCCCGAGTGGCAGCTTGAGAATATGCGTGGTAGGCGTGGCGCCGCGCGGCAGCAGCCATTTGCCGCGGTGGCGCAGGAGCGCGGTCTTCTCCTGCGCGCCCGCTAGCGAAATGCGCAGATCGTCAGTCTCGCGCGCGCCACCGGGCAGCGCGCCGGCCGTTTCGAGCAGCAGGCGCTCGATGACGGCATCGCTCAGCGCGGTGCCTTCGACGCGGTCGACGCGCCCCGGCGTTTCGTCCTCGCCCAGCAGTTGCACCGCGCCCACGCAATCGCGCCCGATGGCCTTGAGCAGGTCGAAGGCCTCGAGCGTATCGGTGCGAAAGCGCGTGGCGATGCGGCGGCGGATGGGCTCGCTGTCGGGCAGGAGATTGTCGAAATAGTGCTGCACGCGCTCACCGCGCAACGGCACGTCGCCGATGCCGAACGGCAGCGAGAGCGAAAGCGGCCGGCCCACGGCCGAGCGCTTCCAGGCGTCGTCATAACGCAGCTCGGTGTCGCCGGCGGACGTCATGACCCACGTGCCCACACGCTCGCCGTTGGCCCAGATCGATAGCGCGCGCGAATGCGATTTGCGGCCCATGCTCACCACTCCGGCGCGCCGGCCGCCGCCTCGCGCGATTGCACGCAGAATTCCAGCCCG
This sequence comes from Paraburkholderia sp. BR10882, assembly GCF_040948855.1. Classification (NCBI taxonomy): domain Bacteria; kingdom Pseudomonadati; phylum Pseudomonadota; class Betaproteobacteria; order Burkholderiales; family Burkholderiaceae; genus Paraburkholderia; species Paraburkholderia sp. BR10882. The sequence goes on along the minus strand of NZ_JBFPKP010000004.1, from coordinate 522,486 downwards.
TAGAGCGCGAAAAGCGCGAGCATCTGCTCGAGCGAGAGGCTGGCGGCACCCGTGGTTTCGAGCGCGGAAAGACGCGGCTGGCCGATGCCGAGATGCGCCGCGGCCTGCGCCTGGGTCATGCCGCGCGCCTTGCGGGCCGATTGCAGAATCTCGCCAAGCCCGCCTGGCGTCTGGACGATGATCTTCATGGCATATTCCTGTGAGGCATAAACCGATTATATGCCTGTGGGGAATATTTCGCCAATATCATTCACACGAATAAAACGGACATATCGCTCGCACGAATAATCGTCCGGCAAGGCTCCAGGAACCGGCCCCGGTTGCCGCGCACGGCGATGCTCACGCGCGAGCGGCCTGCTGCGCCCGCTCATGCGCACGCACGTCGAACGCGCCGCCCGTCAGAGCCTGGTCGCGCAGCGTCACCGGTTTCTTGCCCGGTAGCAGCGGGAACACCAGTTCGGCGAAGCGAATCGCCTCTTCGAGGTGAGGATAGCCGGAGAGCACGAAACTGTCCGCGCCGGCATCCACGTATTCCTTGAGGCGCGCCGCCACGGTTTGCGGATCGCCCACGAGCGCCGTGCCCGCGCCGCCGCGCACGAGGCCCACGCCGGCCCACAGGTTCGGACTGATCTCGAGCTTGTCCCGGCTGCCGCCGTGCAGCTCGGCCATGCGGCGCTGGCCCACCGAATCCATGCTCGCGTAGTTTTCCTGGGCGCGGCGGATATCGTCGTCGTCGAGCTTGCTGATGAGGCGCTCAGCAGCGGCCCACGCTTCGTCGTTGGTCTCGCGCACGATCACGTGCAGGCGCACGCCGAGCTTGAGCGTGCGTCCATGGCGTGCCGCCCGCGCGCGGATATCGGCGAACTTCTGCGCGACGGCCTCGGGCGGCTCGCCCCACGTGAGATAGGCGTCCACGTGCTTTGCCGCCAGTTCGTGCGCCGCCGGCGAGGAGCCGCCGAAATACAGCGGCGGATGCGGCGTCTGGACCGGTGCGTGAAAGTTCTGCGCGCCCTGCACGCGCAAATGCTTGCCCTCGAAGTTCACCGTCTCGCCGCGCAGCAGGTCGCGCCAGATCGTCAGGAATTCGTCGGCGGCTTCATAGCGCTCGTCGTGCGCGAGGAACACGCCGTCGGCCGCGAGTTCGGTGGCGTCGCCGCCCGGCACGACGTTGAGCAGCAAACGGCCGTTCAACGCCTGGTCGAGCGTGGCCGCCTGGCGCGCCGAAGCGGTGGGACCGCCGAGCGACGTGCGCAGCGCGACGAGCAGCTTGATGCGCTGCGTGACGGGCGCGAGGCTCGCCGCCGTCACCCACGGGTCGAGGCAGCTGCTCCCGGTGGGAATGAGGAGGCCGTCGTAGCCGAGCTCTTCGGCGGTCACGGCGATCTGGCGCATATAGGCGTTGGTCGGCGCGCGGCCGAAATCGGATTTGCCGAGGTAGCGGGTGTCGCCGGAAGTCGGCAAGAACCAGAAGATATCGAGGCTCATCAGTGATCCTGCTGCGGGTAAATGAAGGCGCGGGTGAAGACTGGAAGCACGATGGCGCGCGGCGCAATCGCGTGACTATCGCCGCCCGTGCGTCGAACTCTGTCGCGCCCTCATTGAAACAGCCTGCAGCGTTTTCCCCTACCAGTTAATCTGCAATTGCATATGATGTATTCGGCTAAACGTCCGCATTTCCTACCCCTTTCGCGAGGAACCCAGCCATGGACACACGGACCGTCAAAATTCCCGGCCCCGATCATCCGATCACGGTCGAACCGGCGCGCACACACGTGGTGGTGACAGCAGGCGGCCGCGTGATCGCCGACACGCGCCGCGCGCTCACGCTGCGCGAGGCGAGCTATCCGGCCGTGTTCTACATACCGCGCGAGGACGCCGACATGTCGCTGCTCTCACGCACGGAACACAAGACCTGGTGCCCGTACAAGGGCGAGGCTTCGTACTATTCGATCACGCCAGGCGGCGAGCGAGCCATAAACGCAATATGGACTTATGAAACGCCGCATGAAGCGGTGTCGGCAATCAAGGACCATCTTGCGTTCTACCCGGATCGTGTCGATTCGATCGAGACGTCCGACTGAGCGCCCTGCGCCGCCTTTCGATGCGGAACGTATCGCCATGCGACGCGACATCTGCATCGTCGATGCCCACTCGGGCCCCAAGGTGTGCCAGGATTCGGTAATTCGTGCGGCGCAGCCCGCCGCACCCCGTTCCCTTACATCCAACCGACATGCAACAAGGCACCCCGGCCACCGCGGCCAGTTTTGCCAACATGGGCGTCGATCTGCTCGACTTCTTCGACGTAACGCCCACTTCGCTGTGGCTCGAAGACTATAGCCAGCTGCGAGCGCTGTTCGACAGCTGGCGCGCACAAGGCGTGACCAGCCTGCGCCAGTTCCTCGAAGACGATCCGCGCCGCGTGGCCGAATGCTCGGCCTGCATTCGCGTGCTCAAGGTCAACCGCCATACGCTCGATCTTTACGGTGCGCGCGACTATGAAGAACTTGCCGCGCATCTTCCGCAGGTGCTGCGCGACGACATGTTCCAGGCACACGTCGGAGAGCTCGAGCAGATGTGGGCCGGGCACAGCACGTTCGAGAGCAAGAGCGTGAACTACACGCTGCGCGGCCGGCGCATGGACATCCTGTTGCGCGGCGTGATTCTGCCGGGCCACGAAGCCGACTGGAGCCGCGTGCTCGTGGCGATCGAAGATGTCTCGGCGCTCGAAGAAGCGCGCCATCGGGCGACGGTGAGCGAGCAATACGCGCTCGGCGTTTTCGAACACTCGCCGGTATCGCTGTGGGTCGAAAACTTCTCTGCCATTCGCGAGCTGCTCAACGAGGTCCGTGAGCAGGGCATCGTCGACTTTCGTACCTTTACCGACGTGCACCCCGAATTTGTCGAGCGCTGCATGAGCGAAATCCAGGTGCTCGACGTCAATCACTACACGCTGGGCATGTTTCGCGCACCGGACAAAGCCACGCTGCTCGCGCGCCTGCCCGAGGTGTTCCGCGACGAAATGCGCCCGCACTTTCGCGAGCAGCTGCTCGATCTCTGGGAAGGCCGCCTCTTTCAGCAGCGAGAGGTGGTGAACTACGCGCTCGACGGCAGCGAGGTCAACGTACACCTGCAGTTTTCCGTGTTCCCAGGCCACGAAGCGCAGTGGGACCTCGTGCTGCTCGCGCTCACCGACATCACGGCGCGCAAGAAAGCCGAGGCCTACCTCGAATTCCTCGGCAAGCACGACGTGCTCACGAAGCTCAAGAACCGCTCGTTCTATGTGGACGAACTCAACCGACTGCATCGCAAGGGGCCGTTCCCGGTGAGCGCGATCGTCGTCGATATGGACAATCTGAAGACGGTGAACGACCAGCTCGGCCACGCCGCCGGCGACGCGTTGCTGCGCCGCGCCGGTGAAGTGCTCGCGAAAGCGATCCAGAAGCCCTGGCAGGCTGCGCGCATTGGCGGCGACGAATTCGCCGTACTGATGCCTGGCGCCGATCTGCGCGATGCGGAAACCGTGGTGGACAGCATCAACAAACTGGTGGAGTTGAACAACCAGTTCTACGGCGGACCGAAGCTGAGCTTTTCAATGGGCTTTGCCAGCTGCGAGGAAGGCGAAAGCGTGGAAGCGATGCTGCGTGAAGCAGACGCGGCGATGTACGAGGCCAAGCGCCGCCGCAACGAAACGAGCCGCACGTCGCTGGAAACCGACGCGGCGCGTGATGCCTGAAGCCCGAGGCGCGCAAAAAGCTTCGGATACCGTAAGAAAAGCGGGGAAGAAAAAGCGGCCGGCATGTGAGCATGCCGGCTTGCCGAAGGCCTTGCGCCCTCGTTTCACACACTCAGGCTAGCGGCGTGACGCCACCGGCCTGAGTGCGGGCTACCGTGCTGGCGTGATGCTGCGCCGCGCGCCAGCAAGCGAGCCAGCCGCGCGCGTCCGCCAGGACGGCGGACCTGGCATCACGACGCGTTGACGGCGTCCTTGAATGCCTTGCCAGCGGTGAACTTCACCGTCTTGGCGGCGGCAATCTGGATCTCCGCGCCCGTGGCAGGGTTGCGGCCCACGCGGGCGGCACGCTGGCCAGTCGAGAACGAGCCGAAGCCGACGAGTTGCACGGAGTCACCCGAGGTGACCGCACGCGTGACGACGTCGAGGATCGCGTCGATGGCTGCACCCGTCGCTGCCTTGGTCTCGCCCGTGCTAGCGGCGACTGCGTCAATGAGTTCCTGTTTGTTCATCTGCTACCTGTGTTGAGTTGAGAAAACCTGCATACCCTACCTCACGCGGGCAAAACAGGCAAATCGCGTTGCATATGGAAACGCGCCGATCGCCCGCCCGGCACGTGTTTTGCCTCCCACGCGCATGACGGCGAAAGCCGAATCAATAGCACAACACGGCGTCAGTGTGTAGACAAAAACACGTTAAAAATTGGCAAAAATGCGCAAAAACGACATTGCGGCGGTTTAAAACGGGTTTATACAGGAATGGTTCGTGCAGATGGCCGCTGACGCATAGCGAAAACCGGGAATATTTCCGGTTGTGACCGAGCCAGAAAAAAAATGCGCCGCCAGCCTGCTGTCACCCTCCGGAAGCATCGCTCGGGCCGGCGTCTGGTGAGCCAGGCGGACTGGGTCGACGGGGGCGAATGTATGAGCCGTCCTCCAGAATGCGGATCGCGGCGGCCCGAATCGCATCCTGTCTTTCAGTTGCGCAACGTAAGGCAGCGTGAACGCCTTTCGACTTTGGTGGCGTCTGCACCAAAGGAAATCTCGCTATCCGTGGCTGTATTGATCAGTGATGCTGATTACCTGTGGACTCGTCGCCTTCGATCGCGACAGCCGGGCTCAGGTGAAAACCCAAAGCACGCGCGCGGGCACATCGGCGAGATTGGCGTAGCGAAAGCGGCAACGCGCCGGCAACTGGAAGCTGTCGTTGGCCCGCAGCGTCACGGGTTCTTCGCTGTCCTCTACCCAGATCGTCAGCTCGCCTTCGAGCACGAAGCCGCCCTGCTCGTCGCTGTCGTCCACGGGGCGCTCGCCGCTCGTCGCGCCGGGTTCGAGCCGGCTCTCCAGCATCGAGAACCCCGACGACATGCTGGGCGAAACGAGCACGTCCGTAATGCCGCCGCCATAGTAGAGCGTGCGCCGCTCGCCTGGTCGCGTGACCCACGGCAGTTCGCGCGGCATGCTCACGCTATAGAAGTACGTGGTGGGCGTCTGCAGCGCCTCGCCGATGGACGTGAGATCCGCCACCGTGGGCCGCGAAAGCCCCCGCTCGACCTGCGAAAGAAAGCCCACCGAGCGGCCGATCTTTTGCGCGAGTTCGGCGAGCGTCACCTTCTTGTGCTTGCGCAGATCGCGAATGAGGATCGCGAGGCCTTCGATTTCGTCCTGCTGGTCCATGCGGTTCTCTCTGTCACACGACGTCGCGCAGGCGATACCACAGCTTACCGAGCGCCTCGAGCGGCGCGGCGAAGCGCTCGCCGCCCGGAAAGCGCGGATTATGAATGCGCTCATAGAGCGAGAGCAAGTGCGGTTCGCCGAGGATGGCGTCGGCAACAGCGCGCGCCGCCGCGAGCGTAGGCAGAATGCCGTGCCCGGAAAAGCCTTGCAGCCAGTAGCGATCGCGTTCGCGACCGACGTCGGGCGTGCGGCGGATGCTGATGTCGATATGGCCGCCCCACGCGTACTCGAATTCGATGCCGCGCAGCTGCGGAAACGCGCGCTCGAGACTCGGGCGGATCGCGGCGCCGATGTCCTTCGGGATACCGCCGAGATACGTGCACGCGCCGCCAAAGAGCAGGCGATCGTCCGGGCTCAGGCGAAAGTAGTCAGGCACGAACTGATTGTCGATCACGCAACTGTTGCGCGGCAAAAGCGAGCGGGCAAGTGCAGGGTCGAGCCTGCGCGTGGCGATCTGCCAGGTGCCCACAGGCAGCACGCGGCTTGCCAGATCGCTATCGAGCCGGTCGATGTAGGCGTTGCAGGCGAGCACCAGCGTGCCGGCGCGCACCGTGCCTTCCCGCGTGCTCGCCACGCAGCCGCCCGGCGTTTCGCGATACGCGAGCACCCGGCTTTGCTCGAAGATGACGCCGCCCGCGCGCTCAATGGCGTCGGCGAGGCCGAGCGCCAGCTTGAGCGGATCGAGATGCCCCGCCTCGGGATCGTAGAGCGCCGCGCGATAACGGCGACTGCCGATCCACTCCGGCATCTCCGGCTCGCCAATGAGTCGCAGGCGTTCGTAGCCCCACTTGTGCGCGGCCTCGTCGCGCGCGGCTTCGAGCATGGCGACACGCGAACGCCGCACCGCCGCCCACAGGCTGCCTGGCCGGTAGTCGATGTCGAAGCCGTGCCGCCCGGGCAATTCGCGCACTTCGGCGGCGGCCCAGCGCATGCTGTCCCACAGCTCCCGCGCCCCCGCCAGACCCAGCGCCTGCACGAACGGCGGCATATCGCACGACCAGCCGAGCAGCGCTTGCCCGCCATTGCGGCCAGAGGCGGCCCAAGCCACGCGGCTCGCCTCGACGACCGCGACGCGGCGCCCGGCGAGCGCAAGCCGCAACGCGGTGTGCAAGCCGCTGAAGCCTGCCCCTACGACCAGCACGTCGGCGTAGTAATCGCCCGCCAGCGCGGGGCGCTCGGGCAGCGCGCCGCTCTGGGCGAAGCGACGTGCGTAATAGCTTTCAATATGACGGGTCGATTCGGCGAACATGGCACGTCTGTGAAATTTTTCATGATAAATTTCATGAAAAAATAACACAACAATTTCACGCATGCAAATCGGCGTATTCCCGGTGGCGACGTTCCCCGGAACCGGCTTACCCGAGATCCAACATTTGTGCCCATCGTTAAAAGCCCGGCTCACGGCGCGCGAGGAACGCATTGGCGCCCCATTGCAACGCACCGCACAGCAGCAGATACACGAACCCGACGAACAGGAAGATTTGCGCCGGGTACACCAGCAGACGGTTATTGAGCTGATTGGCGAGGAAGGTGAATTCGGGCACGCCGACGATATAGGCGAGCGACGTATCCTTGATCAACGACACCCACTGATTGACGAACGACGGCATCATCACCCGCACGGCTTGCGGCAGGATGACTTCGCGCAATGCCTGCCAGCGCGTCAAGCCAAGCGAAAGCGCTGCCTGCCGCTGCCCCGCGCCAATCGACGTGATGCCCGCATAAACCGAATGCGACAGATACGCGCCGCCGATCAGCGCGAGCGCGCACACGACCGTCGCAAGACCAGGAACGTCGACGTGCAGCAGGATCGGCATCAGGAAGAAGGTCCAGAAGATCAGCATCAACACGGGTATCGCGCGAAAGAATGCGACCACGGCGGTCAGCACGAGACGGACGACGCCGCGCGTCATGGCGAGCGCAACGCCGAGCGCGAATCCGGTCAGCGCTGCGAGCAGAGCCGACACCACCGAGAGCGCGATCGTCAGCGCAACGCCTCCCAGCGGTCCCGCCGGAAACGCGCCGATCATCAAATAGCGCAAAGCCGGTAACCACGCGAACTCGTTCACGCACGGCCTCGCTGCAAACCGTGCAGGCCGGCACGCTGCCAGAGCACCAGCGCGACTTCGATAACTGCGATGGCGAGCACATAGAATACGGTCGCTGTGCCGAATGCCTGAAAGGTCCTGAAGCTTTCGGTATCGACCTGCCGCGACATGTATGACAGCTCGCCCACCCCTATCGCCATCGTCAGCGACGAATTTTTGATCACGTTCATGTATTGGCCAGCGAGCGGCGGCGTGGCAATGCGCAACGCCTGTGGCAGGATCACGTAGCGCAGGATCGCGTAGCGGCGCATGCCAAGCGCCGCAGCCGCCTGCCACTGTGCGCGGTTCACGCCGCGCATGCCGGCCAGAAACTCTTCGCCGATGAACGCCGTGGTGTAGCACGTCAATCCAACCCAGCCGGCGAACAGTTCGAAACTCGGCCAGCGCAGCGTAAGCGGCCCAAACGTCGCCAGGTGCGGCGTGTTAAGCCAGCTCATCCAGCCGGACGGCAGCACGGCCGCGACACCGAAGTACCAGAACAGCAATTGAACGAGCAGAGGAGAATTGCGGAAGACGAACACGTAGAGCGCCGCCGCGCGCGCAATCGCGCGAGTGCGGGCCGTGCGCGCAACCGCGAGCAGAAAGCCCAGCGGCGTCGCGCACGACGCCGTGCAGGCAGAGAGCATCAGCGTGACGAAGAAACCTTGTTCGAGCCACGCGAGATACTTCGGGTCAAGCCAGTTATGCATGAATCAGGCGCCGCGCTCAGCCGTTCTTTTGCGGGTCGCCGATCTTGAAGAGACGGGGCAGCGGCGCCGCACTCTTCGGGCCGAACCACTTGTCGTAAATCTGCGCGGCCTCGCCGTCGCTCTCCAGGTGAGTCAGCGTGTTGTTCACCGCATCGAGCAGACGCGTCTCGCCTTTGGGTACGCCAACGCCTTCGTAGTCGTTCGAGATCGTGAACGGGGAAATCTCGTAGCCCGCCTTGTCCGGCGCGCGTGCCAGCAGCGCGACGAGCTTCGGGCCGTCCTGCGTGATGGCTTGCACGTTGCCCGTACGCAGTGCGGCAAAAGCGAAAGGTGTGTCATCGTACGCGACGATGGTTGCACCCGGGAATTTCGCCCGCACCTGCTGTTCGTTGGTCGTGCCTTTATCCGCGCCGATACGCAGACTATTGAGCTGTTCCGAAGACTTCAGCACGCCCTTCTTCGCAATGAACTGGGTGCCCGAAGCGAAGTATGGCGTGCTGAAATCGACTTCCTTCCTGCGATCGTCGGTAATCGTAAAGTTGGCGAATACCAGATCGACCTTTCCCGACTTCAGAAACGCAATGCGATTGGCGGGATTGGTGGGCTGAACTTCGAGCTTCACACCCAGGTTTTTGGCGACGGCGCGCGCATAGTCCACGTCGAGCCCAACGATCTGATTGTCTTTCGGATCGACGAAACCGAACGGCGGATTGCTGTCGAATGCAGCGACGCGCAACACGCCCGCCCGCTTGATGTCGTCCAGACGATCCGCATGCGCGGACGTCGATGCCACGACCAGAAGTGCCGTCAACAGTGCGCCTGGCACTGCGCCCCAGATGCTGCTTTTCATTATCGGTTTTCCTTCTTTTCTCGTTGAGGTACGCAGCCTATCCGCATGACGGGTGCGAACGAACCAAGTTTTTTTCAGATCGAAAGCGCTGCCGGCGATATGGCCAACGGCACGCTGCAACGGTCGCTTATGCCTCGCTATAAGCGCCGAGATACAGCGATCCGATGCCCATACCCGCACCACCTGCCGCAAGTAATGTTGACGCATGCTTTTTTGCATGCAGCCTCGCGCTGCAACTCTTGCCGGGAAAATCCATAGGATGCGGTAATGTCGACTATCGCCAATGCCGTCGACGTGCATTTATTTCGCGCGAGAAAATTGAATGCGAATAGGTTCCGAGGTTCTTACAACTAAATGGGGTTATCACCCTTGACCTGGGCACATCGGCTGCTTAGCATCAACGTGGGACTTTGCATTGAGCTTCTTCATCGGTGAGCCGATGAGTCAGTTTCGGTCCTCAGCAAGGCTCGCTGCAAAGCCCGGTTTGTCTGCATTTGGGGGACCTTTATGTCTTACCGCCGCTGGACGTCTCCTGCCGAGACCGCAGAATGGATCATCCTCGTCGGCGCGGCTTTCGCAGTGCTGGGCGGGTGGATACCCTGGATGGGCCACGCGCCTTATTACTTCGTCGCCGGCGTTGCACTGATCGGCGCTGGCATCCTCATGCTATGGAACCGCTCGGCGGGACTGTGGTGGTATTTCGGCATGTTCGTTGCCGCCCTGGGCTGGTCGATCTTCAAGGTTGGGCTGGATGGCTGGAGCCTGCTGCCGCGACTCTTCGTGCTCGCCCTGATCGGCATCGGGATAAGCCTCGTCATTATCACCGGCAGTTCGGCAGTCGGCCGGCCGCTACGCGTGGCGGCAATCATCACGGCTGTCTTCTACCTCGTCGCAATCGCCAGCATGCTCTGGTCCGCCATCGCCTGACCGGGACCGAGCGACTACCCACAATCAAATCTTGCGGGCTCGGTAGTCGCCCGCGTTCGTCGTCGGTCGGATCTCCACCTGGTTGATCATTCAACCGACTAATCGAGCGGCAACTCATGCCGAAGGCCAGGCGAATTCATGCGATGGTGCGGTGCGTTTTACCGCACTTCCACATTCCTCTTACCGCGATTGCACCACGCATTAGTCGTCCGCCGCCAATTTCAAGCAATCGGAATACTTTCCCGCGCTGCGCGAGTTATTTCGATGGATCATATGGATATGCCTCCGATGATCATACGTATCTCTCGTTCGGAGTCCATAGCGATAAGGAAAATGTGAGATTGGCGCTCCACTGAATCGGACTACCGGGACAACATGATGCGAAACTCACCGACCGAGACTGCTTTCCTTCCCGACGTCACCGCCCGCGCGAACACGGGTAGTCTTCGCCACGAGATCCGCGTATGCAGCACCCACGCGGACTTCCTGAAACTGCGCTCTTCCTGGGAGGCCGTCTGCACGACGTGTCCGGCGACACTCGAGTTTGCCTATTGCGAACTTGCAGCCGCCAAGGCGTTTGCGCGCGGCGCGGCGGTCAATGTCGCGCTCGTCTACGACGGCGCCGCGCTCGTCGCGCTCTGGCCGTTGTGCATTGCGCGCGAAGGCGCATGCCGGATCGCGCGCGCACTCGGCTGCGGAAGCAACGAGGAATATGGCGGCCCGCTCGTATCCGATCGAGGCGACGGGCGCTTCTATGACGCCGCCGTCGATGCGTTGCGCAGCGTCGACGCCGACGTGCTGGAGATACGCTTCGTCGAATGCAACGGCCCCCTTCACGAGGCGCTCTCGCGTGCGCCTCTGTCGTGGGTCTTACGCGCGCTTCCGGAACGCTGGCGCCTGCTGTCCGGGTACTCCATGGAGCTGTCCCGGTTCCCCACCTTCGACGCCTTCATCGCGACGAGGCCCGACTCGCTGCGTCGCCCATTGAGACGTCTCGCAAGGCGGCTTTCGGAGGACGGCGCGGTGGAATATGGCTGGTGCAAGGACGTCGAAGACGCCCGAACGGTCCTCACATGGCTCTTTGCGACGAAGCGCAACTGGGTGCTATCTCGCGGCCTCGACGCGCCTTATCTGATGAACGACGACGTGCGCGACTTCTTCATCGAACTCGCCGGGCGGACCGATCTCGCTACGACTCCACTGGTCTCGTTCGTCAAACTGGACGGCATTCCCATTGCGGCATCCGTCAATCTGACCGGGCCGCGCAGACTGGAGTATTTCATCACGACCTATGACGAGGCCTATGCCGCCCGCTCCGTCGGCAACCTGCTGGTCGACAGCATGGCGCGATGGGCGCTCGCGAACGGCCGTGATTTCGACTTCCGCCCATACTTCTCGAGCTACAAGGAGCGTTGGTCGAATCATAAGAGCTGGTACGAATCGCATTTCGTCGTACTCACATGGCGTGGCAGGCTCATTGAGTTTCCTCTTGCCGCGGAGCAGGCTCGGCGCGTATTGCGCAGAGCGCGCGAATTTGCCATCGACCCGCTGCGCGCGAAGCTGCGCGCCCTCACGTCGGCGCGCTGAACGCCGCAATCCGTGGTCAGCCGTCCTGCCGGTTCGACCAGGCCTTGACGTAAGCCGGAGCCTCGCGCTCCGGCGTTGCGGTATCGGCTACGGGCGGCAACGGTGCGAGCGTCAACGGCAGCACACCTGCCCAGACCGGCCGATCCATGTCATCCTCGTCGTCCTTCGGGCCGCCCGCGCGGATCTTCGTCACGGACTCCGCGAGCGCAATGCGCATGACCGTGGTCGCTGCCAGTTCCTTGCGATTGCCCGCTCGCACTTCATGCCTGCGGCCCGGCGCGATGTGCTCCATGAAGGCATCGAGCACGGCAGCCTTGTGCTCTTCCGTCACCACCTCGAACACACCGTAAATCACGGCGGAACGATAGTTCATCGAATGGTTGAACGCCGAGCGCGCGAGCACGAGTCCATCGAGATGCGTGACGGTCACGCAAACCTCGGCGCCCTCGGCCGCCAGGCGCAGCATGCGGCTGCCGTTCGAACCGTGAATATAGAGATGATCGCCTTCGCGCCAGCATGCGGTGGGAATGCAATGCACGCCGTGCTCGTCGCTGAAGGCGACGTGGCAGACGTAGGCTTCGTCAAGAATCGCATTCAGCGTCGCCGCATCATAGTGCGCGCGCCGCGCGATCCGGCGCACACGTGTGCGTTGCGAAGGTGCTGCGCTGTCGGCGGCAGGGTCGTTGACGGCATCGGCAAGGGACATCGTTTGGCTTCCTCGATGGTTCGGGTTGAGATGCCGCCTACGATAGACAAGCCGTGGCCCCATGGGTAGATCCAGACTTGCCTGGTGCGGTGGAGCCACAAATCTTCCGCAAGACACCTCATCGAGATTTGTCAGGAAAAAGCTGCAGGATCAAAAAATCTCCTGTACAATCCGGCCTCCTTGATTCCCCGATAGCTCAGTCGGTAGAGCGCCGGACTGTTAATCCGTAGGTCCCTGGTTCGAGCCCAGGTCGGGGAGCCAGAGATGCGGGAGTAGCTCAGTTGGTAGAGCGCAACCTTGCCAAGGTTGAGGTCGCGAGTTCGAGACTCGTCTCCCGCTCCAGCATCCATTAAGGCCATCCGCCTGCGATCAGCACCGCGTCCAAGCGCGCGTGCCCCTGCCTCGAGGCAGCGAAAACCGGAAGCACGCCCCTTTCCCCTCCAGCGAAGTCGCTTCGATCTGTCCGCCGTGCGCCTCGACAATCGACTTGCAGATCGACAGTCCCATCCCCATGCCCGCGTCTTTGGTAGTCGCGAGCGAGTCGATCAGATGGGTGCGCGACCTTCGCGGCACCGATACATAGGAATACCTTCGTCGTTCAGTGCACACTGAATAGCCGCAAGCGGATTACCATAACGGCCTCGCCGCACGACGGCAACGCACGAGATTCATAGAGGGCCTTTCGATGCATCAGCGGCTGTATGAGGCCCCTGCGCTGATTTATGTCCCGTCTTTCGCTTTCGCAACTTCTTGTCCGGTACGCATTCATTGCGTTCACGCTAGCGGCATTTGCCGCGGCGTTCGCATGGACCGCGGGCTGGATACACTGGCCCGGCGCCCAGGCCGCGCTCACGCCTGACCGGCTCATCGACGTCTTCGAACGCACAGCCGGCAAGCATCCCGGATTTCGCCGCAATCATGCGAAAGGCATCTGCGTGAGCGGCTATTTCGACAGCAACGGCAACGGCACGGCGCTTTCTCGCGCGAGCGTATTCGAGCGCGGACGCACGCCGTTGATTGGTCGCTTCTCCGCGCCCGGCGGCAATCCTGCTGAAGACGACGCGGACACGACCGTGCGCAGCTTTGCGCTGCGCTTCGCGATGCGCGACGGCGAGCAATGGCGCACTGGCATGAATTCCGCGCCCGTATTCGCGGTGCGCACGCCGCAAGCGGTTTACGAACTGCAAGAGGCAATGGAGCACGACACGCTCACAGGCCGTCCCGACCCCGCGAGACTCGACGCGTTCTTTGCGAGCCACCCCGAAACTCGCGCACTGCGCGACTGGCTCGCCGCGCATGCGCCGTCCTCCGCGTTCTATAACGCGAGCTATTACAGCATCGATGCGTTTCGCTTCACTGACGCAAGCGGCAACATGCGATTCGTGCGCTGGAGTGTCGTGCCCGATACGCCTTACGCGGCGCTGGACACCCGGAACTCGAATGCGAGAGACCCCGACTTTCTCGCGCACGACCTGAAAGTGCAATTGAAGTCGGCTCCCGTGCGCTGGCACCTCATGCTGACGCCCGCGGGCGCGGGCGACCCGGTGGACGATGCCACCCGGACCTGGCCCGCCGAACGCGAGCAGCACCGCGTCGATGCGGGTACCATCGTCATCGAGCATGCACAGTCGCAGATCGACGGCCCCTGCCGCGACATCAATTTCGACCCAACGGTGCTGCCGGTGGGCATTGCGCCCTCGGACGACCCGCTGCTCGCCGCGCGCGCGGCCGCTTACGCGGTGTCGTTCGACCGCCGCACGAGCGAAGAAGCGCACGCCCGCGTCAAAGCCCGCTGAAGGCGGCGCAAACGCAACCCAAACGCAACCCAAACGAAAGCATGGAATAAAGTCCAACGGCCAGGTGTTTCGTTTCTAGTTCACCAAAATGGCCCGAGCCGCGCGCCCTTGACCAGACGGTCGCACACGACCGCAGCGCACGCCAGTCCGGATTGAACGGGGATCGTGGAGAAAACCCTTCGATGAGCGGTACAGACTTACCGGGCATGCTACCCGCCATGATTCCGCGGCTGTGGGCGTTTGCGCTGCGCCTGTCCGGGGACCAGCACGACGCCGAAGACCTCGTGCAACGCGCCTGCCTGCGCGGGCTCGAACGCGCTCATCAGCTTCGACCCGACACGGCTCCCCTGAGCTGGATGTACTCCATCATGCATTCCACATGGATCAACGAACTTCGAGCCCGCAGCGTGCGCAAGCGCGCGAGCTTCGAATGGGACGACGATTTCCTCGAAAATCTCCCCGATCCCGTCGATAACGGCCCCGAAACGCAACTCATGCACAGCCAGATCATCGAGGCAGTCGAGCGCCTGCCCGAAGCCCAGCGTGTGGTGATGCTACTCGTCGCGGTCGAAGGCATGACGTACCAGCAGGCCGCCGACGTGCTCAAGGTACCCATCGGCACCGTGATGAGCCGGCTCTCGCGAGCGCGGCAATCGGTCGGCGCCATGTTCAGCGGTGCAGCGCCCAAGGCGCCGCCCGCCCCGCAGCAGAAGGACTCACTCGCATGATTGCCGACGACGCACAGTTACTCGCCTATGTGGACGGCCGCCTGTCGCCGGACGAGCGCGCCGCGATCGAAGCGCAGTTGCGCGAGTCCGCCGAGGCGCGCAAGAAGCTTACGCTGCTGCGCACCTCGCAGGTCGATTTCGCCGGCGCCTTCGCTCAGCAAACGCTGCCGCCCGTGCCCGAATCGCTGCGCATTGCCATCGAGGATAGGGTGCGCGCACAAACCGCACAAACCGGGCAACCCGCGCAACCGTCTTCGAGCGCAAACGACGCGGCGATACCAGCCGCGGAACAACACCCCCCCGCGCCCGTGAGATCGCGCCTGCGCCGCGTGCCGGTCTGGCTCGCGGCGGCCTGCGTGGCGGGCGCGTTCCTGGCCGGCCAGTTCGTGCGCTTCGATGCGCTGTTCGGGCCTGCGGGCCAGGGCTCCGGCGCCTCGCAACTCGCGAGCGCATCGGACCTGTCGCCGTGGGTGAAGGCGGCGGTCGGCTACCAGAAGCTCTATACGCGGGAGACCGTCGCCTACCGGCAGGACGATCCGGCGCTCGCCGCCAGGGTCGTCGACGACATCCGCCGCGACGACCGTCTCGCGCTGCGCGTGCCCGACCTGAGCAGCGCAGGGCTCACCTTCAAGTCGGTGCAGCGCCTGCGCTTTCACGACAAGCCGCTCGTGCAGATCGTTTATCTGCCGCGCAGCGGGCCGCCCATCGCGTTGTGCGTGATGAAGGACGCGCGCCCGGACGAAGCGGTCGCCTCGCGCACCGTCGATTCGATGGGCGTCACCACATGGCGGCAGAACGAGCTGACTTACGCGCTCATAGGCCAGCCGGGCGATGTCGATCTCGCCGCGCTCGGCAAGCGCATCTCCAACCTCGATACGGCCGCGCTATTCAGCGAGGCGCAGGAAGCCGTACCGCCGCATAACGGATAAGCGCCAAGGCAGGCGCGGAATAATTTCGCCGCCGGGCTGTTGTGTTGAGGAACCCTCGATCAATGGCTCGGCATGATTCATCGTTTGCACCTCTGGGCAGCGGGCATCGTCATCGCGGCGGCGCTTGCATCGCCCGCGCACGCCGCCTGGCGGCTCGCGAGCAGCGATGCACCCATCGGCGTCGTGCGCGGCGCGAGCGTGACTTCGGCAGCGGCGGGCGACACCTTGCGCGACGGCGATCTACTCGAATCGCGTGATGGCGTTGCGCATCTGCAGGACGAGCACGGCACGCTCGTCGCGCTCGGTCCGCGAACTCGCGCGATGCTCATGGCCGACGCCCATGTGGCCTTGCTCAGCGGCTGGCTGAAGATCGCGGCTGCCGCGTGCGCAAGCGCGCCTTGTGCCCAGGTGCGCGTGGACACGGAAGCCGGATCGCTCGATATTGGAGCGAGCGCGGCGGCGATCATCGCAGCGCCCGATAACACGCAAACGGTCAGCGTATTCAGCGAAACCGGCACGCAGACATTAGCGGCTAAGCCGCCCACGTCGCTACCAAACGGCCGTTTCGCGAGCATCGACAGCACGGGCCGTGTGCAAATATCGGCGCGCCCCACCGACGCTTTCGTCACGACCATGCCGGTCGCGTTTCGCGACGCCTTGCAGCCGCTCGCCGTCGCCAGGCCCGCACACATTGCGCCGCCCTCGCACGCCGCGACTTACGGCGACGTCGCGCGGTGGCTGGACAGCAAGCTGCCCGCGCGCAAGAGCTTTCCCGCACGCTTTCGCTCGCGTCTGACCGATCGTGCATTTCGCCACGATGTTCAAGCGCATCTGAATACCCTGCCCGACTGGCGCGCCTTGCTCTATCCGCCAGCGCGCCCGGGCGTTCACAACGTGCGCTATCCCTAAGGCTCGATCCTTCACTGCCATGAAGCCCGGACTCTCGCTCAGCGTCAAATTCAACCTGGTATTCCTGATCATCTTCGCGATCGCGCTGGTGGTCATCGGCGTGGTCTCCGACCGTCTGCTGCAAAAGCAGGCGCTCGAAGAAACCGCGCACGACGCCAATATCCTCGCGAGCGCCGCATCGTCGATGCAGAGCTACACCGCGGCGCACGTCACGCCGTTGCTCGCCACGCAAATCAAGTACAGCTTCGTGCCCGAATCGATCCCCGCGTTTTCGGCTATCGAGATGCTCAAACTGCTGGGAAAGGACTTCCCGAACTTCTCGTACAACGCCACGATGCTCAACCCGACCAATCCGCGCGACCGCCCGACCGACTGGGAGACCGACGTCATCCGGCATCTGCACGATCATCCGGAACTCAAGGAACTGACCGGCCAGCGCGACGCGCCAGGCGGCCGTTCGTTCTTCCTCGCGCGGCCCAGCAGCATTACCGACACTGCCTGCATGCAGTGCCATAGCACGCCGAACGCCGCGCCCGCGACGATGATCGAGAAGTACGGCACCTCGAACGGCTTCGGCTGGGCCATGAACGAGGTGATCGGCGCGGAGTTCGTGTCCGTGCCGATGGCGCAGCCCATTGCGCGCGGGCGCGCCGTCTGGCGCACGTTCATGCTTTCGCTCACCGCCGTGTTTGCGGTCGTGCTGATCGTCATGAACGTGATGATGCACGTGCTGATCACGCGTCCCATTCGTGCGCTGTCACGCGCCGCCGACGAAATGAGCCTCGGCAAGCTCGACGCGACCACGCTGCCAACGGGCGGATCGGACGAAATCGCCTCGCTTGCGGTGTCCTTCGGACGCATGCAGACCAGCCTCATCGAAGCGTTCCGCATTCTCGACGAAGAGCAGACGTAAGCGATGTCCCACTCCGCCGACATCCCCGCGACCTTCGACCGCTATGTGATCGAGCGCGTACTCGGGCGCGGCGCAATGGGCGTGGTGTATCTGGCGTTCGACCCGCGCATCGAGCGCAAGGTGGCGCTCAAGACTATTCAGCGGCCTGCGGGCGGCGAAGCGGATCACGAACTCACCGCGCGCTTTCTGAACGAAGCGCGCGCCGCGGGACGTCTCGCCCATCCGCACATCGTTGCGGTGTACGACTATGGCGAAACGGGCGGCACCGCCTTCATCACGATGGAATATGTGCGCGGCGAAACCCTCGCTGCGCATCTCGCGCAGCACGCGCGCGTCGGCACGCAGATGAATCCGCTGGCCGCCCTGCGCTGGTTCGCGCAGTTGCTCGACGCACTCGACTACGCGCACGGCGCAGGCATCGTTCACCGCGACGTCAAGCCCGCCAATCTGCTGATCTCGCCACGCGGCGAATGCAAGGTCGCGGACTTCGGCATCGCGCAGCTCGACACGTCCAGGCTCACGCAAACCGGCACGCTGCTCGGCACGCCGAGCTATATGTCGCCGGAGCAGTTCACCGGCGACGCTGTCGACGCACGCTCCGATCTCTTTAGCGCGGCAGTCGTGCTCTATGAAATGCTCACCGGCATATGCCCGTTCACGGGAACGGCGGGCGCCGTGATGCACAAGATTCTCGATGAGATGCCGCCTCCCCCTTCGGCGCTCGTGCCCGGCCTGCCTGCCTACGTTGACGAACTGGTGATGAAGGGCATGGAGAAGCGCCCGCAAGGGCGCTACGCCGGTGCGCGCGAATGGCGCGATGCGCTGCTCGCGGCACTCGCTGCCGATGTCCATGAGGATGCCGAACGAACCGTGCTTGTGCAGGCGGCCCTCGAAGCGCCACTCCCCACGCCGCCAACGCAGACCCAGCTCGACCCCGAACTCGTCGCGCATCTGGAGAAGCGCCTGGCGAGCCATGTCGGGCCCGTGGCGTCGCTGCTGGTACGGCGAGCGTGCGTAGGGGCGACGAACATCGATACGCTGCGCGAACGCCTGAGCGCCCACTTGCCCAACGACGATGCGCGACGCGACTTCGATTCGCTATTGATTCCGGTAGGCGCGGGCGCGCCCCGCACGATCGGCCCGCAGACAGTCAGCGCCGAAAGCGTGAACGAAGCCGCCTCGCGCCTCTCGACGCTGCTGGGCCCCATCGCCCGTATCGTGGCGCGCCGCGCCGCCGATCGCGCCACCGATCTGCGCACTTTCCACACGCAACTGCTCGACGCGGTGCCGGAGCCGCACCGCGAAACGCTGCGTCGCGAATGGGATGTGGACAGCAACTAGCGTGCGATGTCGTACGCTTCGAGCAGGTCCAGGAACAAGCTCGGATCGAGCGCACCCTCGTGCCGATGCATCGCACTGTCTTCCTGAGTCCACCACAGGCTGGCGCCCTCGCACGATGCCAGTGTGACTGGCTGCTCGTGCAGCGTAGCAAGTTTCGACTCGAACGCCGTGAGCGAAAACGAAGGCGCCAGCGTCGAGAGGGCAAGCGCACATGCCTCGACGTGCCAGCGCGAATCGACGGCACGCGCTGCGCCTTCGATTTGCCGCGCGATCACGAATGGAAAATAGCGCCCCACGGCGTCGATGCCTGGCATGAGCACGCCGGTGCACGCGTAGTCGTCGATCACGGAGGGCGGAGCCGAAAAGCGCCACACGGGCATCTCCAGATAGCGCTCGAGCCAGCCTCCGGCATGGCGTTCGCGCGCGGCCAGCAGACCGCGTTGCAACCACGCGTCCCAACGGCCGACGAAAGCCGCGGAAAGGCCGCGTCCGACGAAATCGCCATGCGTGCGGACCTTGCCGTAAAAACCGGCGTCGATTCGAGATGCTGCGTTCATAGCGAGGCCGGGCAACGAAAGCCAGTGAGCACGCCCGCGCGCAACGGATTCTCCACGCTGCCGGCAACGAGCGCGAGCTTGACCTTGCCGTCGTCGAACGTCGCATTGAAATGATCGGCCTGTCCAGCCTGCTCGATACGCGCGGTGTCGAGCAGATGGAACAGCGCCCAGGGTCCGTCCGCGCGAGGCGGCGTCGTCATCGCGGGATCGAGTTCGACATGCGCCTGCCCCGTGCCCTTCCCGCTCGGCCACTGGAAGGCGGCGGTGGCGTTGGGCGCATCGCTCGTCGCGCTCAGTTGGGTGCCGTCGACATCGAGCACGAAGCGCTTCAGCGAAGGATCGAGCGAAACCACCTTCGCCGAGAAATGCACGGACACGTCGTGGCCGCCGTCGCGAAACAAAGCATCCCGCAACGTCGCCGCACGCTGGAACGCCACCGGCACGTCGTCGGACATGCCGAGGGCTTTCGCTTCGGGCCGCCACTTCCACACCGCGCCGGACGTATCCACCCGATTCTGCAGATTCTTCTGGAAGAACGCGTCGATCAAGCCGCCGGGCGCCAGCACGCGCGCGAAGTCGTCGGGCGCGGCGTCGCGCGTCGAAGTCCTCACGAGCGGGTAACGGCCGTCGAGCGCCTGCTTGCACGCGGGCGCGACGGTCGTGGCCCAAAGCGTTTGCAATTGCGCGCGCTGGCCCTGGATCTGCACGGTATCGGCGTCGCCCGCTACGCCTTGCAGCACCGCCGCGAGCGGCGCGGGCGCGTTCTGCGAGAGCAGCTTCAGGCGGTCGAGCGGGCCCGTGGCGGGCGGCGGCAGCGACTGCCTGCGCGCCGTGTCTTCCGCCTGCAGGGTCGCTGCGGCGTCCTTGAGCGCGTTGATGTATTCGTCCAGCGCCGCGCCGGCTAGATCGTGCAGCGCCTGAAAATGCGTATCGACGGGTGTCGGCGCGGCAGGCTGCTCCGCTCCCGCGCCGATGCGCTTTTCGAGCGCGTCGAGCTTGCCGGGCGCGGCGGCAGGCGGCGTGAAGGTCGTTTCACGCGCGACGGCCTGAATCAGCGCGCGCAACGGCGAAGTCGCCGAGCCGAGCAGGTTCGCGATGCGCGCGCCCTGATCCGGCGCGCTGAACGGCACGACGGCGATATCGGCAAGCAGCGCGTCCCACTGGCGCATCGCCTCCTCGCTGTAGAGCCGCGTGAGCGCCGCGCGCAATGCGTCGGTGCTTTGCGCATCCGTATGCGTCTGGCCCGCGCCGAGCACCCAGTCGTCCTTCGACAGATTGGCGAGCGCCTCTTCGCGCAAGCGCACGAACGCGTCGAAGCCCGCACGCGTATAGGCGCCCTCTATGCCTTGCGTGAGCGGCGCGCCGCTCCGTCTCACGAACACGATCTGCCCGCTCGGCCCCGCCGCTTTCGCCACGGTGAAATCCGGCAGGCGCAGCTGCGCGAGTTGCTGATCGATACGGCCGTTCAGGCGCTGCGCGAGCGGCACGCGATTGAGCACGGCGCGCGCCTGCGCGATGAGGTTCTGATCGAGCGGCAAGTTCGAATCGAACTCGCCACGCCGGAACAGCGCCTGCAAATGCTGCTCGATGTCCGCGCGCTGCGCGTCGCTCGCATCTTTCATCGAACCCGTTCGCCAGGTACGCAGCGCCCAGACCTGCAGCGCGTCCGGGTCGAAATGCGTCGGGTCGCCCAGCATCAGGTACGCGCGCAGGGCTTCATAGAGCGTGGCCGGGTCTTCCGTGTTGCCGCGGCGAAGCTCGTCCTCCATGCGTTGCACGACGATCGGCAGCAAGGTCTGCCGCAGCAGGCGCTGATACAGGCGCTGCGCTTCCAGGCCGAGCTTCCGGCGCTGATCGAGACCCAGGCCCGCCCACCACGGCGTGTCACGCGAAGCACGCTCCGCTTCGCCGCCGGGCAAATCGCGCGCGGCGTCGAGCAGCGGCAGGACCGCAAGCGGACTGTCGCCCGCACTGGTTTTCTTCGCAAGCTCGGCGAGCGCCGCGATCTGCTGACGGCTTTCATCGACGAAGCGGCGATTTGCGCGATCGCTCGCGATCAGGACGATCAGTCCAGCCGCCAGCAACACGGCGATGCCTGCGATTGCGGCCTGCTGAAAGCGCGTGCGCCTCCGCACCGCGCGCGGGTCGCTCCCCGCGATGCCCTGTTCGGCGAAGATCACGTCGCGCAGCAGCCGCTTGACGAAATACGCACGGCCGCTCGAGGCGTCCGCCATCACGACCTCGCGGCTCAAGCCGAGCGATGCGGCCATCGCGCTCATCATGCGGTCGAGTGGACGTCCGCTCTGCGTGCCGCTCGTGAAGTACACGCCGCGCAGCGACGGCGCGCGTGCGAAACGAGACTCGCCGAATGCCTCTTCGAGAAACCGCCGCAACGCGCGCTCGATGCCCGCGAACTGCTGCGGGAAGGCATAGATCAGCGCGCGCCGCCGCGGGTCGGTTTCCTGCTGCATGCGTTGCAGCACGCGGCCTTGCAGTTGCGCGTGCAGCAAGCCGAACTCTTCGGAGAACCGCGCGAGCGGCGCACTGCCTTCGCCCGCCTCGTTCTCCGATGCGAGCGGAAACGTCATACCCCACACCTGCTCGCGCTCGTCGCGCCCAAAGTCGTCGAAATACTCGGAGAAGCCTGCAAGCATGTCGGTTTTCGTCACGACGACATACACCGGCAGATGCACACCGAGTTGCTGGTTCAGTTCGGAAAGGCGCTCGCGGATTGCGGCGGCATAGGTGGCGCGCGCGGCGTCGGACTGTTGCAGCAGATCGGCGGCCGAAACCACGGCCATCACGCCGTCGAGCGGACGGCGCGGCCGGTACTTGCGCAGCAGCCCGAGAAAGCCGAGCCATGCGCCGCGATCGGCCTGCTCGTGGCTGTCCTGCGTGGTGAAGCGGCCGGCAGTGTCGAGCAGCACGGCGTGGTCCGTGAACCACCAGTCGCAGTTGCGTGTGCCGCCCACGCCGCCCACCGCCTGCGCGCCGAGCCGGTCCGCGAGCGGGAAGCGCAGCCCCGAATGCGCGAGTGCGGTCGTCTTGCCCGCGCCCGGCGCGCCGACGAAGAGATACCACGGCAAGTCGTAGAGCGATTCGTGGCGGGGCGCGAGCCACGCGAACATGCGCCGTATGCCGCGCGCACCGCCTGCTGGTGCGCGCGACTCGCGCAGTGTCTTCAGCGCCGCTTCGAAGCGCGTGCGCAATGCCGCGACGTCGGCGTCGGCGGACTTGCGCGCGGGGTCCGGTGCGTGTTTCGCGGGGTCGAGCGCATCAGCAACGAGGCGCTGCACGAACGTCGAACTGGCGATGCGTGTCTTTGCAAACCGGACGCCCCAATATAGCGCCCAGCACGCGAGGATGAGCGCAATCACGCTCCAGCGCCTGGCGCTGCTCTCGAACGGCGCCGTGCCGTTGAACGCCACGAGCGGCCCTTCGAACCAGACCAGCGCACAAAGCGCGAGTACACCCGCAAACGTGACGACAGCGGGCCTTTTGAACCCCTGGATCCACTTCATGGCGCGGCTCCCGGGGCAAGAATGGCGATCGTCACGCGGCGGTTGCGCGCGCGGCCCGTCGCGGTATCGTTCGATGCGACCGGCTCGGTATCGCCGCGGCCTTCGGCGCTCACGCGCGCAGGGTCCGCGAGATGCGCGGCGAGAATCGCGCGCACCGTCTCCGCGCGCGCCTGCGAGAGTGCGACGTTCGAGGGAAAGCGCGCCGACACGATGCGCTGATCGTCCGTGTGCCCGATCACGACGACATTGCCCGGCTTGTCCGCCAGCGCCTCGCCGATGCGCTGCACGAGCGGCACAAAATGCGGGTCGAGTTCGGCACTCCCGGATGCGAAGATTTGCGTGCCTTCGGCGCTGTTGTTGATGGTCACGGTTGTGCGGTCCCCCGATTCGCCCACCGTGACCAACCCTTGCGCGATCTCCGGCGCGAGAAAGCCATCGAGCGCCGACGCGAATTTCGGCGCGGCCTGCATCTTTGCCGCGAGTACGGGCGCAGGCGCCACGCGAATGCCGCGCATCGCCTCGAACACCGGGTCGGAGAACGCGTTGATGCGCAGCCCGAGCACGAGGCTCGTCGCCATCAACACGAGGGCCGCCAGCGCCAGCGCGACCCACAGCGGCACGAAACCCAGCGTGCGTTCGCGCGCGTGCTCCGCGGGTTGCCAGTGCGGCGACAGCGCGCGCTCGACCGGGCCGCGTTGCGCGCGGATCATCTGTTCAAGGCGTTCGCGAATCTCGTCGAGCTGCCGCTTGCCGCCTTCCATGAGCCGGTAGCGCCCGTCGAAGCCAAGCGCGAGCATCACATAGATCAGTTCGAGCAGGTCGATATCGGCAGCGGGGGTTTGCGCGAGCCGCTGCAACATGACGAAAAGCCGCTCGCCGCCGGAGGCCTCGTTGTGAAACGTCACGAGCAGGCTCCTGCGGCCCCAGACCCCTGCACCCCACGGCGTCGCCGCAATGGCCTCGTCGATGAAGGTGCACAGGCAATAGCGTGCCGGGCCGAGCTGCGTGTCGGGCACGCCGAACGCTCGGCCGTCGGCCTCGAAGCGACGCACCATCTGGATCAGTTGCGCGCGCAGCGCGTCGAGATCCGGATGGCTCGGCAGGCGGCGCAGCGGGAGCGCGAGTTCCAGCAGCGGATTGGCCGCCCGCAGCAGCGGGTTGCGCCCGGCGGCCGAGGCATCGAGCGGCGTGAGTGCCGGCTCGGCGGCTTGCGGCTTGGGCTGCGGCGTGGCCTGCGCTTCGGCGCCGCCTGTGCGTTCGCGCTTGCGCCCCGGCATCGGCATGCGGATCGTGCGCGCCGCGTCGAGATAGTCCGCGTCGTCGAGCGGCGCGTTTGTGCTATCGGTCATGGAAAGAGGTCCTCCACGCATGACTTCAATGACGGATGGCCCAGAGTTCCATCGTGAGCCCGGGAAACTCGCCCGCCACGTGCAGCGCCATGCCCGCCGAAGCGGCAAGCGTTGCCCACGCTTCGTCGTGGTCGTCGAGTTCGAAATAGCTGTAGCCCGCGTGGAACGGCAACTGGCGCGGCGCGACCGCCAGCGCGCGCAACGCGATGCCAGGCAGCTGCAGGTTCACGAGATCGCGGATCTTTTCGATGCTGCCGATCTTCACCTGGCTTGTGAACGCGGAAATCAGCGTGCCGGCCGGCACCTGCGCCCGCACCGCGAGGACGAAGGTCGCGCCGGCAAAGAGCGTGCGGTCCGCAACGCGCGCCACCCGCAATCCATACTTGCGTTCTTCGAGCGCAATCGCCACGACCTGTGGATCGGCGACGCGCGACAGCGCCAGCCGCAGCGCATCGATCACGGGTTCGAAGGTCTCCTTCAGCCGGTCGTGCCGGTATGCTGCGAACGTCGGTGGCCGCCGCCCAGTCTGGCTGAACGTAGCAAGCTCGCCCGCCAGCGCGATGCACGACTGATAGAACGCTTCGGGATGCAAACCATCCATGGCATTGAAGTGAGTGACGAGCGGCTGCGCGCGATTGACGATCTGCAGCAGCAGGAAATCGGCGATTTCGGCCATACCCGCGCCGTCGGGCTGGGCGAGACGTCCGGCGAGCGCTTCGCCGCGCTGCTGAAGCAGGCCGCCCAGCTCGGTCGAGAAGCGCGCGAGGCGCCCCGCCACGCGATAGTCGAGGCACGGCGCGCAATAGTCGTCGTCGAGCACGACGCGGCCGTCGCTGCGGCGCTCGATCACGTGCGCCACGCCCGCGCATGCATGCGCGTTGGCAACCTCGGGCGCGAGCGCGAGGCGCAGGCGCAGCTTGCCGATCTGCAGCAACGTGCTGGGCGCGTCGGCGTCGTTGCTGTCGTGCACTTCGAAGTCCCCAGCGCCGTAACGCGCGAGGTCGTCGCCGCCCGATTCGGACGCGCCGGCGCGGCGAACCGGCAGCGCGAGCATGACGGTCACGTTCGCGGCGTTTTCCGGGATGTCGAGCGGCTCGGGCAGATCGTCGTCTGCGGGCAGGTTGAACGGCGTGCCGTCGGGCAACACGCCTGCCGCCGCGCGCAACGCCAGTTTGCCGAGCTTGAGCAGCGCCTCGTCGATCTCCAGCGTCGTAAAGCCCCAGCCATAGGCGCGCAGGCCTTCCACGCGGCCCGCGAGCAGCGCCTCGACGTGCCGGTCGTGCTGCTGGAGATGCTGCGGCTGAAGGAACATGCCCTCCGACCAGATGACTTTGTTGTTCCAGTACATGCTGTGACTCAATCCTTGGGAAATTGCAACGCGTCGAGCTGCGCCTGATAGGCCCGGCCGAACGGTTCGCCGAAGCGCTGCTGGAAATCGTCGCCCGCGTCGCGCGACACGTGCTCCCACGTCTTCACGAAGCGCAGCCACAGGCGCGCCCGGCGATTGCCGACGAGCGCCTCGAGGCCGGAGGGCGCGTCGAGCGAGCCCTCGATCGCGTCTGGGTCGAGGCGCGCCATGGCGTCGTCGAACGCGGCGCGCATGCCGGCGACGAGTGCGAGTTCGTGCGCCTGGATATCGCGGTACGCGGCGCGCAAGGCTTCGTCCGGCGCGAGATAGCCGCGACCGCGCGCGCCGAGCATTTGCGTCAAGGCGCGGTCTGCGTCGGGAAAGAATTTGAGCGGGTTGTTGTCGCGCGCCTCGATCATCGTCATCGCCATGCGGGCCTCGCGGCGCGCCATCGCGCGCGAGCGCAGCACGCTCATCGTGCCCTGCGTGGCTTCGCGCAACAGCGCGCCGGCGAGGCGCGCGACGTCCGGCGCGCTCAGGTGGGCGACATCGGTGGACGCGATGCCGAGACCCTCCAGCAGTGCGTCCAGCACTGCCGAATCGTCCGCGCGAGGGGCTGCGGGGCGGGTCTCCGGTGCCGCCGCGCGCGCCGCGTCCAACCGGTGCGCCGGTATGGCAGTCACGGCTTTTTCTGGCGAGACGTGCTCGAAACTGCGTGACGGCGCGGCCGGTTCGCGCTCCGCCGGCGCGGGGGCGTCGCGTAACGGGTCGGCGGAGCCCAGCACGTCCATTAGCGCCTGATTCGCTTCGCCGCCGAAATGGCCCGGTTCGCGCAGTAATGGCGTCGCGGCGAGCGGGTCGGGCGTGAACGGCGTTTCGTCGCGCACAGGCTGCGGCGCAGCGCAAGCGCGGGGCGCGTCCCAGTCGTCGGGGATGAGCGGCGCGCTCGGCGGCGCCTCGAACTCCGGCGTGCCCGGCAGGCTCGCTGCGGGTAGCCGCGCAGGCGGCGTGGCTTGCGTCATCAGCGTTTGATCGAATGGCGCCCGGCTTTCCTCGTCCTTTTCGATGGAAACCGCAAGCGTATAAGCGCCAATCCGGATCTGGTCGCCATCGGACAACACGGCCTCGTGCGCGCCGTTCAGCGCCTCGCCATTCAGCAGTGTCGGATTGCTTCCGGCATCGATTAGCACATAGATGCCGTCACGGCGCTCGATGCTCGCCTGCATGCGCGAAATACCGCGCTGCGCGTCGCTCAGCACCAGCGTGCTCTCCGGCGCGCGGCCAATCGTTGCGCGATCGTCGATCTCCATCGTGCGTGGCGCGGCGTGCTCACCGGCTTCGCCGCCCTCAACGGTCAGCGTCAATCTCACGGAGCCTCCTGATTGCGAATCTTGCTCGTGCCGTCGTCGGCGTCGCGGGGCGGCGTTGGCGGCGCGGGGGCCACGGAAAGCGACACCGGCGGCACGCCCGGGCCGAGCGGAATCGGGAAGCTCGACATCTCGATCGTTTCCGGACCGATGAGGATGTACGACGCCCCCGCACGCAGCGCGATGGTTGCGCTCGCCTCGATTTCCACCGCCGCGCCCGCCTTGATGTGCACGGCTGCGCCCGCGTCGAGCGAATACACCTCGCCCACGAACTGCTCGTGCGTCGTCATGCTGGCGGCCGAGACGGGGCCAACCACGCGCGACGTGCTGCTGCCCAGTACCGAATCGTTACGTGCGCCGCGCGTCTCGCGAAACTCCTCGCCGCCGATGCACAGATGCCGTTCGCCGGTGACGTTCATCAGCGCGTCGTGCTTGACCCACGTTTCGTGATCGCGCTCGGCGTGAAAGAACATTTGTTCGCCGCCCTTGCGGTCGTCGAGGCGGACTTCGTTGTAGCCATTGCCGCCCTTCGTCGACTGACTCTTGAGCGTGGACACCGCGCTTTGCGCGGGCAGGTCGTACGGCGGCATGTTGGTCGAGTTGTAGACCGCGCCGACGATCACTGGCCGGTCGGGATCGCCTTCGATGAAATCCACCAGCACCTCCTGGCCGATGCGCGGCAGGCACATCGCCCCCCAGCGCCGGTTCGCCCAGCCCTGCGCCACGCGCACCCAGCAGCGATCGAGCCGATCCGCGCCGCCTGCCTGCGAAAGCTGCTCCCAATGGAACTGCACTTTCACGCGCCCGTATTTGTCTGTGAGAATCTCTTCGCCCGGCGGGCCGATCACGACCGCCGTCTGCGGGCCCGCAGTGTGAGGAACGGGCGTGATGCGCGCAGAACGGAACGTGTTGTCGCTGCGAATCGCAGTGAAACGGCAATCGAACATCGGCTGTGTGGGGTCGCTCGTGGATACATAGGCATCCGATACGATTTCGGCCTGATTCTCGATCACGAGATACTGACGGTTCTGCGCGCCACCCGGATGATCGCGCAGCCGGAACAAGCCGCCCGCTGCGATGCCGCGTGAGGTGGCGCGCCCTTCCATCGCGTCGTTCTGCGTTTGATGGATCTCCACGTTGATGCGCGCGAGGCGCTCGCCGTCGCCCGCTTTCAGATGCCCGCTCAGATGTTCCTGCATCAAATAACGCGGCGGATCGTAGGGTGCGCTGCGTGTCGCGCGCGAAACGAGCCCTTCGCTGTTGCTCACCGAGGCCTTTTCGAAGTCGTAGTCGTTGACTTCGTAGCGCCCCGTTTCGAGCGTCGCGCCCGCATGCCAGCGGTAGACGCATTCTTCGTCGGGTTCCGGCGTGTCCCAGCCCTGAAACGGCACCGACTCATAGTGCGCGATGGGCCGATGCTCCGCGCCGGAATCGGCCAGCACGAGCGTATGCTTGCCGCCTGCGTGCTCGAAGAAGTAATGCATGCCTTCGCGCTCCATGAGGCGGCTCACGAAGTCGAAATCCGTTTCGCGGTATTGCACGCAATGGTCGAGCGCCGGGTAGCTCGCCGTACATGCGTTGCGAAAGTCGATGTCGCACGACTCCAGCACTTGCGCAACGATTTGCGGTGCCGTGCGCTGATGAAAGAAGCGCCGGTGCGAGGCGCGCGTGAGCAGCCACAGGCGCGGATGCACGACCGCCTCATAGCGCGCCATGCGGTTTTTCGTGGTGTCGCCGGGTGCGAGCAGACGCAGCGTCGTGACGATGCCGTTGAACTCGCGCGACCCGCCCGCTGGATAATCGAGCGTCACAGAAAGGTTCTGCCCGAGCACCGCGCCCGGGTCGATATCGTTGTGAAGGCTCAGGAACGCGATCTCGAAGCGGCTCAGACGTCCCAGCGCCTCGCTCGCCGACATGCGCAGAAACACTACGTCGTCGCCGAGCGCCGCACAGGTCATACGCACATGGCGACTAGTCGAAGGCATAGCTGAACTCCTCGTCCTCGACGCTCACATGCACACGCGCAAGCGTCTTTCCGTCCATCACGCGCGAAAGGAACGCCGTGCTGATGTGCGGCAGCACGCTGTTGGTGAGGATCGCGTCGATCATGCGGCCGCCGCTTTCCATGCGCGTGCAACGCTGTGCGATCTGCGTCACCACGGTCTCGTCATAGGTGAACGGCACGCCGTGCGTGAGCGTCACACGTTCGGCCACGCGGCCGAGTTGCAGCCGGATGATGGCGCTCAGCATCTCATTGGAGAGCGGGTAATACGGAATGGTCACCATGCGTCCGAGCAACGCGGCCGGGAAAGTCTCCAGCAATTGCGTGTGGAGCTCGCGTTCAATCACCTCCATCGGTGGGCTCGTTCGTGGATCGCGGCACAACTGCGCAATGCATTCGGTGCCCGCATTGGTCGTGAGCAGAATGAGCGTATTGCGGAAATCGATGGAACGGCCTTCGCTGTCGTCCATCCGGCCTTTGTCGAAGACCTGGAAAAACAGCTCGTGCACGTCGGGATGCGCCTTCTCCACTTCGTCGAGCAGCACGACGCTGTGCGGCCGCCGGCGCACCGCTTCGGTCAGCACGCCGCCTTCGCCGAAGCCCACGTAGCCCGGCGGCGCGCCCTTGAGCAGCGACACCGTGTGCGCTTCCTGATACTCGCTCATGTTGATGGCAATGAGGTTTTGCTCGCCGCCATAGAGTGCCTCGGCAAGCGCGAGCGCCGTCTCGGTCTTGCCCACGCCCGAGGTGCCCGCGAGCAGAAACACGCCAACCGGCTTATTCGGATCGTCGAGGCCTGCGCGCGAAGTCTGCACGCGCCGCGCGATCATTTGCGTGGCATGCTGCTGGCCGATGATGCGGCGGTCGAGCACCTCGTTCAGCCGCAATACATTGCCGATCTCGTTCTTCAGCATGTTGAGCACGGGCACGCCGGTCCAGTCCTGCACGACCGCGGCCACGGCATGACGGTCCACGCCCGGCAGCACGAGCGGCGCGTCGCCCTGATGCTCGGCGAGCTGCGCCTGGCGTTCGCGCAACGCGGCAAGATCGGCGTCCGGGGCGCCTTCCCGCAGCGCCTGGCGGCGCGCGAGGATGTCTTCGACCATCTCGCGCTCCACCTTCCAGCGCGCGTGCAGATCGGCAAGGCGCGCGGTCTCGGTTTGCAATGCCGCCGCCGCGGCTTCGCGACGTGTCGCCGTATCGACGCCGATCGCCGCCTCGCGCTCGATCACCTCCAGCTCCGTGTTGAGCGCATCGATGCGCCGTTGCGCGTCGTCGACGGCCGGCGGCGTGGCGTGCTGGCTCACCGCAACGCGTGCGCACGCGGTATCGAGCAGGCTCACCGACTTGTCCGGCAACTGCCGTGCGGGCAGATAGCGATGCGAGAGCTTCACCGCCGCCTCGATCGCCTCGTCGAGCACCTGCACGCCGTGATGCGTTTCCAGCGCGGCAGCGAGTCCCCGCATCATCGTCACGGCACGAGCCTCCTCGGGCTCGTGGACCTGCACGACCTGAAAGCGCCGCGTGAGCGCCGGATCTTTCTCGATGTGCCTGCGGTACTCCGACCACGTCGTTGCTGCGATGGTGCGCACACTCCCGCGTGCAAGCGCGGGCTTGAGCAGATTCGCCGCGTCGCCGGTGCCCGCCGCGCCGCCCGCGCCGATCAGCGTGTGCGCCTCGTCGATGAAGAGGATGATGGGATGGAACGCCGCTTGCACGGCTTCCAGCACCTGACGCAACCGCGCTTCGAATTCGCCTTTCACGCCCGCTCCGGCCTGCAGCAGTGCGACGTCGAGCGCCCGCAGGCTCACGTCGCGCAGCGCGGGCGGCACGTCGCCCGCCGCGATGCGCAGTGCGAGGCCTTCGACCACGGCCGTCTTGCCCACGCCCGCCTCGCCGGTGAGGATCGGATTGTTCTGCCTGCGCCGCATGAGGATGTCGACGACCTGGCGAATCTCCGCATCGCGGCCCACCACGGGATCGAGCCGGCCTTCACGCGCCTGGACCGTGAGATCGACGGTGAAGCGCTGCAAGGCGTCGTCGGTGCGATGCGGCGTGTCGGGCTCCTGCGTCACGACAGGCGCCTGCGTCGATGCTTCCGGCGAACCGTCGAGCACATCGGCGAAGTTGGCAACGAGGTCATCCAGCTTCACGCGATCGAACTCGCGCGAAATACCGCGCAATGCGTTGCGCAGCACGGGCGTCTGCAACACGCCGACGAGCACATGCGCGCTGCGCACCTTCTGCGCGTCGAAGAGCAGCGAAGCATAGACCCAGCCGCGCTCCACGGCCTCTTCCAGCTGCGATGAAATATCGCTGACCGAGGCCGCCCCGCGCGGCAGTCGGTCGAGCGCATCGGTCAGATCGCGCGCGAGCGCCGCGGGTTCGATGCGGGCGTGCCCGATGACGCGGTGCAGATCCGAATCGGGCAACTGCAGCATCTGATGCAGCCAGTGCGCAAGCTCGACATACGCATTGCCGCGCAATCGGCAGAACGTGGTCGCACTCTCCATCGCGCCGAAGCTGAGCGTATCGAGTTTGCCGAACATGACGGCGCGGCTGATGTCTGCCATTGCACTAGTCCTTTGCATGAGATGGGATCAACGGACGAAGCTCGAGTTGCGTCGCGTCGGCCGTGGCGGCGCGCGCGTGCAGCCAGGTCGTGTAGCCGAGGCGCTGCTTGCGCCCCAATGCGAGACGCGGCACCTCTGCGCGCCGCAATTGCAGGTTCACGTCCCATTCGAATGGGTCGCGCAGGTATAGACGCACCCAGTCGGCGAGCCGCGCGAGGCTCGTACCGCCCGGCAGGAAGCGCTCGTAATCGCTCAGCGAAAGCGGTCCGAGCACGACGCGGAACTTGTGCTGCCGATCGAACACGCGGCCCCCAAGCATCGTGCCGACACCCATGAGGGCGTTTTCATCGCGCGCGCCGAGGTGCGTCAGCGCAGCTGCGGGCAGCTTCATCCAGTGCCCCACGTTCTGCACGACTTCCACTGGCAAGCCAAAAAAGCGCGACAGCACGATCCGCAAACCCGCTGCGTGGCGCGTGGGCCCCGCGAGCAGCCCCGCGAAATGCAGCTTGGCGAAATCGGGGACGCTGTCGCGGTTGCGCAGCGCCGCTTCGTTGAGCCCGAACACGGTGCCCACGTATGCGGAGAATCGATCGTTGTCGTCGCGATCGAGACTGACCACCGGCTGCGCCGTGGCCCACGCGCGATAGAACAACGAGGCCATGCGGTGATGAAACACGTCGAGAAAGCGCGCGAAAGTCGGATCGCCCGCGTTACGCGCGCAATGACGCACGTATTCGGTCAGATGCGTGGGCATCGGGCCATTCGGGCCGAGCAGACCGAAGAAGTTCACGGCGAGCTTCGGCGCGGCGTCCTGCTTGCTGGCGAAATGGCGTAACGCAGTCGGAAAGAAGATCAATTCGGGTTCCTGACCGAATCGCACTGCGTCGTCACGCGGGCGCAGCGAAGCGCCCACGCGCGGCAACCCGCTATGCGCACATTCCACCAGCCGCACGGCCTGAAAGAAGTCGAAGCGGTTCGCCTCGGCAGAGAAGCGCTCGAATAGCATCACAGCGTCCGGCATTGCCCGCTCCCCGGCGCCCAGCGCATGATTTCACCGCGTGTGGTCGAAGACACGCAGGTTTCCGTAAACGAATTCATCGACACGTATTGCTCGAAGAAGCGCGCGAGCACCGCGCCGAACAGAAACGCGCTCGCACCTTCGAAACCGCTCTCGTCGAGCAGCACATCGAGCGCGAGGCCGCGGCCGAACACGATCGGCCCGCGCGACGGCAAGCGGCGCGTGACTGCGCGCGAGCCGATGGAGCGCAGACCTTCGATCTGCCGCGCGGCCGCGCCGTCGCCTTCGGGCGCGTAGAGCGCGAGCAAGTCGCGCATGGCGCGCGCGCCGCTCCCGTCCGCGTCGTCCACGAGCGACGCATAGTTGAGCGACAGGTGACTCAAGAGACGCCACGCCACCGGCC
This sequence comes from Paraburkholderia sp. BR10882, assembly GCF_040948855.1. NCBI lineage: Bacteria > Pseudomonadati > Pseudomonadota > Betaproteobacteria > Burkholderiales > Burkholderiaceae > Paraburkholderia > Paraburkholderia sp. BR10882. Next base: position 489,399 of record NZ_JBFPKP010000004.1, on the reverse strand, counting down.
CTTGCGCATAGGACGGCAATGGGCGGCTCGGCCCGGCGACACAGCGCACGCCCGCTACCGGCGCTTCCAGCTCCAGGGTGAAGTCGGTTTCGCCGCGCCCGAGCGGCAACGTCAGCGTGAGGTCGCGGTTGGTGCACAGCACGCTCACGCCGAGTTGATGCAGATCGCCGGGATACGGCGCTTCGTGCGTATCCACCAGGGCGATCCAGGTTTCGCTGCCCGAATACGACGAACGCGTGCCGCGCTCCTGCTCGCGGGCGGATGGCAGACGTTTCTCGCGCCGCACCTGATAAAACGCCGTGTCGGGTTCGCCTGCGCCCAGATCGCGCATTCGGTAGAACGGCTGAAATTCGATCGGCGCACCGCCGCCCGAGCGATGGCCCGTCACGCTTTGCACGCGATAGACCTCGAAGTCGCGCGGACGCGTGCGGTCCGCCACCACATGATGTTCGAACTGCTCACCCGTCACCGCGATGCGATCGGCGCGGCGCGCAAAGAGATTGATGGCGGGCGTGCAATGCAGCGCGAAGTTTTCGTGGTCGACCCGTTGTTCGAGTGTGGTATCGCCCTTCGAAAGCAGTACCACAAGCTCGATTTCGTCGCTTTCGCAACGAGCGAAATGCGAGCGCAATCCATCGATGCCGATGAACATGAAGCGCTGGGAAAATGCGAAATACTCTTGCAGCAGCCGATAGCCGGGAAACGATTGATCGCTCACGGGCAGCAGGGCTTCTTCGTCGGAGAAGCCGAGCGGGCGCAGCGACGAAGGCGACAGCACGCCACCGGATGTCGCGATGCCAAGCGTCGAGCCGACCAGCAGTTCATAAAGTTTCGCCGCCGCGCCGTCGCTGCCGCGCAGGTAGATGGGCAGATGATCGATCGTCAGATCGCCGATGGTGCGCTCGCCGAGCGCGCGCAACTTGAGGCGCAAGCCTGCCTTCACGCCGCGCGGCACGGCGGCGACGCCGGGCAGCGCGCCGGTGTGAGTGAAAAGCCGCGCCTCCACCAGTTCGAGCGGAGACAAAGTCAGCGCGTGCGCCGTGCGGAACTCGCAGCGCGTCGCACGTTCGCCGTCGAACCGACCCTGCAGGGCCGTACCGCGTGGCACGGCAACGCCGTCCGCCAGTGCGGGGTGAGTCTTGTCGGGCTGCAGTTGCACGACCGTCATCGCGGGCGTCGGCGCGAGATAGTGCGGATACACCAGTTCGGCGAGATGCTGCGTGAAGCGCGGAAACTCTGCATCGATTTTCATCTGCACGCGCGCGGCCAGAAAGCCGAACCCTTCGAGCAAACGTTCCACATAGGGATCGGCGCAGTCGAAACCTTCGAGGCCCAGCCGTCCCGCGATCTTCGGAAACGCCTTGGCGAACTCGCCACCCATCTCGCGAACGTGCTGCAATTCGCGGCTGTAGTACTGGAGGAAGTCGGGGTTCATCTGGGCGTCACCTCTTCGTACACGTTTGCCTTGCCGGCTTCCAGATCGAGTTCCGTGCGCAAATAAAGCCGCTCGGGTACAGGGTGCGCATGGAGATCGCCTTCGACGATGAACGCCAGCGCGTTGTGTGCGATATCCACCCCACCGGACTCAATGGCGCGCACGCGCAGGGTGCCGCGCACGATGCGCGGCTCGAATGCGCCGATCGCCTCGGCAATCAGTCGTTCGATCCGACTCAGTTCCACGTCCGACGCGCTCTTGCCCGCCAGCTCCGCGAACCCGAAGTTGAGCACCGAGTCGGCCACGCACGGATAGCGCGCGATCTCCTGGGCCGACGCGATGCCCCGCGCATTGAGGAGCCAACCGATATCGCGCATGACGCTCAGGCGCTGCGCGCGCGCCGAGCTGGCGCGATGCTCGCGGACTTCGCTCGTGGCTTCGGGCGCGTGGTCGGTCAGCCGCTCCAGCAGCGAGGGCTGCACACGCTCCGCGTTTCTCGTGCGCATGTCCGCTTACGCCGTTGCGCTGGCCGGAATGTTCCACTTGCACTCGACTACGCCGCCGAGCGCCGAGCCAGTGGTCGGATCCTGCTGCTGGTAGGTCACGTGGAATTTCTCGAAGTTGAGCGTCACCGTTTCGGTGAAGCGGTCTTCGCCGTCCGATCCGCCTGTCGCGTAGTTCGTGACGAGCACTTTTTCCAGATCGATCGTGTAGTACTCCAACGGTTTGGTGCCGCCCGCCTTGCGCACGGTGAGTTTTCCGGTGGGGAAGTGCTTGCCCGTCACGCAGGCGGTCATGATGGCCGGCGTGGCGTGGTCCGTGTACTTGGTGATCGAGAGATCGTGCACATCGACCTTGCCGCCGCCACCGCCCGTGCCGAGGTGCATCGTGCCGGACTGGTCCATGCTCCAGCTCCACGAGAGCACGTCGATTTCGTCCTTGTGAGTCTGATCCAGCGACTCGCCCGTGACCGTGCCAAGTTTCAGAAAAATATCGACTGCCATTTGGATTCCTTATTGATCAGGTTCGTACAGGTTTGAAAAACCGCCGCGGCTCAAGCCGCTTTGGTCGACGGCAGCCGGGAAACGAGCCGCAACGAGACGGTCAGGCCTTCGAGCTGATAATGCGGACGCAGGTAGAACTTCGACGTGTAGTAGCCCGGATTGCCCTCCACTTCCTCGACCACGACTTCCGCGGCCGCGAGCGGCCGGCGCGACTTGGTCTCTTCCGACGAGTTGGCCGGGTCGCCGTCCACATACTGAAGAATCCAGTCCTGCAACCAGCGCTGCATGTCGTCCTTCTCCTTGAAGCTGCCGAGCTTGTCGCGCGCAATGCACTTGAGGTAGTGCGCGAAACGGCTGCAGGCGAACAGATAAGGCAGGCGCGCGGCGAGGTTGGCGTTCGCCGTGGCGTCCGGGTCTTCGTATTCGATCGGCTTGTTGAGCGACTGCGCGCCGATGAATGCCGCAATATCCGAATTCTTCTTGTGGACGAGCGGCATGAAACCGTTCTTCGCCAGTTCGGCTTCGCGGCGGTCGCTGATGGCGATTTCCGTCGGGCACTTCATGTCGACGCCGCCGTCGTCGGTCGGAAACGCGTGGACCGGCAGATCCTCCACCACCCCGCCCGACTCGATGCCGCGAATGCGCGAGCACCATCCCCACGTCTTGAACGAGCGATTGATGTTCACGGCCATCGCGTAGGCCGCATTGGCCCACGCGTATTTCGACGCGTCCGCGCCCGCGGTGTCTTCCTCGAAATCGAATTCGTCCACGGGGCTCGTTTTCGCGCCATAGGGCGTGCGCGCGAGAAAGCGCGGCATGGCGAGGCCGATATAGCGCGAGTCTTCGGAATCGCGCAGCGAGCGCCATGCGGCGTGCTCGGGCGTCTGGAAGATCTTCGTGAGATCGCGCGGATTCGCCAGCTCCTGCCACGAGTCCATCAGCATGACGGCGGGGTCCGCGCCCGCAATGAACGGCGCGTGCGCGGCAGCGGAAATCTTGCCCATCTGCGTGAGGAAATCGACGTCGGGGCCGCTGTTGTCGAAGTAGTAATCGGCCACCAATGCGCCGTAAGGCTCACCGCCGAACTGGCCGTATTCTTCCTCGTAAAGCCGCTTGAAGAGCGGGCTCTGGTCCCACGCCACGCCCTTATACTTGCGCAGCGACCGGTGCAGGTCGGCCTTCGAAATGTTCATCACGCGCAGTTTGAGGCTCTCGTCGCTCTCGGTGTTGGTGACGAGGTAGTGGAGCCCCCGCCACGCGCTTTCGAGCTGCTGGAACGGCGCTGCATGCAGGATGACGTTGATCTGCGCGCTCAGCTTTTCGTCGATGCGCGCGATCAGCGCTTCGATGGTCGCGAGCGCATCGTCGGACACGCGGTGCGTGTCGAGCAGCGCCTGCTCCGCGAGCGTGCGCACGGCGCTTTCCACCGCTTCGCGCGCTTTCTCCGTGCGCGGGCGGAACGCCTTCTGCAAGAGCTGTTGAAACTCGCCGGATGGGCTCGCCGCGTCGGCTTCCTGCCTTTCCGGCTGCGCGAACGCGGTTGGATCGAGTTGAGTGTCTGCCATCTTGGGTCCTTTATTCGGAGTCGGGCTCGCCCTGGGGGTTCGGCGCGGCGGCAAGCGCATTCATCAGCGCAGGGTCTTCGAGCAAGCGGGCGACGAGCTTTTCCGCGTCGGTCTTGCCGTCCATATAGGTCAGCAGGTTCTGCAACTGGCTGCGCGTTTCGAGCAGCCTCGCGAGCGGCTCGACGTTGCGCGCGATCGCGGCGGGCTCGAAGTCGTCCATGCTCGCGAAAGTCATGTCCACGCCGATCTTGCCCTCGCCGGTCAACGTGTTGTCGACCTGCATCGCCACACGCGGCTTCATGGAGCGCAGCCGTTCGTCGAAGTTGTCGATGTCGATCTCCAGAAACTTACGTTCCGCAACGGACGGCAGCGCTTCCTGCGGCTGCCCCGAGAGATCGGACAGCACGCCCATCACGAAAGGCAAGTTGACCTTCCTTTCCGAGCCGTACACTTCCACGTCGTACTCGATCTGCACGCGCGGCGCCCGATTGCGCGCAATGAACTTCTGACTGCTCTCCTTGGCCATTTGACCGTTCTCCTGGTTGAACTGCGTTGCAGTGCGGCTTAGATCATTCCGCCGGCATTTCGACGGCAGCGGTACCGATCACCTGGGTAAGTTGCGCGAGTCCTTCCGGCGCGAGGTCCTTCAAAAGATCGACAAAGGACTTCTCGACGAGGCCGCGCGCCCTTTCGAGCAGCAACGGCACCGGGCTCGCAGGTTCGTGTTGCGCGTACCAGGCGCAGATCCGCTGCAGCGTGGCGGCCACGTCGGCGCGGCTGCCTATCGTGCTGGATGATGCGGTGCCGGTGGCGGCTGCTGGCGACGCGACACCGGGCTCGTCCGCTTGATGCATTTGCGCCTCGCCCGGGTGCACGCCCGTCGCGAGCAGCGACGATGCGCGCTCCAGCAACGCCTTCAACGAAGCAAAATCGAGCGATTGGGTAGCGCCTACGCGTTCGGCAAGCGTCGCTTCGATTGCGCGGACGCTGGCGTACGCGGCATCGAACGCCCTCTTCGCGCTGCGCGCGGCATCGGGCGACACGGCGATCGACGCTTCGATTGCCGTGAGGCTCATCATCGTGTGCCCTTCTGGCGCGACGGCTTCGCCATTCGCATACGACCACTCGCGCAGCGTGACCGGAGAACGGCCTTGCAGCAGCGGGCTATCCATGAGACCGGCGAGCACGCCGCCGGCCGCCGTCCACGCGGCAAGCGCGTTGATGCGGGCCGTCGCGTCGTCGCCGTCGCTGGCGTCGAGTTGCGGGTGCACGTGCTCCCAATGGCGCTCCAGCAGCGCGGCGGTCAAGACGAGGCCGTCCGCGAGACCGGTAATGCCCTCGCGAACCCAGCGCGCTCGCGCTAGATGCATCACCACGCGAAGGTCTCGCGTGCGGGCCATCAATGCGGTGCCAAGCGCATCGGCGGCTTCCCAGTCGGGCGCAACGGCGGCCACGAGCGTGTCTCCGTACTCGGCTTCGGGACGTCCGCTGACCGCTTCCTCGAGTTCGCGAAATTGCGCGTCATATTCGAGGTCCGGGCCGCACGGCTGCGCTTGCGTGAGAGGTTCGAGCCACTCGGTCCAGTCCTGATGCGTGATGAATTCGATGATCATGGCGCTTTGACTGTTTTAAATTCGCATTCCGAATTAATTGCGGTGTCTCTTTCCAGAGAGACCGTTCTATGATCTGTCTTTTTACTTATAAAAGATGTAAGTCGCGATATAGGGCGAGCTACCCGTCTCGTGCTCGACTGTGCACGGCGCGGCCGGCTTCACACCGCCCACCGTCCTGACCCGCTGCACGTAGCGCACGGCTGCGAGCATGCCCGGTGATCCGGCGGAGTGCGCCTCGAGCAGCAGTTGCGGCACGCTGCCGGGCGTCCCGCTGGGTTCCTGCGCGACGACCTTTCCCTCGATGCGGCTGCCATCGTGCGCCTGCCACGACGGGCCGGCCGAATGCTCGATCACCTCGGCGCCGTGCGCGTCGTAGAGCGTGGCGCGCGGCTGCCGGAACACCCAGTCGAGCGTGTGATCCGCACCGTACTCGCAGGCGTAGATCTGCACCCCCGCTGCGGTCGTTTTCAGGAACGGCTGTACGCCCGGCACATCGATCGATTCGGCTTGCGCGGAAGCCCCACTCATCATCGAAATCAGCCCAGCCCCAATCGCAATATGCTTCCCGCGTGAGAGGTGATTCATGGAGAAGCTCCTTTAGCCCAGCGGGTCGATCCAGTTCGATCCGCTCTTCCACAACAGCCCGGCGAGGAGAACTATTCCATTTGTTTTTTGCAGCCTGTCGCCGTGCATGAGAGGGAATATCTGGAAACGTTCAGCTGTTATGGCTGCATCCCGAATTGCACAAAGGTGAGCCATGAAAGCCCGCATGACGATCTCCAATCTTGCTGTGCCCGTCGAACGGATCAAACCCATTGGCGGACGCTCTTCCACTGCCACCGCCGGTCATCAATTCGACCTGACGTTTCGCGCTGAGGTCAAGGCGCCCATGCTCGGCAAGCTCATGGCCGATGACATCGAATGCCCCCAACTGGAGTGGAACGAGTGCATCGAATGGTTCAGGTTCGACACCGTGATGCAGCAATGGGAGTTCGAAGGCAAAGTCGAGAGAAACATGTATGCGCACAATCGGGAGTCGAATACCTTCAGGAACTGGCACAAGTCGCGCTATACGATCGCGACCGATGTGACCAATCATCCGCCCGCTGCGCTCATGGCCATGAAGCGCGAGGAGGATGCAAAGAAGTGGATCGCGCGCAATGGCTTCAGCTGGAATCTCCACATACGGGATGTTCCCCAAATGGGCGTCCTTGGCGGGTCGGGCGGCGGGGGTGGCTTGAGCCTCGTCACCGGGGATACGCGTCGCCGCGTCATCTATTTCGATCTGGGCTTCAAGGGGCAGCGGGAGCGCGCACGGCTAGTACAGATCCTGGAGACAAAGCAGGGTCGGCTCACGATTCATCACCTGATTCGCGGCGACATCGAGAAGAAGACCGTGGATGAACTCTCGAATCTCGAGCGTTGGCGCTTTCAGTTGCGCACGAGTCACGGTTAATGCCCTTCGGGCTCCGCGTTCTTTCAGGCGTTAGCCTTCCGTGGGAGCAGTGCCGGCTTTCTTGGGGGTGGTGCGGGTAAAAACTGAATACCAGCGGTGTTCATCTTTCGTCTTCCAGTTTTTCGGAGTGGGCACGCCCTTATCGTCTTTGTCCTTCGTGTAGACATCGAGCCACGCCTGCACGAATCCCAGAAGGTGTTTCTCGTACGGACGAGATATCTCGTACACGCCGGCGTTCGGGTCGAAAAAATAGAGCGTGCCTCCCCGGCTCTTGTAAAACGCAACGGCGTGCCCGGGACCACCGGCCTCTTGCTTCAAATCGAGCACGATTGCATTGCCCTTGGGCAACTGCTCCGCGGCTCCGGCAATCGTGGCGTCGTCCAAGCGCTCGGCTACGAAACTCTCCTGGGGGCGGCTTGTGCCAACATTCTGCGCGACATGCTTTACCTTGCGCGTTTTTTCTTCTGGCGTATATCCGCCCGGATCGAGCTCGAGTTCAGCGACCAACCGGTCAGTGGTCTTGTAGCGGTTGTAAGTTTCCTGATTCTTCGCGCCCTCCAGCATGGTCGCTTCGTTGCGCGCCGCGCTCTTTCTGCCGCGTGGTTGCCCGGGTTCCTTGCCGATGAGTTTCCCCAGCGTGGAATCCGTGGGCGGGGAGATGCCGTTGCGAATGCGCGAAAGGGGATTGAGTGGATTTGAAAAATGCTTGACGGCCGAATTGCGCAGGGGACCATCAGGACGAAGCAGCCCGTTCGAGGTCGACAACTTCTCCTTGACCCAATTCAACACGACGCCCATGCACGCCCCGCCATCCATATCTGTCCCGTAGGTCTGCCTGACCTGACGATATGAATCGGCCTGAACGAATTTGTATTCGCGGTGAGCGTGCTTGTTCAGCGCGCTGAAATCCCTTGCCATGTCGAGTCCTTTCGGGCGATTGCCGACAATAGAGCAATGTGAAGCGACCTGTCTTCAATAACAGGTCACTTCCGGGATTATTCCGTGCGGGCGCGCGTGGCGGTACCTTCTGTGCGGCGTCGTGACGGCCAGCCATACTCGGCCGCCTGCCAGGCAAGCAGGCCTGGCAAATAGAACATCAGATCGCGCACGCGTCTTGCGCCCGCGAGCGCAAGGCATGTCGGCGCATCGAACCCCAGCAGTCCGCCAATCACGACGAAGCCGCCCTCCTGCACACCAAGGCCGGCCGGCACCAGAAACGCGATGCTGCTCAGCATCTGGATCAGGGCCTCGATCACGAACGCCTGCACGAAGGTCGCGTCGGTGCCGAGCACGCGCAACGCGATCCAGATTTCGAGCGCGTAACCGAGGCATTGCAGCGTCTGCCAGACGAGCACGTAGCGTACGATCACGCCGGTCTGCCGCCAGATCAGCTTGAGAGATAAATCGACGCGCGCGGACTTGCCCACGAGATCGACGACCTTGCCGCTCGTCACGCGGTTGAGCGTGCGTGCCGCGCGCTCGAACGGCCGAGCGTGCTGCACGAGTGCGAACAGCACCAGCAGCGGGATGAAGCCCGCGAGGCCCCATGCGAGCCGCCCCACGATCCGCGCGGTGTCGGAAGAGGAATGTTCGAGCAGGTAGCCGGCTGCGAGCAACGCAAAGAGCACCTGGCTGATCAGCGTGAGTTGCATGTCGGCGATGAGGCTCGCCACCGCCGTGGCCGGCCGTACGCCCGCACGGCCAAGCAGCCGGAACGAGACGAGTTCCCCGCCCACGCGCGCCACCGGCAGCAAGCCGTTGATCGATTCGCGGATCCACACGAGTTTGAGCATCGTCGCGAACGACGGCCGCTGCGCCGCGCGAATCAGGCTGCGCCAGTCCCATGCATTCGCGCACATCGGCATGATATGCACGGCCGCCGCCAGCACGAGGCCCATGCCCGCCCCGCGCAACAGTTGCAGCACCGCTGCGGGATGCTCGCGCCATACGAGCCACACGGCGATCGCAAGACCGACCAGGGCGGCGATACGTCCCATGTGCTTCATCTGCGGGTGCTCTCTAGTGGATGCTCCCGTCTCATTGTGCCCCCCATCTACTGTGACGCTCAGGTCTCGTGGACTGGCGAAAGCATGCCATTCCTGTCGACGCGAAAGCGCGTGCCGCGCCAAACGACGCCAGACGAACAAAAGCTCGCGACATAGATCGCGAACTGGACCATTTCCCAAAGGGGTAAGCATAACAGTCCGCTGGACTTGTCGCCGGTCGCGCGATCGGTCCGCCAGATCAGCCACGCGCGCGCGCACAGCGCCACGGCAGCCAATATCCACGCGGGCGCCGCGCCGCCGGACAAGGCCACGGCAAGCATGGCGAGCGCGAACGGATGCATCAGCACGGCGCCCAGATGCCCCGAGCGGTCCGCCGCGCGAACAGTGCGGCTCCAGCGCAATTCGTGCGCAAAGAGCTTGGCGAACGTATTCTCCACACACGCGTGCCGCACGAGAATGGGCGGGATGGACACTTCCGCACCGGCGCGGCGCACGGCTTCACCGATCGCGTGGTCTTCGGCGAGGTGATGCGCGAATTGCGCCAGACCGCCAATGCGGTCGAGCATTTCACGCGTCATGGCGATGGACTGGCCAAAGCACGGCCGCGCGCGCCCGATGGCGAGCCCCGTGACGACGCCGGGCAAGAAATGATAGTTGGTCAAGGCCGACGCGACGCGCGGCCAGAATCCGGGCGCGCACAGGCCCCGATAAACCGCGCTCACGAGGCCGACGCCCGGTTGCTGCAGCGCCCCGACCACCTGGCGCAGATAGTTCTTGTCGACGAGCACGTCGCTATCGGCGAAGCACAGCACGTCGTGCTCGGCCTGTTCGAGCATGTTCACGAGATTCGCGATTTTGCGGTTGGGACCGTATAGGCGCGAATCGGCGACGACCGTGATGTGCGCATCGGGATAACGTGTGCGTAGCCGCTCGATCGCATTGAGCGCTTCGTCACGCGCGTCGTGAACACCGAACAGATACTGGACTTCTCCAGGATAGTCCTGCTCGAAAAAGCTGGCGAGGTGCTCCTCGAGGTGCCATTCGTCGCCGTGCAGCGGCTTGGCGAGCGTGATGGCCGGGAAGTGCTGCGGCGTCGCCACCTCGCGCGCGAAGAAACGACCGACCAGCGCGCTCGCCGTGCAGGTATAGATAATGCCGACCACGGCGCAAAGACCGCTTAGGACCGCGAGCGATTCGAAGAGCAGGTGCGAAAAGCCAGGCAATTCGGCACGCATGACTTCGATTGCAGCAGAAGCGACCGCAAGCACCGTCACGGCCATCGCAACGATGGCGCCGGTTCGCCCCGTCGCATGCGAGCGGTCCATCATGCCTCGTGTGCGCGCAGGAAGCGGAAGAACTCCACGCCTTCGCGCAGACGCCGCTTCATCATGTCCCAGCTCGTGAGCATCTCGCGCACGATCTCCCAGATCTTCGACGGCCGGAAATAGAACTGGCGATAGAACTGTTCGAGGTGGTGATAGATCTCGTCGCGCGACAGATGTGAATAGCCGATCGCCGCCAGTTGCACGCCTTCCTTGCTCACCAGGTTGATGGTCTTGTTCTCTTCCATCCAGCCGTTTTCCACGGCCTGCTTGTACAGCGTCGTGCCCGGATAGGGCGCCGCCAGCGACACCTGAATCGTATGCGGATTGATTTCCTTCGCGTACTCGATCGTCTTCTTGATCGTGTCCTGCGTCTCGCCCGGCAGCCCCAGAATGAAGGTGCCGTGCACCTTGATGCCGAGCGTCTTGCAGTCGGCGCTGAAGCGGCGCGCGAAGTCCGTGCGCACGCCCTTCTTGATGTTCACGAGAATCTGGTCATCGCCCGATTCGAAGCCCACGAGCAACAGACGCAGGCCGTTTTCCTTCATGATCTTGAGCGTCTTGTACGGCACGTTCGCCTTCGCGTTGCACGACCACGTCATGCCGAGCTTGCCCAGACCGATGGCGATCGCTTCGGCGCGCGGCAGGTCGTCGGTGAAGGTGTCGTCGTCGAACATGAGCTCCTTGACTTCCGGCATGTTCTCGCGGATCCACTTCGCTTCCTCGAGCACGTTCTCGACCGAGCGCGTGCGGTAGACGTGGCCGCTCACGGTCTGCGGCCACAGGCAGAACGTGCAGCGCGACTTGCAGCCCCGGCCCGTGTAGATCGACACGTACGGGTAGTTCAGGTAGCCGATGAAGTAATTCTCGATCTTCAGGTCGCGCTTGTAGATCGGCGCGACGAACGGCAGCGAGTCCATGTCTTCCAGCACCGGACGCCCCGGGTTGTGCTCGATCGAGCCGTCCTTCGCGCGCCACGAAATGCCCTTGACCTCGGCCAGCGGCATGCCTTCGGCGATTTCCTTGCAGGTGAAGTCGAATTCCTCGCGGCAGACGAAATCGATCGCCTCGCTCGCCGTGAGCGAATTGTGCGGATCGACCTGCACCTTCGCGCCCACCAGACCGATGACGATCGACGGCTTGCGCTTCTTGAGGTCTTCGCAGAAGAGCGCGTCGGTCGGGAACGACGGCGTGCTCGTGTGGATGATGACGAGGTCGTATGCGGCTGCAATCTTCAGCGTTTCTTCCACGCCCAGACCGTCGGCCGGTGCGTCGAGCACGCGGCTGTCGGGCACGAGGGCCGCGGGCTGCGCGAGCCAGGTGGGATACCAGAACGAGCGGATCTCGCGCTTTGCCTGGTAGCGCGAGCCCGCGCCACCGTCGAAGCCGTCATACGACGGGGCCTGCAGAAACAGCGTTTTCATATTCCTTGATTGTCCGCGCAGTATGGTGAAACCCGGTTAGCCATCTTCGATCCAGCGCCGCGCAATTCCCTAGAAATGCATTACGCAAAACCTTCGATTGCCATTCCGGTTCGCATGTTTGTTATCGAATTGAAGGACTAAGCGCCACGGGTCAACCCTAGGATATTAAGCCGAAAATCTGATGCTGACCTTAAGCGCTTTCCCTTCTGCCAACGTATTGAAACATGCCAAACCTCCAGTGTGACGCATTGATATGACAGTTTTCATCGCCCCGCACCGATTGATGTCGGTTGTGATGACAATCGGTTACAAGCCATGCGCAAACCCGCCCTCTGGCATCCGGAAATCGCTCCAATCGGCCCGACCTACGCAAGTCATGTGCCATTTCGTGCAAGCGCCTTGCGTATTCCTCGGAAGGATTGACCCGCAAGGTTTCATCTGCTTTGCATCGCCTCCGCCATATCGGACAAGTTTTCGCTGATCACCGACATCACGTAAAAACGCCTCACACAATCGGGTTACGATGCAGCAAACGGCGCGACTGCGGGTCCCCGCCGCGATTATGCGAGCGGTTCGGCGCAGCCAACGCTGCCCGGCAGGTCTGGACGACTGTCCGGGATTTCATGCAGACCAGGCACCCGTGGTGCGCTGCCTGCTCAACCAAGCGCCACCGCGAGCCGTCATTGTCCATGCGTATCCTCTTCGTCATCGGCAACCTGGGCGACTATCACGTCCCTCGCTACGAGGCACTCGTCAGCGCGGCCTCCAGTCGCGGCCACCAGGTGGCGCTGCTCGAGGTCTTTGCGCGCTCGGGCGTCTACGGCTTTCCTCAGGAACGCCGCGCGGCATTCTTCGCGAACCGCCCGCGCATGGCGGAAACGCTGGTCGAGAACGGCGCCGACAGCGATGGTCTCGGCGCGCGCGACACCGCGCGCCTGATTGCGAAGGTGCGCAACTTCGAGCCCGACGTGGTCATCACGCTCGGCTACAACACCGGCTATTCGGCGGTGCTCTGTTTCCTCAGACATCTCACGCGCCGCTTCAAGCTCATCTACATGTCGGATTCGAAGGCCGACGACGGACTGCGCCAGCGCACCAAGGAGCGGCTCAAGCGCTTTATCGTGAGCCGCTTCGACGGGGCGCTCGTCGCGGGCGAGAAGCATCGCCGTTACGCGCAATCGCTTGGCATACCGAAGGAGCGTTCCCGCATTGGTTTCGATGTGATCGACGTCGACTATTTTTCGGATCTCGCGCAGGCCGCGAGCGTCAACCCCGAGGCCGTGCGATCGCGCTTCGGCCTGCCGCAGCGCTATGTGCTGTGCGTAAGCCGCTTCGTCGCGCGCAAGAACGTCGACGTGCTGATCGACGCCTACCGCAAATCCGGGGTGTACAACGAAAATATCGGCCTCGTTCTGGTGGGTCAGGGTCCGCTCGAAGCGCAGCTGCGCGCGCGCATCGATTCGCTCGGCCTGACGTCTCATGTGACGATACTCAACTCACTCGCCAACCAGGAAATGCCGAATCTCTACGCGCTCGCGGAATTCGTCGTCCTCGCGAGCGAATTCGATCAATGGGGCCTGTGCGTGAACGAAGCGTTCGCGGCCGGGTGCCCTGCCATCGTCACGCGCACATGCGGCGTGGCTGGCGAAGTGGTGATCGACGGCGTGAACGGTTTTGTGGTCGAACCGCGCGACGTCTCGACATTAGCGCAGCGTATCGGCGAGCTGGGCGGCGAGCCCGCGCTGCGCGAACGCTTCGCTGCCGGCGCGCAAAGCACGATCCGGCGCTGGACCCCGTTGCTCTTCGCCTCGAGCGCGCTGGAACTTGCCGAGGTCACGACCCGTCGCGCAAGCGATCCCGCGCGGCACGAACTCGTGTAGCGTACGATATCGCTCGCCACACGACGCCCCCGCCGTCTATAGATTGGGGGCGAACACGCGCCCGGGCGCAATTTTCCGTTTAAGCGTACGCATCAGCAAATACACCGTGCCGTGGCGCTCGACGCCCAGCCGCTGCGTGAGCGTCGCGCCGAATCCGTTGAGGAAGTTGAATGTCGACGGGCTCGAAAAGCCGTCGAAGTCGAACGTGAGCCTGCGCTCCAGCGCGCGGCCAATGCCGCTCCACAGCAGCAGGCTGATCGAGCCGCTATGCGCGTCCTGCGCGCGCGATGACAACAGGTAATACATTGCCTGATGGTCCCAGACAAGGCCGACCGCCGCCACGAGCTTCCCGCCTTGCCCATAGGCGCCGAGCAGCATCCCGGCCTTGCGCTCGACGAACGCGTTGACGAGGTCGCGCATGACCGCATCCCCATAAGCGTTGGTACGCGAACGCGCCGCGAGATTCGCGTCGTAGAACGCGATGAACTCGGCGGGCTCGATATCCGGCACGACGGTCAATTCACGGGAGGCGCTGCGGATCACGTTGCGTGTCTTGCTGTTCAGACGCTTCCATGCTTCGTCGGCCGACGTGTTCCGGTCGATGCGAAACGTGTAGCGCGCCGTCACCGTAAAGCCATGCAGCGCGAACGCGAGGGCGTCGTCGATGCGCGGGTCGAGCACCTGAAAAAAGCTGTCGCAGTCGGGCAATTGCTCGATCAGCTTGCCGGTGACGTCGAGTTCATGATGCAGTTGGCGAGCCTCGCTGCCCGTCACGGACTTGATGACCGGCCCGAGCGTTCGCGTGAGCGGCGGCAGGTGCGAGACACGCCACAGTCGCGTGCGTTGCATCGCGTACGGCATCTCGCCAATGACCTCGTCGTCCTGCTTCACCACCGCAAGCTTCCAGTCGCCTTGCGTGGCGATGTCGAGCCACCAGCGCTCATGAAAGATCGAAGGCGCCGCGCGTACCGGCACCGGCGTAACAGTAGCAGCCGGTGCCTCGAAAACGGGCAACGTCCGGTCGTTTATGGTCGTCATCGATCACCGGTATATTCTGACTGCAAGCGCCGCGGGATCACACATGCGCTCCACCTCCCCCAGCACCCACGCTCCTCAATGACTTCTCGTCGACGTGGCAACGGCATGTACTCAATGTGACAGTTCACGTGGCGGGTGGTTTTGTCCCTTCCGGGTCCTGCAAGACTACATGCGAAACCACGCTTCGGGCGCTCCTGTTTTCGTTTCCGGGGTCACCTGCTCGCGCCGCCATGGATTGCGACGCTCCATGGCGGCGAACTGCCATTTCGTACGTCGCCTTCAGTCTACGAATAGCCACCTGCCTATTTACGCCAAAACCAAGACGCATGCGGATAGGTTATCCCCCTGGTCAATTTTCGTCCGATCATACTGTTCGATTTCGCAATGCAGCAATGCACGGACCTGGTAAACGTTTGCACACCGATTGCTCAACGAGAACGATTCGCGATCAGGTAATTTAGTTAGGAATGCGTTCGACTAGATCAATACCCGCCGTCATCGCTCAAGCCAATGGTTGCGTCGACATCGCTCGCGTGAGCCCGTGCATGGGGCGGCGCACCGCCACATCGAACGGGTTCGTTTGCGGCCCGATGATTTCGGCCTGCCGCTTGAGCAGTTCTACGATCGTCGGCAACCGGTCTTCCGTGAGACGAGCAGCCAGCGTGCCCACGCTCAATGCGCCCACGGCGCAGCCGTTCTGGTCCAGAATCGGCACAGCCACGCCCGCCATGCCCTCGAGCACGCCGGTGTTGCGCCCCGCGTAGCCGAGCTTGCGCACGCGCTCGATCTCCGTGCGCAAATACACCTCGTCCAGCACGCCGTAACTGCGCAAGCGCGGCACGTTGAACCGGATGATTTCTTCGCGCTCGGCCTCGGGCTGGAACGCAAGAATGGCAAGACTGCCCTGGCCGACGCCCAGCGCTACACGCCCGCCGATATCGCCCGTGAACGAGCGGATCGGAAACGGGCCTTCACACATGTCGAGGCACACCGCGTCGAAGCTACTCTTCACGAGCAGGAAAATGGTGTCGCCAAGGCTTGCGCACAGGCGCAGCAATGCAGGCCGGCATAGCGTGCGCATTCCGCTGGGATTACCCGCCTGCGCCGCGAGCGCAAAAAAATCCACGCTCAGCCGATAGCGCCTCGTGCCTTCGTCCTGCTCGACCACGCCTTCGGCGATCAGCCCCTGCAGCAGTCGATGCACAGTAGCCTGGGTCAGGCCCACGGCCTTGGCGAGCGCGGTCACGCGACTGCCTTCCGCCTGACTTGCCCCCAGCGCGCGGATCACCGCAAATGCGCGCTGCAACACGCCCGCGCCGCGTGCGTCGTCGGCCGGCGTTCCACTTTTCTCTTCCCCTGACGTCATAACGATCTCGGTTGATTCCATAGAGCGGAATATCCGCCAAAAGCTGGCTGAATTGGCGCGCGGCCCAACAGATTGGACCACCAAACGTCATCGTGCTTGCATCCGGGCCTGTTCAGGGATTTCCCGAAGTTCACCGGACGAAACGATCGGCCAGCAAGCCGCATCCACATTCCATCAAACGGAATATAAGTCAGATTCCTATCGCTCGATGGAATTTTAAATTGACGACTAAAAATTTGGCTAGCTACAGTCGGTTCAACGCCCTGCACCTTGATTCGCCCAGCGGGTGCCGGCGCAACCCAAGCACTGGAAGGCCACACCATGTCGTTCCTCACCCTGACCGATGTATCGAAATCGTTCGGCGACCTGCAGGCGGTCGCGGGCGTCAATTTGTCGGTGGAAAAAGGCGAGTTCGTCTCACTGCTCGGCCCCTCGGGCTGCGGAAAGACCACGACGCTGCAGATGATCGCCGGCTTCGTGGAAACCACACGCGGGCGCATCACGCTCGACGGGCGTGACATCACGCAGATGCCGCCGAACAAGCGCGGCCTCGGCATCGTATTCCAGAGCTATGCGCTCTTTCCGCACATGAGCGTGGAGCAGAACGTGAGCTTCGGCCTCGAAATGCGCGGTGTGGATAAAGCCGAGCGTCGGGACCGCACTCGCGAGGCGCTCGCGCTCGTGCGCCTCGACGCCTACGCGCAGCGTTTTCCGCGCGAGCTTTCGGGCGGCCAGCGCCAGCGCGTGGCAATTGCGCGCGCCATTGTGATCGCGCCGCCCGTGCTGCTGCTCGACGAGCCGATGTCCAATCTCGACGCCAAACTGCGCGAAGACATGCAGTTCGAACTGCGCGCCATTCAGCGCAAGATCGGCACGACCACGCTGATGGTCACGCACGATCAGTCGGAAGCACTGTCGATCAGCGACCGCGTGGTCGTGATGGAAAGCGG
Organism: Paraburkholderia sp. BR10882; assembly: GCF_040948855.1. NCBI lineage: Bacteria > Pseudomonadati > Pseudomonadota > Betaproteobacteria > Burkholderiales > Burkholderiaceae > Paraburkholderia > Paraburkholderia sp. BR10882. Next base: position 472,340 of record NZ_JBFPKP010000004.1, on the reverse strand, counting down.
CCGCATCACCCAGGTCGACACGCCTTATCGCGCGTACGAGCGGCCCGAAAACGACTTCGTCTCGCAGTTCATCGGCAAGGCCAACATGCTCGCGGGCCGCATCGTCGCGCGCGAAGGCGATACGATCCGCGTGGATCTCGGCCACGATCTCGCCGAAACGGGCTCGACGGCGCAACTCCCCGAACGCGGCCGCGCGGTGGGTGTCGGCGACGCGATCACGCTGTGCATCCGCCCCGAAAAGCTCAAGCTCTGCGCGAGCGGTTCGGGCCGGCTCGCCGGGCGCGTGACGAGCCGCTTCTTCCTCGGCAGCCAGTGGCTCTACCGGCTCGACAGCCGCGCGGGCGAAATGCTCGTGTGCTGCCAGAACGAGGGCAACGAGCCGCTTGCCGAAGGCGACCAGGTGGGCATCGACTGGCATAGCGACGCGATCCGCTTCATCCATCGGGAGGGCGCCCGTGTCTAGCACGCTCCGCGCTTCGCAGCCAGCTCCGCACGCCACGGTGCGCGCGGGCTGGCAGGCTTACATGCCACTCTGGCTCATGAGCGCGCCCGCGCTGCTACTGTTCGCCGCGCTCGTGCTCGTGCCGCTCGCCATGACCTTCGCGCTCACGTTCTACCGCTTCGATCCGATGAGCGGCCCCATCGCCGCATTCGATCTGCACAACTACGTAGAAGTGCTGGGCTCGTCGTACTTTCACACGACCTTCCTGCGCACCTTCGGCATTGCCGCGCTCACCACGCTGCTGTGCGTCGTGATCGGCACGCCGGAGGCGTACATCCTCTCGCGCATGCGCGACCCATGGCGCTCGCTCTTCCTGCTCGTGATCCTCGCGCCGCTGCTGGTTTCCGTGGTGGTGCGCGCGTTCGGCTGGAGCATGCTGCTCAACATGAACGGTCTCGTGAACCAGTTCTTCGCTCTGTTCGGCGCGGGCCCCTTCAAGCTCGAATACACGACCTTCGCGATCGTCATTGCGCTCGTGCACGTGATGCTGCCGTTCATGGCGATTCCCGTGTGGACCGCGCTGCAAAGGCTCGATCCGCAAACCCGGAACGCGGCGCTGTCGCTGATGGCGTCGCCTTTCACCACCCTGCGCCGCATCGTGCTGCCGCAACTCATGCCGGGCATTCTCTCGGGCAGCCTCATGGTGTTCGGCCTGTCGGCGAGCGCCTTCGCGATTCCTGGCCTGCTGGGCGGCCGGCGCCTGAAGGTGGCGGCCACCGCCGTGTACGACCAGTTCCTCAGCTCGATGAACTGGCCGCTCGGCGCGACCATCGCCGTGCTGCTGCTCGTCGCCAATCTCGTGGTGATGCTCACCTACTACCGCGTGCTCGAACGGCGCTACGCGCGCAGCATGGGCTAAGGCCCCAGGACACAACATCATGCGCAAAAACGGACCGCTCGCCCTCACGTTCCATAGCTTCGTCATTCTGTTCGTGCTGGCGCCGCTCGTCATCGTCATTCTCGTGGCATTCACGCCCGACGAAACCTTGACGCTCCCCACGCACGGCCTGTCGCTGCGCTGGTTCCGCGCAATCCTCGACTACCCCGACTTCATCACCGCGTTCTTCAACAGCCTCAAGCTCGCGTTCGCCTCGGCCACGCTCTCGCTCGTCATCGCGATGCCCGCGGGACTCGCCATTGGCCGTGCGCGCTTTCCGGGCCGCGGCTTTCTCAACGCGCTGCTGCTTTCGCCGCTCGTGATTCCGGGGCTCGTGCTGGGCATCGCGCTGCTGCGCTTTTTCGCGCTGATCGGCGCGACCGGCTCGTTCGCGTGGCTGATCCTCGCGCATATGATCATCATCACGCCGTTCGTCATGCGGCTCGTGCTCGCCTCGGTGAGCGGCCTCGACCGCAGCATCGAGCATGCAGCCGCGTCGCTCGGCGCGAACGCCTGGACGACCTTCCGCCGCGTCACGCTGCCGATGATCGTGCCCGGCATCACGGGCGGCTGGCTGCTCGCGTTCATCAACAGCTTCGATGAACTGACGATGTCGATCTTCGTGACCTCGCCGCAAACCGTCACGCTGCCCGTGCGCATGTATATGTACGCAACCGAGTCGATCGACCCGATGATGGCCTCCGTTTCCGCGCTCGTCATTTTCATCACGGCGGGTGCGATGTTCCTGCTCGACCGCGTATACGGGCTCAACCGCATTCTGATCGGGCAGCACTGAACGCCGCCCGCCTCTTTCGATTCCTGCTGCCGCGCCACCGACCTTCCATGAGCACCGCCACGCCGCTTCCCCTTGCCCAGTTCGTCCGCGTTGCCGAAACCGCGCGCGCGAGCGTTTCCTTCGTTTTAGACGGCGTCGAAGTCAAGGCGCTCGCGGGGGATACGCTGCTCACCGCGATCCTCACGCATCAGCGGCACGTGCGCCGCAGCGAGTTCAGCACGGAACCGCGCGCGGGCTTCTGCCTGATCGGCGCTTGCCAGGACTGCTGGGTGCGCTGCGAAGACGGCACGCGCCTGCGCGCCTGCTCCACGCCGTTGCGCGAAGGCATGCGTGTGGTGACGCGCACTGGTTCGGATACCAAAATTTATGGCGGAGGTGCGCGATGAGCGCGACCGGGCCCGAGCGCATCGTCATCGTCGGCACAGGACCGGCCGGCATTCGCGCCGCGCAAACGCTCGTGGCCGCGGGACTGCGCCCCACCGTCATCGACGAAAACGCGCGCTGGGGCGGCCAGATTTATCGCCAGCCCGCTGACGGTGCAGGCTTTTCGCGCACGAAAACCGCGCTCTACGGCTTCGAGGCGAAGAAAGCCGATGCGGTCCATCGCACCATGGCCGACCTGCTCCCGAAAATCGACTATCGGCCCGACACGCTGGCCTGGTCGTGCGAGCCGGGCCGGCTCGACACCCTGCGCGCGGGCCGCGAATCGAGCGTGCCGTGGTCGCATCTGATCATCGCGAGCGGCGCCACCGACCGCATCGTGCCGCTGCCCGGCTGGACGTTGCCAGGCGCCTATACACTCGGCGGCGCCCAGGTCGCGCTGAAGGCGCAGGGCTGCGCAATTGGCCAGCGCACCGTGTTCGCCGGCACCGGGCCGCTGCTCTACCTCGTCGCGTATCAGTATGCGAAAGCGGGCGCGCAAGTAGCCGCCGTGCTTGACACGAGCCCGTTTGGGCGCCAGGCCGCCGCCGCGCCGAAGCTGCTCAACCAGCCGGGCACCTTCGCCAGGGGCGTTTATTACGTCGCGTGGCTCAAGGCGCATGGCGTGCGCATGGAGCATGGCGTCGCGCTCGAGGCCATCGAAGGCGACGCGGCGGTGCAATACGTCCGCTGGCGCGCGGCCGACGGCAAGGAGCACGCCATCGCCTGCGATGCGATCGGCCTCGGCTACGGCTTGCGGCCCGAAACCCAGCTCGCCGATCTCGCGGGCTGCCGCTTCGCCTTCGACGACCTCAACCGCTGCTGGCTGCCCGAACGCGATGCGGCGGGCCGCAGCTCTGTGCCGGGCGTCTATCTGGCCGGCGACGGCGCCGGTATCGCAGGCGCCGATGCCGCCGAACTCGCGGGCAGCCGCGCCGCACTCGCGATGCTCGAAGATATCGGCATCGAAGCGCCACAGCACGATGCTGCTTTGCCTGATGTGGCAACGATCGAGAAGCGTCTCGAACGGATCGCGCGCTTTCGCGTGGGCATCGAGCAGGCATTTGCCCCGCCGGCCAACTGCGCCGCCAACTGGCCCGACGACCTGACCATCTGCCGCTGCGAGGAAGTCGATGCCGGCACGCTGCGTAGTTGTATCCGCGACGGTTTCGCCAGCGAGGTCAACCGCCTGAAGGCGCTCACGCGTATCGGCATGGGGCGCTGCCAGGGGCGCATGTGCGGCGAATCCGCCATGGCGCTACTGAGCGTGGAGACCGGCAAGCCGCTGCACGAGGTGGGCCGCTTACGCAGCCAGGCGCCGATCAAGCCGATTCCCATTTCACCGATGCTGTTCGACGACGGCGTGCAAGTCATCGAAGAGGAAGCCCACGATGAGTGACACGCGCCACTTCCAGGTTGTGATTGCGGGTGGCGGGCTCGTCGGCGCATCGGCGGCGCTCGCACTCGCGCGCAAGGGGGTAAGCGTCGGCTTGTTCGAGCGGCGCTTTTGCGGCGCGCAGGCGAGCGGCGTGAACTACGGCGGCGTGCGCACCCACGGACGCAGCGCCGAGCAACTGCCGCTTGCGGTGCGCGCCCGGCGCGTATGGAGCCGCTTGCCCGAACTGATCGGCAGCGACGGCGAATTCGTCGTGTCGGGGCACTTGCGCCTCGCGCGCCGCGACAGCGATCTCGACGCGCTTCACGCGTGGTCCGACATGGCGCGCGATTTCGGCGTGGAGTCGGTCGTCATGAGCGGCGAAGCATTTCGGCGCCGCTACCCGTGGCTCGGCAAAACCGCCATTGGCGGGGCACTTTGCGCGAGCGACGGCCAGGCGAATCCGCGTCTCGTCTCGCCCGGCTTCGCGGTGGCGGCGCGGCGCGCGGGCGCGCACGTGCAGGAGCAGACCGCGCTCGCCGACCTGAGCTTCGACGGCCGGCGTTTCCAGATGCGCGCGGGCCACGAGCGCATCAGCGCGGACTGGCTGATCAACTCGTCGGGCGCCTGGGCCAATACGGTGGCGGGCGCGTTCGGCGAAACCGTGCCGATGAAGCCGATCTACCCGAACATGTGGGTGACGGAGCCGCTGCCGCGCTTTATCCAGCACAACCTGGGCGTCTACGGCGGCGGCGTCTACGCGCGCCAGGTCGAGCGCGGCAACTGCGTGATCGGCGGCGGACGCGGGCACGGCGACGGCGAGTACGCACAGCCGTCCACCGCCACCACGCGCGCCGTCATGCGCGACGCCTGCGCGCTGCTGCCCGGCCTGCGCGACGCGCTGCTCATCCGCACGTGGAGCGGCGTGGAAGGCGAAACACCGGACAGCAACCCGATCATCGGTTTCAGCAACACCACGCCGCGCCTCGTGCACGCTTTCGGCTTTTCCGGCGGCGGCTTCCTGCTGGCGCCGGGCGTAGGCGAAGTCCTCGCCGAACTCGTCACAGAAGGCACGACGAGCACGCCCATCGAGGCGTTCGCTATCGGCCGCTTCACGCAGTCTTGCGTTCATGCCGCTCTCCCAATCAAATAAGGAGTCCCCACGATGAAACTCACACGCACCCTGGCTCCGCTGGCCGCACTCGTTGCCTTGGGCATCCCGCAAGGCGCCTGGTCGCAAACGAAGACAATCTACATCGGCATGAACGGCGGCCCGATGGAGAAAGCCTACACGAGCCAGGTCCTGCCCGACTTCGAGAAGGCCAACAACGTGAAGGTGGTGGTCGTGCCGGGCACGTCGTCCGACGTGCTCGCGAAGCTCCTCGCCAACCGCAACAGCCCGCAGATGCATGTCGCCTTTCTCGACGACGGCGTAATGGCGCGCGCGGTGAGCATGGGCGTGTGCGAGAAACTCGACGATTCGCCGGTGCTCAAGGAGCTGTATCCGTTCGCGCGCATGAAAGGCGACGTGGGCGCGGGCGTGCAGCTCGGCATGACGGGCATTGGCTACAACACGAAGGTGTTCGCCGATAAAGGCTGGGCGCCGCCCACTTCGTGGCTCGATTTCGCCAATCCGAAATACAAGGGCAAGGTAGTGTTCCAGTCGGCTTCGAGCAGCACGTTCGGGCTGCACGGCTTTCTCGCCATCAACCGCCTGATGGGCGGCAGCGAGAGCAATGTCGAGCCGGGCTTCACGAAGTGGGCGAGCACGGTGGGGCCGAACGTCGTCGAATATATTCCGAATTCGGCCAAGCTCTCGGAGATGATCCAGACCGGCGAGGCCGGCATTTTCCCGCTCACGCCCACCGCAGTGGGTGACCTGAAGGACAAGGGCCTGCCCGTGGCCTACGCCAACCCGAAGGAAGGCGCCGTGCTGCTGCTCGTGGACCTGTGCGTGGTGAAGAACAATCCCGACCCGCAGCTCGCGCAAAAGCTCGCGCAGTTCCTGCTGTCGGCGCCCGCACAGAGCAAGGCGGCCTCCGCCGGCAAGCAGATTCCGACCAACCAGAACGCGACCATGCCGCCCGACATGCAAAAGAGCCTGGGCAATCTCGACCAGCTCGTGAAGAAGGTGACGGTGGTGGACTGGGACGTGATCAACGAGCACCGCGCGCAATGGGATTCGCGCTGGAACCGGCAGATCGAGCAGTAATCGTTTGATTTTCGGGCATCAGCGAGGGCGGTGGGCGCGGCGCGTCCTGTATCATCCACGGGTTGTCGAACCGCCCGCTCGCCCATGCGCTCCGCCCTCGATTCTTCGTTTCGCCTTTCCGCTTTTGCCCTGGCTCCGCGCGCCCGCTTCCTCGCCCTGACGCTAGCCGCCGCGTGCGTGCTGCCGGGATGCGCGACCGGCCCGGCCTCGCAGAGTCCTGCCGGGCAGGCGCTCCCGCCCGATACGGTCACGCTGTTCCCGATCGAGCACTACGACCAGAACGTCGATCACTGGATCGATCCGGCCAGCGCCGGTTACGACAAGCCCTACCTTTCGCCCGACGTCCAGCGCGCGCAATTCGATGCGCTCGTCGCGCGCTATTTCGGTGCAGGGCCGAACGATCCCTCGCCCTGGAATCGCGCGTTTGTCGAGCAGCGTGTGTATCGCGACGGCGGCAGCGACATTGCCGCGCTGCAGACGCGCCGCCTCGCATACTTCGACAACACCGGCAAGGAGGCGCGCCGCATTGGCTACGGCATGAATTTCCGGCCGCACACGAAGGCGTGGATCGACGCCATCGAGCGCAACGCCAACGTCAGCCAGTTCGAACAGTCCAGCGGCTTCGATGCCACGCGTCGCGCCATCGCCACGACGGCACTGTACGTGCGCGAGCTGCCCACCGTCGACCCGTCGTTCTATTCACATCGCATAGCAGGCGAAGGCTATCCCTTCGACAACCTGCAGGTGAGCGCCGTGCGGCCGGGCACGCCGCTCTACGTGCTCGGCACGAGCGCAGACGGCGCCTGGCGCTACGTGCAGACGCCGGACGTGCAGGGCTGGGTGCGCAGCGACGGCGTGGCGAGCGTCGATGAAGCCTTCGTTTCGACGTGGCGCGCGGCGGCGCACCACTCGCTCGGCGTCGTGGTCGTGGCCTCCGCCGCGCTGCGCGACGATGGCGGCGTGTTCCGCTTCGACGCGCCTGCCGGCACGCTGCTGCCGCTGCGCCCCGCTTCCGGCGCGAAGCCGGGCGAAGTGCTCGTGCCCGCCCGCGATGTAGACGGCCGCGCGGCGATCCGCACGGCAGTGCTCGATTCGAACGCCATCGTGCCCGCGCCGCTCGCGGCGACGCCGCGCCATCTCGCACAGTTGATGAAGGCGCTGATCGGCCGCCCCTACGGCTGGGGCAATACGAACTTCGACAACGACTGCTCGGCCGAATTGCAGAGCATTTTCGCTGCGTTCGGCGTGTGGCTGCCCCGCCATTCGTCCACGCAAATGAACGCGGGGGCGATGACCGATCTTTCGGCTTCCACGCCCGCGCAACGCCTCGACTGGCTCGTGCAGCACGGCGCGCCCATGCGCACGCTCATCTATATAGGCGGTCACGTGATGCTCTACCTTGGCAACACGGAGCGCGACGGCAAGACGGTGCCGCTCGTCTATCAGGACGTCTGGGGCCTGCGCCCCGCCGAGAACAGCCGCCGCGCCGTGATTGGCGGCTCTGTCATCTTCCCTTTGCTGCTCGCCTACCCCGAAGACCCCAACCTCGAGTCGCTTGCAGGCACGCCGGTTTTCCAGGTCAGCATCCTGGGTGCGCCCGCGGGCAGCGCGCCGCCGCAGGATGAGGAGAATCCGGCGGGGTGAGGCAGGCGCCCGTGTGTCGATTCATGCGCCGGGTGCAACAAATTGATGCGCAAATGTGATCGTTTCTCCCAGGGTGACAGATTCCGCACGGTCGTACAAAAATAGCCCCCATCGAACGTAGCATTCCGTCAACGTTGCACACCTCTCGTCAGGGGAGAAGCGATCGGTGAACGCGCATTCAATCCGGCCCATGCCTAGCCGCAAGCCCACGATGACCACGCGCTCGCCCACGCTGTTCCTGCGCACGCGAGAGGACCCCGGCCGCCGCGCCAGACCGCAGGACTACGCGAAGTACTCCGCGTAGTACGCCGAGCAGCACTCCCAGCATTCCGATTCATGTGGTTCCGCGAGGAACCCCGGCCCCCTTTTGCCTGAAGCTTTATCCGCGGCTTTGCCTGGAGCATGGCCTGAAGCGTGCGCAGCACCTGTCACATCAATCTCAATCCATAAATAACACTAAGGATGACGAAATGTTACAACGCGACAACCTCGGCATGAAATGGCTGGTCCGCTGCCTCGCGGCGGCCGGTTTGATGGGCACAGCGAGTGTCGCGAGCGCGCAGAGCAGCGTCACCCTGTATGGCATCGTCGACGGATCGATCCTGTACACGAGCCATACGCTGAACACGCAGACGGGCCAGAACGCCGGCCATCAGTTCTCCTTCACGGACAGCGGCATGTCCGGCTCGAACTTCGGCATGCGCGGCGCCGAAGACCTGGGCGGCGGGATGCGCGCGGTATTCGCGCTCGAAAGCGGCATTAGCGTGGCGAACGGCCAGTTCGGCAATTCCAACGGCAACTTCTTCGGGCGTCAGGCGTGGATCGGCATGGAAAGCCCCTATGGTACGGTCAAGGCTGGTTTGCAGTACTCACCGTTCTTCCTATCGCTCTACCAGACGGACCCGCGCGGCATGTCGTATTTCGGCAGCGGTCTCGTGAGCTACGTGAACAACGTCTACGTGACCGGGCTCTTCAACAGCAACGCGATTACGTATACGTCCCCGGAAATCGCCGGCATTCAGGCGATGGGCATGTTCGCCATGGGCGGCGCGGCGGGCAACTTCCAGGCGGGACGCCAGTATTCGGCGAGCCTGCGCTATCACATCGCGGGCTTCACGATCACAGGCGCGCTGTATAGCGGCAATGCCGGAGGCAGCGCGGCCACCACGCCAGTGCCGAGCACCATCGAGTTCGTGGGCCGCACGATCGGCGCGAGCTATCGCTTCCCGAACTCGCTCACGATCTCCGCTTCGTACGCACTTTACAAGGTTGCGCAGTCGTTCGACAACAGCGTCTACTCCGGCGGGCTCAGCTATATGATCACGCCCTACCTCGACGTCGACGCCGGTGTCTGGTACACGCGCGACGGCAACGACGGCACCAACCACTCGCTCCTCGCGTCGAGCGGCGTGCAGTTCTTCCTCTCCAAACGCACGACGCTCTATGGCCAGGTGGGCTACGTGAACAACCACGGTCGTATGGACACGGGCTTGTCGATCAACAACGCGCTCTTTGAAGTCTCCGGGTCGACCGTGGGCGCGAGCTTCGGCATCCGGCATCTGTTCTGATGCGCGCGAGTGTTCCGCGGCGCGCGCGTGATGCGACGCGACGCGGAACACTCTCTCGGGTTAGCTGCGGCTCAGCGGGTTTCGCGCCACGCGCACACGTCGCCTCGCGCAAGCTCGCGCGCGCCCAGCACGAACTGGGCCCCGTCGGGGGCCGGCGCCTGAACACGTTGCTCGCCAAAGTTGAAGGCGAAGCACAATCCGCCGCGTCGGCTCACGCGCAAGCCTTCGGGCAAGCGCTGCGTGGCGAGGCCCGCGCCGCGCGCGGCTTCGTCGAGCATGGCGAGATGCAGCTCGCGCGAAAACCACGCAGCGGCGTAACGCACGCGGCCATGCGAGAGCAGCGCAGGCCAGCCGTCTTCGAATTGCGCCTGAACGCGCGTGGCGCCGTTGGCGCGCACGTGATCGCGCCAATGCAATGCCTCGCCCTGCACGCCGGCTAGCGTGACCGCGGGCGCGAGCGTGGGCCGCAGCGATTCGGCCTCGAGCACCTGCAACGGCAGCACGCGCTGCAACACGCCGGGCGGCAGGTCGCCGGGTATGGCGAAGTGCGCGGTCTTCGAGCCGCTGCGCGGCCCGAACACCCACAGGCCGACGCTGCGCTCGATCTGATCGACGAAGGCGTCGTCGATCACGGCCAGCGACGGCACCACCACGAGCCGGTACGCCGAAAGATCCGCGTGCCGCGAGACGATTTCGACATCGAGGCCCAGTTCGCGCAGCGCGCTGTAGTAGTCGAACGCGAGCGTCTGATAGTCGAAGCTCGCGCCGTGGCGCTGGATCTCGAACATCCACTGCGTTTCGTAGTCGAATACGAGCGCCACCTGGGCACGCCCCGCCGGTGCGAGTGTGCGCAACACGTCGCTCGCCGCGATCTCCCGCGCGGCCTGCTCCACCTCGCGGCCGCCGGGAGACAGCTCGTTATTCGGCAGATTGAGGCCCGAATGCATCTGCTCCTGCGCATACGGGCATTGCCGCCAGCGGAAGTACGAAACGAGTTCGGCGCCGTGCGCGAACGCTTCATAGGCCCACAGGCGCACCATGCCCGGCGCGGGCACCGGATTCCACGGCGCCCAGTTCACCGGTCCTGCCTGCTGCTCCATCACCCAGAAACGTCCGCCACCGATCGTGCGGTAACGGTCGTGGTCGAACGAGGAGACGTCTGGGTGCGCGGTGCGCGCGTAGCGAGCCTTCTGCGCTTCCGGCAACGCGATCACTTCGGTGCGCGCGATCGGATAGCTGTCCCACGTCGCCACGTCGATGGCCTTATCCGCCGCGAACTGGTAGTGATCGAAGGTCGTGAAAAAACCCATGAAGTTGTGCAATACGTCGGCGTTCGGCGCGTGGCGGCGCAGCACGTCTGCCTGCTCGCGATGAAAGCTCGCGACTTCAACCGACATGTAGCGGCGAAAATCCAGATGATGCGCCGGGTTGGCGTCGGTCGGCGTGCGCACGGGCAAGCCCACCGCTTCGAACGACGGGTACTCCATGCTCCAGAACACGTTGCCCCATGCCTCGTTGAGCGCCTCGATCGTGTCGTAGCGCTTCGCGAGCCACGTCTGGAAGCGGCGCTGCGCGGCACTCGACCAGCTCGGCACGGTGTCGTGGCAGCCCAGCTCGTTGTCGGTCTGCCATGCGACCACAGCCGGATGCGCGCCGTAGCGCTGCGCCATCGCCTCCGTAATGCGCACGCAATGGGCGCGATAAGCCTCGCTCGCAATGTCGTAGTGGCGGCGCGAGCCGTAGTTCCAGGGCGTGCCGTCGGCGCGCACGGGAAGCATCTCGGGCGTCGCGGCGACGAGCCACTTCGGCGGCGAGGCCGTGGGCGTGCCGAGCACGATCTTCAGGCCACGAGCCGCGAGCGTTTCGATCGCATCGTCGAGCCAGGCCCACTCATACACGCCGGCGCGCGGCTCCATGCGGCTCCAGGCGAATTCGCCAATGCGCACGTGGGTAATGCCGAATTCGGCCATGCGGCGCGCGTCGTCGGCCCACATCGTTTGCGGCCATTGTTCGGGGTAGTAGCAGACACCGATTTGCATGAGTGACAATCCGCCTCGGAATAACGTCGGGAATACGAATGAAATAAAAAAGGGCCTTCGGCTGCGGCCGGGCTCTCTCAGCCCTTGCTCGCGCCGAAGGTAAGCCCCGCGACAAAGTGTTTCTGCATGGCGAAGAACATCAGCACCGAAGGCAGCGCCGCAAGCACCGAGCCCGCCGCCACGAGGTTCCACGCCGTGGTCCACTGCCCCTTGAGCGCGGCTACGCCCACCGTGATCGGCGCGGCGTCGTCGCCCTGGGTGAGACACAGCGCCCAGAAGTAGTCGTTCCAGACGAACGTGAAGACGAGAATGCCGAGCGCGGCGAGCGCCGGCCGCACGAGCGGCATGACGATGCGCCAGTAAATGGCCCATTCGCTCGCGCCTTCCACGCGCGCGGCCTCGATCAGTTCGAACGGCAGTTGCTTGATGAAATTGCGCAGGAACAGCGTGCAGAATCCGGTCTGAAACGACACGTGAAAGATGATGAGCGCCCACACGGTGTTGTAGAGCCCTACGCGCAGCGCCATGTCGCGCACCGGGATCATGAGGATCTGGATCGGCACGAAGTTCCCGGCGACGAAGGCGAACAATACCGCCGTGTTGCCGCGAAAGCGATACGTGGATAGCGCGAAGCCCGCCATCGAAGCCAGCGTAATGGCACCGATCACCGAAGGCACCGTGATCAGCACGCTGTTCGCGAAGTAATGGAGCATCGGTGTTTGCGTGAGCGCCGCCCCGTAGTTTTCCAGCAGCGCGAAGTGCTTCGGCCAGCCCCAGTAGTCGCCCTGCTGCAGTTCCTCGGTAGACCGGATCGAGGTAATGAGCACGGCGAGCATGGGCAGCAGCCAGATGACGAGCGCAATGGGCAACGAGATCTTGTAGAGCGCGCGATTCGCGGGTTTCCAGCGATCGAGGGGAAGCGGATACATGGGCAGCGACTCCGTGAACAGCGACGAAAAATCGACAGGTAAGTCAGCGTTCTTCGCGCAGCATGCGGCGCAAATGGAACACGATATAAACGAGCATGATGGCGAACAGCACGACGGCAATCGCCGCCGAATAGCCTTCGCGGTAGTATTTGATCGCCTGGTCGTACATGAAGTACGCGAGCACCGTGGAGCTGTCGAACGGGCCGCCGCCGCTCATCACGGCGATCAGGTCGAAGCTGCGCAGCGCGCCGATCACCGTGAGCACGATGGCCATGAACGTGGCAGGGCGCAGCTGCGGGAGCACCACGTGCCAGAAGAGCCGCCAGCCCTTCGCCCCTTCCATGCGCGCGGCTTCCACGATCTCGGGGTTGATGCCCGTGAGGCCCGTGAGATACAGGATCATGCAGAACGGTGTTTGCGGCCAGAGTGCGGCGAAGATAATGCCGAACGTCACGAGCTTCGGGTCGCCCAATACGGGTATGCCATGGCCGACGATCATCTTGAGCAGACCGAAGGTCGGATCGTAGAACCACGAGAACACGAGACCGACCACCACGCCCGAGAGCACGAACGGCGCGAAGAACAGCGACTTCACCGCGCGTATGCCGCGCACGTGCTGGTTCAGATAGAGCGCGAACACGAGACCGAGCGGCGGCGCGAGCAGGAAGAACACAAGCCACAGCAGATTGTTCTTGAGCGCGGTATAGAACGTGTCGGTCTGGAACAGTTCGACGTAGTTCGCGAGCCCGACAAACGTTTTCGCGGTCATCCCGTCCCAGTTATAGAAGCTGAGCGTGATGCTGCTGAAGATCGGGTAGACCACGCACAGCGCAAAGAGCGCGCAGCCCGGCAGCAGGAAAAACAGCGCGGCGCGATTCTGTTGCCGCCGCACAGTAGAGACGCGACGCGGCCGCGCCGCCCCAATGGGGCGCGCCAAGGTATCGGACATGGTGAAGTCTCGCCGGTGATCGAAGAAGGTACGGCCGGCGGCGCAATGCGCCGGCCGCACCGCGGCTTTACTTGTGGTAGATGCGCTGGCGCGTCGTTTCGAGGCGCGCGAGCAGCGTATCGAGCTGCGACGGGTCGCTGTAGAACTGCTGCATGGCCTTCATGCCTTCGTCGGCCATTTCCTTCTGCATGTCGCGGTCGTAGAACTGCGCAATGCCGCCGCGCGTGCTCGCGAGCGTCTGGAAGCCCACCTTGGAGATGGGATCGTCAGGCTCGGCTGCCTTGTTGTTCGAAGGCAGCTGGCCCCAGCCGTGCGCGAGTTCGGCGTTGATCGCGGGCGTTTCCATGAAGGCGAGCAGACGGCGCGCATCGGCCTTGTTCTTGGCCTTTGCAGGAATGAGCAGTACGTTCACGGGACCGTCTTCGGCCGTCGGCACGTTGGCGTCGATGACCGGGAAGCGGAAGAAGCCCACGTTCTGTTTCATGTTCTCCGGGAAGCTCGCCGAGAAGAACGTGCCCATCAGCATCATCGCCGCCTTGCCGTTGACGAGCACCGGCGCGATCGAATCCACGTCGTAGGAAAGCGCGTTTTCCATGAAGCAATGGTTGTCCATCAGGGTCTTCCACGTCGTGTAGACCTTCTTCACGCGCGGGTCGGTATAGGGAATCTGACCGGCCATCAGCTTCTGGTGGAACTCGTTGCCGTTGATGCGCAGGTCCAGATAGTCGAACCACGCGGCGAGCGTCCAGCTGTCGCGCGCGGCCACGGCAATGGGCTGCACGCCGATGGCGTTGAGCTTCTTGCAGCTTTCCAGCAATTCGTCGAAGGTCTTCGGCTCGGATTTGATCCCGGCCTTGGCGAACAGGTCCTTGCGGTAGAAGAAGCCATAGGCGTCATATCCCAGCGGCGCGGCATACTGCTTGCCGTTCCATGTGGACGCACTCTTCACCGATGCGTACTGGTCGTTCCAGCCGTTTTTGGCCCAGTCCGGGGAGAGGTCTTCCAGCAGGCCGCGCTCGGCGTAATAGGCCATGCGCTCGCCGTCGTGCCACGACACCACATCGGGCGGATCGGTCGCGAGCCAGCCGCCCATCTGCACCTTGTAGGCTTCCTCGGTTATATAGGACACCTTGAGGTCGACGTCGGGATTGGCTTTCTTGAACTGGTCGAAGGCATCTTGCCATGTCGAGCGCTGGTTGGCGCGCGCCGAGACGTTGACGGTCAGCGTCCCGGCGTCGGCGGCCATGCTCGTGAACGCCGTCGCCGCCACGATCGCAACGGCGGCCGAGCCGCGGGCCAGCGAACCGAACGCTTTCAAGCGATTGGAAAACATCTGTTGTCTCCTGTGTCGATCCATCCAACATGCTGTTGGACTGCCTTTGTCGACTGACGGCACCCGCGCCGCCAGACCTGGTGACCCGCTCTACCGGCGGGGTATAACGAAATCAGGCCAGCGCCGGCGCATGCGCTGCCGCGAGCCGGCGCAACGCTGTGCCTTCGGCGTCGAACAGATGGCACGCCTGCGGCGGCACATGCACGCGGATGCGTTCGCCCACACCGATGAGCGAATCGCCCGGCGCTTTGGCGACCAGTGTGCCGGCCGCATGATCCGCATGCAGATAGCTATGTTCGCCCAGGCGCTCGGCGAGCACCGTTGAGCACGCAATCGATTGATCGTCGCCAGTCAGCCGCAGATGTTCGGGCCGCACGCCCAGCGTGACCGGCTGACCGCGCTTCAATGCGCGTCCGTCCACGCAGGCGAGCAGCGTCTGCCCGCCTTCGAGCGTGACGCGCACGCCCTCTTCATCCACCGAGTCGACACTCGCGTCGATGAAGTTCATGCGCGGCGAGCCGATGAACCCGGCCACGAAGCGCGACTTCGGGTGGTGATAGAGATCGAGCGGCGCGCCGCTTTGCGCCACGCTGCCGTGGCGCTCCATGTCGGCGCCCGCGTGCAGCAGCACGATGCGGTCGGCGAGCGTCATCGCCTCGACCTGGTCGTGCGTGACATACACGACGCTCGCATCCGTGAAGCGCTGGTGCAGGCGCGCGATCTCGATGCGCGTATGGCTGCGCAACGCGGCGTCGAGATTGGAGAGCGGCTCGTCGAACAGGAACACGCCCGGCTCGCGCACGATGGCGCGGCCGATGGCGACGCGCTGGCGCTGTCCGCCCGATAGCGCCTTGGGATGCCGGTCGAGCAGCGCCTCTAGTTGCAGGCTGCGCGCGGCGTCGCGCACGCGCCGCTCGATCTCGGCTTTCGGCACCTTGGCGATCTTCAGGCCGAACGCGATGTTGTCGAACACCGTCATGTGCGGAAAGAGCGCGTAGCTCTGGAACACCATCGCCACGCCGCGTTCGGCGGCGGGCACGTCCGTCACCACGCGCGAACCGATGCGCAGTTCGCCTTCGCTCAATTCCTCGAGGCCCGCGATCATGCGCAGCAGCGTGGACTTGCCGCATCCGGAAGGCCCGAGGAACACGCAAAACTCGTGATGCCCGATGTCGAGATCGACATGCCGCACCACCGGCGGATGATCGCCGTAGCGCTTGCCGACGCCCGAGAGCTGTATCGTCGCCATGTTCTCGCCTCGAAATTTAAGCGCTTAAATTTTTATGCAGAAAACTTCCCACAGCCCTTGCGCAGCGGGCATTTAACCGCTTAAATTCGAATCCGGCATAAGCGCGCATTCGTTGTCTCCGTTGATGTTGTGGGAGAAAAGTAGCAAACCCGGCCGCAGCATTGCAACATCTGAATCATCTTCCCTGAATGTGGGAAAGGTCCGACATGGTCACCTTGTCAGAAGTCGCGCGGCGCGCACGCGTCACGGCGGCTACCGTTTCGAATGTGCTGCGCAATCGCGAGAAGGTTCGTCCCGAGACGGCCGAGCGCGTGCTGCAGGCCATCGCCGAACTGGGCTACCGGCCCAACCTCAATGCGCGCGCGCTCGCGCAGGGGCGCTCGTCCACGCTCGCGCTCATGCTCTCGAACATCTCCAACCCGTTCTACCCCGAGTTCGTGCTCGCGGCGGAACGCGCCGCGCGCAAGGCGGGCCACTTCCTGATGGTCTGCAACACCGACGACGACGCGCAAATCGGCCGCGCCTACCTGAACCAGATCGCGGGCACCTTCGCGGACGGCGTGCTCGTGATGAACACCGACATCGCCATGAACGAACTGTGCATCTCGGCCATGCACAACGGCCCCATTCTGCTGGCGATGTGGGAGCACCCCGAGAATCCGCCCGTGCTGCCGTGCGTGGCCGTGGACTTCGCGCGCGCGGGCGCGCTCGCGGCTCACCATCTACTTGAGTTGGGACACCGAAATATTGCCATGCTGATCGGCGACGGCTGCGGCGGCCTGCAGGATGCCCGTTCGGAAGGATTCCGAACGGCCTTGCGCGAAGGCGACGTGAATCCGGCGAACGTGGCGCAGATGCAGGTGCGCGACTCGATCGACTCCGGCTACGCGGCCTGCCAGCAATTGCTCGCGCAGCACCCGCGCGTGAGCGCGATCTTCGCGACCAACGACCTGCTCGCGATCGGTGCGATTCAGGCGCTGGTCAGCATGGGCCGCGCCGTGCCCGACGATGTGTCCGTGATCGGCATCACCGACATTCAGCTCGCCCATCAAATGCGCCCCGCGCTCACCACCGTCGCGATCCAGACCGAGGCCGTGGCCGAGCTGTCGATCCGCAGCCTGATCCGGCTGATCGACGAACCGGACCAGCAGCCGCCCATGGTGCTCGGGCCGCCGCCCGAGCTCGTCACGCGCATGTCCACGGGGCCGCGCAAACGGCGCGCCCGGGCCTGACCCTGCGTGTCAGACCTCGCTCGACAGGTGCGGGCGAAGCGCCGACAATGAATGCCCTTTACGGCGCGCCCGTCCGGTTCAGCGGAGCCACGCGCACACACGTTCGCGCGCCGCGGCGCGCACGGGGCACTACATGCAGGATACAAACGCAAGTCATCGACATTTCGACACGCTGATCGTCGGTGCAGGTTCGATCGGCATGGCGGCCGGCTATTATCTGAGCCGCCTCGGCAACAAGGTGCTGCTGCTCGACGCCGGCGATCCACCGCACGATCAGGGTGCGCATCACGGAGCGACGCGCCTCATTCGCCACGCCTATGGCGAAGGCGCCGCCTACGTGCCGCTCGCCTTGCGCGCCCAGCAGCTTTGGGAAGACCTCGAGCAGCAAACGCAGACTGCCCTTTTCGTGCGCACGGGCGTCGTCAATATCGGCTCGCCCGACGAAGCGTTCATGCGCGAGGTGCAGGCGAGCGCCGCCAGCCACGGCATCCCGCTGGAAACGCTCGATGCCGCCACGGCCGGCAAACGCTGGCCCGCGTGGCGACTGCGCCCAGAGCAGATCGCGAACTTCGAACCCGGCGCGGGCGTGCTCTATTGCGAGCGCGCGATCAGCACTTACCGGCAGCTCGCGACCGCGCTCGGCGCAACACTGGGCACGAATACGCGCGTCACGCGCATCGAGTGTCATGGGCGCGAGAGTGTCAACGTCTGGACCGACAGGAACGAAAAGTTCACCGCGCGCGACCTGATCGTGTGCGCCGGCAAATCGACTCGCGATCTGCTCGCGCCGCTGGGCCTCGAGATTCCGGTCACGCGCGTGCGCAAGAGTTTCGCGTGGTTCGAAGGCGAGCCAGGCCTCTTTGCGCCGGAGCGCTTCCCAGGCTTTTTCGTCGCCTCGGAAGTGGGCGGCTATTACGGGTTTCCCGATCTCGACGGCAGCGGCCTGAAGCTGGGCCGCCACGACACCGGCGAGCCCATCGCGGCGGACGCGCCGCTCGCGCCATTCGGCGCCGAGCCGAGCGATCTCGGCGATCTGCAAGCCTTCCTGGAACGCTACTTACCGGGCGCGGGCAAGCTGCGCGTGGGCCGGGCCTGCGAATACGACATGACGCCGGACGAACATTTCATCATCGACCGCGTGCCCACCTGCCCGAACGTGCACATCGCGACCGGCTTTTCCGGACATGGTTTCAAGTTCGCCAGCGCGATCGGCGAGGCGCTAGCGGAGCGGATCACGCAAGGCGAAAGCCGCATCGACCTTGCGATGTTCGCGCGCAAGCGCTTCGCGTAGCGAGCCAGCTCAAGCCTAGTTCGCGGGAATCGTCACGACCGGCGCCTTGCTGCTCGTCTCGGCTTCCGCGAGCGCCATGAGGTTCTGCAGGACCGTGAACGCATATTTCGAGTCGAAGTCGGCGCGCTCGACCCAATAAGCCGTGCCGTCGTAGTCGATCGCGACATAAGCGTCCGCGGGCGCCTTCGGCCCCTGGTGCACGATGATGATCGGCCGCGTTTCGCCCCCAATCAGCCCGACGGTCGGTTTCGTCGCGCCGCTCTGCACCTGGGCGTCCGGCACCTGCACCTGCGCGCCGATATTCGTGAGGATGCCGAGTACCGAGCGCGTCACCATGGGAATGCGATTGCCGCCCTGCGCGGAGGGTCCATAGACGATCTCGTACGTGCGCGTGTCCGCCGCAAGATGGAGCAGTTCACGCACGCGCGCCAGGTCCGCCGAAACTTGCGGCGACTGCGCGCTGTTCGTCGCGCCAAGTGCGAGGAACACCGTGTTCTTGCCGTTCTCGCTGCGCGACTCCACGTTCAGCTCGCCCGCCAGTTGCAGGCGCCGCAGCGCCTGGAGCAACTGGAAGAAACCCGCCGAGCCCGCGCTGCCCTCCCCGCCTAGCGCGCTGCCGTTCTGCAGCCCGCCGATCGATTGGGCGCCGATACGCAGCAGCAGATCGACCGGCATGCCGCCTTCGGCGAGCGGCATCATGAGTTCCGGCGCGAGCGGCCGGATGTACGCCGAAGCGAACGCTTCGCCCGTAGTTGGCGTGAACGTGAAAGTCGGGCGATTCGACCAGGAGATATTACCGGTCGCAAGCGCATAGTCCGGCTGCGCGCCTGAGCCGATATTGCCCGTGACGCCCGCCGTCGAATCGAATTGATACGCGGCGATGATCGAACTCACCGTGAGAAAGGCGGGCGCGTCGCCGTAACGCAAACCGATCACGGCCGCGAGTATTCCGCGTTTATTTGCATCGCCGAGTGCTCTTGCGTAATCGACCTGGTCGGCGCGCAGACGCGTCGGGCCGAGATGCACACACGCCGTGCCCAGCAAGGCCGAACACGAAACCGCCAGAATCGTCGCTTTTGAAATCATCGGAAGCCTGCGCGCCGGCCGCGCAAAGAGAGTGGGTCCGCGCGCACAGGTAGCAAGCGTTGTGCCCCGATATTTCAGAAGCGCAAGCGTGACCCTTCCGGAAATGACATCCTCAGGTCCTTGGCGCGCTCGATTGCGCCCGCGCCAGCAGCACTTCGCGGTCGCGCGCGTTCTGCGTGAGCGCGGCCGCGCGCTCGAATTCCGCTCGCGCTTCGGCATGGCGCGCCAGCTTTTCGAGCAGATCGCCGCGTGCGGCCGGCAGCCACGGATAGTGACGCAGCGAGGGTTCCGCACACAGCGCATCGACGAGATCGAGCGCCGCTTGCGGCCCTCGCGCCATACCCACCGCCACGGCGCGATTCAGACGCACGACGGGCGAGGCGTCGAGTTCGAGCAGCGCGTCGTAGATCGAGACGATCTGCGCCCAGTCGGTCTGCGCCGCGCTCGGCGCGCGCGCATGGCAAGCCGCGAGCGCCGCCTGCAGCGCGTATGGCCCAGGCGCACCCGCGCAGGCCGCACCGCGCGCGATCGCGGCAAGCCCGCGCCGGATCAATAGCGCGTCCCAGCGGCTGCGGTCCTGGTCGGCGAGCAGCACGGCGCGCCCTGCCCGGTCCACGCGCGCGGGCAAGCGTGAAGCCTGCAGTTCCATCAAGGCAACGAGGCCGTGAGCCTCGCCCTCGAGCGGAACGAGTTCCGCCAGCATGCGGCCTAGCCGCAGGGCTTCTTCGCACAGCGCAGGGCGCGTCCAGTCCGGGCCCGCCGTGGCCGTATAGCCTTCGTTGAAGATCAGATAAATCACTTCGAATACCGAAGCAAGCCGCGGCTCGAGGTCGGCGAGGCGCGGCACTTCGAACGGAACTTTCGCCGCCGCGAGCGTGCGCTTGGCCCGCACGATGCGCTGCGCGACGGTTGCCTCCGGCACGAGGAACGCGCGCGCGATCTCAGCCGTAGTGAGGCCGCCGAGCAGACGCAGCGTGAGCGCGGCGCGTCCCTCCTTCGGCAACACCGGATGACACGCCACGAACACGAGCCGCAGCAAGTCGTCGCCGATCTCGTCCTCGCGCGCGGCGTCGAGCGCCTCCACGAAGTCGGGCGCGAAGTGCGCTTCGAGCGCTTCGAGGTCCGCGCCCATCGCCTCGTGCGCGCGCGCATGTGAGGCCGCGCGACGCAGCCGATCGAGGGCGCGATGTTTCGCGGCGGTCATGAGCCACGCTCCGGGGTTCTCGGGAATGCCGCTCACAGGCCAGCTTTCCAGCGCGGCGACGAACGCGTCCTGCGCGATTTCCTCGGCCACGCCCACGTCGCGCACGATGCGCGCGGCGTGGGCGATCACCTTCGCCGACTCGATGCGCCACACGGCCTCGACCGTGCGGCGCGTCGCCGTGAGTGGGTCGTGAGGGTCGCGCGCCTGCGTCACGAGCCGTGCGCGCCCTTTTCGATCGCGGCGGGCGACATGTACATCAGTTCCCAGATGTGGCCATCGGGGTCTTCGAAGCTGCGGCCGTACATGTCGGTGCCGCACTCCATCGGCGGGCGCTTCGAGGTGCCGCCCGCCGCGAGCGCCTTGTCGACGAGTCCGTCCACTTCCTCGCGCGACACGCACGAGAGGCAGGTCAGCACCTCGGTGCTTTCGCGGGCGTCCACGAGCGCCTTGTCGGTGAAGCCGCGCATGAAATCGAGGGTGAGCAGCATGGCGTACATGTTCTCGCCCAGCACCATGCAGGCGGCCTGGTCGTTGGTGAATTTCGGATCGAACTTGAAGCCGAGCTGGCCGAAGAAGTCCATCGAGCGCTTGAGGTCGCGCACGCCCAGATTGACGAAGATGTGCTTATGCATGTTTGGAGCCTCACGGTGATCGAGCAAATGCTCAGGATGCCTTACGTTGTTCCTGCAGCTGGCGAAAACTCTCGACGCCCTCGCACTGCGGAAGTTCGTCGAGTTCATAGAGCTGCCGCACTTCGACCTCGCCCTCGGTGTGCTTGCCGAATGGCGACGGGAACCGGCGCGCCCATTCGAGCGCTTCGTCGCGCGAGCGGACCTGGATGAGCGTATAGCCGGCGATCAACTCCTTCGTTTCGGCGAACGGGCCGTCGAGGATCGTGGGCTTGCCGTTCGTGTAGTGCACGCGGAAGCCGCGCGAGCTGGGCTGCAGGCCCGAGGCGTCGAGCAGCACGCCGGCCTTCGCCAGTTCCTCGTGATAGCGGGCCATTTCGGCGAATACTTCGACGTCGTCGGGCGGCTCGCCCGCTTCGGTCAGCGCGTTGGCGCGCACCATGATCATGAATCGCATTGTCTACTCCTGAATGTGGCGTTCGGGTCGTTCGAGGCAAGCGGCACCCTTGGGTGCGCTCATGAACACGACGCGCGGGGCGCACGGAAATCGACAACGGACAGCGAAATCTTTTGCGTGCCTGGGGAAACTACCTGGAGAGGCACCCCTTCAGCGGAAACACGGACCAGTTTCGCGCACTTCGACGCTCGCCCATTGCGCCGCGGGACAGCGCTGCGCGATGGCCAGTGCCTCGTCGCGCGTTGCGCAATCGACAAGGAAAAAGCCGCCGATCATCTCCTTCGCCTCGGCGAACGGGCCATCGATGATGCTCGCGCGGCCTTCGCGCACCTGCACGCGTGCGCCGCCGGTGTCGGAGGTGAGCGCGTGCGCGTCGATCAGCTTGCCCTCGGCGGCGAGTTCGTCGGCGAACGCGACCATGCGCGCGTAGAGCGCCTCGCCTTCGGATGGCGCGCGCGTCTCGCGCTGGCCGCGCGGCTCGGCGATGAGCAGCATGAATGGCATGAAGGTGTCCTCTCAGTCAGCCTGCGATCCTGAAAGGCAAGAGTCTATTCCAGAAGAACCGTTGCGCGTCGCGACCGGGCGCGCTTTGAGGCGCTCACGCGTAGCGCGCGAGGAAAAGATCGGCGGACGACTCGGCGACCTGGCGCTGCTGCGCGTCGTCGAGCGGAGGCTGGCCCATTGCAACCTGCGGCCAGAACGCGAATGCCTTCACGATGCCGTGCAGTTGCTGCGAGGCGAATGCCGGATCGGTCGTTTTCAGGCGGCCATCGGCGGCGGCCGCGCGCACCCAGACCGTGAGGTCCTCTTCGCGCTCGCCGATGCGAGCCACCATGTCGCGTGCGCGCTCGGGCGAATGGATGCCCGCCGCGATCGCCACGCGCGCGAGCTTGAAGAACGCTTCGTCGCTCAGGAGCCGCAGCTTGCGCATCAGCAGCTCGACGAGCTGCGTGCGCAGCGGCTCGCCGGCGCGGTAGGCCGGCGCATCGGCGGTCGCGCTCGCGTCCCAGAGCTGGCACAGGATCGACGCGAACAGCGCCTCCTTGCTCGGGAAATGGTTGTAGACCGTGCGCTTCGAGACGTTCGCGCGCGCCGCAATACGGTCCATGCTCGTGGCGTCGAAGCCGGAGGCCAGAAATTCGTCGATGGCCGCCGCGACGATGGCGGCGCGCTTGCGGTCGGTCAGGCGTTGAGGGGTGGCGGGGATGCAATCCATTCCCAAATCTTACACCAGACAGTTTACTTTTCGCCAGAATAAACTACACTGTGCAGTCTACTTCCTGTTTCCAAAGGCAGCCGCCGACATGACCTCGCCTTTCGCATCGCTGAGCCGTACCTTGGGCCTGAGCGCCGCACAACGCGGCCGCGAGCTCTCGTCCACCTCGCCGCAACACGATGGCGAGCGCTTTCGCAACGTGCGTCCGCGCCCGGCCGAGGGCCTCGGCAAGACGCTGAAGATCATGTGGAACATGATCTTCCACAAGCCGGGCGGCACCATGCCCGCCGGCGCGCTGCCCGTTCAGGCGCTCACGCGCGAGGAGCTCGAGGCCGCGCCCGACCGCAGCGTCTACCGGCTCGGCCATTCCACGCTGCTCTTCAAGCTGCGCGGCCACTTCTGGCTCACCGACCCGGTATTCGCCGAGCGCGCCTCGCCGTTCCAGAACCTCGGGCCCAAGCGCTTTCATGCGCCGCCCATCGCGCTTGCCGACCTGCCGCCACTACGCGGCGTGATCCTCTCGCACGACCACTACGACCACCTCGACCGCGAAACCGTGCTCGCGCTCGCCGCCACGACGGGCGTATTTCTCACGCCGCTCGGCGTGGGCGACCGCTTGATCGAATGGGGCATCGACGGTGCGAAGGTGCGTCAGTTCGACTGGTGGCAAGGCGCGAATGTCGAGGGCGTCGAGTTCACCGCCACGCCTGCGCAGCACTTCTCGGGACGCAGCCTGTTCGATGGCAACAGCACGCTGTGGGCTTCGTGGGTGATCGCCGACGCCGACCTGCGCGTGTTCTTCAGCGGCGACACCGGCTACTTCGACGGCTTTCGCACGATCGGCGAGCGGCTTGGCCCCTTCGACGCGACCTTCATCGAAACCGGCGCGTACGACCCGCAATGGCCCTACGTCCACATGCAGCCGGAGGAAACGGTGCAGGCGCACGTGGATTTGCGCGGCGAGTGGCTCGTGCCGATTCACAACGGCACGTTCGATCTCGCGATGCATCGCTGGCAGGACCCGTTCGAGCGCGTGACCGGCCTCGCGTTGGCGCGCGGCGTGACGCTCTCCACGCCGCGCATGGGCGAGCGGCTCGATCTGGCCGAGCCGCATCGTGGGGAGCGCTGGTGGCGTGAGGTGGCGGAAAGCGCGGAGCCGCCGCGCACGGCGCGCCGGTGGTTCGCTTGCCGCGATGCGCGCGAAGCGCAGTCCTGACACCCATGCTCACATCTCCCTCTACAGCCCGCGCGCCATACGAACGCGCGCGGGCACATCTGCTGCTCGTTCCCCGCTTCTTCCCCTTCGCGGCAAAAGTCTCCTAAGCTTTTGCATCGGGGCTCGCATCGTACGGAGCCTCTTCATCCCGCCCCTTCACCCCTTCACGGGATTTCCCCAGGCTGACAGCCCGCGATTTCTGGCATTAAATAAATCAACTTGATTTATTTAGTCGGCGACGCAGTTCCAGGCCGACCTGCTTTGCATAGGACCGGAGCGAGCGCCAAAGCGCCCACTCCGGATCGAGAGGAGGAGACACGTGAGAAGTCCGCATGTCGGTCAAGGCAGCAATTCCGCCAACGTCCGCCGCTTCAACGAACGCCTGCTGCTGCAGGCGCTGCGTCGCGCGGGCGAGGCGTCGAAGGCCGACCTCGCGCGTCTCGCGAATCTCACGAGCACCGCGGTGGGCACCATCATCACCTCGCTCACGGCCAATGGCCTGATCGAGGTGAGCGGCCGCCGCGACGGCCAACGCGGCCAGCCCGCCTCGCTGCTGCGCCTGTCGCCGCGCGGCGCGTTCGCCATCGGCGTGCGGCTCGACCGGACCAACATCGAAACCGTGCTCGTGGATTTCGCGGGCCACATGATCGAGCGCCGCTCGCGCGACATGCTGCTGCCGCAACCCTCGGTCGCGCAGGAGATCGTGCAACGCGACATCGCCGAGCTATTGGGCCACCTCACGACAGAGGAACGCAGTCGCCTCGCCGGCATCGGCGTGGCGCAGCCGTACAACCTCGGCAGCTGGCTGCGCGAACTGGGCCTGCCGGCGGACACCTTCCGCGTGTGGAACGATGTCGATTTCGCGGGCGAACTCGCGCGCGCCACGGCGCTGCCCGTGTTCAGCGAAAACGACGGCAACGCGGCCGCCATCGCCGAGATCTTCTACGGCTGCGGGCGCCAGCGCGACGACTTCCTCTACCTGTTTCTCGGCCCGGCGATCGGCGGCGGCATCGCCATCGACGGCGACTGCGTGCGTGGCCTCACCGGCAACGCGGGCGATTTCGCGGTGATGCCCGTGCCGCCGAGCCGCCTGCCCTCGGCGCACAAGCCGCCCGGTCAGTGGGACATCCTGCTGTCGCGCGCGTCGCTCATCGCGCTGCGCCGCCATCTGCAGTATTGCGGCGAGACGATCGACAGCCGCGCCGATCTGGAAGCGTGCATCGCGCGCGGCCACCCCGGCGTGCAGGAGTGGCTCGACGACTGCATCGATGCGCTCGCCCCCGCGCTGCGCTCGGCATTCTGCGTGCTCGACGTGCCCGCCGTGGTGCTCGACGCCGACGTGGACGCGGGCCTCATCGACACGCTCATGCAGCGCCTGCGCCTCGCGGTCGCCGCCACCGCGCCGGAGGCGCGCGGCACGCCCGCCCTGGTGCGCGGCACCTTCGGTCCCGATGCGGGGGCGCTCGGCGCGGCCACGCTCCCCATGTTCTTCAACTTTTCGCCGCGCGCGGGCATCCTCATGGGCGCCGGCGCACAAACTTACGCTCAAGCGCAGGAGGAGAGCCATGTCGCCCTCTGAGTCCACGCCGCCGCTGCTGGAAATGCGGGGCATCACCAAGACCTTCCCCGGCGTGCGCGCACTCGACAACGTGCGCCTCACCGTCTACCCCAGCGAGGTCCATTCGCTGATGGGCGAGAACGGCGCGGGCAAGTCCACGCTGATGAAGATCCTCTCGGGCGCCTACCAGGCCGACCCCGGCGGCGAGATCCTCATCGAAGGCAAGCCGGTCGTGATCGACGGGCCGCATGCGTCGCGCGCGCTGGGCGTGGCCGTGATCTATCAGGAGCTGAGCCTCGCGCCCAATCTCTCGGTTGCCGAGAACATTCATGCGGGCCGCGAACTGCGCAAGGGCGGCCGCCGCTTCGGCACGGTCGACCGGCGCGCCATGGAGCGCGGCTGCGAAGACGTGCTCAAGCGCCTCGGCGCGAGCTTCGGACCCACCACGCTGGTCGGCTCGCTTTCCATCGCCGAACGGCAGCTGGTGGAAATCGCACGCGCAGTCCACAGCGACGCGCGCATCATCGTGATGGACGAGCCCACCACGCCGCTTTCCTCGCGCGAAACGGAACGCCTTTTCAAGCTCATCAACCAACTGCGCGACGAAGGACTGGCGATCATCTACATCAGCCACCGCATGGCCGAGGTGTACGAGCTGTCGGACCGCGTTTCCGTGCTGCGCGACGGCAGCTACGTGGGCACGCTCATGCGCGACGCGCTCAACGCGGAAAGCCTCGTGAGCATGATGGTGGGCCGCGATATTTCGGGCTTCTACAAAAAGGCGCACGCACCGTACGATCCGGGCAAGGTCGTGCTCACCGTGCGCGACGTGGCCGACGACAAGCGCGTGCGCGGCTGCAGTCTCGACCTGCACGCGGGCGAAGTGCTCGGCATTGCTGGCCTCGTGGGCGCGGGCCGCACCGAGCTTGCGCGCCTCATCTTCGGCGCGGAACCGCGCTTGCGCGGCCAGATCGCCATCGACGGCCAGACGCTCAACGTGCACACGCCGCGCGACGCGATCAACGCGGGCCTCGTCTACCTGACCGAAGACCGCAAGCATCAGGGCCTCTTTCTCGACATGAGCGTGCGCGACAACATCAACGTCGCCGTGGCCGGGCGCGACGCGCGCATGGGCGTGCTCGACCTCGCGCGCGGCGGCGAGCGCGCGAAGGAAGCCATCCGCTCGCTCTCCATTCGCGTGCCGAACGCGCGCGTGAACGTGGGCGCGCTCTCGGGCGGCAACCAGCAGAAGGTGCTGCTTTCGCGCCTGCTGGAAACGAAGCCGCGCGTGCTGATTCTCGACGAGCCCACGCGCGGCGTCGATATCGGCGCAAAATCCGAGATCTACCGCATCATCAACGACCTCGCCAAGACCGGCGTGGGCATCATCGTGATTTCGAGCGAGCTGCCCGAGATCATCGGCGTGGCCGACCGCGTGCTCGTCATGCGCGAAGGCGTGTTCGCCGGCGAGCTTGGCGGCTACTCCGGCAAACCCATCAGCCAGGAAGCGATCATCGAACTCGCCACCGGCTCGCAGCACCCGCTCGACGAAGCCGCTTGACCTTCACCGCATACGCAAGAAACGTCCCTCAGGAGTACGACATGAAAAGCATTCTTCCCCGGCACGGTGTCGCGGCCTCGCCCACACAGCCCGCGCAAGGCGCTCAACCCGCACGCAGCGTCGCGGTCGACGGTCATCGCCAGCGCATGAAGTCGCTCGTGCGCACCGCCGGCATGCTGCCGGTGCTGGTGCTGCTGTGCATCGGCTTCGGTCTGCTCACCGATGGCTTCTTCACGCTGGAGAATCTTTCGATCGTCACGCAGCAGGCGTCGATCAACATCGTGCTCGCCGCCGGTATGACCTTCGTGATTCTCACGGGCGGCATCGACCTCTCGGTGGGCTCGGTACTGGCCGCTGCCGCGATGGCCGCCATGATCGGCTCGAACTTCGCGGGCTGGGGCTGGGTCGGCGTGCCCATGGCGCTCGCGGTGGGCCTCGGCTTCGGCCTCATCAACGGCGCGCTCATCGCGCTGCTGCGCCTGCCGCCGTTCATCGTCACGCTCGGCTCGCTCACGGCGGTGCGCGGCATCGCGCGCCTCATGGGTCACGACACCACGATCTTCAACCCGCAGTTGTCGTTCGCCTTCATCGGCAACGGCACGGTGCTCGGCGTGCCCTGGCTCGTGATCATCGCGCTCGTGGTGGTGGCCGGCTCGTGGTTCGTGCTGCGCCGTACCGTGCTCGGCCTGCGCATCTACTCGGTGGGCGGCAACCCGGAAGCGGCGCGCCTCTCGGGCATCAAGGTGTGGGGCATCGAGATGTTCGTCTATGCCGTGTCGGGCCTGCTCGCGGGTCTCGGCGCGGTGATGTCGGCGGCCCGTCTCTACGCAGCCAACGGCCTGCAACTGGGCCAGTCCTACGAACTCGACGCGATCGCCGCGGTGATTCTGGGCGGCACGAGCTTCGTGGGCGGCGTGGGCTCGATCATCGGCACGCTGATCGGCGCGCTCATCATCGCCGTCCTGACCAATGGCCTCGTGCTGCTCGGCGTCTCGGACATCTGGCAGTACATCATCAAGGGTCTCGTGATCGTCGGCGCCGTGGCGCTCGACCGCTACCGCCAGCGCGGCTCGGCCCGTACCTAAGCGAACATTCGATACAGCATCAGCCAGAAACAGGCGCGAGCGCAGGCGGTCCTGCTGCGCTCGCCCGGAAAGCACCCAAACAGGACCCCTCAGGAGACAACCTCATGTTCAAGAAAAAAGTCGTTCTCGCCGCTGCCGCCCTCACGTTCGGTTTCGCACTGCAAGGCGCGCATGCCGCCGACAAGCAGCTCAAGTCGATTGGCATTACCGTGGGTTCGCTCGGCAACCCGTACTTCGTGACGATCGTGCAGGGTGCGGAAGCGAAGGCCAAACAGATCAACCCGAATGCCAAGGTCACGGCCGTTTCCGCCGACTACGACCTCAACAAGCAGTTCACGCAGATCGACAACTTCATTTCGGCGCACGTGGACATGATCCTCCTGAACGCGACCGATCCGAAGGCGATCTTGCCGGCGGTGAAGAAGGCGCAGGCGGCCGGTATCGTGGTGATGGCCGTGGACGTGGCCGCCGCGGGCGCCGACGCCACCGTGCAGACC
The DNA here is from genome assembly GCF_040948855.1 of Paraburkholderia sp. BR10882. Lineage (NCBI taxonomy): Bacteria > Pseudomonadati > Pseudomonadota > Betaproteobacteria > Burkholderiales > Burkholderiaceae > Paraburkholderia > Paraburkholderia sp. BR10882. The sequence continues at coordinate 443,415 of NZ_JBFPKP010000004.1, read as the reverse complement.
GACAACGTGAAGGCCGGCGAGATCTCGTGCGAATACCTCGCAAAAAAGATCAACAACACCGGCAACGTGATCATCCAGAACGGGCCGCAGGTCTCGGCCGTGATCGACCGCGTGAACGGCTGCAAGCAGGTGCTCGCGAAGACGCCCGGCATCAAGATCCTCTCCGACGACCAGGACGCCAAGGGCTCGCGTGAAGGTGGCATGAACGTGATGCAGGGCTACCTCACGCGCTTCCCGAAGATTGCCGGCGTGTTCGCCATCAACGACCCGCAGGCCATTGGCAGCGACCTTGCCGCGAAGCAGCTGCATCGCACCAACATCGTGATCACGTCGGTGGACGGCGCGCCCGATATCGAAACGGCGCTCAAGACCGATACGCTGGTGCAGGCCTCGGCGAGCCAGGACCCGTGGAAGATGGCGCAAACGGCCGTGCAGGTGGGCTACGACATCATGAACGGCAAGAAGCCCGCCAACCCGATGATCGAAATGACGCCGCAACTCGTCACGCGCGACAACGTGGGCAGCTACAAGGGCTGGTCGTCGCAGCACTAAGCCCTGGCGTTGCATGAGCACGGGATGGCCCGTGCTCATGCAGTCAAGCAAGCACGGCGTCCTTCGTCACCACGCGGCGCGGAATGATTTTCAGGTCGTAGAACGTGTCCGCGATCTTCTGCTGCTGCGCGATCACGGCGGCGTCGATGGGCCGATATTCATGCGCGTAGTGCGTGAGGCCGGTCTGGATCGTCGCCGCATCGAGGCCCTGGATCGGTGAGAGTTTCGCGGCCGCTGCCGCCGTGTTGGCGCGCACCCATTGCCCCGTCTTGCCGAGTTCGTCCAGCGCGATCGCCAGCGCGTCCTTGCGGTTTTGCGCGAATTCGCGCTGGCTCAGGAAGAACTGATGATGGCTCGCCACGCCGCTGGCGTCGGCAAGCAGGCGTGCGCCGTCCTGCGATTCGACAGCCGCGAGGAACGGGTCCCAGATCGCCCACGCATCGATGGCGCCGCTTTGCAGCGCCGCGCGCGCGTCGGCGGGCGCCAGATACACAGGCTGCACGTCGCCAATGGAAAGACCCTGCTTTTGCAGCAGCGCGACGAGAAACCAGTGCACGTCCGAGCCGCGATTCAGGCCGATCTTCCTGCCCTTCAGTCCCGCCACGTCACGGATCGGCGAGTTTTTCGCCACCACCACACCTTCCGCGTGCGGCGTGGGCAACTCATACGCCGTGTAGACGAAGTCCGCGCCCGCGGCCTGGGCAAACACCGGCGGCGCCTCGCCCACATAGCCGAAGTCGATCGCGCCCACGTTCAAGCCTTCGAGCAATTGCGGGCCGGCCGGGAATTCGGTCCACGATACCTTGATGCCGAGCGGCGCGAGGCGCGTTTCGAGCGTGCCGTTGGCCTTGAGCAGCACGAGCGTGCTCGCGGCCTTCTGGTAGCCGATGCGGAACTGGTCGGGCTGATATTTCGCGAACGCAGTGGCGGGCAGCGCCGCGCCGGCGAGCGTCGCGCCCAGCGTGGCGAGGAAGTGGCGGCGGGTATAAGGTCTGGGCGACGTGGGGCGAGTCATCTTCAGCGCTTCCGTGTTGGCATGGGGCATGCACCCACACGGCACAGCCCTCGAAGCGTTGATGCTACCGGGCCGCACGCGTTCGCAGAACCGATGTTTCGCGCTAAGCAAATCACGCCGGCAGGAATACGCGGGCGCCCTACGTGCCGGCCGTCATGTGCGGATTGGGCGACATATGCGCCCCGTTCGCGCGATACCAGCGCACGAACGCCTCCGACGGCATGGGCCTCGCGTAGAAAAAGCCCTGGATATACGTGACGCCGCGCGCACATAGATAGTCGCGCTGCACCTGCGTTTCCACCCCCTCGGCCACGAGCCGCGCGCCAAGGCTATGCGCGAGATCGATAATGGCGTCGAGCACGGCCGCCTTGCTGCCTTGCGCATCGATGGTGAGCACGAAGCCGCGATCGATCTTCAGGATATCGAATGGAAATTTCTCGAGATAGGAGAGCGAGCAATATCCCATGCCGAAGTCGTCGATGGCGACCCTCACGCCCTCGCGCCGCAAGGTCACCAGATTGCTGCGCGCCTGCTCGGTATTGCGCACCAGCGTACGCTCGGTGATCTCCAGCGTGATCGTCGCGCCGTGCGGCGCCACGGCCGTGCGCAGCGCCTGCACGTCGCTCACGAGCTGTACGCCCGACAGATGCTCGGGCGCGAAGTTGACACCGAGGTGAAAGCCCGGCGCGACCTCCCATGTGGCGACGTCGCGCTCGATGAGCTTCAGCAGATGCTGCGTGAGCGGCACGATCACGTGCTCTTCTTCGGCTACCTGAATGAACTCGTCCGGACGGATCGCGCCCGTGCCTGGCCGCACCCAGCGCAGCAAGGCCTCCACGCCCTCGCAGCGCCCCGTTTCGACGCCGTAGAGCGGCTGATATTCGACATGGAATTCGTTCGCGCGTATGGCTCGCAGCAGTTGTTCGCGGCGCGACTGCCCGCTTTGCTGCAAGCGGCGCACGAGCCAGACGAGCCACGCCGAGAAGGCAGCCGCCCACGGCATGTAGCGCAGCAACAGGGCACGCCAGTTCTCCAGAATGCGCTCGGGCCGCCCATAGATCTTCAGATCGATTGTGGCGCCCGACATGCGCTTTTGCACATCGACCAGCAACGGTGCGCCACGCACGTTCACGAGCGCCATGGCTTCGCGCAGCACGGCGCCCTCGCCCACCCTCAACTCGGCCTGTCGAAACACCGTGAGCGGGGCCGCGCCATGCAGCAGGTCCAGCAGGTACTGCACGTCCACCACGGCCACGACCGCGCGCCCCGCTTCGCCCGCGACGCCCACCAGCAGCGACGGGCGGTTGCGCACCATCGGCGTGTCGTCGACGATCAGGAGCCACTCGTCCTGCGAGGCCTGCGCGCTGCCATTGAGCCAGCCGCCATCGGGGACCGCCTGTTGCGAGTACGCGGACGAGCAGTCGATGCGGCCTTCGTAAAGGATGTCGAGCGTGCGCACATAGGGCACGGCGGCGGCCTTGCGCGTGAGATCCGGCGAGAGCGTATCGCACGCTTCGTTCGCACGCGGCGCGAACGTGCGCGCCGCACTCTGCGCCGTCTCGACGATCGACACCACCTGCCCGACGATAAACGCAGAAGCGAGGCTCGCCTCGCGCTGCGCAATGCGTTCGGCCTCGTAACGCCCGAGCGCGACGCACAGCAGGATCGGAATCAGCGCCACGTCCAGCAGCACGAGCAAACGCGAGACTCGCGAGCGGACCGCGCCGGGGTTGGGCGAGACTTCGGGCAAGGCGTCCTCCGCACCAGGGCCGTCATGGGAGCGGCTACGGTATGACGCCAACATACACCAACGCGCCAGCAGCGGGCGCGCGCGGTGCCCCGCGCAAGCAAACGTCAGCTAACGTGAACGCCCGTCATGCGCATTCGATGCGGTTGCGGCCGCCCTTTTGCGCGCGCTAGCGCGCGAAGTCGCTGCGCGTGAGCGCAGCTTCGGCGCTCACGCGCTGCTGAATGCGCCGCGCGACGCTTTGGGCGCCTTCGAGATCGGCGGCGACCCCGCAAGCCTCAGGTGTCGCCGCGCCGGCGGAACACCCACCATCCCAGCAGCGCCGTGAAGGTCGCGACGAGCACCACCATGAGCCAGAAGCCGTGGCGGTTTTCCGCGAGCGGAATGCCACCCACGTTCATGCCGAAAAAACCCGCGACGATGTTGATCGGCAGAGCGAGCACGGTGACGAGCGTGAGCGTGAAAAGCGTGCGGTTGTTCTGCTCTTCGAGACGCGCGGCAATTTCTTCCTGCAAGAGCTTGATGCGCTCGACGAGTCCGGCCATGTCGCCCAGCACGAGCGAGAACTCCTCGGTCGCCTCGCGCAGGTCCTGCATGTCCGGTGTCTGGAGCCAGCGCGGCGGGCGCGCGAGCAGACGGAAAATCGAGCCCGGCTCCGGCGCGAGCATGCGTTGCAGGCGCACCAGAATGCGCCGCATGGCCGCGAGTTCATGGCGGCTCGCAGAGCGGCGCGAGGCGAGAAACTGGTCCTCGGCGCGATCGACGTCGACACTCGTGCGGCGCACGATCTCCACCATGAGGTCCGCCTGGTCGCGCATCAGGTGGATCAGCAGCTCGGCCGGCGAACGGAACGTCTCGCCGTTGCGCACATAGCCGCGCAGACGGTCGATGGAGCGCAGCGGCTTCAGGCGCGCCGTGACGAGAATGCGCTCGTGCGTGTACGACCAGAGCGTCGCGATCTGCGAGGGCGTGAGTTCGAAATCGAACATCACGTCGTTGACCACGGCGAACAGCCCGTTGTCCACGTGTTCGATACGCGTGGAGTGCGAGCCTTCCACGAGCATCTCGAAGAAGGCGTCGGGCAGGTCGAGATGCGCGCGCATCCACGGTTGCGCCGCGGCGTGGGCGAGATTGAAGTGCAGCCAGTAAAACGTGTCGTCGCGCGCGGCCTGCGGCTCGCCGCTTTCGTGCGTGTGCCGCAACGCCTCAAGGACGTCGTCGCACGAGACGGGCTGCCCAGGCTGGCCCGGCGTGAAGCGAAAACCGCAAATGAGGCCCGACAGGTCGGCGCCATACGTTGCGACGGACGAAGCGAAATCCATGGTCGTCATGGCCGGTTGATCGGCGCACAGCATGCCACACGCGTGCTTTGACAGGCAAGCGCGCGAATCGATGCGCCGACACGCGCGGGTCATGTGCCCATGTTAAGCCACGCCGGCCAAGCCGAGCTGGGTGCGGCCGAGCGGCGTGAGATCCGCCACGCCCGCCCGATCCGCCAGGTCGGCTTCGATATGCTCGGGGGGGAAGTCGGGCGGGCTGCGGCCTTCGAGAAAGCTCGGCAACTGGCGCTGCAAATAAGCATCGTTCTTCGCGCAACCCGGCGTGGCCGGAATGTACATCACATTGCTGTAGCCGGTGCCGCGGTGCTCGTCTTCCACGGAGTGAATCACATCGCAGTGCCAGAACACGGTGTCGCCGGGCTGCATCTGAGGAATCGAAATCAGTGCGTCGATCAGCGGCGCATGCCACTCGGCGCTGATCGGCAGCCCACGGCCCGGCTGGGCGCCGCACAAGTCGTCCTCGGCCACGTCGTCCTGCAGCGCGCGCAAGAGGACGTACGCCATGGCGTTGGCGATGGGCACGATCTGCAGCGTGCCGTCGCCGGGGCCCTGCGGCGTAAGCGCGGTCCAGCCCTGGAAGGTGCGGAACATCGAAGAGGCGATGCGCGAGGGAATCTCGCTCGCGTGCGTGCGGTACGCGCCGTCGAACGGGTCGTAGCGCCGCCAGTCGCCCGAGAACACATGGCGATAGACCTGGCGGAAATTCTCGTCGACCCAGCGCTCGACCGCACCGCCGTCACAATGCGCGGCGAGGCCGGGCGCAGCCGTTCCGGGCGGCCGGCGCCGCAGACGGTCGGCGTAGACTGGCACGACATCGGGATCGAAATGCACGCGCCCTTCGCTCTCGTGACGCCACAGGCGGTTGAGGAAGACGCGCGCGGCCGTCAGTTCGGCGGACTCGCGCGCCTGCACCTGCGGCCGCGACCAGTAGAGGCCATAGATCAACGGGCGGCTCGCCTGCGGCGGGAGGGCATTGCGCTGGGCCGCGCGTTCGGCGGCACGGGCATCTAGGTCGTTGCGCGCCACGTACTCGGCAATTTCGGCGTCCCAGCGCGTGGCCTGCTCCGGCGCGAACACGCGGCGGATCACACAGGCGCCGCGCGCCTTCACGAGCGCGATCGCCTCGCGGCTCACGCGCTGCGCCTGAATGTCGGCGAACGCGATCTCCGGAATCACACCCTCGCCCGCCTCGCGCAGCCGGGCGATGTGCCGCGCTTCTTCGCCTATGGCCTGCGCGACCTCCTCGAACACTTCGCGATAGTTCGGCAGTTGCGCGCGCAACATCCGCTTGGCCTGCCGGATCGCGGCCGGGAGATCGTCGATTTGAAGTGCCGCCATGCGTGTCTCCATCGGGGTTGAATGCCGTCGTTTGATCGCAAGCATACGCCTCAATGGCGCTCGTCTGGCGTTAGCCGATTGGCATCGCTCTCTTCAGGTGCTCGAATTTTTAACAGATAGACTTGCAAGTCTACCTGTTTATCTTCATGATTCGATGACACATCCCAGCCGAATCCGTGTGAATCGCCATGTCTGCCAAACCCCCTGAACCCGCCGTCATCGACCTCATGCAGGCGATCGGCATGCTCGTGCGTCGCACGCGCAACGAGTCTTATGCGGGCGCTCTCTCGATGACCGAGTCCGTCGTCATGTCGCGGCTCGCCAACGACGGTCCCGCCACGATTGCCGCGCTCGCCCGCGCCGAAGGCATGCGGCCCCAGTCGATGGGCGCCACCGTCGCGGCGCTCGAGGAGATGGCCCTCGTCACGCGTACGCCTCACGCGACCGATGGCCGTCAGCTCCTCATCGATCTGACGCAAAAGGGCAGGCAACTGCGCAAGCAGACCCGCGACGCGAAACAACTGTGGCTCTCGCAAGCCATCGCGGACCTCGACGAAGACGAGCGCGCCACGCTTTTCAAGGCGGGCGACATCATGAGAAGGCTGGCCGAACGATGAGCGGCACGCGTGAGCCCGGCGGTGCCGGCAACCGGATTCCCGCGTCGGTCTGGAAGGTCGCCATCGTCGTCTCCATCGGCTCGTTCATGGCGCAGATGGATTCGACGCTCGTGAACGTCTCCCTCTCGGCCATCGGCCATGCGCTCCACTCGCCCGTTGCCACGACGCAGTGGATCATGAGCGGCTACCTGCTGGCCATGGCGCTCATGCTTCCGCTCAACGGCTGGCTGGTGGACCGCGTCGGCGCGAAGCGGCTCTATCTCTTCGCCTTCACGGCCTTCACGCTCGCTTCGGTACTGTGCGGCGCGGCGCAAAACATGGGGGAACTGATCGGTGCGCGCATCGTTCAGGGCCTCGTGGCCGGGCTGCTCGCACCCATGGCGCAGATGATGATCGGGCGCGTCGCGGGCAAGAACATGGAGCGCGTGATGGGCTACGCCACGCTGCCCATCCTGCTCGGGCCGATCCTCGGCCCGGTGCTCGCCGGCGCCGTACTCGCGCGGGCCGCCTGGCCCTGGCTCTTTTTGATCAACGTACCGGTCGGCATACTCGGCGTCACACTGGCCGCGCGATTGCTCGCGCCCGACGCCGCTCGACCGCAAAGGCGCCGCTTCGATTTCGCGGGCTTTGCGTTGATCTCGCCCGGGCTCGCCGCGCTTGTCTATGGATTCCAGAGCGCCATGCACGCCGAAGGCGCGGGGTTTCTACTAGCCGGTGCTGCGCTGCTCGCGGGATTCGTGTGGCACTCGCTACGCCGGCCAACGACAGCGCTGATCGACGTGCGCCTCTTTGCGAACCGGACGTTCGCGGTTCCCGCCATCACGCAATTCTTCGCCAACGGCATCATGTACGGACGGCAGCTTGCCGTTCCGCTCTACCTCATAGCGGGCTGCGGCCTGAGCGCCGCGCATGCGGGCTGGCTGCTCGCGGCCACGGGCGCAGGCATGATGGCCTCATTCGCCTGCATGGGTTTTCTCACCGAGCGTCTGGGCTGCCGCGCGCTCGCGGCAGGCGGCGCGCTGCTGGCGCTCGTCGCCACGCTTGCGTTCTTGTGGATGAGCGGCCATGCGTTTTCCACGAGCCTCGCGTTGGCGAGTCTCTTTATCGCGGGCGCGGGTCAGGGAACCATTAGCATTCCTTCGATTTCCGCCGCGTATGCCCGCATACCGAAGGCGCGGCTTCCCGTGGCGAACACCGCGTTGAATATCGCGCAAAGAATTGGCGGCCCGGTCGCCACGACGCTCATCTCCATCGCGGTTTCTCTCGCCGTGCCGAGTTCTTCCGCCGCCGAACCGCGGCAATTCATGCCGGCCTTCGCGGCGCTCTGCGGGCTGCATCTCCTGTGCTTCGCGGCGGCCATGCTGCTGCCGGCGCGAGTACGTCGCGCAAACGATGGCTGACGCCCGCTTACGCCATTTCATCTGCCGCACTTCGGCGCTGCCGCCGGAAGAACTGCCACATCATCGCCATCGCGTCGGGGCCTCGGTCCGAATGAAACGCTTCGCGCGGATCGCCGCCGCTCCATGCATGCCCGAGGCCGCGAACCACGCATACACGCACGACGAGCCTGCCCGACTTGACGTAGTCGGTATACGCCACCGCGTCGCGGCTATAGGTCCGGATCTCGCCGACGCGTAATTCGCCCTGCGTGTCGAGCAGCCGGTTGACACGCGCGAACTGCATGCCGAGTTGCACGGCGTTGCGCTTTGCCACGACCGCGTCGATTTCGCCCTGCACGACGAAGGCCGGCACACCGGGATGGGCAGCGACATCGAGAGCGGCATCGACCAGATGCACCGGGTCTTCGCGGCTGCCGTGGCGCATGACGCTCATCGCGCTCATGGTGGAACTGGCCGCGTCGAAAACCGGGCCCGAATGCAGGCCCACTGCCGCGAACCGCCACGGATGGCGCATCGCGAGCACGGACGCAAGCCCCGCTCCCGCCGAGATGCCCGCCAGGTAGATGCGCTCGTGATCGAATCCGTGCTCGCGCGCGATGGCATCGACGAGCGAGCCGACCGCTGGCGCTTCCGACTGCGCATGATCGCCGTGCCAGTGCCAGCATCGCTGTGCGTGCGCCGTTTTCGCCTGCTCGGGAAGCAGCACGCCGAAACCCGCACGATCCGCCAGCCGGCAAACCCGCGTGCCCGCGGCGAACGACTCCGCCGTCTGCTTGCAGCCGTGCAGCATGACCACGAGCGGCAGGCCCGTGGCGCTGGCCGCACCGGCGGGCAAATAGAGCGCATACGCGAGATGATTGACGAGATGCCCGGCCCTGGGCGGCGCGGAATGATAGGAGCGGATCCACCTGCCGGCTGTGCCCGTCGGCTGCGCACGCCCCACATGCGCCTTCCCGGCGCGCCTCGCCGGTTTGGCTGCCGGCCTCGCGACCTGCGCGGCCTTGGCGGGCGCCGTTTTGCGTGCGGCGGCCCTTTTCTTCGGTCGCGGTGCGCTCATGCGGGTGAGCAATTCGAGACCTTTGAGCCAGACGCTGGTCTTTTTCCTGGGCATGAGCAATGGCGGCAGGGCGTTTTGTTCACGTCACGCCAGGCGGCACACGGCGGACAGCGCAAATACAACGATCACAGCGATCGCGCCGCTGCGAGTACGACCATCATAACGGCCCTGACCTCGCGCTGAATTTTGCGTGACCGCGCGCCCTCCGCGTCACACGTGTCGCGGCGCTATAATTTCGGCCACCACCGCACGAGACGACCGCCGAACCGTTCGGCATTACCCGCTTTGCGTCATCCCCGTGACTGCTTCCACGCCAAACGCCTCGCCGCGCCCCACGCTGTTCGGACTCTTTCTGATCTTCAGCCGCATCGGCATGACGAGCTTTGGCGGCGGCTTGAGCGGCTGGCTGTTGCGCGAATTCGTCCACGATCGCGACTGGATCAGCGAAGAGGACTTTCTCAACGGCCTCGCCCTCTCGCAGGCGCTGCCCGGCATCAACGTGAAAAACATGGCGATCTGGATCGGGCACCGGCTGCTCGGCTGGCGCGGCGCCGCCGTGGCCGTAACGGGCATCCTCGTGCCGCCCGCGTGTCTGATCGTCGTGATCGGCAGCGTGGTCGGCGCGCTCATCTTCCATCCGCTCACGCAGATTCTGATCGCAGGCGCCGCCGCGGCGGCCACAGGGTTGTCGCTGTCGATGGGCGTCGTCACCGCTCGGCGCGTGAGGCGGCAGGGGCTCCCGCTGCTGCTCATGGCAGCGACCTTTCTTGCGATCGGCATTCTGCGTTTGTCGCTGGTGTGGGTGGTCGTGGCAGGCGGCACCGTGAGCGTGCTCTACGAATACGCAGCGATCCGCCGGGGTGCGCGATGAATGGACGCCTGCTCGGTCAGCTAGCCGCCATTTTCGCGCCACTTTCGCTCGTGACGATCGGCGGCGGCCAGGCGATCGTCGCCGAAATCCAGCGCCAGGTCGTGGACGTGCATCCGTGGATGACGCATTCGCAATTCGCCGCCGACTTCGCGATTTCACGCATGGCGCCGGGTCCCGGCTCGCTGCTCGTCACGTTGATCGGCTGGCAGGTCGCCGGCTTCTGGGGCGCGCTCGTGGCGACCGCCGCGCTCCTGCTGCCAACCGCGATCCTCATCTACGGCATCACGCATATCTGGGGTCGCTATCAGGGCGCGGCGTGGCAATTGGCGCTCGAGCGCGGCCTGCGTCCCATCGCGGCCGGCATGATGCTCGCGGCGGGCTGGGTGCTGCTCAAGTCGCTCAACGGTGGCCTGCCCGCGAAGGCCATCGCCGTAATGTCCCTTTGCGTGTTGCTCAGAACGCGGGTGAGTCCGCTTGTCCTTCTAGTTGCCGGCGCACTCGCGCTCTTTGGCGTCAGCCTGATCGGCGCGGAACTGCCGCATTGGCTCCAGGTACAGCTCACATAGAAAAATACCCCGCCGTTGCAACTCCACGGGAATAGCAATCCACCTTCAGCGGTATACCCATTGCAGTCTCCGTTGATTCGACCGTGCTCCAGCCGGTCGCCGAACCATGCTATTTCATCAGGAGTTCGAAATGATCATCCGCCGCCCGCTTTTCGCCTTGCTCGTCGTGACGACTTGCATCGGCGCTGTATCCACCGCGTCCGCACAAGGACTCACGCGTGCCCAGGTGCGCGAACAGTTGATCGAAGCGCAGGCCAACGGTTCGCAATTCGTGACCGATAGCTCGTATCCAGATGTGAGCCCCGTCTCCGCGCAGCAAGTCGCGCGTGCGAAGGCACAGCATCAACAGCAGGAACCGGGCGGCATGGGCGCGCCCATGCAGGGCACGAGCGACGCCGGCGCACCGCACACGACGACGTGTGTCGGGCCGGTGAGCTTCTGCAACCTGTATTCGGGTAGCTGAAAGCGATCGCGATACGCACTCGCGCCGCCCCCCCAGAACCGAACGCCCCGCTCGCAACGAGCGGGGCATCTCGCGCACCTGTTCGGCGTCGCCCCTTCCCTTTCCTGAGCAGCCTGACCAGCCGCAAAGTCAGCAAAGCGTCATCTTCGATGCGCCGCGCATGCGTCGTTACACCTGAGTGCCGATTTGCGTGCGCTACAGGACAAACCCTGCCCCCCAATTGCCTTGTGGCGTGACTACACTATGGTCGTCGGCACTCGTTTGCTATCCGCGATCGCGTGCCGCCCGCCAGCACGATGACCACTGGGAGGTGTGCTGTGCTCCGCCTGACCTTCGCCCGCACTTCGCGCCCTGCGGCGGCGCTTGCCCTCGCGCTTGCCAGCGCTTTCTGTTACGAGGCGAACGCCGCAACGCCGCCTCCGGCCGCCACCAAACCGCCCGCCAACAAAGCCGCCGCCAATAAGGCCGCTAACGACAAGGCGGCAAGCGCTACGGCGGCTAGCGACAAAGCGGCTGGCGACAAAGCCGCCGCCCCGAAGGCTACCGCCGAGGCCACCGCGCCGGCGGCCGTGGCCACACCCGACTTCTTCTCGCTCGCCGAGCGCTACGGCCCCGCCGTCGTGCACGTGATCGCGCGCAGCCCCGACGACCCGTCCGCGCCGCCCGAGCAGGAAGCCATCGACGACGCCGATCCTTTCTTCGCGTTCTTCAGTCGCGCGCCGAAGCCGGCGTCCGACGCCGAGGCCAGCGGACCGCGCGTGATGACGGGCGCGGGCTCCGGCTTCATCGTCAGCCCCGATGGCGTCGTGCTGACCACGGCGCATATCGTCGACAGCGCCGAGCAGGTGACCGTGCGGCTGACGGACAAGCGCGAGTTCAAGGCGGAGGTCGTTGCCGTCGACCCGCAAAGCGACGTTGCCGTGCTGCAGATCGACGGCCACGATCTGCCGTTCGTGAAGCTCGCCGATACGGCGAAGGTGCACGCCGGCGAACCGGTGCTATCGATCGGGTCGCCGGACAGCTATCAGAACACCGTGACGACGGGCATCCTCAGCGCGACCTCGCGCACGCTGCCCGACGGCAAGGCGTTCCCGTTCCTGCAGACCGATGTGGCGGTCAACCCCGACAACTCCGGCGGCCCGATCTTCAATCGCGCGGGCGAGGTGATCGGCATCGGCGTGCAGATTTACGCGGATGGCGGCCGCTACCAGGGCCTGACCTTTGCGATTCCAATCGACGCCGCCAACCAGTTCCGCGCCCAGTTGCAGGCGCGCAAGGCGGCGCCCGCCGCCAGCGCCAATGCGGCGACCGCGGCAAACGCGGGCAACGGCGGCACGATCCGCACCTTCGGCATGCAGGTCGAGGACGTGAGTCCCGGGCTTGCGGCGGCGCTCGGCTTGCCGCACGCGGGCGGCGCGCTCGTCGACGCCGTCGATCCCGGCTCGCCCATCGGCAAAGCGGGTATCCGGACCGGCGACGTGATCGTGCAGGTCGGCACCAAACCCGTCGACCGGGCCGCGACGCTCGCCGCCGCGCTGGCTGCCGTGCCGCCGGCCACGCCGGCGTCGCTGAAGGTGATCCGCAACCGTCAGCCCGCGGTGGCCGGCTTCTCGAACACGGCGTTCGAGGCGAAGGCGGCGGATGCGGATGCGGCGGCGACAGGAGCGGGCGCTGGGACTGCGGGTGCGACAGCAGCTCAAGCAACCGATGCCGCACAGGCGGTGGAGAAGACCGACGCGCCGGTCGCGCCCGCAGTAGCCGATCCGGTGAGCAAGGCCCCACCGTCTGACGTGAAAGCCGTCAAAACGGTGATGGCGGACCCGAACGCGCAGGCCGCCACCGCAACACCGGCTCCGCGCCATGCCGCCGACCGACTCGGTCTGATCGCGCATGCGCTGAGCGCCGAGGAAAAGCGCTCGACCGGGTTGCCGCTTGGTTTGATGGTGGAAGCCTCCACTGGGCCGGCTGCGAGCGCGGGTGTGCGGGCTGGAGATGTCGTGCTGTCGCTCGATGACACGCTGGTCGAATCGCAGGAGCAAGCTGTCGCGCTCGAGGCGAAGGCGACGAAGAGCATGTCGCTGCTGATTCAGCGGAATAATGCGAGGAGCTTTGTGGCTGTGAAGGTCAGGTGATTGGCGCTGCGCTCGGTTCCTGGCTGCTTTCTCGCGTTGCCTTGTGTTCGCGTCGGTGTGCATGCGTTGCCCCTGTGCGGGGCGGCACCTACTTTTCTTTGCAGCCGTGTATGGACCGGAAACATGGGTAACAGGTGTGCGCGGACATGGGTAACACTTCGGGCGAGTGATTCGCCTGGAGCCGTTCATGCCCTGGAACCCGAGAAACACCATGAACCTGCGTCTGGAATTCGTGAATCTGGCCCTGCAGGAAGGCGCCAACCGGCGTGAACTATGCCGGCGTTTCGGCATCAGCCCGAAGACCGGCTACAAGTGGCTTGCCCGGCATGCACAGGATGACGGCGCCACGGCGTTGGCGGACCGCTCGCGCCGGCCCCTGCAGAGTCCGGCGCGCACCATACCCACAGTCGAGCAGCAGGTGGTTGAACTGCGCCAGGCACATCCCGCCTGGGGCGGGCGCAAGATCAAGCGGCGCCTCGAGGATCTCGGCCACACCGCGGTGCCCGCACCGAGCACGGTGACCGGCATCCTGCACCGCCATGGCCTGATCCGCGCGGAGGCTTCGGAGGCGGCCACACCGTGGCAGCGCTTCGAACACGAGCATCCGAATTCACTCTGGCAGATGGACTTCAAGGGCTGGTTTGAACTGCAGGACGGGCGGCACTGCTCGCCGCTGACGGTGCTGGACGATCATTCGCGTTTCAACCTGACGCTCGATGCGTGCGGCAGGACCGACACCTCCACCGTACGCGCGCATCTGCGGCAGACGTTTCGCCGTTACGGGCTGCCGCTGCGCATCAACGCGGACAACGGCTCGCCATGGGGCAGTCCCGGCCAGCCGGGACAGCTCACCGAACTGGCCATCTGGCTGATCCGGCTCGGTGTGCGTCTGTCCCATAGCCGGGTGGCGCACCCGCAGACCAACGGCAAGGACGAACGGTTTCACCGCACGCTGAAGGCCGAGGTGCTCAGCGGCCGTCGCTTCGACAGCCTGCGCAACGCCCAGCGGGTGTTTGACGAGTGGCGCACGGTCTATAACCATCAGCGCCCGCATCAGGCCCTGCAGATGGCCACTCCGATCACCCGTTACCGGCCCAGTGCGCACCCGTATCCGGAGACACTGCCGCCGATCGAATATCGCAGCGACGACACGGCGGTACGCGTGGGGTGGAATGGAGAACTCCGTTTCCGGTGCCGGTGTTTCAAGGTTTCAAATGCGCTGCACAAGCTGCCGGTTGCGGTGCGCCCCAGCGCAGGAAGCGGCAACCGCTATGACCTGTTTTTCCTGCATCATCATTTCGGAACCATCAACCTGGACCATCCCGAATGAGCGGATCATGTGTTACCCATGTCCGCGCACACCTGTTACCCATGTTTCCGGTCCATACACCGCTGCAAAGAAAGTAGGTGCCGCCCCGCACAGGGGCAACGCATGCATACCGACGCGAACACAAGGAAAGGCCAACCCGGCCAGGAACAACGACAAAAAACCAACCCTCACCGCGGCGTCAGCTGCGCATAAACATCATGCGCAAGCTGCAGCAACGCCTTACGATCGATCCCCCCGGAAAGCGCATACCCAAAGTCGCCATCCACCCAATAAAACACATTCACAGGCCCATCCTGATAAAGCTTGAACGCGGTGGTATTGGCGCTCGCCTTGCGGTGCGAGATACACAGCGTCACCCGCTCGCCACGCGCATTGTGATACATGAACTGCGCGACTTCGCCGCCGTCGTCGGCCGGCAACAACCGCCCACCCGAAAGCTCGAACCCGCTCTTCGAGAGCATCGGCGCGCGCACGTTGGTGCCGAGCCGGTTCGCGAGCCACTTCACGAAGTCCTGCTCCTGACTGTCGTCCATCGTGTCGGGACGCGCCACCGTCGGCATGTAGACCACGTGCGCGAGCGCCGCTTGCTGCGCAAAGCGCATGGTGCCATCCGCGCTCACCGCGCGCAGTTCGCCGCCGCCAGCCGCGCCTGCGGGTCCGCCCGTGCCGCTCATGCCGTAATGCATGCCCCACCCGATGCCCACGCCCAGCACGAGCGCCGCCGCGAGGCCCGCGAAGCGCGGCCAGTTTGCCGCCGGGCGCGCATTTCGCACCGCTTGCTGCGCGGGCTCAGGGGCGGCCACGCGCAGGCGCGCAGGCAGCGGCTCGTTGAGCACGCGGTCGTAACGCTCGTGCAGCAGATTGTTCAGCGCGAAGAAGTCGCTCGCGCGCGCGGCAAGCTCGGGGTTGCGCTCGAGCTCGCGCTCCACGTCGGCGCGACGCGCCTCGGATAGCGTGCCGTCCACGTAGGCGTGGATCTCGTCTTGCGTGACTGGATTTTGTTGCTCGCTCATCGCACCACCTTCAGATTCGCACGCGGGACGGAACCGGCCATGAGCGCCCGCAAGCGCTCACGTCCCCTCGACAGACGCGACATGACCGTGCCGATCGGTATGTCGAGCGCCAATGCGACATCGGCGTAGCTCATCTCCTCCAGTCCTACCAGAAGCACCACCTCGCGCTGCTCCACGGGCAGACGCTGCAGCGCAAAGTCCAGATCCCGCACTTCGAGCGCACCCGTCTGCGCGGCGGGCACGGCGTAGTCGGTTTCGGGCACGCTGTCGTCGTCGACGGAAACGTGGGCCCCGCGTGCCGCCGACTTGCGCACCTGGTTCACGAACAGGTTGTGCATGATCGTGAAGAGCCAGGCGCGCAGATCGGTGCCCGAACGGAACAACTCCGTGCGGGCGATGGCGCGCTCGAGCGTGTCCTGCACGAGGTCGTCGGCAAGCTCGCGGTTGTTGATCAGCGCGCGCGCGTAGCGTCGCAGGCGCGGCACGTGTTCTATCAGCTCGTCACGGATGTCCATGTTTCATCCTGGATTGCCGCAAGGGTCATTGCGCGGTTTGCATCCTCGGGCGGGTTCACGATCCTTCGCCTTCGCGCGCCGGCTGCGCGGCGAGCGTCGCGAGGTCCGCCGCGCGCATCAAGCCGCGCGTTTGGGCGTTGCCCGCGAGCACCCAGCGCGTGCCGTGCTCGCGCCACATCAGGAGCCGCAGCGGCCCCGCGCGGTGTGCGCTCCACTGCAGCGCCGCGCCGGCCAGCCACGCGCGGCTCGCGAGCAGCACCACGCGCTCGCCCTGGTTGTTCTCGTACACATAGCGCTGCGCACTCGCAAACGGGCCAACCCGCACTTCGCCACCGCCGAGAAAATGCAGGCCCGCCGCGCCGAAATCGAACGGCGCACGCGCCGCGCCCGCTTCCAGCGCCTCCGGCTGCCCGTTTTCGGCTTCCATCAGCGCCATCACCGCAGCGTTGTTCAGCACTTGTTGCGACGGCTCCGTCACGCCGATCCACGCCACTGCGGCACCCGCCATCGCCAGCGCAGCCGCGAGAGCGATAGCGTAGCGCAACGCCCGCCTGCTCCGGGCTGGCGCGGCGCGCGAGTGCGGCGTCTGCGCGGGCCGGGCCGGGTAAGCATCGCGGATCTGGGCGTTCAGACGCCGGTAGAACAGGATGCGATGCCATTCGCCGGGCTTGCCAGCGAGGTAACGCCGCACGTGCGCCGCCTGCGCGCCGGCAAGCGTGCCGTCGCTATAGGCCTGGATATCGGCTTCGGAAACCCGCGGCTCATCGAGCGGCCCGCGAAACTTCATGATCGTGAATCGATGTTGATTAGGTGGCGATGCGGGGGCTAACGCGCGGCGAGCGCGGATTATTCCAGCAGACGGCGAAATTCACCTTTTGCGTGGCGCTCGAGCGACTTTGCGCCCCGCGGGCGGGCCATTCATCGCATCCGCATAAAAAAACGCCACATTACCCGCATTGAATAATATTTGAATTATTTCCTTAAAAGCGCATGCGAGCATCACGCCCAACTGCCGCGCATCCTGCGGCATGTTCGTAATTGACGGGAATTCAAGTGAAAAATGCTGCTCGCCTCATTGCCTTGTCGGTAGCGCTGCAAGGTCTCGCCATTCAACCCAGCGTTGCGCAAAGCACGCTCAACTACACCACGTCCTGGATCGGCAACAGCTTCGGTTTCGGCGACGGCAAGTGGATGCAGCAGGACGTACAGGCCATCGCCGTCGCGCCCGACGGCACCGTCTACGCGAACGCGCCCTGGGACGAAAGCGGCAGCGAGATCGGCGTCTACCGCGGCGGCGACAAGCTCGCGGTGGCCGGCAACACGCATGGCTGGGGCAATGCGGGCGGCGACGCTATCGCGGCGAACAGTACCTATGTCTATGCCGCGATGTCGATCGGCAACCAGAGCAATGCTCTCGTGGGCGCGGACTATCCGCCCGCCAACCAGACCTGGTTCGGCGTGACGCGCCGGCTGCGCTCGAACGTGGCGCAGGGCGCGCCGTTCGCGAGCGGCATCGGCAACAGCGCGAACGCGACAAAAAACAGCTTCCTGCGCGTGCTCGCCACCCCGAGCAGCAGCGACGGCGCCGTGCGCGGCCTCGCCGCCACCGACGCCGAACTGTACGTTGCCGATACCGCGGACAACCGCATCGTGGTCTACGACGCGCAAACCATGCGTCAGCTCCGTGCTTTCACCGTGCCGACGCCGGGCCGCATTGCGCTGGCCACGGACGGCACGCTCTGGGTGATCCAGGGCATGCAGGACGCGAACGGCCCAAGCATCGGTCACTACCGCAAGGACGGCACCGCGCTCAACGATGCACCCGTGCTGCCTGCGGGCACCGTGCCGACCGATCTCGCCTTCGCGCCTTCCGGTCAGCTCTCGATTGCCGACAACGGCCCTTCGCAGCAGATTCTGCTTTACGCCCGCTCGTCGAGCGGCCAGTTGGCGGCCGCGGGCACGCTGGGCACGCGCCAGGGCATCTTCCACGTCGTGGAAGGCGCGCCCGGCGACTGGCGCTTCAACGGCATCACCAGCATCGGCTACGACCAGGCGGGCAACCTGTACGTCGCGCAGAACGGCCAGGGGCCGCGACCGTACGGCACCGCGCTGGTCGGCCAGGGAGCGGTGCTCGAGAGCTACGCAATGGGCACGCGCACGCTGGGCTGGCGCCTCGACGGCCTGACCTTCGTCGATGCCGCCGCCTTCGAGCCCGCCAATACCGCGAACGTCTTCACCGGCTCGAAGCGCTTCACGCTCGACTACAGCCAGGCGCCCGGCAAGCAATGGACCTATGCGGGCTTCACGCTCAACCGCTTCGCGTATCCCGACGATCCCGCGCTGCACTCCACGCGCGGCGTGCGCGGCTCGCCCATGGTGCGGCGCTTCAACGGCCAGCCATTCCTCTATACGCTCGACCAGTACGCGCACTACCTGAACATCTACCGCTTCTCGAGCGCGACCGATGGCGAAGTCGCGATTCCCTCGGGCCTGCTCGCCCAGAATCCGATGCCGGGCAACTGGCCCGCCGGCCAGCCGACCTACGGCGAGTGGATGTGGCGCGACGCGAACGGCGACGGCCACGTGGACGCGAGCGAGATCACCTCGAACCCCTCGACGGGCGCGACCGTCGGCAACGGCTACTGGTGGGTGGACACGCCCGGCAACGTGTGGCTCGCCACGCCGCTTTCGGGAATTCGCGAGATGCCGATGCAAGGGCTCGACGCACAGGGGAATCCGCAGTACACCTATGCATCGTCGAAGATGTTCCCGATGCCGGCGCCGTTCAACCGCATCGCACGGATCGTCTACGTGGCCGAAACCGACACGATGTACATCACCGGCTTCACCGCGAACATTCCGTGGGATGCGTCGCACTGGAAAGAAGCCGGGCCCGTGCTCGCGCGTTACGACAACTGGTCGAGCGGTTCGCCCACGCTCACGTGGCAGGCGTCGTTGCCCTGGAATACGGGCAGCAGCCCGCAGGTGACAACGGTCGGAATCGCCGTGGCCGGCAACTATGTGTTCATCGCGGAGCTCTACACGCAGAAGGTCGACGTATACGACGCGCGCAGCGGCCAGATCGTCGGCTCGATGACGCCCGGTGCGAACGTGGGCAACACGAGCGGGTGGGTGGACATCTATATGGGCATGAGCGCCGCGCAGCGCGATAACGGCGATTACGTGGTGCTCGTGGAGGACGACGCGCGCGCCAAGATCCTGATGTACGACTGGACGCCGGGTTGAGGCGCTGCGCCTTTACGGCCGCCCCGACACGTGCGTGGAAAACGCCACGCGATTGCGGCCATCGCGCTTTGCGCGGTAAAGCGCGGCGTCGGCTTCCTCGATCAGCGCCGTCTCCGCGAGCCCCGGCGCGGGCGTGAGCGTCGCCACGCCAATGCTGATCGTGAGGTGCTCGCTCACGGCTGAACCCACGTGCGGCAACGCGAGTCCCACCACGTCGCGGCGCATTTTCTCGGCGAGCAGCCGCGCGCCCGCGCTGCCCGTGCCCGGCAGCACCACGGCGAACTCTTCGCCGCCGAAGCGCGCCACGAGGTCGCGCGGCTGACGTATCTCGCGGCGGATCGTCGTCGCCACTGAGCGCAGCACGTTGTCGCCCGCCACGTGGCCGTAGGTGTCGTTATAGGGTTTGAAGTAGTCCACGTCGATCATCAGCAGCGACACTTCGGTGCGCTCGCGCTCCGCCCGCTTCCACTCGGCGCTCAGGAATTCGTCCAGGTAGCGCCGGTTCGAGAGGCCGGTCAGGCCATCCGAATGCGTCAGGCGGCGCAGTTCGAGGTTCGCACGGAGCAGTTCCTGCTGCGAGCGGCGCAGCGCGCGATAGGCCTCGTCGCGCTGGAGCATGTTTACGTAGGATCGTGAATGATATTTCACGCGCGCGATCAGCTCGACGCTGTCCGGCAGCTTGACGAGGTAATCGTTGGCCCCCGATGCGAACGCCGCGCTCTTGATGGCGGGTTCTTCCTTGGTGGAGAGCACGATGATCGGCACGTCGCGTGTCGCTTCGTTCGCGCGGTAGGCGCGCACGAGCGTGAGGCCGTCGGTGCCCGGCATCACGAGATCCTGCAGGATCACGGTCGGGCGCACTTCCTCGGCCGTGCGCACGGCCTGGTCGGGATGCGCGCAATAGTGGAAGTCGATCTCGCGTTCGCTGGCGAGCGCCCGGCGCACCGCCTCCGCCACGATCGCCTGGTCGTCCACCAGCAGCACCATCATCGGCATGTCGGCGGCGGGCATCGTTTGCTCCAGCGCGCTGCGCACAGCCTCCAGCGCGACGGCGAGCGAAGCGTCGTCGGCGCTGCTGGGGTCGAGATCCGCGTCGATGCCGACGTCCGGCCCGATGCTGTCGGCAACGTTTGCGCTGGTTGGAAGATTGGACTTCTCGGTCATGATATCGGTCGCGTCTCGTGATGGCTGGCATCTAGCCGGCAGGTTGATGCGGGAGTTTCACCCGGCTCGCAAGCTCGGCGGCAATGGCGTCGAGCGGCAGGATCGCGCGCGCGGCGAAGAGCGCCGCCGCCGCTTTGGGCATGCCGTATACGGCGCTCGTCGCCTCGTCCTGGGCGATGGTGTGCCAGCCCTTGGCGCGCATCGCCTTCAGGCCGATCGCCCCGTCGCGTCCCATGCCCGTGAGCAGCACGCCAATCGCCTCGCCCGTCCAGCGCTCGACGAGGCTGTGAAAGAACGTATCGACGGAGGGACGGTAGGGTGTGTCGGCCGGCTCGCGAGTGTAAGCCAGCTTGCCGCCCGCTGTCATGCGCAGATGATCGTTGGTCGCGGCGAGCAGTGCGCAGCCGGGCTCGGGCTGCTCGCCCTCGAGCGCGATGCGCACCGTGAGCGGCGTCTGGCCGTCGAGCCAGGCGGCCATGCCCGCGGCGAACGACTGGTCCACGTGCTGCACGATCACGACGCTCGCGCCGAAACCGGCGGGCAACGCAGCGAGCACGGTGGCGAGCGCGCTGGGGCCGCCCGCCGAGGCGCCGATCGCAATGAGCGGCGCTTTCGGCATGCCGGAAGCGGTGAACGCCGGCGCGCGCGCGGCGAGATCGAGCGCGCCCGACACGCGCCCGATCTGCTCGATTTTCGCGAGCAGCAGGTCCATGGTGCGGCGCGTGTCGGGCCCGGCGAGCGTGGGAGTATCGACAGCATCGAGCGCGCCCGCGCCCATCGCCTCGTACACGCGCCAGGCGTTCGCGCCCACGCTGCTGGTGACGATCAGGATGGGGCACGGCGAGCGCGCCATGATCTGCCGCGTGGCCTCTACGCCATCGACCTTCGGCATCACGAGATCCATGAGGATCACGTCGGGCACCTGTGCCGCGCAGAACTGCACCGCGTCCTCGCCGTTCGCGGCGACCCACACCACGCGATGGCCCGGCCGCGTCGCGATGGCCTGGCGCAGCGCCTCGACTGCTAGCGGCATGTCGTTGGCGATACCGATTTTCATCCCGTCGCCTCTCCGATCAGGTCGTTCACCGCGTCGAGCAGCGCTTCGTCGTGGAAGCTGCCCTTGGTCAGATAGTAGTCGGCGCCCGCGTCGAGGCCGCGCCGCCGGTCGTCTTCACGATCCTTGTACGAGACGATCATCACCGGCACGTTGCGATGCATCGCGTCGCCCTTGATCATCGTGACGAGTTCGATGCCGTCCATGCGCGGCATGTCGACGTCGGTGATGACGAGGTCGAAGTGCGCGTTGCGCAGGGTGCTCCAGCCGTCCATGCCGTCCACCGCCACCGTGACGTCGTAGCCGCGTTTTTCGAGCAGCTTGCGCTCCAGCTCCCGCACCGTCAAGGAGTCCTCGACAACGAGAATGCGCTTGCGTGCGCGCGCCCCATCGTGTGCGCCCCCGCGCGCCACGCCCGCGAGCTGTCCGTCGCGCACGAGACGCGCGACCGACGTCACGATGTCCTCCACGTCGACGATCAGCGCGACCTCGCCGTCGTCGAGCAGCGCCGCTGCCGAGACATTGCGCACCTTGCCCAGACGCACGTCGAGCGGCTGCACGGCGAGCGTGCGCTCGCCCGCGAAACGGTCCACGGCCACGCCATAGAGGCCCGCCTCGCTGCCCACCAGCACGACGTTGAGGTCTTCCGTGGTCGTGGCTTCGGCACCCGCGCCGAGCAGCTGGCGCGCGGTCACGAGCCCCACGGGCCGCCCTTCGAAGGCAATGTGCTGCTGGCCTTCGAGCATCTCGATCGTGCTGCGCGGCACGCTGAGCGCGCGGCGCACGTGCGCAAGCGGGAACGCATAGGCTTCGCCCGCGACCTCGACGATCAGGCTGCGCACCACCGAAAGCGTGAGCGGCAACTGCAGCACGAAGCGCGTGCCCTGCCCCGCCGCGCTCTCGATGCGCACCGTGCCGCGCACGGCCTTCGCGAAGTTCTGCACGGCGTCGAGGCCGACGCCGCGGCCCGACACGTCAGTGACGGTGTCGCGCAGCGAAAAGCCCGGCAGCAGCAGGAAGTCGAACAACTCGGCGTCGGACATCGCGGCCACGGCCTGGGGCTGCGCGAGCGAGCGCGCGGCGATGCTCGCGCGCAGTGCGTCGAGATCGATGCCCGCGCCGTCGTCGGCCACGGCGATCAGCAGCTTGCCGGCGCTATGGTGCGCTTCGAGCGTGAGGCTCGCCTCTTCCGGCTTGCCCGCGCGCTGTCTCGTTTCGGGGTCTTCGATACCGTGGTCGAGCGCGTTGCGCAGCAGGTGGCCGAGCGGCGCGTCGAGCATTTCGAGGATGTCGCGGTCTACTTGCGTCGACTCGCCGGCAATCGTGAAGCGCACCCGCTTGCCAAGCGAGCGCGCAAGATCGCGCACCACGCGCGGATAGGTGTGCGCCGTGTCGCCGAACGGCCGCATGCGACACTGCAGGGCCTCGTCGTAGAGGCGCTGCGCGAGTTGCGTGCCGCGCCGGTCGATGCGATCGACGTCGTCGAATCGTTCGGATAGCTGACGATCGAGCGACGCAACCGCATGGCGTATTTCCGCGAGTGCGTCGCGCGCGTCGGCGTCGAGCGCATCCCCGTGGCGCTCCTGGAACTGGCCCAGCGCCGCGAGCACGTCGCCCTGCGCGCGGCGCGTGCGCAAGAGCCCTTCCGCGAACGGCCGCATGCGGCGCGACTCCACCAGCGATTCGCCCGCGAAGCCGAGCAAGCGGTCGAGCGTGCCGGCGCGCACGCGCAGCATGCGCTCGGCGTCGGCTAAGCGGGGTGGCAGGGGTTGCGCGAGTGGCGCGGGTTCGACGTCGGTGGACGCCACCGCCTCACGCTCCGGCTCGGGCAGACGCAGTGACGCCGCGAGCGCGGCAAGGTCGTCGGTTTCGGGCGCACTTTCGGCGGTGGTGTTGGACACGCTGGGCTGCGCCCCACCCTGAAGGCGCGCCGCGAACGCCACGACCGCCTCGTGTGAAAGCGGCGGCGCGTCGGCATCGCCTGCCGCGCTCAGCAAATCGATGCCGACGAGTAGTGCATCGATGCGCGCCGCGTCGATGCGCAACTCGCCGCGCTGCGCGGCCACGAAGCAATCCTCCATCGCGCTCGCCACCTCGACCGCCTCGGGCAGCCCGACGATGCGCGCGGCGCCCTTGAGCGAGTGCGTCGCGCGCATGCAGGCTTCCAGCGTGGCGGCATCTTCGGGTGCGGACTCCAGCGCGAGCAGGCCCGCGGAAAGCGTGCGCGTCTGCGCAGCGGCCTCCTCATGGAAGAGGTCGAGCAGCGAGCGGCGGCTCAGTTCGTCGTCGCTCATCGCAAACTCCTTGCAAGCGCATCGAATAGCACCTCGGCATCGAGCACGCCCACCGAACGCCCGCGCCAGTGCGTCACGCCGCGCACGTGCCGCCCGGCCGACTGCGCGAGCGTGGCGGGCGCGGGCAGGAGCGCGTCGGCGCCGAAGTTCGCGACGCCCTCCACGGCATCGACGGGAAACGCCGTCGTTGCGCCCGCCCATTCGGTCACGAGCAGGCGCGGCGTGGCGGCGCGCGACGGTGCGCCGGGCGCCGCGGCATCGATACGCAGCAGCGCGGCCAGCGATACCGCGAGCGTGAGCACGCCGCGCACGTTCACGACGCCCAGCACGGCGGCGCTGCGCCGGTGCGGCAGCGTGTGGATGGCGCGTGCCTCGTGCACCTGGCGCAGCGCGGTGGCAGGCAGCGCGAGCCACTCGCCGCCCACGCGAAACACGAGCGAGCCTGCCTCGCGCGTGCGCGTGTCCACTGACTCAGGCGCGCGTTCGAGCGCAAGCGCGGTTGGCGCAAGCGGCGCGGGACGGTCGAGCATGCGCGCCGCCGCTTCTTCGAAGATCGGGCAATTCAGGCAGCGCACGCACGTCTCGAGGCGCGGGCACGAGTTGTCGCCCAGCGTGCCGATGACTTTCCAGCACTGCTCGGGCAGTTGCGACGTCGGCACGAGGTCCTGCGCGCGGTCTTGCTCCAGTTCGCGCTCAGACATGCGGGCCTCCTGCGTCCGGTTCGGCACGCTGTGCGACTTCCTGCGCGGCGCGCTGTGCACGGCGCATCAGCCGGCGCGCGCCTTCGGCATCGCCCTGCACTTCGAGCAGCGCCGCCAGATGCGTGAGCGCTTCGTAGTGCGAAGGCTCCAGATAGATGGCCTTGCGATAGTGCGCGAGCGCCGCGGCTGCGCGGCCCTGCGCATCGGCGATCAGGCCGAGCAGGTACCAGGTGCCCGCGTTCTGCGTCAACGCCTGCGCCGCTTGCGTGGCGAGACGTTCGGCCTCGTCGAGCGCGCCGGCATCCGCGAGACGACGCGCGTCGGCAAGCGCGGCTTCGGGCGTGGCGCCAATGGACGGCCCGTCCGCCGCGTGGGCGTTCATCACGGCCGCCGCGCGCGGAGCCGGCGCGACGTGCAAGGGCCGCAGCGAGAGCCGCGACGGCGCGGACCCGCGCGCTGCCGCGGCCAGCGGCGCGTCCAACGGTGCAAACACCGGCGCGCTGCCGAATGCGGGCGCCGCTGCCGTGGCGGCAATTACCGGCAGCGGCGTGAGCGCAGGCGGCACGGCGGCCGCCGGGCTCGCCGGATGTTGATGATCCGCCGTCGCGCCGGGTTCCGGCGCGCGAAAACCGAACGCGAGCGGAATATAGGCGGACACCATCTCATGGCGCATCATCAGCCCCGTTTCCGCCGGTCCGACGAAGATCATGCCGCCCGCCGAGAGGCGCGCACGCAGCAGGTCGATGGCGCGGTCCTGCGAGGCGCGGTCGAAATAGATGAGCACGTTGCGGCAAAAAATGAAGTCGTAGCGCACCGGGTGCGGCGCGAGCCATTCGAACAGGTTCGCGCGCTCGAAGGTCACGGCGCGGCGCACCGTCGCGGCGATACACCATCCGTCCGGCGCCGCCTCGAAATAGCGGTCGCGAAACGCGAGGCCGTCGCCCCGAAACGCGTTGCGGCCATACACGCCGCGCGCGGCCGCCGCAATCGACTGGCCGCTGATGTCGATCGCGTCGATGGCGAACTGCTCATGCGCGAGGCCCGCGTCGAGCAACGCCATGGCCGCCGAGTACGGCTCCTCGCCGCTCGAGCACGGCGCACTCAGCACGCGCAGCACGTCGCCGGGCTGCGCGGCCAGCCGCTTCGTGCCGAGGCGCGCGAGCGCGGCGAAGGCCTCGCGCTCGCGAAAGAACCAGGTCTCGGGCACCACGAGCGCATCGATCAGCGCCTGGCGCTCGGCAGGCGTGGTCGTGAGACGCTGCCAGTAGGCTTCGCGCGCCCAGTCGGGCAGCGCGGCGCCGCTCATCCACTCCTTGCGCGTGTCGGCCGGATGCAGGTCCGCGTGAACCTCGAGCGTCACTGCCGCCCGAGAGCCCACCGCGCGGGCGAGCGCGTTGGCGCCCAGCGATTCGGCGTCGATGCCGGTTTCCTCGAGCAGCCAGCCGGCAAAGCGCGGGTCGGCCTGTCTCATGGGGCGCCTTGCCACGAAGGCGGATCGGGAAAGAGCAGCGCGCGCACGCGCGCATCGAGCAGTTGGGCGACTTTCACCCACTGCACGAAGCCGCGCTCGTCGCGCGCGACGGGCCCGAGCCAGCGCGCCTCGGGCGTGGCAATGCCGCCTTCGGCAAAGCGCTCGGGCGCAATCGACTGTGTGCGCGTCGCGCTTTCGAGCAGCAGCGCGAGGCGGCGCGGCGGCGCATGAGCGGCAGCGGCGCCGGTCGCGGCGTCACCGTCATACACGAGCACGAGCCGCGTGGACATGAGCGTGCGCGCAGGCCGCCCCAACGCGAGCATCGGCAGATCGACCACGGGCACGGGCGCGCCCTCGTAGTCGATCACGCCGGCGATATACGCGGGCGTGCCCGGAAACGCGCGCACGGGCGCGAGCGGCAGCACGTGCGCAATCTCGCGGGCATCGAGCGCGTAACGCTCGCCGTCCAGTTCGAACACCAGGAAGAGCATCGCCGCTCCCGCGTCACGCCTCGATCCTGAACCGCGACACGCCGGTGCGCAGTTCGTTGGCGACGAGCGTGAGATTGTCGATGGCCTGCGACGACTGGCGCAGCGACTCCGCCGTCTGCTGGGCGGCTTCGGAAAGCTGCGTGAGCGCCTGGGTGATCTGCTCGGCGCTCGTGGCCTGCGCCTGCATGCCGTCGTTCACCACCTGGAAGCGCGGCGCGAGCGTCTGCACCGCGCCGATGATCTGCGAAAGCTGCGCGCCCACGGCCTGCACGTCGTGCATGCCGCGCCGTACCTCCTCCGCGAACTTGTCCATGCCCATCACGCCCGCCGAAACCGCTGACTGGATCTCTTTCACGGTCTGCTCGATGTCGTAAGTCGCGACGGCAGTCTGGTCGGCCAGGCGGCGGATTTCAGTCGCGACCACGGAGAAGCCGCGCCCGTACTCGCCCGCCTTCTCCGCTTCGATCGCCGCGTTCAGCGAAAGCAGATTGGTCTGGTCGGCCACCTTCGTGATCGTCGCCACCACCTGATTGATGCTCACGGCCTTCTCGTTGAGGATGGCGAGCTTGGCGTTCACCGAGCCCGCCGCTTCCATCACGCTGCGCATGGTGTCTTCCATGTGGGTGAGGCCGCTCTGGCTCGTGCTGGCGAGCCCGGCCGACTGCTCGGCCACTGTCGCCACCTCGCTCATGGTGCGCACGAGGTCGCGCGCCGTGGCGAAAATCTCGCGCGAGGTCGCGCCGATCTCGGTCGTGGTGGCGGCCGTCTCGCTCGCGGTGGCCTGCTGCTCTTTCGACGTCGCGGCCACTTCGGCCACCGAGGTCGAGACCTGCAGCGACGACTTTTGCGCCTGGGCGACGAGGCTGGCCAGTTCGTCGCTCATTCGGTTGAAGCCGTCTTCGAGCACGCCGAATTCGTCGGTGCGGTCTAGCGCGAGGCGCTGCGAGAGGTTGCCGGTGCGCATGGAGTCGTGCACATCCACGAGGCGCGCCATCGGCACCGTAATCGCGCGATAGAGCGCGTAACCCGTGGCGAGCGCCGCGAGCAGCACGACGCCCAGCGCCGCGGCAAGCGTGATCTCCGTGCCCGTGACCGAGTTGCGGATGGTCTGCGCGGACTCGTCGGCCTGCTGACGGTTTTCGTCGACGAGCGTGTTGGCCGTGGCGAGCACCTCCTGCCACGCCGGGCCGATCTGCGCAAACGCGGCCTGCGCGGCGGGGCGCGAGGCGGGCAGTTGGCTCACTACCGCCTTCACCAGCGGCAGATAGCGCGCGTAAGCGTCGCGAAAGCGCTGGAAGCGCTCGCGGTCGTCGCTGCGAAAAAGCGTGTGTTCATACTGCCGTGCGGTCTCCTCGACCCGCGCCAAGGCAGCGGGCAGGCCCGACAGGTCGCGGGCCACGCTTTCCGGGTCGGCATCGACGAAGGCCGCGCGTTCAACGAGGCTATAGGTCTGGTTGGCCGCCGCGCGCAGCGAGGTCGCGTAGAACAGGCCCGGCACCGAATCGCTCGTGAGGCTCATCGCCTCGCTGTCGATAGCGCGCAGGCGGTCCCACGAGATCGCGGCCATCGCGAGCATGAGCACGAACAGCAAGCCGAAGCTGAGGACGATGCGTGTGCCGAGGGTGAAGCGAGCCTGAGTCTGTCGAGGCAGGCCGGCTCGGCCGGAACGGGGCATGGCGGTGCTCATTGCGCTAAAGACTCTCCGGTGGCGTGGGCCGGCGCGACCGCCCTGCCGGCGAGGCGGGGCGCGGCTGCGCAGGGCGAGGCCGCGCGCGGCGGCCTTGACCGCCGTAGTGTAATGGGTTTGCGCACTTTTATGGAACAAGCGATGCTAGCGGTCAGCCACGCAGGACGGGGCTTGCCGGGCTTTCGGAGATAAATCTGCAGAGTTCGCCGGGCCTTTTGGCGGCCCGGCGCAGCGCCGCGCGGGGACGCGGGCGCGCCGTGGGCGATGCGTCCCGCATCGGCGGGCGGGCGAGAAACAGCCAAAGCGGCCGGGGCGGCCGCCGCGCAGGGAGCGCTTTACTTCTTGACGAAGCGCAGCGTAGCGTCGACGACCATCTCGCGATGGCGCGCACGCAAGCGCGGATGCGAGGGGTCGCGCCCGAACGCCGCGCCGAACGTGTGGCGGTTACCTACGCGATGAAAGCACATCGAGCTGATGAGCAGGTGCAGGTCGATGGGATCGATGTCTTCGCGAAATGCGCCGCTCGCCACGCCGCGCGCGAGCAGGTCTTCGATCGTGCGGATTGCGCTGGCGTTGCGGCTGCGGAAGGTCTTCAGGCGCTCGATGTACTTCGCGCCGTGAATGTTCTCGATGGTCACGAGGCGCACGAAGTCGCGGTGGCGGTCGTGATAGTCGAAGGTGAATTCGACGAGCCGCCGCAGGCCTTCCATAGGGTCCAGTTCGTCGATGTGCAGGTCCAGTTCGAGCGCGCGGATGTCGCCGTAGACCTTGTCGAGCACCGCTTCGTACAGCCCTTCCTTGCTGCCGAAGTAGTAATACAGCATGCGCTTGGTGGTGTTGGTGCGTTCGGCGATCGCGTCTACACGCGCGCCTGCGAGACCCATGGCCGAGAATTCGGCCGTCGCCACTTCGAGGATATTGCGCCTGGTCTGCTCGGGATCGTACTTACGCCGGCTTTCGGATTGAGCATCGTTGCGTTCGGCCGAAGCCGCCGGTCTTGCCATGTTTTTTTGGCCCGCAGCAGGGAAGGAATGCCGGCGATTTTAGCACGCGGGGCGCGGCCCTATAGAAGGTGCCGCGCCCCGCTGTCCCGCCGAAAGCCCGCGCGCAGGCGGCCTGCGAGCCTTACAGCTCGATGCGCTTGATATCGCCCACGATGAAGATATACGAGGCCGCGCCGATCAGCGCGATCACGCCGATGAATACGAGCGCCCAGACGAACGAGCCCGTCGCACCCACGATCAGCCCCACCACCAGCGGCGTGATGATGCCCGCGAGATTGGCCGCCAGGTTGAAGATGCCGCCGGTGAGACCGAGCATGCCGGCCGGCGCGATATCCGACACGAGCGTCCAGCCGAGCGCAGCCATCCCTTGCGCGAAGAACGCCACCGAGAGGATCGCGATCACGGCCACGTTGCTGTCCACGAAGTTCGCGAGAATGATCGTCGAGGCGAGCAGCAGACCGGCGATGATCGGCAGCTTGCGCGCCACGTTGGCCGAGATGCCGCGGCGCAGCATCCAGTCGGAGAAGGTGCCGCCGAACATCACGCCGATCGACGCGGCAATGAACGGCATGATCGCGAAGAAGCCGATCTTGAGCCAGCCCATGTGGCGCTCGGTGGCGAGATAGGTCGGGAACCACGTGAGGAAGAACACGAGCGTGGAGTTGCCCGCGAACTGCCCGAGGCAGATGCCCGCGAGCTGACGGCGGCGCACCAGTTTGCCGGCCATGCGCCAGTCGAAACCCTGCTTTTTCGGTTCGCCGGCAGCCGCTTGCGCGTCGGCCTTGCGTTCGTGGCGAGCGAGACCGCCGCCCGCCTCGATGTAGTCGAGTTCGGCGCGGTTGGCCGCGGGGTGCTCGTGCGGCTCGCGATACAGGAACCACCACACGAGGCCGAACGCGATGCCCACGCCGCCCACCACGTAGAACAGCGAGCGCCAGCCATACGCCCCCATCAGCGCGAAGAGGAACGGACTGAAGAACGCGAGACCGATGTATTCGCCGACCGTATAGGTGCCCGTGGCGAATGCGCGCTCGCTTTGCGGGAACCATGTGGCGACCACGCGGCTATTGGTCGGGAAGCACGGCGACTCCGCGGCGCCGAGACCCAGACGACACGCGAACAGCGCGCCCACGCCGCTGATGAAGCCCTGAGCGAGCGTGCACATCGACCAGAGCGTCATCGAGAGCCAGTAGGTGAACTTGCTGCCGAAGCGGTCGAGGAACACGCCGCCCGGAATCTGAGCGACGACGTAGCTCCACGAGAACGCCGAGAACACGAGGCCCATGAGCGCCGCGTTGATGCCCAGTTCCCTGGTGAGCTGCGGCGCTGCGATGCCGAGCACGGTGCGATCGAGGTAATTGATCATCGTGCCGACGGCCAGCAGGCCCAGGATGCGATAGCGCGCTTTCGAGCGGCGCATCGCGCCCTCGACGGGGGCGGCTGCGGAAAGGTTCGGCGCGTCGCCGCGCCCCGTGGATACGGGTGGTGCCATGTCTTCGTCTCCGATATGTCGACGGGAGTTGGCGCTTCAGCGCTTACTCCCGTCCCATGCCCATGTGGCGGTCGACAGGAGTTGGCGCTTCAGCGTTTACTCCTGTCCCATGCCCATGTGGCGGTCGACGGGAGTTGGCGCTTTTGCGCTGACTCCCGCCGCGCGCTGTCGTTGTTATTCGCTGGCGCTTGCAGCATTCGCCGCCAGCATGGACTGCAGATGCGCATACATGCGTTCCGCGTCGGGCTCGACACCCGTGAACAGCCGGAACGCATCCACTGCCTGGTACACCGCCATGCCGCCGCCGCTCAGCGTGCGGCAGCCGCGCGCCTCGGCCGCTTCGAGCAGCGCGGTGCGGATCGGGAAATAGACGATGTCCGCCACCCACAGCCGCTCGTGCAGATACTCCGCAGGCAACGGCATACCGGGCAGCTTCGCCATGCCGGTAGGCGTGGCGTGGATGAGGCCGGTGGCGTGCTTGAGCACTTCGCGCAGATCGCCGCCCGCGCTCACGCGAGCCGCCGGGAAGCGCGCCTGCAATTCGCTGGCGAGCGATTCGGCACGCGAAGCGTCCACGTCGAACAGCGTGAGCGCCTGGGCGCCCATCTGCAGCGCCGCGTGTGCGACCGCCGCGCCCGCGCCGCCCGCGCCCAGTTGCACCACCGCTTCGAGCGAGACATCGGGCAGGCCGCGCTGGAACGCGCGCGCGAAACCCGACCAGTCGGTGTTGTGGCCGATGCGCTTGCCGTCGCGGAAGAGCACCGTGTTCACGGCGCCGAGCGCAAGGGCGTCATCGGAGAGTTCGTCGAGCAGTTCGATCACGGCCTGCTTGCACGGATAGGTGATGTTCAAACCGTCGAAACCCATGCGCTCGGCGGCCAGCAGCAACTCGGGCAGCGCGGCGGGCGTGAGCTTCAGCGCTTCGAGGTCGATGCGCCGATATACATAGTGGAAGCCGAGTTCGCGGCCTTCCTGCTCCTGCATCGCGGGCGTGAGCGAACCGCCGATGCCCGAGCCGATCAGGCCGCAGAGAAACGAGTTGGCGGTTGCGCGCGCGCCCAGCGCATTCGTTTTGGCGTGGTTCTGGGCGCTCATTTCGTCACCTTTTTGGCGAGCAGCGTGGCCATGCGCTCCAGCGCGAGCACATACCCTTGCGTGCCGCAGCCGACGATGATGGCCTCTGCAATGGGCGAAACGAACGAATGGTGCCGGAACGCCTCGCGCTTGTGCACGTTCGAGATATGGACCTCGATCACGGGCTTCGCGATGGCGGAAAGCGCATCGGCGATCGCCACCGACGTATGCGTATAGGCAGCCGGATTGATGACGATGCCGTCCACGCGCGTGCGCGCTTCGTGCAGCCAGTCGATCAGCTGATGCTCGGCGTTCGACTGGCGAAAATCGATCTCGAGCCCAAGACGCGCCGCCGCCTCGCGGCACAGGTTGGCAACGTCATCTAACGTTTCAGCGCCGTAGATCGCAGGCTCCCGCGTTCCCAGCAGATTCAGGTTCGGTCCGTTCAGGACCAGCACCGAAGGCATTCCCATTACACACACTCCAGAACAGCTTGACGACCGGCACGGCGCATGCTCGAGAACCGTTGCATGTTTCACCGCATGGTCGCCAGTGTGCCGCGAAGCGGCACACCGGTCACCTGGGGTTTGCCAGAATTTGTACTAACTAGTTAGTTTGGCGTATCCTTCGGACACTCCAGCGGCAAGTGTGTCTGCGGTGCGCCAGTTAGTTAAATGCCCGCCCTACACCGCCGCGCCGGACCCTTGTTCAACACCGAAGTCGCCGTCAGCAAGCTCGCCATGCCCATGTCCAAGCCGCTCCACGCCCCCTCTCGCGCGCTGCGTCGCTCGATCGCCACGGTGTCGATCAGCGGCACGCTCGCCGACAAGCTCGCCGCGATCCGCGCCGCCGGCTTCGACGCGGTCGAAATCTTCGAGAACGATCTGCTCTATTTCGAAGGCTCGCCCGCCGACGTGCGCCACATGGCCGGCGATCTCGGCCTCGATATCGTGCTGTACCAGCCGTTCCGCGATTTCGAAGGCGTTGCGACTGAGCGCCTCGCGCGCAACATCGAACGCGTGAAGCGCAAGTTCGACGTCATGCATCAGCTGGGTACGGACCGTTTGCTGGTGTGCAGCAATGTCTCGCCCGACACGATCTGCGACGACGGCCTCGCCGCCGAACAGCTTGGCGCGCTCGCGCAGGCCGCCGGGGAAGCGGGCGTGACAATCTGTTATGAGGCGCTTGCGTGGGGACGCCACGTGCGCACCTATGGCCACGCGTGGCGGCTCGTCAACACCGTCGATCACGCGAACCTGACGCTCGCGCTGGACAGTTTCCACACGCTCTCGCTCGATGACGCGCCCGACGGCATCGCTACGATCCCGGGCGCGCGCATCGGCTTCGTGCAGATCGCCGATGCACCGAGAATGCAAATGGACGTGCTCGAATGGAGCCGGCACTATCGCTGCTTCCCGGGCCAGGGCGACTTCGCGCTCGCGGATTTCACGGCCCAGGTGGTGAAAAGCGGCTACACGGGCCCGCTTTCGCTCGAAATCTTCAACGACGGCTTTCGCGGCGCGCCGCCCGCCGCCACGGCCGCCGACGGCCATCGTTCGCTCTTGCTGCTCGAATCGCTCACGCGCGAAACCCTGCAGGCGGAGCATGTCGAAGCGAGTGCGCTCTACCACCCGAGCGCCGCACCCGCGAACGCGCAGTGGCAATTCCTCGAGTTCGCCGTGGACGACACCGCCCGCGCGCATGTGGCGAACTGGCTTGAAAAGCTGCATTTCCGCCGCGCGGGCCAGCATCGTTCGAAGGACGTGACGCTCTATCAGCACGGCTCGGCCGCCATCGTCCTCAACGCCGAGCCCGACTCGTTCGCCGACGCGTTTTTCCAGCGCCACGGGCTCTCGCTCTGCGCCTCGGCGTTTCGCGTGGACGATGCGCGCCTCGCGCTCGAACGCGCGGCGGGATTTGGCTACCAGCCGTTCTCGGGCCGCGTGGGTCCGAACGAGCGCGTGGTGCCCGCCGTCCAGGGGCCGGACGGCAGTCTTAACTATTTCGTTAACGAGGAGCCGGGCCAGCCCACCCTCTTCGAGGCCGATTTCGCGCTCACGGATATCGACGGCCCGGTCGAAGTAGGACCGATCGCGGGCATCGATCACGTGAGCCTTTCGCTGCCTGCCGGCTCGTTCGATTCATGGGTGTTGTTCCTGAAGTCGGCGTTCGGGCTCGAAGCGACGCCCGCCGTGCTGCTGCCCGATCCGTACGGCCTCGTGCGCAGCCGGGCGCTCATGAGCCGCGACCGCGGGCTGCGCGTGGTACTCAACGCCTCGGTGGACCGGCACACGGCCGCGGCAGAAACCGTGCGCGCCTACCACGGCACAGGCCTGAATCACGTGGCGTTCAGCACCGGCGACATCTTCCGCGCCGTGACCGAATTCGAGGCGGCCGGCGTGCCGCTCTTGCGCATACCGGCGAACTACTACGACGATCTCGACGCGCGCCACGCCCTCGACCCCGAGTTTCTCGACGCGCTGCGCAACCACAACCTGCTCTACGACCGCGACGAGCGCGGTGGCGAGTTCCTGCACGCCTATACGGAGACGCTCGACCAGCGCTTCTTCCTGGAGATCGTGGAGCGGCGCGGCGGCTACGACGACTACGGCGCGCCCAACGCAGCCGTGCGCCTCGCGGCGCAGGCGCGCCAGCGCGCACTTGCCGCACAGAGCGCAGGCAAACCGCTGGATTGATTCAAACGCAGTCACCGTAGTCACTTCGCGCAGCAGTACGCACGCCGCATCGACCTGAAAGTCATGCGGCGTAGCAAAGAAAAATATAAGCAGTCCAAATCTCACCCGGAGACACACAACGATGAAGAAAGCAGGCCTTGGTATCGGCACGTTCCTCGCGACTAGCGCAGCCCTCGTGGCCAGCCCCGCGTTTGCGCAAAGCAGCGTTACGCTTTACGGCGCAGTAGACGACGCCATCACCTACGTCAACAACCAGAACGGTCACTCGAATGTCTATCTGCGCCAGGGCAACCTGTATGCGTCGAAGTTCGGCTTGCAGGGCAAGGAAGATCTCGGTGGCGGCACGTTCGCGATCTTCGACCTGCAGAATGGCTTCGACCTCAACTCGGGCGCGCTGTCGTCGAGCGGACTGATCTTCAATCGCCAGGCCTACGTGGGCCTGCAAAACCAGAACCTGGGCACGTTCACGGCCGGCCGTCAGTACACGCCGTATTACCTGTTCGTCGGTCCGCTCACGGGAAGCTCGTGGCTCACCGGCGCAACCGGCGCGCACCCTGGCGATATCGACGGTCTCGACACGACCGTGCGCATCAACAATTCGGCGACTTACACCTCGCCGATCTTTTACGGCGTGCAGGCGAGCGCCATGTACGCGCTCGGCGGCATTGCGGGGAGCACCGGCAAGGGGCAGACGTGGAGCGCCGCGCTGCGCTACTCCGCCGGCCCGGTGAGCCTCGCGGCGGCCATCCTGCGCATGGACAACGCGCAGTTGACGAGCGGATTCGACAGTTCGTCAACGGGCAGCTTCGGCAAGTCGTCGCTTAATACGGGCTACGTCTCGGCTAGCGCGGTCCAGCACATCGCGGCGGGCGGCAACTACACGCTCGGCAACCTGGTCCTCGGCGCGTCGTATTCGAACGTTCAGTACATCGCGGGCGGCAAGTCGATCTTCCACGACACGGCCATCTTCAACACCTGGGCGGCGCTCGCCGTGTATCGCTTCACGCCGGCCTTCGACGTGGGCGGCGGCTTCGCCTATACGCTGGCTTCGAAGGCCAACGGCATCACGAGCGCGGCGCGCTACCAGCAGTACTCGCTCAAGGAGTCGTACCACCTCTCGAAGCGCACCACGCTCTATGCGCTGCAGGCCTACCAGCACGCCGGCGGCCAGACGCTCGGGGCGAACGGCGCGGGCAACATCGTCAACGCAAGCCCCGCCGTGGGCGACTCGCAAAACTCCACGCCTTCGTCCACGCGCTCGCAGTTCGTCGGCATGGCCGGTATCGCGCTGCTGTTCTGATCCGGTGTTCCGATGCACCGGCGGGGGCCGCCTGCACGGCCCCCCCCTCGACGCAGCGGCACGGCGCTGAGTACACTCGCGGATATCGCCTAAACGAATCCACGCGAATCCGCGAACTCACCGTGCCGCCCCCCGTTCCCGCCATCAGCCCACGCCTGCGCAGCAGGCTTCGCACGCTCGCCAAAACCCAGCCCAAGGCTGTTCAGCGCACCTATGACACGCTGCTCTCGCTCGAAGGCTATAGCGCGCTCTCTGCGGCGGCGCGCAAGGACATCTTCACGTCGATCGCGTTTTCCGCGAACCAGTGGTTCCAGTGCCTGCTCGACGGCACGCCGCCCACCGCCGAAGTCATGGATCAGACTGCGGCGTTCGCGCGCCGACGTGTCCACCAGAACGTGCCGCTGCGTTCGCTGCTGCGGGCCTTTCGCCTGGGCGCGCGTGAGTTGTGGCGCACCTGCACGGAGCTCGCCGAGGCCGACCCGGCGCTCGCGCATGAACTGCTATTCGATATTTCGCCTTATCTGCTCGATTACTTCGACGCGATGGCCGAGCACATCGCCGAAGCCTATCTCGACGAGCAGCACCAGCAAGCACGCTGGCGCGGCTCGCTGCTGCAGCAGCTGTACGACCTCGTGTTCCATGCCCCCGATGACGCCGCGCGCTTTCGCGAGACCGTCGAGGCGCTCGGCCTCGACGCCACGCTGCCGCGCATTGCGCTCGCTGTCGATCTGGATTTGCGCGACCACGCGCCTTCGGTGCGCGAGGATGCGCTCGACCGTTTCGCGCTCAGCGCCGCGCGGCACTTCGAGCTGAAGCCCGACGCGCTGGTGCGTGCGTGGCATCGCGAGCGGCTGGTGTTCTGGCTGCCGTGCGTGCGCGGCGATTCGATGACGCGCAACGACCAGCGCGTGACCGAGCATGCGGCCGCGCTCGCGCGCGCCGAGCCGCGCGTGCGCAGCATCGGCATCGGGCTCATGAACGAAGGGGCGCGCGGCTGGGCGGCCTCGGTGGAAGAGGCGCTCAAGGCGGTGGACTTTGCGCCGCGGGGCAGCCACGTGGACGACAGCGAGGAGAATAGCGATTTCCTGCGCGTGCACCGCTTTTCCTCGATTGCAATCGAGGAGAGTGTGCGCAGCAGCGCCAACGTGCTGCGTTATCTCGTCTCGCTCGCCGAGCAGCTGGCGACGGAGGCCGACCTGCTCGCCACGCTCGAAGCGTGGTTTGCAAGCGGCCAGCGCCGGCGCCAGACGGCCGAAACGTTAGGTGTACATCCAAACACGCTCGACTACCGGCTCGAGCGCATCGAGACGCTGCTGGGCGCGAAGCTCGCTGATGCGCACTGGATTGCGCGGCTGGATATCGCGCTGAAGCTGCGCGGAGCGACGCAGGGTGCCCAGCGCGATGGCAAGAAGAAGGAGAGGAAGGGGCGCCTAGCGGTGAAGAAGGCGAAGAGCGCGGCGCGCTGAATGACGCGGCGCGCCCCTGTCGCGCGTCACCCCGCGTCGCGCAATTCCCGCCGCAAGATCTTGCCCACCGTCGACTTCGGCAGCGCTTGAACGAAGCTCACCACGCGCGGCACCTTGTACGCCGCGAGTTGCGCCCGGCAATGCGCGATCACGGCTTCCTCGCTCAGCGCCGCCTCACGCGCGGGCACCACGAACACACGCACGGCCTCGCCGCTGCGTTCGTCGGCCACACCCACGCACGCGCATTCGGCCACGCCCGGCAGCGCGGTCACGACCGCCTCGATTTCATTCGGATACACGTTGAAGCCCGAAACGAGGATCATGTCCTTCGAGCGATCGACGATGCGCAGGAAGCCGCGCTCGTCGAACACGCCCACGTCGCCGGTGCGAAAGTAGCCATCGTCCGTAAAGGCGGCGCGCGTGGCCTCGGGCTGGTTCCAGTAGCCCTGCATCACCTGCGGACCCTTCGCGCAGATCTCGCCCGGCTCACCCGGCGCGGCTTCGACGCCGTCGTTCATCAGCTTGACGTCGGTGGAGGGCACCGGCAGTCCCGTCGTCCCGGTGAAGCGATCGACGCTCCCCGGATTGAACGACAGCACCGGGCTCGTCTCCGATAGTCCGTAGCCTTCGCGGATGAAACCGCCCGTCATGGCCTGCCAGCGCTCGGACACCGTGGGAATGATCGCCGCGCCGCCGCCGCCCGCGAGCCGCAGCCGCGAAAAATCGACCTCGCCGATGCGCGGATGCGCAACGAGCCCCGCATAGAGCGTATTCACGCCCATGAAGCTCGTCGGCCGCGCGGCCTTGAACACGTCGATCACGCCGCCCAGATCGCGCGCGTTCGCAACGAGCCAGTTCTCGGCGCCGATCGAGAAGTAGGTGATGAGATTCACCGTCAACGCGAAGATGTGATAGAGCGGCAGCGCGGTGACGACGACTTCCTCGCCCGGGTTCATGAAGCCCGGCATGAAGGTCTTGAACTGCTCGACGTTGGCGACGAGGTTGCGGTGCGTGAGCAGCGCACCCTTGGATAGCCCGGTCGTGCCGCCCGTGTATTGCAGGAAGAGCGGATCGTCGCCGCACAACGCGGGGGCTTCGAACGGCAAGCCGGCGCCCTGCGCGAGCGCCGCCGCAAACGAGCCGGGCTGCGCATCGCGCTCACCGCTCGCGCTTGTGCAATCGCTCGCGGCGACACTCAGCACGTTCTTGACGGCCGTATTCGCCCGGATCGCATCGAACGTCGGCAACGCGCCGTCGAACGCCACGAGCGTTTGCGCGCCGGAATCCGCCAGCTGGTGCTGAAGCTCGCGCGGCGTATAGAGCGGATTCACGTTCACCTGCACCGCCCCTGCCCGCACGATGCCGATCAGCGCGATGGGAAACGCGAGCAGGTTCGGCAACATCACGGCGACGCGGTCGCCCTTCTTCACGCCCACGTGCTGCAGATACGCGGCGAAATCGCGCGAGAGACGATCGACGTCGGCGTAGCTGAGCGAAGCGTCGCCCGGCGAAGCGTCGCCCGGCGAAGCATCGCCCGCGCGCAATGCCGGCCGGTGCGCATGTTCGCGCATCGCCTCATTGAACATATGCGCGAGCGACGGATGCCGGTCGGGATCGATGGTAGCGGGAATCTCGCCATAGCTGGCGAGCCAGGGGGCTTTCGACACGTTCGTCTCCATGAAATCAATGCGCGGCTTGTATGCGACGTGCCGCGTTTCACGTCCATGCTACGGGCTTGGCCGCGCCGGGAGAACTGGGAAAGCGGATAAGGTGATTGTGAAAAGTCACAAAAGCGCGCCCGCACGCGAACCGGTGCGGCGTCACGTCCGTGTCTGATTTCTGTCAATTGTGCGACACTGCGTCGTCTCGTCCGCATCGCTCTTTCAGCTGCCGACGCGGCACCGCGCCACGCATGTTTGCGAACCCGCATACGCTGCGCCGAGGCGCTTCCCCGAGCGGATTGACCAGAGCCCCCACGCTTTCATGCCGGACATACCCTTGTCCCCCTACCGCGCGCAGAGCGCACGCCGCCGCGGTATTGGCATCGCCCTTTTTCTCGCCGTCATCGCGGCCGGGGCGATTTATGTAATCGATCATCTCGTCGTCGATTTGCGCGCCGTGCGCGAAAGCTCGGCGCTGCCCTTCATCCTGCTCGGGCTTGCGCTGCTCATCGCGCTCGGCTTCGAGTTCGTGAACGGCTTTCACGACACCGCCAACGCCGTCGCCACCGTCATCTACACGAACTCACTCGATCCGCATCTCGCGGTGGCGTGGTCGGGCGCGTGGAATTTCATCGGCGTGCTCGTCTCCAGCGGCGCGGTCGCGTTCGGCATCCTGCAACTGCTGCCGGTGGAACTCATTCTCCAGGTGGGCAGCGGCGCCGGCTTCGCCATGGTGTTCGCGCTCCTGCTCGCCGCGATCGTCTGGAACCTCGGCACCTGGTATTTCGGCTTGCCTTCATCCAGTTCGCATACGCTCGTGGGCTCGATCATCGGCGTGGGCATCATGAACCAGTTCATCAGCGGGCCTTCGGGCACGAGCGGCGTGGACTGGGACCAGGCGTCGGGCGTGGGCAAGGCGCTGCTGTTCTCGCCCGTGGTCGGCTTCGTCATGGCCGCCCTGCTGCTCCTCGTGCTCAAGCTGCTCGTGCGAGTGCCAGCGCTTTATGCCGAGCCCAAAGCCAACCAGGCGCCGCCGCTCTGGATCCGCATCCTGCTCATCCTCACCTGCACCGGCGTTTCGTTCGCCCACGGCTCGAACGACGGCCAGAAGGGCATGGGCCTCATCATGCTGATCCTGATCGGCGTCGTGCCGACCGCCTATGCGCTCAACAAGGCGGTCACGCCCGAGCAAACCACGGCGTTCGTGGTCGTGGCGCGCGAGGCGTCCGCAACGCTGGGCCGCTACGCGCACGGCGCGCCGCCCGAGAACGCGCGCGCCGAGGTCGAGGCATTCGTGCGCACGCGCCGGCTCACGCCCGCCACGCTGCCCGCGCTGCGCCTGCTCACCGACACCATCGCCGACCAGGTCGCGTTGTCCGGCTCGATGGCGACGGTGCCCGACGCGATCGTCGACAACGTGCGCAACGACATGTACGTGGCGAGCGAAGCGATCCGCCTGATGCAAAAGGCGAAGGCACCGGAGATGTCACCCGCTGACGCCAAAGTGCTAGACACCTTCCGCAAGCAGATGGACCACTCGACCAAGTTCATTCCGACCTGGGTGAAAGTGGCCGTGGCGCTCGCGCTCGGTCTCGGCACGATGGTGGGCTGGAAGCGCATCGTCGTGACGGTGGGCGAAAAGATCGGCAAGCAGCATCTCACCTATGGTCAGGGCGCCTCGGCCGAAACGGTGGCCATGATCACGATCGGCATGGCCGATGTCTACGGCCTGCCGGTATCGACCACGCACGTGCTCGCTTCGGGCGTGGCCGGCACGATGGCCGCGAACGGTTCGGGCCTTCAGTGGGGAACCGTGCGCAACCTCGTGCTCGCGTGGGTGCTCACGTTGCCGGCTTCGATTGCGCTTGCTGCGGGTCTCTACTGGATGTTCCGGCAAGTTTTCTGACATCGGCTTCGCGCAGCATGTCGCGCAACCGGAACTTCTGCACCTTGCCTGCGGGCGTGGTCGGCATGGCGTCGAGCAGCCATAGCCGTTCGGGCAGGTACTGCACGGCAACCTTGTGCGACTTGAGAAAGCCAACGAGCGAAGGCAAATCGACCGCCTCGCCGGGCCTCGCCACGACCACGGCGCAGGCGCGCTCGCCCAGCCGCTCGTCCGCATACGCGACGATCGCCACCTGCGCAACGGCGGGATGACGATAGAGCAGCGACTCGATCTCCACCACGGGAATGTTCTCGCCGCCGCGGATGATCACGTCCTTGCTGCGGCCGCTGATGCGGATGTAGCCGCGCTCGTCGACGATCGCGAGGTCGCCCGTGTCGAACCAGCCTTGCGCGTCCGTCGCATTGAGGTGCGCGCGCTTGAGATAGCCGCCGAATCCCGAGCACGCCCGCACGAATAGCCGCCCCGCCACGTTCGGCGGCAGCGCCTGGTCGTTCTCGCCCACCACCTTCACTTCCACACCCGGCAGCGGCGCGCCATCGGTCGTGGAGGCGCGTTCGTCTTCGTCGTCCAGATGCGTGAGCGTCACGGCGCCCAGCTCCGTCATGCCCCACGCGGAGACGATCTTCGCCCCCAGCGCCGTGCGTGCGCGATCGACCAGTGCGCCGGGAATGGGCGCGCCCGCACACAAGAACGTGCGCAGCGTCGGCACGCGCGTGCCTGACTCGATGGCCGCGTTGGCGAGATCGCCGAGAAACGCCGTGGACGCCATCGTGAACGTCGCACGCTCCTGCGAGATGAGCGCGAGCGCCGCCTCGGGCTGCCATACGTCCTGCAGGACGGCGCTCCCCCGCAATGCGATCGGCATCATGAGGCCATACATGAAGCCGGTTTGATGCGCCATGGGCGAGGCCATCAGCACGACATCGTCGCGGCCTAGACGCATGGCCTGCGCGTAAGGATGAATGTTCGAAAACAGCGTGTTCGCCGTATGCATCACACCCTTGGGCTCGCCCGTCGTGCCGGAGGTGTAGAGCAGTTGCGTCACGTCGTCGGGGCTTGGGCGATTGTGGGCGAGGATGGCTTCGGCATCACTCGCTTCCTCCCAGTGCGGGCCGCTCAGCAGCGCTTCGAAACTGTTGCGCGCCGGCTCGCCTGCGTCAGTCGCGCCCACGACCACCACGTGCTGCAAGGCGGGTAGTTCAGCCCGCAACGCGCGCAGCATGGCCTCGTAGTCGAAGCCTCGATAGCGCTGCGGCACGATCGTCACCTTGCTGCCGCCGTGGTTGAGCATGAACGACAACTCCCGCTCGCGAAAGATCGGCATGAGGGGATTGAGCACCGCACCGATGCGCGAGCACGCAAGATACAGCAGCGTGAACTGCCAGCAATTCGGCAGTTGCATCGAGACCACGTCGCCCTTTACCACACCGAGCCGAGCGAGGCCAACGGCAATCCGGTCCGCCATGCGCGCCATCTGCGCGTAGGTGAAGCGCGTGGTCTTTCCGTCTTCGATTCGTACCGCCGTAAGCGCGATCTTCGCCGGACATTCGGCCACGCAGGCGTCCAGTTCGTCGTTGATGGTGCGCCCGGGCCACCAGCGCCGTGCCTCCTCCCGCGCCCGGCGCGGCCCGATCAGTACCGCGTCGAACTCCATGTGCACCCTCCCGTGGCGTTGCAGGAAACGTCGCAGGCGGCGCGCATCATGCCGGCACCGCGTCGCGGCCCGCGTTCGAGCGCGCGATGATGGTCTTCATGATCTGAGCCGTGCCGTCGCCGATCTGGAAGCCGAGCACGTCGCGCAGGCGCTGTTCGAGCGGCCCGCGGTCGTAGCCGCCGTGCCCGAACGAAAGCAGGCATTGATGCACCACGTCGTAGGCGAGCTTCGGCCCCCACCATTTGCACATGGCGGCTTCGGCCGTATGCGGCAGCCCACGGTCCTTGAGCCACAGTGTTTGCAGACACAACAGCCGTGCGGCCTCCACCTGGGTTGCGTATTCGGCGAGCGGATGCGAAACGCCCTGGAATGCAGAGAGCGGCTTGCCGAAGGCCTCGCGCTGCGCGACGTACTCCCACGTTTCTTCGAGGCTCACGTTCGCCACGGCGAGCACCTGCAGGCCGATCAGCGCGCGCGAAAAGTCGAAGCCCTGCATCACCTGGACGAAGCCCTTGCCCTCGTCGCCCAGCAGATGGTCCACCGGCACGCGCACGTTCTCGAAGAAGATCGAACCGCGTCCGATCGCGCGCTGGCCGTGGCAGTCGAAGCGATTGCGCGTAACGCCCGGCAGATCCATCGGCACGAGAATGGCCGAGACGCCTCGCGCGCCGTCTGCCACGCTGCCGGTGCGCGCGAACACCACGGCGGCGTCGGCCTGATCGGCGGCCGAAATCGAAGTTTTCTCGCCGTTGAGGACGTAGTGATCGCCCACGCGCTCCATTTTCAGCCGCAGGTTCGCGGCATCCGAGCCGCCGCGCGGCTCCGTTAGCGCGATTGCGAGCAGCGCGCGGCCCTGCGTGAGGCGTTCGAGCCACGGCCGTGCAATCTCGGGGGCGGCATGCTTGGCGAGTATCTGCCCGTTGAGCGAGGCGAGCAGGTTGATGTACGAGAGGCTCAGGTCCGCGCGCGCAATCTCCTCGTGGATCACCCCGGCGGCGAGGCAGCCCAGGCCCTGGCCGCCATACTGCTCGGGCAATTCCGGCGCGATGAAGCCCATCTCGCCCATTTCGCGCATGAGGCCGCGATCGAGCACGCGTGTGGTGTCGCGCTCGATAAAGCCAGGCGCGACGCGCCCTTGTGCGAAGCGCCGCGCGTGCTCGCCGAGCGCGACGAGGTCTTCGTCGATATACGGATTCATGGTGTCTCCTTGAAGCGGCCTGCTCTATTCATTCGTCATCCTGATCGTCACGGAGACACCGTTATTTGGCGTACTTGCGGAACTCGGGTTTGCGCTTTTCCTGGAACGCGCGCACGCCCTCGCGGGACTCTTCCGTGTCGTAGTAGAGCTTGAGCGCGTACATGCCCATGCCCGCAATGCCGGCCTGATGCGCGGTGTCCATATTGAACGAGCGCTTGGCGATCGCAATGGCCGTGGGGCTCTTTTCCATGATCTCATCGCACCACTTCTGAACTTCCGCGTCGAGCTGATCGTGTGGCACGACGGCGTTCACGAGGCCCATGGCCAGCG
Organism: Paraburkholderia sp. BR10882; assembly: GCF_040948855.1. NCBI lineage: Bacteria > Pseudomonadati > Pseudomonadota > Betaproteobacteria > Burkholderiales > Burkholderiaceae > Paraburkholderia > Paraburkholderia sp. BR10882. Next base: position 399,570 of record NZ_JBFPKP010000004.1, on the reverse strand, counting down.
CTTCGGCAGCCGGATAGCGGCGGCACAGATACCAGATTTCACGCGCCTTCTTTTCACCCACCACGCGAGCGAGAAACGCCGTGCCGTAACCCGGATCGACCGAGCCGACCTTCGGGCCCGCCTGGGCGAACACGGCCTTTTCGGAAGCTATGGTGAAATCGCAGATCGTGCACAGCACGTTGCCGCCGCCCACCGCATAGCCCTGCACGCGTGCGATCACGGGTTTGGGCACGTCGCGAATCGCCGTGTGCAGCTCTTCCATCGGCAGGCCGATCGTGCCGCGTCCGTCGTATTGTCCCGCGTGCGCGGACTGGTCGCCGCCCGTGCAGAACGCCTTGTCGCCTGCACCGGCAAGGACGATTGCGCCGATCTCTCGGTCGTAGCCCGCCTTGTTGAGCGCGTGAATCAGTTCGTCACAGGTGCGGCCGCGAAACGCGTTCATCTTGTCGGGCCGGTTGATGGTGATCCATGCCGCGCCGTTGCGCACTTCATAGAGGATGTCTTCGTAGTTCATGATCGATGCCTTTAATGATTCGTAGTCGATAGAGCGCGCGTTCGCCGGCGTTAGCCCGCCATGGTCAGGCCGCCCGATACGCTCAGCACCTGGCCCGTGATGTAGTTCGCGTCGTCGCTCGCGAAGAACACGATCGCGCCGGGTAGATCATCGGGCTGCCCGATGCGGCCGAGCGGAATGGAGCGCTGGAACGCTTCCAGCAGCTTTTCAGGGTTGCCAGCGCCTTCCTTGTACTCGGCTAAGAGCGCGGTGTCGGTCGGGCCCGGACACACCACGTTCACGGTGATGCCGTGGCGCGCATGCTCACGCGCAATGGTTTTCGAAAACGCCACGAGGCCGCCCTTGCACGCCGCATAGACCGCCTCGCCCGACGAGCCCACACGCGCGGCGTCCGAGGCGATGTTGATGATGCGTCCGCGCTTGCGCTCGACCATGCCGGGCAGCACCGCGTGATGCATGTGCAGCGCGCCTGTGAGATTGATGGAAATGAGCTTGTCCCACTGTGCCGGTTCGGTCTTCGTGAACGGGCGGAAAACGTCCCAGCCCGCATTGTTCACGAGCACATCCACAGGACCGAGCTGCGCTTGCACTTGCTCGAGCGCCGTTTCCACCTCGGCGCGGTTCGTGATATCGCAACGCAGCGCCAGCGCCTGGCCGCCCTTTTCGAGAATTTCGTCAGCCACCTTCAGCGCCGCTTCGAGCGACAGATCCAGCACCGCCACGCGCGCGCCCTCGGCCGCGAAGCGCCGGCAGGTCGCCCCGCCGATGCCGCCGCCACCACCCGTCACCACGACCGTCTTGCCTTCGAGTTTTCGCACCGCGATTCTCCATTGGGTTGAGCAGTACCATAGACGCCTTCGATGCTGCCCCATCTTTGGGTCTCGCCTCGAATTACGTCAATATGTTGACGTATACTAGGTAACACTCGGATCGAAGACAAGCGTAGAAGCATCAGGAGAAACCCTTGCATAAAGCACCAAAAATTCAGGATTCAAGCCGCTTCGATCTTGCCAACCGGCTGTTCTTCCGGCTCTACCAATGCGCAAACATGTTGCATAAAACCGGCACGCGCGCCGTGGAAGCCGAGGGTTTGACCACGCAGCAATGGGCCGTGCTCGGCGCGCTCTCGCGCCCGGAAGCCCAGCCGGGCATGAGCGTGGGCAATCTCGCGCGGTATCTGATGGTGAGCCGCCAGAACCTCTCGGGCTTGATCAGCCGGATGGAACGCGACGGCCACGTGAGCACCCAGGCGGATGCGCGCGATCGCCGCTCGCGCCTCGTTAGCATGACCGGGCCGGGCCGCAAGCTATGGGTAGCGCAGGCCACGCCGAAAATCGAGGCGTACTACGGAGCCGTGCTAGAGAATTTTTCGTCAGACGACATGACGCACACGCTGCACTATCTGCTGAAGCTGCTCGATAACATGAAGCGAGTGGACGACCGGGAACGCGTGGCGGACGATGACGAGGCGTGAGCGCGCTCCGCTACACTCTGACGTCACGCACAAGGAGAAAACCGCATGAAGATGGACGCATTTCGCTTCGGCACCACCGACTGGTCCAGCGTCGAGCCCACGCAACACAAAGGGGAAACGGGCATGGCCACCTGGCGCACGCGCTTTTTCGGCGACGAGGCCAACCCGATCCGCGTGCGCATGGTCGAGTATTCGCCGGGCTACCTCGCGGATCACTGGTGCAAGAAGGGGCACATTCTGTTCTGCCTCGAAGGCGAACTCGAAACCACGCTCGAGGACGGGCGCAAGTTCGTGCTCACGCCCGGCATGAGCTATCAGGTGGGCGACAACGCCGAGGCGCACCAGTCGTACACGCGCACCGGTGCGAAGCTCTTCGTCGTCGATTGAAAGCGATACCGCTTTAGCGCGGCGCGCCGAGATCGGCGTCGAGCCGCTTGCGCAGGTCGCGCACCACGCGCGCGGCGGGAACGAGCCACCACGTGGGCGCCGCCACGGAGAAGTCGTACGCGAGCGCGGTCTGCGCGGCGCCGGTCGTGTGCGCCCGGCAGCGGAACGCCACCATATGGCGTCGCGTGGCGGTTTGCGAGCCAGGCGAAAAGCGCATGACCGCACGCAGCGCGAATTGTGTATCGTCGGGTGCGGCCTCGTACGATTCGATGCTCCACTCCGCTCCGTAGTGCGCCTCGTGACGCAGCGCCGCGCTCACGCGCCGGCGCGTTTCATCAGCGGGTAAGGCCACGGCGTGCTCGCGCCCCGCACGCCCGGCGCGATACAGCGTGCGCTGCGACCAGCCCCAGCCGAACGTGAGCACCACGCCGCCTGCCACGAGCGTCCACTGCAGAATATGCGTAAGCCAGCGGCCCACCTCGAAGCGCGCGATGGGCGCGAGCAGCAAACCCGAAATCCAGTGCGCGACGACGAAGATCACCACGCACGCGAACACACTCGCGGAGAGCGTCAGCAGCCAGCCCCGCGACGGGTCGTCGAATTTCGCAAACAGGAAATCGCGCACGCCGCCTGAACGCGCGTGCACGTCATTGGCTTCGGCCGCGGTTGCCCCCTCCGGCTCACCTTGCTGCGCGGCATCCGCTTCATCGCGCAGCCCCGTGAGTTCGCCGTGCAGCGAGTCGCGCTCGGTCCGCATGCGCTGGATCTCGTCGAGGGTACGCGTGCGCTCGGCGCGCAGCCCGTCCAGCTCGGCGCGCACGCGTTCACGCTGCGCCAGCAACGCCTGCATCTGCGCGTGCAGTTCGTCGGCTTGCGCGACGCTCAGCGCGGAGCGGCTCACCGGCGGCGCATGATGCACGGACCAGTACGCCTCGAGCAGCTCGCGCGCCTCCTTGACGCGCTTGAACTGGTCGTCGGCCCAGCGCATCGAGGCGGCCGTGGGGTGCCGCCATTTGTCGGGATGCAGGATCTGCGCGAGATGGCGATAGTGATGCTTGATGTCCGCCTCGCTCGCCCCCGGCTCCAGATCGAGCCGGTAGTAGAGGCGGTCGTAATCCACGGGTCGGTAATCGCGGCCTGGCATGACCTGTATCTGTTCGTCAGTGGATGGGTTGGCAGGCGGCGCAACGCCTGCCCACTCAAGTTAGCGCAATGCGCCCAGTCCGGCAAGGAAAGCGCCGCAGCCGTTGCCCGCACCGTTTCAGCGCGGCCGGCCCCCGAGCAGGCGGCTCAACGTCGCAAACGCGGTGGCGGGCAGCTCGTGCAGCTTGCGCACGACCACGGCATCCGGATAGAACGCCTCGACGGCGTCGTCCAGTATGCCGATGCCGACCAGCTCGATGCCCTGCTCCCTGACCGCCTGCACGCGCGCGAGCAGGTCGCTGCGCAACACAGCCGGGTCGCCGTCGCTCGTCGAAGGATAGCCGTCCGAGAGAACCAAAAGCAGCCGACGGCGCGCCTTGCGCTGGGCGAGCCGCGCCGCCGCCCAGGCGAGCGCTTCGCCGTCGGGATTCTCGTGGCCGCACTCGATGGCCGCGAGCCCGCTCAGGTCGCGCGAGTCGAAGCGCTTGAACACGTGCAGATCCAGCCGCTCGACAAAGCGGTTATAGCCCCGCAGATCGGCGCCGGCCGCGCGCTCGCGCTCATAGCGCGCACGCAGTTCCGGCGCTTCGATCGAGCTGTAACCGAGCACTTCCGAATCGAAGGCGAGCTGGGTGAGCGCGTCGGCGAGCGCCGCCGCGCACAGGCGCGCCAACTCGATCTTGCGGCCCGCCATCGAGCCGCTCAGGTCGAGCAGCAGCGTGACGACCGTGTCGCGCCCGCTCGCATCACGCGCCACGCGAAACGGCGTGCGGTAGCCGCGCGAGGCGGCGAGACGCGCGAGCGCCGCGCGGTCGATCTCGCCGCGCTCCTGCTCGCGCTTCCAGTGCGTGAGTTCGTCGGCCTTGAGCACGCGCTCGAGCTGTGCCTTGAGCGCACCGGTCTCCGCGCGCGCCAGGGCGCGCAGCTTGCGCCACGCGGCGGGGTCGCCGCGGCCCGTGAGATCGGTGACGACGTCGTAGGCCGTGGTCAGCGGGATCGACAATCGTGGCCGCGTTGGCGCGGGGCTGCGATTCGTGGCGGCGGCGTGCGGCGCGTCCGCTTCGGAAAGCGTTGAGCCGGAGGCGGAATCGGACTCGGCGCTCGCACGTGCCGAAGCGCCGTCGTCGCCTTCGCGGGCGTTGTCGGGCTGGGCGGCGCCGCCCGGCGGTTCGACCTCGTCCGCCTCGCCGAATTCGTCCATTGCCTGAGCGAGCCGCGCCGATTCGTCGTCGAGCCCTTCGGACGGGGCCGCCGTCTGCATCATGTTGTTCGCGCCGCGCGACGCGAGCGAGCGCACGCCCGCCACGATCGCCGCGGCAGCACTCAGGCTGGCGCGCGTCGACTGGCTCGTGCGGGCCGCGCCGAGCGGAGCGTCGATCGCGCGCAGCGCGGCGGCCAGCGCCGCGGCATCGCGCTCGAGCACACCGGGCGCTTCGTCCCACAGCGTACGCTCGATCGCCCACGCAAGGCGCTCGCGCCACGCCAGTTTCGACCAGCGCCGCGCGACCGCATCGCCGCGCTGCGTACGCCAGCTTTGCGCGTAGCGTGGCGCACCAGGAAACGCCAGCGCGAGTTGTGCGAGCACGCGACGGTCCTCGATCGCCTGCGCAATGCGCCCCGTCACGCCGGCTTGCGGCGTATCCAGACGCGCCGCTTCGCTGTAGCGACGGCGCGCCGCCAGCAAATCGAGCGCGCCGAGCAGTGCGGCTTCATCCACGCCATCAGTCGCGAGACGCGCGGGCAGCACGAAACGTTCGCCTTCAATGCGCGGCTCGCCCGCACCGAACGTCACGCTCACGCGCGAGTCGCCGCTCAGCACCCGCGCGAGACGGCCGAGCGCTCCCGCGGGATCGGCGCTCGCCGTCAAACTATGTGTTGCGTCCTGCAAGTTGGCCACAAGTGCCTCCGCACTCACGCGTCGAAGATCACGTGATGCCGGATGACGCTGCGGATGAGCGCCGCATCGTCCGCGCTCACCTTCGCGTAGATCGCCGGCCCCGCCGCGCGCTCGACATCGCCGGTGCGCAGCATGAGTTCGGCCCAGTCGATCAGGCGACGCGTGGAGAACGCGCTCGCGAGATCCTCGCGGGCGAACGCGGCGCGGCAGTCGGCGGCGATGGCGGCGAGTGTGTGCGCGAGCGGCCGCGTGAGCGCAGGCAGCGTGCGCAGCAATACTTCGGTTTCCTCTTCAAGTGAAAGATAGTCGAACAGGTAGACGCGCCAGCGGTCGAGAAACGCCTCGTTGAGCAGATTCGCGCCCTGGTACAGATGTCGGTACGCGCTCATCGCGCCCGCGGCGTTCGCGGTGGCGAAGAGACGGAACGACGGATGCGGCTCGACGATTTCGTTGCCGCGCTCCTTGAGCAGCAGGCGGCCGTTCGGTTCCAGCACCGCGGTGAGCACCGCCAGAATCGAAGGCTCGGCAAAGTCGAGTTCGTCGATGATGAGCCAGTAGCCCTCGCGCATCGCCACGGGCAGCACGCCGTCCACCCAGATCGTCTCGCCGCCCTTCACGGTCCAGAAGCCGACGAAGTCGCCAATGGTGGTCTGGCCGTTCATGTTCGCGCGCAGCACGCCGTAGTCCGCGCGCGCCGCCACCTGCTCGATGAAGCTCGTCTTGCCCGAACCCGTATGACCGATCAGCATGACGCGGCGATTTTCTACGATGTCCTGAACGATGTCGTCGCCGCGTTCGGTGAAGAGGTAGGCCGCGTTCACGCGCGGCACTAGCGCGTTCGGTTCCCCGCGCGGCAGGTCGACACTGCCGATGCGTACGGTGGGCGTGTGGATTTGCGGGCTGGCTTGAGTCGCTTTGGCCTCGCGCGCCACTTCGACGGCCCGCTGCAAGGCGGCGGCAAATGTGCTGCCCGCTTGTGTGGCTCGCACTTCGTTGGCGCGCTGAGCTTCGGAAACGAAGCCCTCGCGACGCCACTTGAGCAGCTTCGCTTCGAGATTGTCGAGATCGATTTCGGTGTCGATGTCGATGTCGACTTCACCGTCCTCGCCCTGGCCGTGCTCGATGCGGTACATGTGTGCGCGTTCCGAAGGCGTGACGCGCCACCATTCGCGCGCTCGGCCGGCGCCGCGTGTGTAGAGCCCGAGCGGGGCTTCGTCTTGTACTGCAGGATCGGTTGCGTTCATGGGCGGATAATGCAGGGCGCGGTCGGTCAATCGTCACATATTACCGATGCGCATCGCAGGGCGGCAATGCCACCGCCGTGCTTCCGGCCCGCGCCCAACCATGCTAGCGTGGCGATCGCCATACGTGGCACGCACGCCACGCCCCACCTGTCACCCGGAGGCCCCCAATGCCCCAAGCCGCGCCGCCCGAACTCGACAACGAGCCCGGGCGCGGCCGTTCGCTAGCACGCCACTACCCGCGCGGCCTCCAGATCGAGCCGCACTCGCATACATGGGCGCAGGTGCTCTACGCCGTCTCCAGCGTGATGTGGGTCGAGGTAGAGCGCGAGGCGCTCGTCGTGCCGCCGCAGCGCGCCGTGTGGCTGCCTCCCGGCACGCAGCACGCCATCCACATGCTGAGCGCCGTCGAGATGCGCAATCTGTATCTGCACGAGCGCGACAGCCGGCACCTGAGCGAGCGGTGCGAAGTGTTCGAGGTCAACGGCCTGCTGCGCGAACTCATCACGAGCCTCGCGGAACGCGCGCGCGAAGACGACACATGGCTCGACGCGGCCTATCGCCTCGCGTCGATCGAACTTGCCCACGCACCGCGCTCCACGCTGCGCATTCCGCTGCCCGACGCGTCCGACCGCCGCCTCGCCACGCTGTGCCGCGCGGTGATCGACAACCCATCGGCCGATATCGGCTTCGAACGACACGCGGCATGGGTGGGCGCGAGCGTACGCACGCTCTCGCGGCTCTTCACGCGCGAGCTTGGCATGGGGTTTGCGGAGTGGCGCCGCCAGGTGCAGCTCGCAGTCGCGGTATCGCGCCTGGCGCAAGGCGAGCCCGTGAGTGCCGTGGCGCGGATGCTGGGCTATCTACCCAGCAGCTTCAGCGACATGTTCCGCCGCGAACTGGGCGTGCCGCCCAGCGAGTTCCGGCCCGCCGGCACCCTTGGCGACACGGCGGGTTTCGCAGAGGAAAGCGCTGCGCAGTAATACGCGCGCAGACGCGTGGCGCGGCTCAATGCGGCGGCAGATCGCCCACTAGCGGAAACATGTCGGGCGTATAGCCCATATTGAAGTAACCGGCCCGTGCATAAGTAGCGATTCGCTCGAGATGCTCGGTTTCGCGCGACGCGTCGCGCAGTTCGGGCTCATCGGCTTGCGGCGTGGGCGGCGCCCGATTCGCCCGGCCGCGCCGCGTGAACCACGCCGGCACGGACAGTATCGACAGCTTCGACATTGCGGACTCCTTGCGAGGCGTTGACCCCTTCCAATCTAGACAGTCGAAGGCGCGCACGCAAACAAGCATTTCTGCGATGCATTGCACAGCGCGGCCCATGCTCAACCCTCAACCGGTCCGCGCGCTGTAAACGCCCGAAAATCTTACAAATAACTAACGTTTCGAAATTGGCGCACGAGTTGGTTAGACTGCGAGTCTTAGCCTTCGCTGCATGGCGGGGCACGGCTTCGACGGCATAACAATCATGAGAATGCGTATGCAGCAACTCGACAGTCTCCGGCAGCAATTCGCGGCGCCCAAGCCGTTGAGTGCGCCGACATGGTTTCTCCGCACCGCCTCGCGCGGTGTTCCGATCTCCTGGAGGCAGGCATGAGCGACGTCCCGCAGACGCAACCCGCGCCCCAGCCACCCCCGCCGCCCCCGCCACCGCCACCCGCTCCGCCCCCGCGGGCACCGAAGCGCCGCCGGCTCGGCCCGATCATTCTCGCCATTCTCGTGATCGTGCTGATTGTGCTCGTGATCGTGCACATCATGCGCAACAAGAAGACGGAGCATGGCGCGGCGCCGCAAGTCGTGACCGTGGCCGCCGCCACGCTCGGGCCCATGCCCGTGACGCTCAACGCGCTCGGCACCGTCACGCCTGTCGCGACTGTCACGGTTCTGCCGCAAATCAGCGGCTACCTCACCGAGGTGGGCTACAAGGAAGGCCAGGACGTCGTGAAGGGGCAGTTCCTCGCCCAGATCGACCCGCGCCAGTACGAGATCAGCAAGGAGCAGGCGCTCGCGCAGCTCGCCAAGGACCAGGCCTTGCTGGCACAGGCGCGCGCCGACCTCGCGCGGTATACGCAGTTGAACGCAAAGCAGTCGATCGCCGCGCAGACCTACAGCGACCAGCAGTTCCTCGTCAAGCAGTACGAAGCCGCGGTGCAGGCCGACAAGGCGAACGTCAGGCTCTTCGAGCTCGACCTGATCTATTGCCGCATCACGGCGCCGGTGTCGGGGCGCGTGGGACTGCGGCTCGTCGATCCGGGCAACTATGTGACGTCGTCCAGCTCCACGGGCATTGCCGTCATCACGACCATCAAGCCCACCACCGTGCAGTTCGCCATCCCGCAAACCTCGCTAGGCAGCGTGCTCGAGCGCGTCAACGCCGGCGCGAAATTGCCGATCACCGTCTTCAGCAGCGACAACACCCGCCAGATCGCCACCGGCACGCTCTTCGCGCTCAGCAACCAGATGGCCACGGCCACCGGCACGGTCACGCTACGCGCGAGCGTGCCCAACGACAACGAGGCGCTCTTTCCCAACGAGTTCGTCAACGTGAGGCTGCTCGTCGACACGCTGCAGAACGCCGTACTCGTACCGACGCCCGCCGTGCAGACCGGCGCGCCCGGCGACTACGTGTACCTCGTGAACGCCGACAACACCGTGTCGGTTCACAAGGTCACGCTCGGCCCGAGCGACGGCCGCTACACGGTGATCTCCGCGGGCCTGCAGCAGGGTCAGCATGTCGTGACCGACGGCCTCGACCGCCTCAACGACGGCACGAAGATCCAGCCTGCGGGGCCGAGGCCCGCCACGCACGCAGGCGCGGCGAGTGCGCCGCACCATGGCAGCGCCCCGGGCGCGGCCAGCGAACCCGGCGCCACGGCGCCGAACGCCTCCGACGCGAGCGCCGCGGCCTCGCAAGCGGGTTGAGCCCCGGACCCAGCGCCGATGAATATTTCGCGTCTCTTCATCCTGCGACCGGTCGCGACTTCGCTCCTGATGATCGCGATGGTGCTGATCGGCCTCGTCGCGATGAAGTTCCTGCCGGTTTCCTCGCTGCCCGCGGTGGACTATCCCACCATCCAGGTGCAGACCTTCTACCCGGGCGCGAGCCCGAACGTGATGGCGACCACGGTCACGGCGCCGCTCGAAGTGCAACTCGGCGAAATCCCGGGCCTGCAGCAGATGATCTCGTACAGCTCCGAGGGTGCCTCGATCATCACGCTGCAGTTCGACCTCTCGCTGAGCCTCGACGTGGCCGAGCAGAACGTCCAGCAGGCCATCAACGCGGCCAACAGCTTCCTGCCGAGCGGCCTGCCCGCGCCGCCGACCTACGCCAAGGTGAACCCGGCCGACCAGCCGATCCTCACGCTCGCGATCACGTCGAAATCGATGTCGCTCACGCAGTTGCAGGACGCAGCCAACAACCGTCTCGCCACGAAGATTTCCGAAGTGCCGGGCGTGGGCCTCGTCACCACGGCGGGCGGCAACGTGCCCGCCGTGCGCGTCGAAGCCGACCCGCAGAAGCTGGCCGCCTACGGCCTGAATCTCGACGACCTGCGCACCCTGCTCGCCAACGTCAACGTGAGCAACCCGAAGGGCAATTTCGACGGCCCCGAACTGAACTACACGATCAATTCGAACGACCAGATCTCGGACCCGAAGGACTACGAAGACACCGTCATCGCCTATGAGAACGGCTCGCCCGTCTTCATGCGCGACGTGGCGCGCGTCTCAACGGCCGCGCAGGACGTGGAGCGCGGCGCCTGGTACAACAAGACGCCCGCCATCGTGCTGAACGTGCAGCGCCAGCCGGGCGCGAACGTGATCGCCACCGTCAACCAGATCATGCAGCAGTTGCCGCAGCTCGAAGCGGCGCTGCCCGCGGGCATGCAGGTCACGGTGGTGTCGAACAGCGTGGGTGTAATCCGCGCTTCGGTGAGCGACGCGGCCTTCGAACTCGTGCTCGCTGTGGCGCTCGTGGTGGCCGTGATCTTCGTGTTCCTGCGCAATCTGCCCGCCACCATCATTCCGAGCATCTCAGTGCCGGTCTCGCTGATCGGCACGCTCGCGATCATGTACGAGCTGGGCTATTCGATCGACAACCTCTCGCTCATGGCGCTCATCATCGCCACGGGCTTCGTGGTGGACGACTCGATCGTGATGATCGAAAACATCGTGCGCTACCTCGAGGAAGGCGACAAACCCTTGCAGGCGGCGTTAAAAGGCGCTGGCCAGATCGGTTTCACGATTCTTTCGCTGACGATCTCGCTCATCGCCGTGCTGATTCCACTACTCTTCATGGGCGGCGTGATCGGACGCCTCTTCAGCGAATTCGCCGTCACGCTCGCGGTGACCATCGTGCTGTCGGCCGTCGTCTCGCTCACCGTCGTGCCGATGATGTGCGCGCGCATCCTGCGCGCCCAGGCCGAGCGCCACCCGAGCCGCTTCGAGCGCATCAGCGAAGGGCTTTTCAACAAGACGCTCAACGCCTACGAGCGCGGCCTGCGCTGGGTGCTAGACCATCAGACGCTCACGCTCGTCGTGTTCGTGGTGACGGTGGTGCTCACCGGGCTGCTGTACGTCGTGATTCCGAAGGGCCTGTTCCCGGTGCAGGACGTGGGCGTGCTGCAAGGCATCAGCGTGGCCGACAACTCCATCTCCTACCAGGCGATGGTGCGGCGCCAGTCCGCCCTGGCCGAGGAAATCCTCAAGGACCCCGATGTCGTTTCGCTCACCTCGTACGTGGGCATCGACGGCATCAACAACACGCTCAACAACGGGCGCTTCCTCATCAACCTGAAGCCGCACGACGACCGCTCCGAAACCGCCGACGAAATCGGGCGGCGCATTCAGCAGTCGGTCGCGAAGGTCGCCGGCGTGCGCCTTTATATCCAGCCCGAGCAGGACCTCACGCTCGACACCACGGTCTCGCGCAACCAGTACAACTTCGTGCTGCGCGGGCCGAGCCAAGACGCGTTCGAGCAGTACGTGCCCGCGCTCATCGCACGCATGAAGCAGATCCCGTCGATCCGCGACGTCACGAGCGACCTCAACACGGATGGCCTTTCCGTGAATGTCGAAGTGAACCGCCAGCTCGCGGCGCGCTACGGCATCACGGCGGCGACCATCGACAACGCGCTCTACGATGCGCTGGGCCAGCGCATCGTTTCGACCATCTTCCAGCAGTCGGACCAGTACCGCGTGATTCTCGTGGCCAAGCCCGAGGCGCTGCCCACGGTCGAATCGCTCGGCGACCTCTATCTGCCGAGCCAGACGAGCAGCGAAGGCCAGGTGCCACTCAAGGGCATTGCGAAGATCAGCATCACGCGCTCGCCGCTCATGATCAGCCACCTCGCGCAGTTCCCTTCGGTCACGATCTCGTTCAATCTCGCCGATGGCGCGTCGCTCTCCGCCGCCGTGCGCGACGTGCGCAAAGCCGAGGCCGCCGTGAACCTGCCGCCCTCGATCACCTCGTCGTTCCAGGGCGCGGCGCAGGCGTTCGAGGATTCGCTTGCCAGCGAGGTGTATCTGCTGATCGCGGCGCTCGTGGCCGTGTATATCGTGCTGGGCGTGCTGTACGAGAGCTATGTGCACCCGGTCACGATTCTTTCTACGCTGCCTTCGGCCGGCATTGGCGCGCTGCTCGCGCTGATGATCGCAGGCAAGGACCTCGACGTGATCGGCATTATCGGCATCGTGTTGCTGATCGGCATCGTCAAGAAGAACGCCATCATGATGGTGGACTTCGCGCTCGAAGCCGAGCGCGTGCACGGCAAGCCGCCGCGCGAGGCGATTTTCGAAGCGTCGCTGCTGCGTTTCCGGCCGATTCTCATGACCACGCTCGCGGCCATGCTCGGCGCGCTGCCCATGCTGCTCGGCAGCGGCACGGGCTCGGAGCTGCGCCGCCCGCTGGGTCTTGCGATCATCGGCGGGCTCACGCTTTCGCAGATGCTCACGCTGTTCACGACGCCCGTGATCTATCTGCTCTTCGACCGGCTGGCCGAACGCTTCGGCCGCAAACGCAGGCCTGAAAGCCATGCGGACGGCGACGCGGGCGGCAGTCCCGGCAACGGCGCGCCACCCGCGCCCGAGGGCACGCCGTGAACCTCTCGGCGCTCTTCATCCAGCGGCCGGTCGCGACATCCCTCCTCGCGATCGCGATCCTCATTTCGGGGATGCTCGCCTTTTTCCGGCTGCCGGTCGCGCCGCTGCCCAACATCGCCTACCCGGTGATCGTGGTGCAGGCCAACATGGCAGGCGCGAGCCCGGACATCATGGCGTCCACCGTGGCCGAGCCGCTGGAGCGCCGGCTCGGCACCATCGCGGATGTCAGCCAGCTCACGTCGATCAGCAACACGGGCACGGCGATCATCGTGGTGGTGTTCGGCCTGAACCGCGACATCAACGGTGCCGCGCGCGACGTGGAAGCGGCCATCCAGGCCGCGCGCGCCGACTTGCCCACCACGCTGCGCAGCAACCCCACGTATCGCCAGTACAACCCCGCGAGCGCGCCGATCATGGTGCTCGCGCTCACCTCGGACACGCTCACCAAGGCGCAGCTGTACGACTCCGCCGATTCGGTCATCCAGCAGCAGCTCTCGCAGGTGGACGGCGTGGGCCAGATCACACTGGGCGGCGGCGCGCTGCCCTCGGTGCGCGTGGAGCTGGAGCCGGGCAAGCTCAACAGCTACGGCATCGGCCTCGAAGACGTGCGCGCGTCGATCGGCGCGGCCAACGCGAACAGCGCGAAAGGCCATATCGACCAGGGCAACCAGCGCTACACGGTGACGTCGAACGACCAGATCAGCAAGGCCGCGCCGTTTCGCGACGTGGTGATCGTCTATCGCAACGGCTCGCCCGTGTTCCTGCGCGACGTGGCTTCCGTCATCGACTCCAACGAAAACATCCGCAACGCGGGCCTCTACAACGGCAAGTCGGCCGTGCTGGTGATCGTCTACCCGATGCCGGGCAGCAACGTCGTGAAGACAGTGCAGCAGATCCGCGATCGCCTGCCCTCCATCGAGGCCGCGCTGCCCGCCACGATCAAGGTGGATGTGGCGATCGACCGCTCCGAGTCCGTGCGCGCCTCCGTGGCCGACACCGAACGCACGCTCTTCATCGCCGTGCTGCTCGTAATCGGCGTGGTGTTCGTGTTCCTGCTCTCGCCGCGAGCCACGCTCATCCCCGCCGTGGCGTTGCCGCTTTCCATCGTGGGCACGTTCGGGCCCATGTACCTGCTCGGCTACAGCATCGACAATCTGTCGCTCATGGCGCTCACCATCGGCACAGGCTTCGTGGTGGACGACGCCGTGGTCGTGCTGGAGAACATCGTGCGCCACATCGAGGCCGGCATGGACCCGAAGGAAGCCGCGCTCAAAGGCGCGGGCGAAGTGGGCTTCACGGTGCTTTCCATGAGCCTTTCGCTCATCGCCGTGTTCCTGCCCATTCTGCTCATGCCCGGCATCGTGGGGCTGCTCTTTCATGAGTTCGCGATGACGCTTTCGATCGCGATCCTCATCTCGCTCGTGATCTCGCTCACGGTCACGCCCACCATGTGCGCCTACGTGCTCAAGCGCGAGGCGCTGCACAAGAAGCCATCGCGCGCGGCCGTGTGGATCGACGCGCAGTTCGAGCGCTTCAAGCAGTTCTACTCGCGCACGCTCGACGTCGCGCTCGATCACGCGCGGCTCACGATCTTCATCCTGTTCGCGCTGCTGGTCGGCAATGTGTTTCTCGCGCGGCTGCTTTCCGGCACGTTCTTCCCCGAGCAGGACACCGGCATCCTGATCGGGCAGATCATCGCGGACCAGAGCATTTCGTTTACGGCGATGGAAAAAAAGCTCGCGCAGCTGCAGGCCATCGTGAAGGCCGATCCGGCGGTGCAATCGGTGGCGGGCTTCACGGGCGGCCGCGCGCTCAATTCGGCCACCGTGTTCGTCGAGCTGAAACCGCTCAACGAACGTCGCCTGACGGCGACCGAGGTCGTGAACCGCCTGCGTCCCAAGCTCAATGGCGTTTCGGGCGCACGGCTTTTCATGCAGGCCCAGCAGGACCTGCAGATCGGCGGGCGGCAGTCGGCGGCCGAGTATCAGTACACGCTCACGAGCGACGACGCCGACGCCCTCTTCACCTGGGTGCCGCGCCTCGTGGACGAGCTGAACAAGCACCGCAGCCAGATGTCGGATGTGAACTCGGACCTGCAGCAAAATGGTCTGGAGGCCTACATGACGGTGCAGCGCACGACCGCCAAGCGCTACGGGTTCGACCCGAACCAGGTGGACAACGTGCTCTACGACGCCTTCGGCCAGCGCACCGTTTCGACCATCTACAACGCGATCAACCAGTACTTCGTCGTGATGGAAGTGGCGCCGCAGTACTGGCAGTTTCCACAGTCGTTCCAGGATATCTGGCTGAGCACGGCGGCAGGCAACGCGAGCGGCGCCGCGCAAACGCAGATGCCGTCGAGCGTCATCTCGGGCGTCACGCCCTTCACGGCCGTGACCACGGCCACCACGGCAAACGGCAACACCAACGAGCGCAACGCCAACGCGGTGGCCAATCAGCAGAACAACGCGATCGCCAACAGCAAGGGCGGCAGCTCCAGCGGCAGCGCGGACAGCACGGCCGCCGAAACCATGGTGCCGCTCATGGCGCTCATGGACTGGAAGACGCGCCATACGGCCACCCAGGTCAATCACCAGGGCACCGAAGTGGCGGGGACGATTTCGTTCAATCTGCCCAAGGGCGGCTCGCTTTCGGAGGCCGGCACGATCATCGAGCAGGCCGAGCGCAACATCGGCATGCCGGCCTCCATCCACGGCGCCTTCGCGGGTGCGGCGCAGGCCTACGCACAGTCCATGGGCGTCGTGCCGCTGCTCATTCTCGCCGCGCTCGCCGTGGTGTATATCGTGCTGGGCGTGCTGTACGAAAACACCATCCACCCGCTCACGATCCTCTCCACGCTGCCTTCGGCCGGCATCGGCGCGATTCTCGCCATGCTGATCTTCGGCACGCCGTTCTCGGTGATCGCGATGATCGGCATCATCCTGCTCATCGGCATCGTGAAGAAAAACGGCATCATGATGGTCGACGTCGCCATCCAGTTGCAGCGCAACGAGGGCATGGAGGCGCGGCGCGCGATTCACGAAGCCGCCGTGGTGCGCCTGCGACCGATCATGATGACGACCTTCGCGGCCGTGCTCGGCGCGCTGCCGCTCGCCATCGGCATTGGCCAGGGCGCTTCGCTGCGCCAGCCGCTCGGCGTGACGGTGATGGGCGGCCTGCTCCTGAGCCAGGTCTTTACCCTGTACACCACGCCGGTGATTTACCTGTTCCTCGACCGCGTGCGCGCACGCCTCGCGCGCTGGGCCGCGCGCCTGCCGTGGAATCGCCAGGCCGATGAGAGCGCATCATGATGAAAACCCGCCTTAATCCATCGCTCATGCGAATGCTGATCCCCGCCGCCGCAAGCGCTGCCACGCGCGCGCAGGCGCTCGCGCCCCTCACCGTAGCGCTGGTGCTCGCAGGCTGCATGGTCGGGCCGGACTACCACCGCCCGCAGGTCAGCGTGCCCGCCACGTGGAAAGAACTGCCTGGCTGGACCCAGGCCGAGCCCGAAGCCGCCCAGGGACCCAAGGGCGAATGGTGGACCGCCTTCCAGGACCCGCTGCTCGACGAACTGGAACCGCTCGTCCAGGTCTCGAACCAGACCGTGCGGCAGAGCTACGCGAACTACCAGCAAGCGCTCGCCGAAGTGCGTGTCGCGCGTGCGAGCCTCTTCCCGACCATCGGCATTACCGGCTCGCTCGCGCGCGAGCGCTCGTCCACCGGCACGCTCAGCAGCGTGAGCAGCATCACGTCCACGCCGAGCGGCGCGCGTATCGTCAACGGCGGCACGCTCGAAGCGAACGCGAGCTGGGACATCGACCTCTGGGGCCAGGTGCGCCGCCAGATCGAGGAACAGTCGGCCACGGCGCAGGCGAGCGAGGCGACGCTGGCCAACGCTACGCTCTCCGAACAAATTGCGCTGGCGAACGCCGTGATCGATCTGCGCATCACCGATGCCGATATCGACCTGCTCACGCATACCGTGCAGGCGTACTCGGACTTCCTGCGCGTGGTGACCAACCAGGACCAGGCGGGCACCGTGCCGCCGTCCGACCTGATCTCCGCGCGCACGCAGCTCGAATCCGCGCGTGCGAGCCTGATCGCCCTGGGCGTGGCGCGCGCGCAAAACGAGCACGCCATCGCGGTGCTCGTGGGCCGCAACCCCGAAGAGGTCGATATCCCGCACAGCACTCAGCTTCCCGCGCTGCCCGCCATTCCCGCCGGCGTGCCCTCCACGCTGCTGCAGCGGCGGCCCGACATTGCGACCGCCGAACGCCAGATGGCGTCGGCCAACGCGGCGATCGGCGTGGCGGTGGCTGCGTACTATCCGACGGTCTCGCTCACTGCGCTCGACGGCTTCACGCAGTCGCCGCTTTCGGGCCTGCTGCACATGAGCAACTATGTGTGGTCGCTCGGCGCGAGCGCGACCCAGACGATCTTCGACGGCGGCCAGCGCAGCGGCCAGGTGGCGGCCGCGCGTGCGAGCTACGACGCGGCGGTGGCGAACTATCGCGGCACGGTGCTGACGGCGTTCCAGGGGGTGGAGAACGATCTCTCGGGGCTGCGCATCCTCGCGCAGCAGGCCGACGTGCTCGATACCGCCGTGCGCGACGCCATCCGCGGCGCGCAGATCGCGCAAAACGAATACGAGGCGGGCACCGTGGACTACACGACAGTGGCCACGGCCCTGGCTACACAGGTGACCAATCAGCAGAGCGCGCTCAACGTGCATCAGCAGCGGCTGCTCGATACGGCTTCGCTGATCGGCGACCTGGGCGGCGGCTGGTCCGGGCAGCTGCACGATGCGCAGCATCCGGCGCGTGCGGTGGCGCCGGCTTCCGACGCCGCGGCGGCGGGCGCGAGCGCAAGCGGTCCGGCAAACGTGGAAGCAAGCAGGACGCAGGGCGCCGCTGCGAGCCCCTGACCGGGCGACCCTGCGCTACGCGCGCGGCTCGCGTTCCGAAGCCGTCGTCACCGGCATGGCGGAGGCCGGCAGGCCGAACACGGCATCGAAAATCAGGTTATAGACGTAGTTGTAGACGAGAAAGAACATCGAGAGGCCGATATCCATCGCGAACGCCTCGATCAACGTCACGTGCAGCGTGAGCGCGATCATCGGCACGAGGAACACCACGAGGCCGCCCTCGAAGCCGACCGCATGCGCAATACGGCGCGCGACACTGCGGCCGCGTTTCGTCTGGCGCGCTTCCCAGCGCTCGAACAGCAGGTTGAAAACGAAGTTCCAGCCCACCGCGATCAGCGATGAAAACACCGCCGCCGCGCCCGCGCGGTCCATGCCGCTGCCCGAGAGCGAGGCGAAGCTCGTGCTGGTAATCAGGATCGCGATGCCTTCGAACAGCGTGACGTACACGATCCGGCGTTTGATACCCTGCATGGACCCATGCTCCTGATGCGGCTCCCGCGTGGCTTCGGGCCGCGTCAATCGCCGCACCTGCTGCGAGCGCGGCGAAACCCTGCGCGAATCAACCGAGATCGGTGAATACCGAAGCTGCGGACAAACGCGACTTCGGCAGCTTCGCGTTGAAGTCGTCGGCGCTGCGGTAGCCGAGGCCGACCACCACCAAAGCGGTGAGGCCCTGCTCGCGCAGGCCCAGTTCCTCGTCGAGCGCTTTCGCGTCGAAGCCTTCCATCGGGCAGGCGTCGATTTCGAGCGTCGACGCGCCGATCAGCAGCGTGCCGAGCGCGAGATACGCCTGCTTTTCCATCCAGGCCGGCAGGTCGTTGCGCTCGCGATGCAGGTTCACATAGAACGCGCGCGTCTTTTCCTGACCCGCCTTCGCCTCGGCATTGGCGAAGCGGCCGTCCGCTTCTTCCTGCGCGAGCACTTCGGCGAGGTGCGCTTCGTCCATGTCGGTGCGCACGCACAGCACTACCACGTGCGAGGCGCGCGTGACCTTCGGCTCGTTGTACGCGAAACCTTCCATGCCCTTGGCGATACGCGCACGCGCCGCGTCGCTTTCGGCCACCACGAAATGCCACGGCTGCGAATTGACCGACGAGGGACTGAAGCGGATCAGCTCCTTGAGTTCGTCGATGACGGCCGCGGGAATCTTGCGGACTGGGTCGAACGCCTTGGTGGCGTGGCGGGCTCTCGCGAAGCGGGTGAGGTTCAAGCGGTTTTCTCCTTCGTATGCGGTCGGCCGGGGCAGTACCCGGCAAGGGCGACATCGTACCAGCATCGTGTGCCGGCCGCGGGGGCGGTCTGCGCGCCCGGCGCGCCTGCGCTATGCTTGAAGGCTGAAATCGCCGCGGCGGCGGCTCAGCAGCCATGCGCCGCCGCGAGCAAGGAGAATACCGATCATGCGCCAGGCCATCCATCATCTGCCGGTGAGCACGCGCACGCGCGGGCTCGTCGAGATCAGCCAGGAGGTGCGCGCGTTCGTGCGCGAACAGCGCATCGCCACCGGCTTGCTCACCCTCTTTTGCCGCCACACTTCAGCGTCGCTCGTCATCCAGGAAAACGCCGATCCTTCGGTGCGCCGCGATATCGAACGCTACTTCGAGCAGCTCGCGCCCGAAGATCCCCAGCGCTACGAGCACGACACCGAAGGCCCCGACGACATGCCCGCGCATTTGCGCACGGCGCTCACGCACACGCAGCTCTGCATCCCGGTCGAGCACGGCAATCCCGTGCTGGGCACGTGGCAGGGCATCTATGTGTTCGAGCATCGGCGCGCGGCGCACACGCGCGATATCGTGCTGCATCTGATCGGCGAATGAGCAGGTCAGGCGCAGACACGCAAATCCCGTACGCAAGCGCTATGCTTGCGTCTTTCGTTCAACCGATTCACCGAGGGTTGCCCCAAATGAAACAGTCCGCCGGATCCATGATTTCCTTCACCCGCCCTGACGGCCAGTCGCTCCAGGGTTATCTCGCCAAACCGGAGAAGACCGAAGGCGCGCCCGCCATCGTCGTGATCCAGGAATGGTGGGGCTTGAACGACCAGATCCGCGGCGTGGCCGACCGGCTCGCGCAAGCTGGCTACTTCGCGCTCGTGCCCGACCTCTATCGCGGCAAGAGCACGGTCGAACAGGAAGAGGCCCACCATCTGATGACGGGCCTCGACTTCGCGGATGCCGCCTCGCAGGACGTGTATGGCGCGGTCAACTATCTGAAGACGCTCACGGACCGTGTGAGCGTGACGGGCTACTGCATGGGCGGCGCGCTCACGCTGCTCGCGGCCACCATGGTGCCGGGCCTTGCGAGCGCCGTGGTGTGGTATGGCTTCCCGCCGCTCGAATACATCGACGCGAGCAAGATCACGGCACCCATCCTCGGCCACTTTGCAACCCAGGACCAGGCGTTCAGCATCGAAACCGTCGCGGAACTCGAAACGAAGCTCAAGGGCGCCAACGTCGACGTCGAGTTCCATCGCTATCTCGCCCACCACGCGTTTGCGAACGAGACCGCCGTGGGCCCGAACCGCATCCCCATCACGCAGTACGATCCGGTCTGGGCGCAGCTCGCGTGGGACCGCTCGCTGACGTTCTGGGGCCGCACGATGTGGCCGCAGCGCACGGCGCGCTAAAGCACCGGCAGCGGCCCGCGCCGCCGCGCGGAACTGTCGTAGAATCGGCGTCGCCCCGCCTCGCGCGGGCGACGCCGATTTGCATTGCAGCGCCTTCGTCCCTCTCACGCTTTTCGCGGAGACTCCATGACGCCGCTCATCCTCCAGCGCCCCGCGCTGCTGTTCATCGTGCTGATCCTGGTGCTGCCGCTTGCCGCCGCACTCGGCGCAAACGTGCTGCACCGCTACTTCCCGCTCGCCGAGGAGGCGCGCGAGAACTACAAGATCGTGCAGGGCGCGACGCTCACGCTGCTCGCGCTCCTGATCGGCTTCACGCTCTCGATGGCCGTGAGCCGCTACGACCAGCGCAAGAACCTGGAGGAAGAGGAAGCCAACGCGATCGGCACGGAGTATCTGCGCGCCGAGCTGCTTGGCGGCGAGGCGGCTGCCCAGACCAAGGCGCTGCTTGCGCGCTATCTTCAGGCGCGCATCCACTTCTACGTCGTGCACGAGCCCGGCGCACTCGATCAGATCAACCGCGACACCGGCGAGCTTCAGACGCAACTCTGGGCGAGCGTGCGCGATCCCGCGAAGGCGCAGCCGAATCCGGTGATGGCGCTCGTGGTCTCCGGCATGAACGACGTCATCAACACCCAGGGCTACACGCAGGCCGCGTGGATCAACCGCATTCCCGTCGCCGCGTGGGTGCTGATGATCAGCATCGCCATCTTCAGCAACCTGATGCAGGGCTACGGCGCGCACGGCCAGGTCGGCCGGCGGGTGCTGCTGCTCATCCTGCCCGTCACGGTGACGCTGTCGCTCACGCTCATCGCCGATATCGACAGCCCGCGCGGCGGCCTCATTCGCGTCGCGCCGCTCAATCTGATGAGTCTTGCGCAGTCCATGCCTGCCAATCCCTGACCCCCGCTCCGCGGCGCCGCACGATCACACCCAAGGCCGTACCACCATGAAAGTCATCCGCTCGAAAACCTTCACCGCCACCCGCCCGTGGGGCGCGCTCGACATCGCCAACATGAACGGCACCACCGTGCGCCTGCACTGGACCGACCAGCCGTACCAATGGCACGTCAACGACGGCGAGGAAGTGTTTGCCGTGCTCGACGGCGTGGTCGACATGCATTACCGCGAAGACGGCGCGGAGCGGGTCGCGGTGCTCGAAGCCGGCGACGTGTTCTTCGCGGGCGTGGGCTGCGAGCACGTCGCGCATCCGCGCGGCGAGGCGCGCATTCTCGTGGTCGAGCGCGAAGGCAGCGTGTAAGCCGCGTCTTGCGGCGAAAAGACGGCATGCGCCATTTCCACTAAACTTGGCGGCCTGACTCCACTCCCGCCTGTCGATCAGGCCGCGGCGCGCCTTGCACGGCAAGCGCCGCGCCGTTGAAGGCCTTCAAGGACGCCGCATGAACGACCTTTCCGCATTTCCCATCACCCGCAAGTGGCCAGCGCTTCACCCCGATCGCATCCAGCTCTATTCGCTGCCCACGCCCAATGGCGTCAAGGTCTCGATCATGCTGGAGGAAAGCGGCCTGCCTTATGAGCCGCATCTCGTGCGCTTCGACGCGAATGACCAGATGTCGCCGGAATTCCTCTCGCTGAACCCCAACAACAAGATTCCCGCGATCCTCGATCCCAACGGCCCGGGCGGCGAGCCGCTCGCGCTGTTCGAATCGGGCGCGATCCTCATCTATCTCGCCGACAAGAGCGGCCGCTTTCTCGCCCGTGAAGGCGCGGCGCGCTACGAAACGATCCAGTGGGTCATGTTCCAGATGGGCGGCATCGGGCCGATGTTCGGTCAGGTGGGCTTCTTCCACAAGTTCGCGGGCAAGGAGTACGAGGACAAGCGTCCGCGCGACCGCTACGTCGCCGAGTCGCGGCGTCTGCTCGCCGTGCTCGACCAGCGCCTCGAGGGGCGCAAGTGGATCATGGGCGACGAGTACACCATCGCCGACATCGCCACGTTTGGTTGGGTGCGCAACCTCGTTGGCTTCTACGAGGCCGGCGACCTCGTCGGTTACGCCGATTTCAGGAACGTCGCGCGCGCGCTCGGAGCATTCGTCGCGCGTCCGGCGGTCGAGCGCGGGCTCAACATTCCGCCGCGCGGCTAAGGCGCGCCCACGGCGTCATTGCGGCGCCGCTTTCACGCGCGCCGCAACCGAGTCGGCCACTTCGGCCGCCGCACGGTCCACGTTCTTGCGGTCATCCGCGCGCGCGAGCACGAATTTTGCCGCCGCCACGTACGGATTGAGCGCGATGGCCGCGCCGGCGCCCGGCTTCGCATGGCTCGACTGGCTGTCGATCACCTGATAAAGCGGCTGCGGCGCCTGGGTGGCCAGGTTGTCCACGGCCACCGCCAGTTCGATCTGGCTCGCGCCCGAGCCGAACCCCACCACCGCGCGCCGCATGCTGTTGCCTTCGTCCACGCTCAGGAAGACGCCGCGCACGAGCCAGCCCTGCGCGGGTAGCGGCGTGCCACTGGGCAGGCGGCGTGCGTCGAGGCCCTTCTCGCGCAGGTCGTTCACCAGCGCATCGGCCATTTTCGTGACGACCTGATCGGCCTGCTGCTGCGGGTCGCGGTGGCGCAACAGCGGTCGTGGCAGCAAGCCGCCCATGTGCTCGCGCGCATTCTCCACAGGATTCGAATCCTGCTTGACGTTGGCCGCGTCGAGTTCGAAGTCCGTCACGTAGACGAGCGGCGCGCCCGGTTGTTGAGCCGCGGCGAGCGGCGCGAATGCGCACAGGCAGACTGTCGCGAACAGCTTCCAGTTCCATTGCATCTTCATCGCAAGCTCCCGTACGTTCGCCAGCCATCCATTCATTCATTCACGCCGTGGGCGCCCGTGCGGCACGGCCATCAAGCGTCGATCAGCCCGAGCCGCGCCAGGTCGCTCGCGAGCGATTCGGTTTCGACGAAGTGGCACGCCTGCAACCCCGCGTCGAGCGCGCCCGTGACGTTCGCTTCGCTGTCGTCGATGAAGAGCGTTTGCTGGGGCTGCGCGCCGAGCTGTGCAACGCAGCCCAGGTAGGTCTGCGCGGCCGGCTTGACCGCGCCGAACGTCGCCGACGAATAGACCTGTGAACCGAAAAGCCGCGCAACGGGCGGATTCAGATAGTCGAGGTGATGCGTGACGAGCGAGCAGTTGTTGGTCAACACGGCGATGCGGCAACGCGCGGCTACACGCTGCGCCAGCGCGAGCGCCGCCTCGTTCGGCGTGATCGACGCGCGCCTCGCCGCGAGCCACACGTCGCGGCCCACCTCACAGCCGAGCATTGCGCCCAGTGCGCGCAGATAAGCGTCGGGGTCGATTTCGCCCGCGTCGGCGCGCGCTTCGAGACCCGAGCCCCAGATCGCGTGACGCACCGCTGCAGGCGGCGCGCCGGTGGCGGCCGCGAGGCTCGCCACGCGCGCGTCGCGATCGTAGTGGGACAGCACGCCTTCCATGTCGAACAGGACTACGCCGATCGCCGCCATCTGCCGCTCCCGCCACGATATTTCGCACTGCGGTCCCGCCACATCCGCAGCCGATCATACCGCCGGCCGGCCCCGGGCGGCGCACGAATGACACTCATGAGGCGCGCTGATCGCGCCCCTAAAACCACCCATCGATTTTGGGTAAACTGGGACGCATGGACACCTGCCGTTACTGCGGAAAACTGCGCGACGAATGGGATTGCCACGGGCCAGCGTGCCGCCAGGCGATCGCGCAGGCGCTGCACCGCCAGCGCAAGGGACTGCCGATGGTCGCGAACGTGATCCGCAACGAAATCCCCGCCGACGCCACCACCGGCCAGATCATCACCGTGCTTTCGCGCCAGCGCCAGCGTGCGAGGCGCGGCAACGAGGAACGACGCGAGCGCAAGGCGCTCGATCTCCCCGAGAGCGAGTAAGGCTCCCGCCGAACCCGGTCAGCGCCCGCTCTCGTCCTCGTTTGCCGGCGCCGCAATGCCGATGCGCGCGAACGTTTCCTCCAGATGATTGACGCACACGCGGACCTTCGCGGACTGCGCGAGGCGCGCCGGGTACACGGCCCAGACATTGGCCGGCTGCGTGACGCCGGGCAGCACGCGCTGCAGGCGCCCGCTCTCCAGCAGTGGCGCAACATCCCACATCGAGCGCAGCACGATGCCGCGGCCCGCCAACGCCCACTGCACGGCCACCTCGCCGTGATTGGTCGAGAGCGGCCCGGCTACCTTCACCGAAACCGTCTCGCCATGCCTGGTCAGGCGCCAAACGCCGAACGGATGATCGCGCTCCTTGATCGCGAGACACGCGTGTTCGGCGAGATCGGCGACCTCCTGTGGCGCGCCGCGCCGCGCAAGATACGCGGGCGCTGCGCAAAGCACGCGATAGTTCGTGGCGAGACGGCGCGCGATCAGATGGCCGGCGATCTCGTCGCCGATACGCACGTCGAGATCGAAACCCTCGCCCGCCACGTCGACGAGCCGGTCGAACAGTTCGAGGCGCACGCTCAGTTGCGGATACCGCTCGGAAAGCCCGGCGAGCGCGGGCGCGACGAAGTTGCGGCCAAAGCCGAAGCTGCTCGACACGCGCAGCGTGCCGCGCGGAATGCGCCGCGTGGTGGAGACGTCGTCCACGAGGCGCTCGACGTCGTCGAGGATCTTGCCCGCCGACGCATAGACGCGCTCGCCCGCCTCGGTCATCGCGACGCGCCGCGTCGAGCGGTGCAACAAGCGCGTGCCGAGACGCGCCTCGAGCACGCCCACGCGCTTGCTCACATAGGCCGGCGACGCCGCAAGCGCTTCGGCCGCCGCGGTGAAGCTCGCTTTGCGCGCGACCATGCAGAACACGCGCAGGTCGTCGAGCTCCGGCGACGCGACAGATTTCGGCGCTTTCGGTGCGTCCGGCATAGGCGTCACCGCAGCGTCACAGCGCGGCGGCTACCGCTTCGCCCAGCACAGTCGTGTTCGCCGTGCCGCCCATGTCGGGCGTGCGCGGGCCTTCCACCAGCACCTTCTCGATGGCCTGCATGATCGCGTCGTGCGCGGCCTTGTATTGCGCGTCGCCGTTGCCGAGGAAGTCGAGCATCATCGCGCCCGACCAGATCATCGCGATCGGGTTGGCGATCTGCTTGCCGAAGATGTCGGGCGCCGAGCCGTGCACCGGCTCGAACAGCGAGGGGAACTTGCGCTCGGGATTCAGATTGGCCGAAGCCGCCAGACCGATCGTGCCCGTGCATGCGGGGCCGAGGTCCGAAAGGATGTCGCCGAAGAGGTTCGAGGCGACGACCACGTCGAAGCGGTCCGGCTGCAGCACGAAACGCGCGCACAGAATGTCGATGTGCTGCTTGTCCCACTTCACGTCGGGATACGCCTCGCCCATCGCCGCCACGCGCTCGTCCCAGTACGGCATGCTGATCGAGATGCCGTTCGATTTGGTGGCTGCCGTGAGTTTCTTGCGGCCGCGCTGGTTTGCGAGTTCGAACGCGTACTTGAGAATGCGGTCCACGCCGTGGCGCGTGAACACCGACTCCTGCAGCACGAACTCGCGCTCGGTGCCTTCGAACATCTTGCCGCCCACCGAGCTGTACTCGCCCTCGGTGTTCTCGCGCACGACGAGAAAGTCGATGTCGCCGGGCTTGCGGTTGGCGAGCGGACACGGCACGCCGGGCAGCAGACGCACCGGGCGCAGGTTGACGTACTGGTCGAACTCGCGGCGGAACTTCAGCAGCGAGCCCCACAGGGAAATGTGATCGGGCACCTTGTCGGGCCAGCCGACCGCGCCGAAATAGATCGCGTCGAAACCCTTGAGCGTGGCGAACCAGTCGTCGGGCATCATCTTGCCGTGCTGCAGGTAGTAGTCGCAGCTTGCCCAGTCGAAATGGCTGATTTCGAGCTTCAGGCCGAACTTCGCGGCCGCCGCCTCGACCACGCGCACGCCCTCGGGCATTACTTCCTGGCCGATACCGTCGCCGGCGATGGCGGCGATTTTGAATGTCTTGCTCATGTCGCGTTCTCCGTTTCTGTGTTGATTCTGTGCTGATGCGCCAGCATGCCCGAAAAACCGCCGGCAACCAGCCCCGCAGGCGTGGATAGATTCAACACGAAACGTGAATAATCGCACGAGGGCGCGCTACCGTCCATGGATGCGCCATATTCAGCGCCCGCCGATTTCCTGCCGATAGCCGATCTCGCCTAGAATCTCGTTTGGCTCCACCGCGCCTTTCGCTGGAACGGCGCATATCCAGATCGACCGACTTATGTTCTCGCTTTCCGACACCCTTCCCTCCGACAAACCCGCCCTCTACGAATCGCTGGCTGCGCAGGCGCGCTCGCTGATCGAAGGCGAAACCGACGTCATCGCGAACGCCGCGAACTTCGCTTCGCTCGTGTTTCATTCGCTCGAGGGCCTGAACTGGGCGGGCTTTTACTCGTTCGACGGCACCGAGCTCGTGGTCGGTCCGTTCCAGGGCAAACCGGCGTGCGTGCGCATTCCCCTGGGCAAGGGCGTATGCGGCACGGCGGCGGCCACGCGGCAAACGCAAGTGGTGCCCGATGTGCACGCGTTCGCGGGCCACATTGCGTGCGATTCGGCTTCGCAGTCGGAAATCGTCGTGCCCCTCGTCACGCCGGACGGCGAGCTGATCGGCGTATGGGACGTGGACAGTCCGCATCTCGCGCGCTTCGACGAAGAGGACGCGAAAGGCATGGAGTTGCTGTGCCGCACGTTCATCGAATACGGCATGAAGCGTCGCTGAGCGCTGTTGTTACGCGCCCTTATACTAGGCGCTCGACGCGTACTCAGGATGCCGAATCGTCTGACGCATTCTCCTTGACGAAGTCGACGAATGCGCGCAGCGGCGCCGGCAGGTGCCGCCGCCCAGGGTAGTAGAGAAACGGTCCCGGAAACGACACATGCCAGTCGTCGAGCAGGCGCACGAGCGCGCCGCTGCGGATATGCGGCAGCAACATGTCTTCGAACAGATACACGATGCCGACGCCGTCGAGCGCCATGTTGATCAGCAGGTCGAGCGCGGCGCCAGGACGCACGACGAGCACCGTGGGCGGGTCGAGGCGCAGCACTTCGCCGTCCCGCTCGAAATGCCAGAGCGGCATCGCGCCGCCCGCAAACTGCACGCGCAGGCAAGCGTGGTCGAGCAGTTCACGTGGATGTTCAGGCCGCCCCCGCGCCGCGAGATACGCGGGAGATGCGACCGCCGCGAAGCGCTCTACGCGCGGACCGATGGGAATCGCGATCATGTCCTGCTCAAGCCGCTCGTCGTAGCGAATACCGGCGTCGCAACCGATCTGCAGCACGTCGACGAAGCCGTCCTCCACCACCACCTCGACGCGGATCTCGGGATAGGCGCGTTGGAACGGCGCGAGCACGCCCGGCAGGATGGTGCGCGCCGCGCTCGCGGGCACGTTGAGCTTGAGCGTGCCCGCCGGCTTTTCGCGGTAGCCGTTGAGCACGTCGAGCGCCGCTTCCATCTCGCTGAAAAGCGGCGTGATCGATTCGAGCAGACGCTGCCCCGCCTCGGTCGGCGCGACGCTGCGCGTGGTGCGGTTCAACAGGCGCAGCCCGAGCTTCGCCTCCAGCCTGCGCACCGCGGCACTCAGGCTCGACGCCGAAACGCCGCCCACGCGCGCCGCGTCGCGAAAGCCGCCCGCACGCGCCACCGAAACGAAAGCGGCCAGATCGTTCATTTCCATCGGCATGGTTCACCCCGCACTGTTCGATTTCCCGCACAGCCTATTCTGATCAGATGGGATTATCGGACAATTCGAACGCGCCCATACATACAACGTTCCCGGCTACAGGCCACGCCGTAGACATTCTCCTGTGCGCCTGCGGCGATCGATTCATGCGATTGTTTTCTGCCCTTTACCAATCGCGTCCAGTTGCGCCAGCACCTCACCGGAGAGCTCAAGCGTCTGCGCTGTCATGTTCTCGCGTAGATGCGCCAGCGACGATGTCCCCGGAATCAAAAGAATATTTGGCGACCGGTGCAGAAGCCACGCTAGCGCAACGGCCATCGGCGTGGCCTCGAGCATTCTTGCGATGTCTGACAGCGCTGAGGACTGAATCGGCGTGAAACCGCCCAGCGGGAAGAACGGCACATAGGCGATACCGCGTGCCGCCAGCGCATCGATCAACCCATCGTCGTCGCGGTGCACCAGGTTGTAGTGGTTCTGGACACAGACTATCGGTGCGATCTTTTCTGCATCGTCGATCTGCTTCGCTGTCGCGTTGGAGATGCCGATGTGGCGCACGAGCCCGCGCTCGCGCAGTGCGGCGAGCGCTTCCATTTCCCGTTCGACGGAGCCTTCGGCGGGCTTGTGGACGTCGCCCATGATGCGCAGATTGACAACGTCGAGCGTGTCGAGTCCCAGATTGCGCAGATTGTCGTGCACGGCGCGCTCGATGTCGGAGGGCTCCAGCGCGGGCAGCCAGGCGCCCGTGCCGTCGCGCACCGCGCCCACCTTGGTGACGATCGTGAGATCGTCGGCATAGGGATGGAGCGCCTCGCGGATGATCTGGTTCGTCACGTGCGGGCCATAGAAGTCGCTCGTGTCGAGATGGTTTACGCCGAGTGCGAGCGCCTCGCGCAGCACAGCCACGGCAGCCGCGCGGTCCTTCGGCGGGCCGAATACGCCGGGGCCGGCAAGCTGCATGGCCCCATAGCCCACACGGTTGACGGTGTGGCCGGCGAATGGGAACGTGCGCGCGGGTTGTGCGCGTTGTTTGGTCTGGGCGGGGGAATGGTTGGACGGCTGCGGCATGTCGTGCTCCTCGTGAACGGATGGCGCCAGTATGGGCGCTGCCGCGCTGTTCGATAATTCCCTCAGGTTCGCACGGGGTGTTCGAAATTTTGCACAATAAGATGACGGGCTATGGGAATTGAACGACACCCGAGCCGGGTACTTCTACGTTTCCACACCATCGCTTGGGCACATATCAGCCAGTCAAAGCCTGTCTCGCGCGCCCGGAGCGGCGCGCAATGTAATCGACGGCTGCGCCGCCAAGGTATGCGTCGTGCAGCACGTCGAGGCGCGCGAGCTCGGCTGCCGATCCGTGTGCAACCACGCGACCGCCTTCGAGTACATAGCCATGCTTTGCATAACGCAGCGCCATCGTCGCGTTCTGCTCCGCGAGCAGAAAACTGACCCCCTCGTCGCGGTTGAGCGCCGCGACAATCTCGAAGATTTCCTCCACGACCATAGGCGCGAGCCCCATTGAAGGCTCGTCGAGCAGCACGAGCGAAGGACGCGCCATCAGCGCACGGCCGATCGCCACCATCTGCTGCTCGCCACCCGACGTCAATCCCGCCAGCGACTGGCGCTTGACCTTCAGACGCGGAAAGATCCCGTAGATCCGCTCGAGATGGGCCTCGATCTCAGCCCGTCGCGGCCGCCTGGCGAACGATCCGATCCGCAGGTTTTCCTCGACTGACAGGTGCGCAAAGCAGCGCCGCCCTTCAAGCACCTGGACAAGTCCGCGCTCGACCAGTGTCCACGGCTCGACGCGCGCGACATCGTCGCCGCGATAGACGATGCGACCGCCCGTCAGTTCGCCGCGCTCCGCGCGTACGAGGTTCGAGATCGCCCTGAGCGTGGTCGTCTTGCCCGCGCCGTTGCCGCCGAGCAGCGCGACGATCTCGCCCTCGGGCACCGCCAGCGACACCCCGCGCAAGGCGGGGATGATCTGGCTATAGGTCACGGCGATCTCGTCGACCTGCAGGATCGGAGTGCTCGTCATGTTAGAGGTCCTTGCTGCAATCGCGTGGCGTAATGCCCTTTTCCTTCGCGTACGACAGCGCAGACTTCTCGATGATCGGACGTAGCAGCTCGCGGTCCGCCTGCACCCAGTTGCTGATCACGTTCCATTTCCGGCCGTCCCATTGCTGGAAGCGCACGGCACCGCCGCCTTCGTGGTCCGCGCAGGTCAATTTGAGCGGCTGCACGAGGCCGAGTGCGCCGAGTTGCTTGAGGCGCGCATCGTCCAGATCCAGATGCTCGAAGCCCCAGCGCACCTGCTCGCCCGTGAGCGGCTTGTTGCCGAACTTGCGCTGCGCAACGCGCACCGCCTCGACGTTGAGAATACCGTTCACCACGCCCAGGTTGTAGTAGACGGTGCCAAAGCGCGTCGGGTCCTTGAGGTTGCCGTTGCCGGGCTTCACCACGTACTGATTGATCGCCTGCAGCACCGGGTAGTCCGTGCCCGAGGGGTGCGTCGTGATCGAGATGAAGCCCTTTGCCGCATCACCTGCGGGCCGGACGTCTTCCTCGGAGTTGCTCCAGATGTTGCCGATGATGTGATCGACCGGATAGCCGACCTTCTGCGCGGTCTTGATCGCTACTGGATTCATCACACCCCAGCCGCGCAGGATTACCCAGTCGGGATTGATCTGGTGAATCTTCAGCCACTGCGAACCCTGTTCGTTGCCAGGATGCGGCACTTCGATCTGGGTCACGTCGAAGCCATATTTCTTCGCGAGCAGATCGACCACAGGAATCGTTTCGCGGCCGTACGGCGAACCGTGATATAGCACGACAATCTTCTTGCCCTTGAGCGCGGCGAGACCGCCCGAGCGCTGCCCGATGTAGTTGACGATCGCGGAGACCTCGCTGTACGGATTCAGCTGCAGCGGGAACACATAGGGAAACACTGCGCCGTCAGTCGAATCGGTGCGGCCGTGGTTGATCGTGATGAGCGGGATCTTGTCGGCCGTCGAACGGTCGAGCGTCGCGTAAGCGATACCGACCGACAACGGGTTCGTAGCCGCGGTCGGCGCGCCGTCGGGGCCGCCGCTCTTCAGGCGCTCATAGCATTCGACGCCCTTCTCCACCACGTACTCGGTCTCGCACTCCTTCCATACGAGCTTGACGCCGTTCACGCCTCCGTCACGCGCGTTGATCAGCTGGAGATAGTCGATGAAGCCGCCGAAGAAGCCGCTGCCACCGGCTGCGTAGGGGCCGACCCGGTAGCTTTGCAGCGGAAAATACTCCTCACCCGCCGCATGCACCTGAGGCAACGCGCCAACGGTGAGCGCAAGCGCGGCCACGAAAGCCGAGGACCACTGTCGCCACTTGGCGCGAGAGGGACGAATATCATTATTTCGCATAACAAAATATTCCTTGAACGATAAAAGAAACAATAAGGCGGGGAGATTAACGGCTCAGGATTGCTTCGGCCGACGTTGACGGACGATCTGCACGAGTCTCGCGAGGCCTTCCGGTTCCTTGATCAGAAAGACGATGATCAGCGTACCGAAGACGATCTTCTGCAGGTTCTGCACCTGGTCTGCGCCGATGCCCGCGTGGGCCAGCGCGCCAGCCGCGTTCGAAAGCAGGATCGGCAGTAAAACGATGAAGGCGGCGCCAAGAAAGTTGCCCGAGATGCTGCTCATGCCGCCAATGATGATGATGAACAGCACCTGGAACGAAAGATTCAGGTTGAAGCCGTCCGGCTCGATCGTGCCGAGATACGCGAAGGCCCACAGCGCGCCGGCGATGCCGAGCACGAAGGAACTCAGCGCGAAGGCCAGCAGCTTGCTGCGCCCCACCGGGATGCCGATCACACGCGCGGCGGCTTCCATGTCGCGTACAGCCATCCAGCGCCGGCCAAGTTCGCTGCGCACGAGGCTCGCGCCGAATGCGAACAGCAAGGTCGCGACGCCGAGCACGAACAGGTAGCGCGACACCGGCGTGTCGATGCGCCTGTGACCGATCGCGAGCTGCGGCGCGCTCAACACGCCGGACGTGTCGTAGTTCGAGAACCACCCCACGCGCGTGAACAGCCAGACCACGAAGAACTGGGCGGCCAGCGTCGAGACGATCAGGTAGAAGCCCTTGATACGCAGGCTCGGCAGTCCGAACAGCACGCCGGCCGCGGCGCTGACCAGGCCGCCGAGCAGCAGGTCGACCGGCAGCGGCAGCGCAGGCACACGTACGAGCAGGTTGTAGGTCGCATAGGCGCCGATCGACATGAATGCGGCCGAACCGAGCGACAACTGCCCCGCATAGCCGGTCAGGAAGTTCAGTCCGAGTCCGGCCACGGACAGGATCAGAAACGGCACGAGGATCGCGTTCAGCCAGTAGTCGTTCGCCGCGAGCGGCACGCCGGCAAACGCGACGAGCGCGCCCGCAAGCGGCACCGCCAGCCGGCGCAGGTTCAGCCGGCGCGGTTCGGCGAGGGGACGGGTCAATTCCATCAAGGTTTCCTTAAACGCGCTCGACGGCCGCCTCGCCGAACAGGCCGGACGGGCGCGCGAGCAGGAACAGCATTGCAAGCAGATAGGGGAACCAGTTCTCGATGCCGTCGCCGATCACGCTCCCGACATAAACCTCGGCCAGCTTCTCCGTTGCGCCGACCAGCAGCCCGCCGACGATCGCGCCGCCGATCGACGAGAAGCCGCCGATGATCAGCACCGGCAGAGCCTTGAGCACGACGAGCGAGAGCGAGAACTGCACGCCGAGCCGCGCGCCCCAGAGCAGACCCGCAACGAGGCTGACGAAGCCAGCCAGTGCCCAGACGATGGCCCAGACGCGCGGCAGCCGCACGCCGACCGCGAAGGCGGCGAGCGGATCGTCGGCCACGGCCCGCAGCGACAGGCCAAAACGCGAGCGCTTCGCGAGCTGCGACAGCGCAAGCACCAGCACGCCCGCCGTGGCGGCCGCGAACAGGTCGAAGCGGCTCACCATTACGCCGGCCAGATGCAGCGGCCTGTCGTCGATGCCGAGATCGAGCCCGTGCACCTGCGCGCCCCAGAACAGCTGCGCCGCGCCTTCGAGAATCAGGCTCAGACCGAGGGTGGCCATGAACAGCACGATCGGCGCGCGGTTGACGAGCGGGCGCAGCACGAAGCGGCCGGTTGCGATCGCGATCAGTACGAGCGCGGCGAGCGTCGCCCCGAACGACAGCCACGGGTTCCAGCCGCGCTCGACGAGGCTCACGTAAGTCAGCGCACCGAACAGCACGAGCGAGCCCTGCGCGAAGTTGAAGATGCCCGACGCCTTGTAGATCAGCACGAAGCCGATCGCGACCAGCGAATACATCACGCCGGCGAGCAGTCCGCCTACCAGCACCTCGAAAAAGAATTGCATTGCGCACCCTCTCAATGACGTGTGCCGAGATAGGCCGCCAGCACATCCGGGTTCGTGCGGACTTCGTTGGGCCTGCCGTCGGCAATCTTTTTTCCGTAGTCGAGCACGACCACGTGATCGGACAAGCCCATCACCACGCCGATGTCGTGCTCGATCAGCACGACCGTGACGCCCAGATGCTCGTTGGCATCGAGCACGTACCCGGCCATCGCGTGCTTCTCCTCGGTATTCATGCCGGCCATGGGCTCGTCGAGCAGCAGCAGGCGTGGTTCGGCAGCGAGCGCACGCGCCAGCTCGACCCGCTTCTGTAACCCGTAGGACAGGGTGCCCACCACGCTGTCGCGCCACGGCTGCAGATCCAGTGCTTCGATCACGCGCTCAGCGCGCTCGCGCTGCAAGGCTTCATCCCGTGCGGCACGGCCAACGTGCAGTGTCTGCTCGAGCCATGTACTACGGCGATGCAGGTTGCGCCCGGCCAGCACGTTGTCGAACACGCTCATGCGCCGGAACAGCGCGAGGTTCTGGAACGTGCGTGCGATGCCGCGATGCGCGGCGTCGTGCGCGTCCATGCGCCGGTAAGCATGGCCGTCGAAGCGCAGCGTGCCGTGCTGCGGACGATAGACGCCGTTGATCACGTTCAGCAGCGAACTCTTGCCCGCGCCGTTCGGGCCGATCAACGCACAGATCTCGCCTGCAGCGACTTCGAAACTGATATCGGTAATGGCCTTGACGCCCCCGAACGACACGGAAATGCCGTCGAGCGCGAGCAGGGCCGTCGAGGCTTGCGTCATGCTGATTCACCCCTTGGGGTGCCGTTTCCCAGTTGTGTTCTTCTGTTTCGTGCGGGCGGGTCTGCTCGCGCGCCCGGCCCCGCCCCGCCGCCGCTTGCGTCAGGCGGCCTGCTTTTCGCGCTGCGCCTCGAGCTCGCGCACGAGCGGCAGCACCTTCTGGCCGAAATACTCGACTTCCTCGATGAAATGCAGGAAGCCGGTCAGCACCAGGTCGACCCCGATCGACTTCAGTTCGACGATACGTTCGGCGATCTGCTGCGGCGTGCCGATCAGGTTCGTGCGGAAGCCGTCGTTGTACTGAACGAGATCCTCGAAGGTCGACTTGGCCCAGTTGCCCTCGCCTTCCGGCGACGCCTTGCCAGCCTCCTTGACCGCATCGCCGAACGCGTGCACCGCCTCGACGTGCGCATGCCTGATGATGTCGTCGAGCACGGCCTTCGCTTCCTCTTCGGTATCGCGCGCGATCACGAAGGCATTGACGCCGATACGCACCTGGTGATTGTTCTGCGCCGCCTTCGCACGGATATCGTCGATCTGGGCCTTGAGATTCTCGGGCGTGTTGCCGTTCGTGAAATACCAGTCCGATACGCTCGCCGCGTTGTCGCGCGCCGCGCGCGAGCTGCCGCCCTGGAAAATCTCGGGATGGGGCTTCTGCACCGGCTTCGGACTCAACGTGTAGTTGTTGAAGCGGTAGAAGTCGCCCTTGAACGTGAAGTTGTCCTCGGTCCAGATGCCCTTGAGCGCGCGGATGAACTCGTTCGAGCGGCGGTAACGCTCGTCGTGCTCGAGCCACGGTTCACCGATCGCGGTGAACTCGCCCTTGAACCAGCCGCTCACGACGTTGATCGCGATGCGGCCGTTCGAGATGTGGTCGATGGTGGCGATCTGCTTGGCGACCACTGCCGGATGCCACGGACCAGGCAGGATCGCTGCGAGCACCTTGAGCTTGGTGGTCGACTGCAGCAGCGCCTGGCTAAACGAGACCGACTCGTGCTGATACTCCGCGCCGTAGCCGGCCGTGAAGCGAATCTGGCTCAGAGCATATTCAAAGCCCGCACGCTCGGCGGTCTGCGCGAGACGCTGGTTGTACTCGAGGCTCCAGTCGGTGCGCTGCTCGATCGTGCTGACGACAAGGCCGCCGCTCACGTTGGGCACCCAGTAGGCGAACTTGACGGCATCTCTGGTTTGGGAAGTCTGGCTCATTGAAGATTCCTTGAATGACTTTGGATTCAGACGGCGAGCGCCGCAGTGACGTTTTCCGCACGCGCACCGACGTACGGTGCCGCACGCTCGACAGCGAGTGCGATACGAGCGCGCAACGCGTCGCTTGCGACCTCGTAGCGATCGAAATCGCTTTCGGAGGCGTAGACGCCGATCGGCAGCGTGTGCGCCTGGAAGAAGCTGAAGAGCGGCCGCAACTGGTGATCGATCACGAGCGCATGACGCTCGCTGCCGCCCGTGGCGGCCAGCAGCACCGGAACATCGATCAGCGCCTCGTGGTGCACGAGATCGAACAGATGCTTGAAGAGGCCGGTATAGGAGGCGCGATACACCGGACTTGCCGCAATCACGAGGTCGGCTGTCTCGATCGCCCGGATGTGTTCTTCGATATCCGCCGGCACCTGCGCACGCGTGAGCGCACCGGAGAGCCGTCCGGCGATCTCGCCGAGATCGATCACGCGGATTTCGACAGGCAGCGCGGCTTCCAGCGCGGACAGCAGCGACTGCACCAGCGCCAGCGTGCGCGACGGCCGCTGCAAGCTGCCCGACACGGCCACGATCTTGTGTTTCTTGCTCATGAGGATTCCTTCGTGAAGCGGGACGTGCCTGATCGGTCCCGTCATGAGCTAAAGGCAAGGACTGTGCCAAATCGCGCGAACTGGCCACTTACAGCTGAACGGCTGACATAGCAGCAGTTTTCGTCATCGAGCGGCTTACCAGAAGGGGAAATGCACCTGATAAGCACATCCCGGCAGCACTCGGATCGATATGCCGACATGTGATGACGCACCGGCAACAGCGCTGCTTCTTCGTTGCTTCCCACGCAGCAGCACTGGTTCGTCACATGAATGGAAGTACTTAAGACGCATGGGTTCGCGTCTCGATGCTGCTAGCGCAGCAGCCTGATTAGGTTATGAGAAATCCTTGCTTCTCTCGAGTGCCAAAACCTTGAACACTGTGCTGATCCTGCAGCACGCATGCGCGTGCAGTGCTGCTTCACCCGATCACACTGCAATGGCATCCACTTCCCTATCGTTGCCGCTGGCCGACGCGCCGGAGGACCTCCGGCCCATCCCGCAGGTCGAATCGCCATTGAGCGTCGCCCGGCGTCTTGCTGAACGCTTCGCGCGGACCGCAGCTGAGCGCGACGCGCGCGGCGGCACACCGAAGGCGGAACGCGACGCGCTGCGTGCGAGCGGCCTGCTCGCACTGAGCATCCCTGCGGTACATGGCGGCCTCGGTGCGGACTGGCGCACGACTCTCGACGTCGTGCGCGTGCTCGCGTGCGCCGACAGTTCACTCGCGCACGTGTTCGGATTCCATCACCTGATGCTGGCCACGGCCCGCCTGTTCGGCTCGCGGGAGCAATGGCAGGCGCTGTTCGAACAGACCTCGCGGCACCGGTGGTTCTGGGGCAACGCGCTCAATCCGCTCGACGAACGCACACTTGCGCATCCGCGCG
Source organism: Paraburkholderia sp. BR10882 (assembly GCF_040948855.1). Classification (NCBI taxonomy): domain Bacteria; kingdom Pseudomonadati; phylum Pseudomonadota; class Betaproteobacteria; order Burkholderiales; family Burkholderiaceae; genus Paraburkholderia; species Paraburkholderia sp. BR10882. The sequence goes on along the minus strand of NZ_JBFPKP010000004.1, from coordinate 362,723 downwards.
GAGCGTGGCTCGAATTCAGCGGGCAAAAGAGCTTCTGCTCGGGCGCGCTCGACTCGGAAATGCTGATCGTCTCCGCGCGCCACGCCGAAACGCGTGCGTTTCTTGTAGCCGCCGTGCCAACCCAGCGAAGCGGCATCGCGATTGCAGACGACTGGAATAATTTCGGCCAACGCCAGACCGACAGCGGTTCGGTGACGTTCGAACGGGTCCGTGTCGAGCATCACGAGATCCTTTCGGACCCAGGACCGCTCTCGTCGCCGTTTGCATGTCTGAGGCCACTCATTGCGCAACTGATCCTGACGAACATCTATCTCGGCATTGCCGAGGCCGCGTTCGAGGACGCCCGTCACTACACCCTGAACGAAGCACGGCCCTGGCCCGCCGCGAAGGTCGCGAGCACCGGCGAGGACCCGTACATCCTGAGCCAGTACGGCGAGTTCTGGCTCGGACTGGAATCCGCCCGCGCGCTCGCGGACCGGGCCGCTGCAGGACTGGACAAGGCATGGTCGCGCGACACCGGCCTCACGGCGACCGAACGCGGCGAGGTGGCGCTGGCCATTGCCAGCGCGAAGGTCGCCGCCGCACAAACAGGCCTCGACATCTGTACGCGCATGTTCGATGTCGCCGGCGCCCGCGCGACTCATGGAGAGCTTCGGCTCGACCGCCACTGGCGCAACCTGCGCACCCATACGCTACACGATCCGCTCGCCTACAAGATCCGCGAGATCGGCGAATGGGCGCTCAACCGAACCTATCCTACGCCGAGCTTCTACTCATGAACCAACCGCTCTCCCACGCATGGCCCGATGATGCCGAAGCCAACGGCGATGTTTCTGTCCTCACGCTGCCGCACAGGCATTCGCTGACCACCTCGATCCGTGCACGCGCGCAGGTCTTCGTCGATCCCCGCTCGATCGAACTGCTTGAGCGGATCCAGCTGGTCGCGCCCAGCGACGCAAATATCCTGATCATCGGCGAGACCGGCACGGGCAAGGAACTGATCGCGCGCCACGTCCACAGCCTGAGCGGGCGGCGCGACAAGCCGTTTGTCGCGGTCAACTGCGGCGCGTTTTCTGAAACGCTGGTCGAAAGCGAGCTGTTCGGGCACGAGAAAGGCGCCTTCACCGGCGCGTTCAACGCCAAGCCGGGCTGGTTCGAGGCGGCCAACGGCGGCACGCTCTTCCTCGACGAGATCGGCGACCTGCCGCTGTCGATGCAGGTCAAGCTGCTGCGTGTGCTGCAGGAGCGCGAGGTCGTGCGGCTTGGTTCCCGGCGCGGTATTCCGATCGACGTGCGCGTGGTGGCGGCGACGAATGTCCACCTGCAGCACGCGGTGGCGGCCGGGCATTTCCGCAGCGACCTGTTCTACCGACTCAACGTCGTACAGCTCGCCATTCCGACGCTGCGCGAGCGCACCGGCGACATCCTTCCGCTCGCCCGCTACTTCATCGAGGACTACCGCGGCCGGCTCGGTTACGGGCCAGGCACGATCTCGCCGCGCGCCGAACAGAAGCTGCTCGCGTACAGCTGGCCGGGCAACATTCGCGAGCTTGAGAACGTGATTCATCACGCCCTGCTCGTGAGCCGCCACGACACCCTGCAGGACGGTGACCTGCACCTGTTCTCGTCGGGCATCACGGCCCCGGCTGGTGCGAGCGTGAGTGCGCCGAGCGGCCCGCACTACGCACTCGAATCGGCGTTGCTCGAACTGTTCAACGGCGAGCACGAGAATCTTTTCGAGCAGATCGAGGACATGGTCATGCGCACGGCGTTCGAGTACAGCCACCGCAACCAGATTCAGGCGGCGAAACTTCTCGGCATCAGCCGCAACGTGCTGCGCGCGCGGCTGATCAGGACGAAGGAAATCGCGGCCATCAAATAGCGGCGCCGTCCGCGAGACGGCACCGCACGTTCGTACTCAGGCCGCCTTCTGCCCCTTCGCGGGACCGGCGCCGATCGCCCAAACGTACGGCGGCTCGGTGCCGTTGATTTCGCGATCTCCCACAATGCGCTCCTTGAAGACGATCGGATTGTGCGAGGCCGCCGTGCGGGCGTTGCGCCAGTGGCGGTCGAGCCGCTTCTGCTCGCTCGTGCCCGATGCGCCGAGCGCGTTGAACAGCAGCGTGGTCGCGCGCAGCACGAGATCGGCAATCGCGCTCTGGCCGCGTGCGGAATCCAGTTCGGCATCGACGTTCGCCTCGTGCTCGGCCTGCTCATCGCCCCCGAAACGCGCCTCATACGCGCGTTGCGAAGCCTGCGCCGCGCGCACGGCTGTTGCCTCGGCGGCGAACACGAGCGACGAGACCTGGCCCACGACCTGCTGGACCTGCGGATCTTGCGCGAACGAAGGCGCATTGCCATGACTAAAGATGCGCCGGCGCGAACGCACCTCCTGCGAGATGTCGCGCAGCGCGGCGCGGCCCGTGCCCGCGAGCACGGCGAGCAGCACCAGCTGGTAGAACGCGGTCTGGTATTTGAAGCGCGTCGAAAAATCGATGATGTCGATCTCGTCCACCTCCGCGGCGACAAACATGGTCGTGCCGCTGCCCGTCGTGCGCTGGCCAAAGCCATCCCAGTCGTCGTGATGTGTCACGCCGGGCTGCCTCGCGCGCACGGCCGCGATCACGTCTTCGCCCGTGTCGTCGCGGCGCGCAAACACGTCAATCCAGTCAGCGAAGATGCTGCCCGTGCTGTAGTACTTCTCTCCGTTCACCACCCAGCGTGCACCATCACGTGACACGCGCGTGATCACGTCGCCGATCGCCACGCTGCCGACTTCGGTCCAGGCGTTTCCCACCAGTTCGCCGTCGACAAATCGCCTGAACCAGACGTCGCGCGCCGGGCCTGGCTCCGCGTTGAGCCGGTCCTCGACGAACGCGAAGTGGCCGCGCAGTGCCTGCGGCAAATTCGAATCCGCCTCGGCCAGTTCGATCAGCAACTGAATCAATTGAGGCAGCGAAGCCCCCGCACCGCCGTGCTCGACCGGCACGCGAACGGCGCCGAATCCGGCGGCCTTGAGCCATTCGATCTGCTCATAGGGCAGGCTGCGATCGCGCTCACGCTCGAGCACGCCCTCTGCGATGCGGGCGAAAACGGGTCGAAAACGTGAAGCGAGACGCTCGTAATCCGTACCGGGAGAAAGAACGGGAGCAAGTGCCACCGTGCTGGCGAGATTCAATGCGGTCATAGGGGCTCCAGGTACCGGCTTGATGGGTGGCCCGTGTTCGGGCCTCGTTCCTTACCGATAAAGCAGAAGCCATGCCAATCGTTGGCCGGGGATCAGGTGTGCGCAGGTCGGGAAAACCGCATGCGTGTTGCTGGTTCAGCAACAGCATGCTGCTGATTCACTGCTGGATTTGCAGCGATGCCTGAGCGATCTCGTGATGCCCGGACTGGTCACTGGCGTCATCGCTGCCCGCCTGTTTCGCGACAGTGCGCTGCCGTGCAATCGGCCATCACACATTTATCCAGTCGAGAGTGGCGTGGCGTTCAGGTCAGCCGTATCTTCGGCTGCACGAGGCCGTTGATCTGCTCGGCGGTCCACAGCATCATGGCCTTGCCAAAACCGTGCAAAGCCTGCTGATGTTGCCGGTAGAGCATGGCATGACTGAGCTGCGCGAATCGGCCCTTGATGAACCCGCCACGGAAGAACCCGAACTGCCCGAGCGTCCCAAAGGCGTTGTAGTCGCTCAGCGATACCAGCGCGCCGAAGTCGTGAAATGCAAAGTCGGGCAACGAGCCGCCGCCGAGCCAGCCCGGCAAGTGCCTGGCGAGATGTTGTGCCTGCTGCGTGGCGACTTGCGCCGTGGGTGCGAGAGGACGTTCATTGCCGGCGAGCGTCAACGTCGAGCAATCGCCGAGCGCGAATAGTGTGTCGTCGTCCTGCGCCTGCAGGGTTGGCCTGACGGCGATCTGATTGGAACGATTGATCTCGATCCCATCCAGTTTGCCTGGAAAATCAGGGGCCTTCACGCCCGCCGCCCACACCATCAAATCCGCCGGTTGGTGGCTGCCATCGCCCAACCGGAGTCCATCGGGTTCGGCGGCGATCACTCGCGTGCCCGTTCGCACCTTGAAACCAATATGCCGTAACTGTGCCTCACTGGACTCCGACACCGCCGGCGGAAACGCCGCCAGTACCCGCGGTGCGCTTTCATAAAGGGTGAGGTTCAGACGTGAGCGGATGCCGGGGTCGCCGTAACTCGACGCCACTTCGAGCAAGCGGCTCAATTCTGCTGCCAGTTCGACGCCAGTCGCTCCAGCGCCGACGATCGACACGCGCAACGCGCTATTCGTCACAACACTCTGGAATATGCGGATTCGCAATGCTTCGTTGAAGATTTCAGCCTGAGCCTGGCTGTCAATGAAATGACAATGATCGAGGACGCCTGGGGTGCCGAAGTCGTTGGCGCGACTGCCCAGCGCAAGAATCAGTACGTCGTATTCGACGGTGCGCGGGCCGATCACAATTTCACCCGACTTCGAACGCAGCGCAGCCAGCTTTATGATGCGCGCGTTGCGGTCCAGGCCTTCCATCTCGCCTGGCTGATAGTTGAAGCCGTGGTCGCGAGCGTGGGCGAGATAGATGACCTGCTGTTGCTGGACATCGCGCGTGCCCGCCGCGATCGTGTGCAGCATGGGCTTCCAGATGTGGGTTGCGCTTTTGTCGATCAACGTGACCTGAGCGCGGCCGCTGCGGCCAAGCGTGTTGCCCAGCCTGGTCGCAAGCAGAAGTCCAGCGATACCGCCGCCGACGATGACGATCCGGGTGGTCTGGCGCATGATTAAATATTCTACGAGTGATGAATAAATTCGATACTAAGATTTCGAAGGGTTCATGTCAAACCGGTGCCGCTGCTATTCGCGGTGCGGCACCCGCTAAAATTCTGAGCTTTCCTTGAACACGACCGCTCGTCGCCGATGAAACACGCTCACGATCAAACCCCGTCCGCCACGACGACTTCCACGCCCCGTCGGTCGCGCGGCCGTCCAGCGTGCAGCGACGCGGGCGGCGCCGACGCATTGCTTCGCAGCGCCCGAGGGGCATTCGCGAGGAGCGGCTATGAGGCGACTAGCGTGCGGGAAATCGCCAGGGCATCGGGTGTCGACGCCGCGCTGGTCGCGCATCACTACGGCTCGAAGGAAGCGCTTTGGATTGCCGTGGTGGACCAGATTGCCGACGAAGTGGCTCCCATGGTCGCGAAGACCGCCGCATTGCGGGAGATAACAGGTCCAGGACCGCGAGCGCGCGTCGAGGGTGCCGTGTCGATCCTGATCGATCAGGTGTTTCTGACGCCAGACGTTGGCATGTTTTTTTCGACTGCCGCTACTGAAACTGGAGAGCGCCTTAACCAGCTGATCGAACGGGTGGTGCGGCCGTTTCATGACGTGTTCGTGCCGTTGCTCATCGATGCGATCGACGCAGGTGAGATTTCGCGGCAAGATCCCGACATCCTGTTTACGATGCTCGCCAATGGCATCAGCAAGACTGTCGCCTATAGCCATGTACTGAGTCCGTTCTCTTCCTTACCGCGGCGTCCCAAGGCATTCAAACGCGCCGTTCTGACGACGGCTTTAGCCATGCTCGGCTGAACCGCTGCGCCCGTGACGCTCCTCTCACAAATCTGCCGCAAAGCGATCCTTCAGATATTGTGGGTGAGCGCCCGGGTTGGGACGGCGAATTTGGGAAAAGCCAACGGGGTCGAGATTTGCCCTAGGTGCGATTATGTGTATGTCGTTCTATTATTACAATATCGCAAATCCGCTCAAACCAGGTGCAGAATGGCCGGGGCGCTTAACCGGTTACATCATTGCGGGTGGAATATGAGTACCGTCTTTGGAATTCATTCAGATCGACTTGTCGGGGGTTGTTGCCCACGGCCAATTGCCAACGGAGCAAGCCGATTCACTTCCCGCTCCTTTTACAAGACCGATAACTTGTGGCAATGACCAAGAGTCGAGGGCGTTCCGGAACAGCGACTGGCTATGTATGCGGCAATGAAACGCGAGCCCGAATCATTGCCGCAGCACTCACGCTTTTCGGTTTGCGCGGATTTGAAGGAGCCTCGACGCGAGACATAGCGGAGCTAGCAGGTGTCAATCCACCCGCATTGCGCTACTACTTTTCGAACAAGGAAGGCGTGTATCTGGCGTGTGTCGATCACATCGCCACCACGATTTCTGATCACCTCGCCAGCCCCGTCGACGCGGCGCGGGCCGTACTTGATAAAGACGGGGACGACGATCAATTAATCCGCGCGTTCCGTGAAATCCAGAAACATCTTGCTCAATACCTGTTCACCTCGGCTGAGCCCGATAGCTGGAGGCTCTTCATGGCGCGGGAACAGGCGGGCCTGGGACCCCAGTTTCCCGAGGCTCAATTGCGCGATCGTCTTCAGACGCGCCTGATACCTGTGTGCAGCGAAATAGTTGCCCGCCTGATGGGCACAGACGCCGGCGACGAGGAGGCTTTATTGCGCGCCCTAACCATTACCGGCCAACTCATAGCAATTCACCTCACACGGCGATCGATGATGCTTTCTCTAGGGTGGGAATCCATCGATACACATCGGCTCGGCTGGATCACATCGATCGTTGACCGGCAAACGGCTCTGCTGCTCGAAGAAGTAGTGAGAGAACGGCCCGCCAGGATTGTCAGAGCAGGGTCGAAAGCGCCCTTCCCACAACAGCCGACGCAAGGGCTTGCTCCGCGCCCTGATGCGATGACATAAGCAAACTCAGGTGAAAGCAACCCGTCAATAGTGAGTGAATGTATACCGCTTCCACAGCGTAGTCGACGTGATCAGTGGCCATACGATTTGCCGCTGCGAGCCTTAACGCAGACTCGATAGATGACTGCGCGATTCGCGCAGCTTCCCCCAGCGTCGATGTGGAAACAACGGTATCTCCTTCAGATTTTGCTGTGGAGAATGCGATGGAGTACAGGCGCCGTTGTGTGCCGGAGTGAAGGACGTCGGCCAATCTCCTCTCAAGTTTTGAACGCAAGGCGCCAAGCGTTGCCCCATTAGACTTCTCGGGCGGAATTGTGAACGGGTCCAGAGGCAAAGCTGATCGCTCGAACAAAGCCGTCACGAGGGCCCATTTGTTTGAGAAATGACCATAGATTGCGCCTCTGGTCATACCAGCCGCGTGAGCGATGTCTTCAAGAGACGTAGCACTGACGCCACGTTCAAAAAATAAAATCTCCGCGCTGTCGAGGATCTTTTCCCGCGTGACGAGTCCCTGTACTTTTCGCTTCATCATGTCCCCTCGGCCTTCCACGCGTTCTCTTGTCGCGCTGCACCTGATCCGCCCTGTTCGCCGCAAGATGTGAGGTCTTGTCCCGCGCGCCTACCCAATATTCGCGAACATCACGTCGCGCTGGCTGGATACAAGATGTTGACCTCCGTCGACGACCAAGGTCGTCCCCGTCACTCCACGTGCCTCGGCAAGATAGACGGCTGCATCGACGATGTCTTCAAGCCGCGAGCCGCGCCGAAGCGGGGTCATTCGGTGAGCCGTCTCAAACTGCTCTTGCGTTTGATCGCCGGAGACAAGCGTAAGTCCGGGAGCCAGGCCAACCACTCTGACCTTTGGCGCTAGCGCCTGCGCAAGCGCTATCGTTGCATTCGCCAACGCTGCTTTCGTTAAGGTATAGGAGATGTAGTCTGGATTCATGTTGTAAAGCTTCTGGTCCAGAACGTTGACAACAACGCCTCGCTGCGCCTCGTCGGCAACTGCACAGTCCGGTATCGCGTCGTAGAGTCCGCGCGCCAAAGCCAGCGGCGCAGCGACGTTGATCTTCATGAGCGCCAGCAGGAGATCGTAGGTAAAAGTCTGTGCCGTATCTTCCTCGAACCGCGACGCGCAATTCAGGACGCAATCGAGACGTCCGAATGCTTGCACACACGCGGGTACAAGCTGCCTCACCTGTTCCTCTTTCGAAAGATCCGCGCAAAGGGAAATTGCCCTTCCGCCTCGCACCGCGATCTCATCGACAACCTCTTGCGCTTCGCGCTTCGACTCGTGATAGTGCAAGGCAACGTCCCATCCTCGCGCGGCAAAGCCAAGGGCGAGCGCGCGACCGATTCGCCGGCCCGCTCCGGTCACAAGCACCGATTGCCTACGAGAGCCGCCGTCGTGAATTGCTGGTTCAGTCATAACGAAACGCCAATGTCAGGCAGGCGCAGTGTGCGCCTTTGAGTTGCGCTCTCGCCCTACCCTCCAGTCACCGTGGCAAGGCATAGCATCAAGGGTTCAAATCTCAAGATTGTCAATAAGGCGTGTACTGCCGAGGCGCGCTGCCGCCAGCACGACCAGCTTTCGATCGACGACATCCTGCTCCATTGGAGAGCGCAAGTCCGCCTGCTTTCGAACCGAGATGTAGTCGGGTTTCCAGCCGCGATCGACTAGCGTTGAGAACACGCGCCGTTCGATTCGCTGGATATCCTGTCGACCGCTCAAAATGTCCTCGCGCGCGCCGTTGAGGAGCCGATATAGCGTGGGGGCCTCCACGCGTTGCTCCGGCGTCAGGAAGCGATTGCGAGAGGACAGCGCAAGTCCGTCGATGTCGCGGATGGTGTCGCCGGCCACGACCTCCGTGGGCATTGCGAACTGTTTGCACATTTCCCGAACTATCATCAATTGTTGATAGTCCTTCTTTCCAAACACTGTCACGCGCGGCTGCGCGCATAACAGCAACTTCATTACGACCGTGCAAACGCCTTGAAAGAAGCCCGGCCGGAACTCCCCCTCTAGCATGTCGCCAAGCCCACCTGGAGGCTGCACGCGATATTCTTGCGGCTGCGGATAGAGGTCCCGTTCCGTAGGGGCGAAGACGACGTAGACACTCTCCTTCTGAAGCTTCTCCAGGTCCGCCTCAAGCGTTCTCGGATAACGCTCGAAATCCTCACCCGGTCCAAACTGCAGCGGATTCACGAAAATGCTGGTAATGACGGGATCTCCATGCTGCCGTGCGAGTCGAATCAGCGACAGATGTCCTTCGTGCAGATTGCCCATTGTCGGCACGAATGCCGTGCGGTTTTGCCCGCGCAATTGAGCTCGCAGTTCCTCGACAGACCGAATCAGTTTCATGCTGGATCTTGCCTCTGAGACTTAACCACGTACTGCTTACATGTTCGGATAGTTCGGGCCGCCGCCGCCTTCGGGCGTGACCCACACGATGTTCTGCGTCGGGTCCTTGATATCGCAGGTCTTGCAGTGCACGCAGTTCTGCGCGTTGATCTGCAGACGATCTTCTTCCTGATCGTCTTTTACGAACTCGTACACGCCTGCGGGACAGAAGCGCGCCTCTGGGCCTGCATACGTCGCGAGGTTGATGCCGACCGGCACCGTCATGTCCTTGAGCGTGAGGTGCGCGGGCTGGTTCTCTTCGTGGTTCGTGTTCGAGATGAACACCGAAGACAGACGATCGAACGTGAGCTTGCCATCGGGCTTCGGATACTCGATCGGCTTGCACTGCGAAGCGGGCTTGAGCATCTCGTGGTCGCGATGCTGGTGATGCAGCGTCCACGGCACGTTGCCGCCCAGCAGCTTCTGCTCGATGCCCACCATCAGCGTGCCCAGGTACAGGCCCTTGCTCATCCACTGCTTGAAGTTGCGCGCCCTGTACAGCTCCGTGTGGAGCCACGACTGCTTGAACGCTTCCGGATACGCCGCGAGTTCATCGTTCTGGCGGCCCGCCTGCACGGCTTCGAACGCCGCATCCGCAGCCAGCATGCCGGTCTTGATCGCCGCGTGGCTGCCCTTGATGCGCGAGGCGTTCAGGAAGCCCGCGTCGTCGCCCACGAGCGCGCCGCCCGGGAACACGAGCTTGGGCAGCGACATCAGGCCGCCTGCCGTGATCGCGCGCGCGCCGTACGAGACGCGCTTGCCGCCTTCGAGGTACTTGCGGATTTCCGGATGCGTCTTGTAGCGCTGGAATTCCTCGAACGGCGAGAGATACGGGTTCCGGTACGCAAGACCGACGACAAAGCCCACCATCACCTGGTTGTTGTCGATGTGGTACAGGAACGAGCCGCCGTAGGTGTCCGACTCGAGCGGCCAGCCGGCGGTGTGGATCACGAGGCCGGGCTGGTGCTTCGAGGGATCGATCTCCCACAGTTCCTTGATGCCGATGCCGTAGACCTGCGGATCCGAATCCTTGCCCAGCTTGAACTTCTCGTTCAGTTGACGGCCCAGGTGCCCGCGGCAGCCTTCGCAGAACAGCGTGTACTTCGCGTGCAGCTCCATGCCGAGCTGGAAGTTTTCGGTGGGCTCGCCGTCCTTGCCCACACCCATGTTGCCGGTGGCGACGCCCTTGACCGAGCCGTCGTCGTTGTAGAGCACTTCGGCAGCCGGAAAGCCGGGGAAGATTTCCACGCCCAGGGCTTCGGCCTGCTGGCCCAGCCAGCGCGTGACGTTCGCGAGGCTGATGACGTAGTTGCCGTGGTTCTTGAAGTTGTCGGGCAGCGCCCAGTTCGGCACAGCCGTAGCCCCCGTTTCGGAAAGAAAAAGGAACTTGTCCTCGGTCACGGGCACGTTCAGCGGTGCGCCCTGTTCCTTCCAGTCGGGAATCAGCTCGTTCAGGGCACGCGGATCCATGACCGCGCCCGAGAGGATATGCGCCCCGATTTCCGAGCCTTTCTCCAGCACGCAGACGCCGATCTCAGCGCCTTTCTCCGCGGCCAGCTGCTTCAGGCGGATCGCGGCAGACAGCCCGGCGGGACCGCCGCCGACGATCACCACGTCGTATTCCATCGACTCGCGTGGGCCATGCACTTGCTGATTCCCTTCCGCCATCCCCGCTCTCTCCCTGGCCTCGTAACGTCGCCATGCTCGTTGGACTCTCGCCCGTCGAGGGCGCCGTCAACACGGGAATCGCTTCCAGCATCTCCCGCAGGTGACAGCGAGGAGTATATATAAATGAATGTCGTATAACAATATGAACGGTGGCGAGGGTGAATGCGGCTCAGAGCGGCGACCACTGAAACATCTCAAGGGGACCCGATGTGTGGAGAATGTTCTCCAGGAATTTGCGCGCTCGCGGCTTTATTCGCACGAGAACTCGGCGTCCGTCCGCAGGTCCGGCGTTCGCTTCACAAGGCCCAACTGCTCCGACGTTTGCGCGCTTCGCGATGCCGCCAAGTGTCGTTGTCAGAGGCGTCTGAAGCTGCGTCGGCGACTGTATATACGTGGCCCTGAAACCACCGGTTGGTCCGGCAGCGACAACTCGGCAGCCAGAACGCCCTGGCTTGCAGCTGCCTCTTTGAGCGCCCGGTCGATGTGCGTCGACAGTCGAAGCAGTCGTTGCCCGATAAGATAGACGCTCGCGTCTTCGGCTGGCCGCTCGCGCGCCCACGCGGTGGCCTGTGCGTCGTCTGCTTCAGGGATCGCCGGTGTATGCAACGCGGTGCACCCCGCGAGGAATTGCGCTTCGGCATGCACGCGCTTCGAACAGTGCGCCTCCCCGTTGCCGTCCTGAACCACATCGACCCAGCGTGCCTCATCAAGTGCACTCAGGTGCCTGAGCAAACTCGCGTGATATGTTCAATTCGCGCGCGCAGCACAATAAGCGGCGCACGCGCCGAGCGAGTGTGTCCCAACTACTGTCCAACGAGATCGTAAGCAGCAAGTGCCGCAATCTCCGTCACTCCGCCGTCCACCGGCAGGCATGTGCCGGTAATAAACCGCGACTCGTCGCTGGCGAGAAACAGCGCGGCAGATGCAACATCCCACGCGTCTCCTTCCAGCGGAAGTGGTGCGATCTTGCGGCGCCGCTCGCGCGCCTTCTCATTGAGCATGCTCTGCACCATGGGTGTAAAGATGTGCCCCGGCGCGATGGCGTTGGCACGCACATGTTCACGGCCGTACATCACCGCTAATTCGCGCGTGAACGCAACCATGCCTGCCTTCGATGAACCGTACGCGGCTGACCCGTGACTGCGTATGCCGGCAACCGAACTGATATTGACGATTGCCCCGCCTCCGCGCGCCACGATCTTTGGCACTGCACTGCGACTCATCAGGAATGCGCTCTTCAGGTTCACGTCAATCACGCGGTCCCACGACGCCTCGTCGATATCCTGCAACCGTCCCGGTGCGCCTGAAATTCCGACGTTGTTCACGAGTATGTCCAGGCCACCATATCGCTCAACGGTCTCTTCGACGATTCGCGCGCACACGGCTGCGTCCGTGATGTCACCCGTACAGACGAACCCCTGACCGCCGGATTCGGTAATCAATGCGAGTGTCTCGGCAGCCCTTTCGTATTGCTGATCGACGAGGCATACGGATGCGCCCTCAGCCGCAAAAAGACAGGCAATAGCCTTTCCCGTGCCGTAACCTTGCCCGAGCGACCCCGCGCCAGTGACGATCGCGATCTTGCCGCTCAAACGCTGATAAAAAACTTTTGGAGAAGGCATGCTGTAGTCGAATGATGTAGTTGCTCGCCACTCAAAGTATGCGCGCGCTCCTGTGCCCTGTGCGGCTGTCCGTACGCGCGCTGGCGTCGGCATTTTCGACCAAGCTTAGTCTCACGAGGCCAATAATGCAACACATAGTTGCATTATTGGCCTTTGCGATTACCCGACCCTACTCTTGCGTGATCGACCAATGCCGCGCCAAAGCGCGCCGCGTAGGCTGTGTTCACCGCCTCCGTCTGGAAGCGAGTCTCGTTGATGGCGAAGATGAAATAGCCGTATGCGAGATCGCGTCGATAGTCTTCCCACGCTTCGTCGAACGAGGGTGCCTCGACTCCGCCAGTTGCCAATTGCGACAAGTAGTGCTCGAGCAGCGGCCGCTCCCACGCGCGACGGTCTTCGATATCGAGCGCGCAGCCTATGTGGTAGGCAACCTCCAGGCTCCACGGCGCCCGGCTTACCTGAGCATCGAAAAAGCCTGGTGTTCCGTCTGGCTCGACGAACAGGTTGCCCAGATGCGTGTCGCCATGAATGAGACACACGGGCTTTCCTTTGTGCTGGCTCGCAATGTCTGCGAGCGCTGCCACCATCCATTCACGATCGTGCAGGTACCGGCTCACGGCGGCCCCTCGCGGAAGCGAGACGTAGTGGGCCCACACATCCGGTTCCAGATAGCGATTCTGATATTCCAGCGACCAGTCGGAAAAACGCTCACCCACCCAATCAAAGCGGCCGCCCATTTCAAATTCGGCGCTGTTCCAGGTTTGCGCGTGATAGCGCGCCATGGCGCTCAACCGCCGCTCCACCTCTTCGTAGCGTTGCGATTGCTGCGCCCTGCAAAAGCAAGCCTCGCGCTGCTCCAGGTCTTCCATCACGACGACAGACTGCCATCGATCGGGATCCGCGCCCGCATAAAAGCAGTTCGGCGCGTTCATATTTATGAATGGCAAAACGTCGCGATAGAACCGCATTTCATTGCGGTACATGTCCTTCATTGACTCGCTGTGATCCTGAAAGCCACCTTTTACGATCATGCGCGAAGGCAGCGCCATCTCCCTGCCCACATCGTTGTACTCGAGCGCCACGCGCACTTTCGTCGACGTTCCAGGCAGCACGGCCAGGTGGTTGCACGAAGTCACTTCCACGCCGGCGAAGCGAAACGCGAGTGCCGACGTGAGCCATTGTGCGGTCACGCCTTCCACCGTGACCGGCAACGACATGTCACTCACCACAGCTAATGCAGACAAGATTTCCCCCTGACGATTGAGATAGGCAAGCCGCGTGCGCATCGTCGCGCACAGAGTCGTTCGACCGCAACATGGGGAAAACCACACCTCGTCGAGCGTTGCATATTTTGAATGCCGTGCATATAGTTGCCTCCAGATGCAGATACTTTTTTGGCAGGCACCTGATGAATCTCTTTGACTCACCCACACTGGCCGATGACTTCGCCGGTGCCGCACCAGCAAGAATGCTCGCCCCGGAGGAATACCGAACCGAAGAGAGCGTGGCGTTCAAGATGAATCTGGTTCACCTTCTGCTGGGCAACGAAATCGACCGGAAGCTTGCCGCCAGCGGACTTTCCGCTCTCCAGTGGGGCATCCTGAAAGCGCTCTACGACGAGCGCGCACGCACGCCCACCGCTCTCTGCCGCATCCTTCTCGCGGACAGCAGCGCAATGACCCGGAAGCTCGATTCACTCGAAAAGCGCGGATTGATCGAGCGAATCCGAAGCATTTCCGATAGACGCAGCGTCGAACTCGCATTGACGGCAGACGGCCGTGGATTGCTGCGCGAGACCCTGCCGCACATCGTGGAAACGAGCAACCGCCAGCTTCACGGCTTCACGATGGACGAAGTCGCAACCGTCAAACGTCTTCTCGAGCGAATGATCGTCAACCTGAGCTGAACGGCTAGGTCCATGCGCGAATCGAGCGACGAATCCGCAGAAGCTCAGTGCATGACTCAATTGAAAAAGGAGCAGTTCATGGAGCACACCGAAACAACCACACGACCGGCCGAGACATCGACGCAAGCGTCGGATTTTGCGCCGCTGCCGGTTGCGCATGTCTATCGCGGGCGTATGATCACCGGAAACGCGATCAAGCACGTATCGCGAGATCTCGGTCAGGGTTTCTGCACGCCCAAAATCGAACTCGATGATCTCGTCTGGCCGCGTGCGGAGTCGGGTCCTGCGTTCGATGTGCCTGTCGAGCAGATTGTTGATTTTCTCGTCGAGCTCGGTCCCCGCCTGCATCTCGACGTCAATCCGCTCATGCAGGCCGCACTCGAATCGATGATCAAGGTTAGTCCCCTGGGACGCCGGATCCTCGAAAACTGCTATCGGGACATACCTAACCTGTTTTTGCGCGAGGTAATCGACGATGAGTTGCGTGTGAGCCTTGGCGACGCGAGGCTCGTCGACGGCTGGGTAGAACGCACGCTGCGCGGCCGCCCTAGCCGTCTGCGCGCCTTCCCGCCGAGGCTCGTTCATATTCTGGCGGGCAACTCACCGATGGTCGCGGCTATGACCGTCATGCGCGCCGCGCTGACGAAAGGTGTGCATCTGCTCAAGCTGCCGTCGAACGACCTGTTTACGGCCACCGCGATTCTGCGCACGATGGCCGAAATCGATCCGAACCATCCCGTCACGCAGTCCTTTTCCGCTGCCTACTGGCGCGGAGGCGACGAGAACGTCGAGTCCATTCTTTATCGCCCGCAGTACTTCGACAAGATCGTCGTTTGGGGCGGCGAGAGCGCGGTACGCCACGTCATGCGCTACGCCGGGCCGGGTCTGGAACTGGTTGCTTTTGATCCCAAGGTGTCGATCTCCCTGATCGGCCGCGAGGCCTTCAGCTCCAACGAGGTTCTGCGCGAGGTCGCGCGTGCGGGCGCCGCCGATGTGCTGTCGTTCAACCAGGATGCGTGCAACGCAAGCCGCTATCAGTTCATCGAAGGCGACGAAGACGACGCCGACCGCTACTGCGAGCAACTCGCGCTCGCACTCGGCGAGGACTACCGTTATGGCGATGGCCAGGGTCCGCTGGTGCCGAGCGACATTCGCGAAGCCGTCGACGTGCTGCGTGAAATGGAGCCGCTTTATCGCGTGTTCGGTGGCTACGACGGCAAGGGTCTCGTCGTGCGCTCGGACGAAATGGTTGACTTCCATCCGATCTGCAAGACAGTCAACGTCATTCCCGTGGGCAGCTTGCGCGACGGAGCGCGCTACGCGACTGTCGCGACGCAGACCGTCGGTATCTATCCGCCGCATCGGGTAATCGAGGTGCGCGACGCCCTTGCGTGCGCAGGCGTGCAGCGCATGGTCGCTTTGGGCGAATCGATTTCGGATGGCGTTGGCGGCTACCCCCATGACGGCATGTTTCCGATCCACCGATTCATGAAATGGATCTCGGAGGAATCGGGTCCGAACCAGCAGGAGACGCGATAATGCATGCCCTTTCCTCCCTCCTGCAATTCACGGATCTGCAGGACCCCTTTCGCAACGCGCCCGAGAACCTCCATACCGTGCAGCTGCAAGCCGTACGGGAGCGCTTCGCGCAGCGCCGTCAACAAATTCGCATTCTCGACAAACGGGCCAGCGAAGCCGGCGTCACGGAACTTCGCACGCTGGACGACGCTGTTCCGCTGTTATTCGCGGACGCCGTCTACAAGAGCTATCCCGATTCGTTCATCGAAAACGGCAAATGGCGTCACCTCACAGCATGGCTTCAGACCCTTACGACGAACAGGATCGATGGGCTCGACTACAGTAAGGTCGCCAATCTCGACGACTGGATCAACGAGTTGCGCCGCAACGGCCACTATGTGATGAGTTCGAGCGGCACCTCGGGGAAGCAGTCATTCATCTACCAGAGTGAAACCGACCGTGAGCTCGGCTGGCGCCTGCTCGACCAGGGTATTCGCTGGGCGGCAAGCGCCATGCGCGATCGGTCGCGCCGTTATCCCGCGTACCTTTTGACGCCCTCTTCCGGGTCCTACACCGGCACCGAGCGCATGGCGAAGTTCGCCGAGTCGATTGCGTTGCCTGGCGACATTCACTACATGTCGGACGTGCCACAAAGCGCCGCCCAGACCACACGCATGGCGCGCATGCGTCGAGCGATTGCGGACGGCACCGCGTTGCCCAGCGAAATCGAAGCCTTCCAGAACGAAAATCGTGAACGCACCGAGCGTGTGCAAGCCGACTTCCGGCACTTCATCGACGAGTTGCTCGAGCGGCGCCACGAACCGATGTTCATCATGGGCATGATGGGCATGATGGGCATGCTCTACCAGATCGTAGCCACGGCGCGCGAACGAGGCATTCCCGACGGCGACTTCCACCCCGACACGATCATCAGTATCGGCGGCGGCAAGAAGGGTGCAAATTTGCCGGGAGATTTCCAGCAGCAGTGCGAACGCTTCTTCAATTTCAACGCGACCAATTTCAACGATGGATACGGCATGGGCGAAGTATCGGGGTTCTGCCCGTGGTTCCATGAAGCGAAGGCGTGGACGGTACCGCCGTGGCTCGTTCCTCTAGTGCTCGATTCCGCCGGCGAGCAGTTGCTGAATCCGCGTGACGGAAAAGGTGTCGTCGAAGGACGGCTTGCGATGATCGATCTGCTCGCCGACGGCCGCTGGGGCGGTGTCATCAGCGGGGACAAGGTCACCATGGAGTTCGGCCATGGCATCGACGGCGTGCGAACGCCCATCATACGCGACGTGGTGCGCTACAAGGATCTGCCCGGCGGCGACGACAAGCTTTCGTGTGCCGGAACGATCGACGCCTATGTCCGCGGAGAAATTGCGGATATGACCGAAGCCCGTATTGCCAATTGAGGCAATTCTTTTCAATATTACGTAGACCTACTCCACAATGACTGAGCAAACGACAAATCCGCCCGTGTGGTTCATCACGGGAGTCTCGTCCGGCTTCGGCCGGTCCCTGGCGGAAGCGGTCCTCGCACGCGGTGACAAGGTGGTGGGCACCGTGCGTAACGACACGCAGATAGCGCCGTTCGAGAATCTCGCGCCCGGGCGCGCCTACGGCGTGTTGCTCGACGTCACCGACGCCGCTTCGGTGCCCCGCGCCGTCGAGCAGGCCATTGGCCGGGCGGGCGCCATCGACGTTCTCGTGAACAATGCCGGCTACGGTCTGTTCGGCGCATTCGAAGAGGTTTCCGACAAGGAAGCGCGTCAGCTCTTCGATACCAACGTGTTCGGCACGGTCAACGTGATCCGCGCCGCACTGCCCCATTTTCGCGAGCGAAAGCGCGGGCATATCGTGAACTTTTCCTCGGTGGCCGGAGTGATCGGCATCGCGGGTTGCAGTTTCTATTGCGCGTCGAAACACGCGATCGAAGGGCTGTCCGAATCGCTCGCGCGAGAACTGAAGCCGTTTGGAATTCACGTGACCATCGTCGAACCCGGCGGTTTTCGCACGAATTTCGCGGGTGGCTCGCTGAAATGGAGCGAGATCGAATCGCCTGCCTACGCTGAAACGGTGGGCAAGATGCGCCAGATGATGGGTGGCTACCACGGCACGCAGGCGGGCGATCCAGCCAAGGCCGCCGCCGCCGTCGTGCGCGCGGTGTCTGCGGAGAACCCGCCGTTGCGGTTGGCGCTCGGCCCGGATGCCGTCGACGTCGTCCGAAAGAAGCTCGCGTCCGTACAGGACAATCTTGAAGCGTGGCTCGACGTGTCGAGTTCCACTGACTTTGATCGCTAACGCTGCAGAAGTTCGTTGCCTGGGAGACGACATGTCCGCACTGGACTCATTTTATGCAATGCTTCGCGATAACGCCGATCCGTTCCGCAATCACCCTGAAAACCTTCGCGAGCTTCAACTCGCCGCCATGAAGGAGCGTTTCGCCGGGCGCCGCAACCAGATCAGGCTGCTGCGCCGCCGCGCGGACGATCTGGGCGTTGAAACCATCAACCGCCATGAGGACATGGTTCCTCTCCTGTTCGCGCATCAGATTTACAAGAGCTACCCCGAGCAATTCATCGACAACGGCCGCTGGAAGCATCTGGCGGCCTGGCTGCAGACGCTTTCCAGCACCCCGGTGAGCGAAGTGGATATGACGGGCGTGGAAGACGTCGACGCGTGGATGGGCCGGTTGCGCGAAGCGGGACACTACGTGTTCAGCTCGAGCGGCACATCAGGGAAATGCAGCTTCATCAACCAGACGCAAGCCGATCTCGAGAACGTCACCGAGTCGTGTGTGAAACTCGGCGTTCACGGTAACGAACTGATCCGCCGAGATTTTGGCAAGCGCCCGGTATTCCTGATGATGCCGCCTGCCGGCGCGCACCGTCACATTGAACCGGTACTCGGCGCTGCGAAACGACTTGGCGCCGAAAGCACGCTGATGTTCGACGAACCGGTGCTTGCTTCTGCCACGATCTCGATGGGCCGCATGCGTCGTGCAATCGCCGACGGCTCCGCCAAACCCAGTGAAGTCGCGGCTTTTCAGGAACATGCGGTGGCGCGCCAGCGCCATACTGGCGCGATGATCGACAGATTTCTCGACAAGCTGGTCACACAGCGCGACGTCCCCGTTCTCGTACAGGGCAACTGGTCGCTACACTGGACGCTCGTTGAGCGCGCCCGCCAGCGCGGCATCGCCGATGGAATCTGCCACCCCGACACGGTGATCACGACCGGCGGCGGATTGAAGGGCACCTCGGCACCCACCGACTATCGGGAGCAGATCATACGCTTCTATGGCATTCGCCCGGAGAACGTCCAGAACAGCTATGGCATGTCCGAAATGATCGGGACCGGCCCCTGGTCGGAGGTGGCACAGGGCTACGCAATCTGCCCCTGGATCGTTCCGTTCGTGCTCGACAAAGCCGGTGAGCAACTACTGAATCCGTCGGATGGGCGCGGCATTGCCGAGGGCCGTTTCGCGTTTTTCGACCTGCTTGCCGAGGGATACTGGGGCGGCTTCATCACTGGCGACAAAGTCACGGTGGACTTCTCGCCGGCGGGGAACACCGACGGCCTCCAGGGACCACTGGTCAGGGGGGTCGGCCGCTATGCCGACCTCGAGGAAGGCGAAGACAAGCTCTCTTGCGCGGGCACGATGGAGTCGTATGTGCGTGGGATGATCAACGTTTGATTTCGGCCGCGAGCAACTGCGGGGCCCAGGGGGCCAGTATTGGCACCCTCTGGCGCTCGTGAGTATACTGATGCCCTAATTCCGTCATCAAAAGCTCAACGATGTCCAAACCTATGGCAGTCCAGGCTCCCGACGGAGCCTCGCGGCTCGCTGCGGCGGGCAAACCTCGAACGGCCGGCCGGCCCACCCACGACGACGCGGTCCAGCTGCGCGAGCGCCTGCTCGACGCCGCCAAAACGGTCTTCATGAGGGAAGGTTTCGGTGCCGCCAGGGTCGATGAAATCGCATCACTGGCCGGCGTCAGCAAAACTACCGTTTACCGCCAGTTCGGCACGAAGGAAGAGCTTTTTCGCTCTATCGTCTGGCGCGGTATGTCCGACCTGCGCGGCAAGATCGATCAGCACCTGGTGCCCGGCCGCGATTTTTCGACCAGCCTGGCATCCCTGATCGATGCGCTCGTCGAACACATGGCGATACCGGACAGCATTCACACTTCACGCATGGTCATTGGCGAGGCGATACGTTTTCCGGATGTCGCAAGGCAGTTTCTGCAGTTCGTGGTGACGATGCTGGAGCCGCTTACGGCCGTTCTGGAAGCGGCAGCGGCCAATGGAATGATCGACATCGACGATCCTGCGAACGCGGCACGTGATCTCCTCACGCTGGTCACTGGGGCCCCCGAAGTGCACCTTGCGATCCAGACTACGCGCGCTGAACGCAAGCGTAGGGCCGAGAGGATTCATCGGATCCTGTTGACCGCCTGGAAGTATCGCGCAACGCTCGATAAGGCTCGGGCGAGAGCAATGCAGTAACGTTCGCCGCGCGCCTGCCTCGCCCGCAGACTAGCCGCCGACTTCCCCCATCACCTGAAACTGCCCGGATGCCTGGGCAATGCACTTCGCATTGGCCCAGATCCGGCAGTCCGAGAAAATCACCCGTTTCCCAGAACGCAGAACGTCGACATGGGCTTCCACCCAGTCGCCCGGTTCAGCGTTGCCCATGAAGTTGACCGTCAGGCCCGTCGTCAACACCCTTACGGCCGGTTGACGCGAATACTTGCTCGCCCACGTAATGGCCGTATCCGCCAGCATGCAAACGGCGCCGCCGTGCATCATCTGGCCGAGATTCCGATGCGCTTCGCGCACGTACATACCGACGACGTGTCCACGCTCGCTCTTGCGAAAATAAGTAGGACCGAACATCTGATGGAAGGGGCCAAACTCCGGCATCAATGCAAAGCCCTCCGGAATGGGCTTTTCTTCGCTCTCTTCAAGCGCCTCTACCGCCAATGCGTGTGCGTGTTCCAATGCCACTCTCCTCTTCGCGCCGTAGGTGACCGGCACCAATAAATGCTTTTTCATGGGCGAGACATAGCGTATCATTATTCGCACGCAAGTCAATTATATGAATGAATATGGACATCGGATCGCTCTTTACGCCGCTCGTTGTTCGAGGCGTCACGCTTGCCAACCGCATCGTCATGTCACCCATGACTCGCGGCTTTTCGCCCAATGGACTGCCCGGCAGTGACGTTGCCGCCTACTACAAGCGGCGCGCGCAGGGCGAGACTGGCCTTATCATCACGGAAGGTGTCGGTGTCGATCATCCGGCGGCCCTGGGCGAAGCCGGACTCGGCGAGAATTCGATTCCCGTACTCGCCGGAGCAGAATCGGTTGCCGCGTGGCGGCGAGTGACGAATGAAGTTCATGCGAGCGGCGGCGTTATCTTTCCGCAACTGTGGCACATGGGACCGATGAAAGAGGCGAACACAGGGCCCTTCCCCGCCGCCGCGCCACTACGGCCATCGGGGCTCTGGGGGCCGTCCGGACGCACGACTTCTCTCAACGCGGGCTACATGGAGCGGGTGAGGCCACCAACGCACCCAATGACCGACACCGAGATCGCGGACGTCATCGCCGCCTACGGTCGAAGCGCGTCGTTTGCGAAGACCGCCGGATTCGACGGCATTGCCATCCACGGAGGGCACGGCTATCTGATCGATGCGTTCCTTTGGGCCGAGACCAATCAACGCACGGACAAATGGGGTAAGGATCTCGTGGCGCGCAGCCGCTTTGCCGCAGAAGTCGTGCGCGCGATACGCGAAGCGATCGGCGATACGATGCCGATTACATTCCGCTTTTCACAGTGGAAACAGCAGGATTTCCGTGCGCGCCTCGCCAACGATCCGCACGAGCTCGAACAGATCCTCGCACCGCTCGCAGATGCTGGCGTCGACATCTTCGAGGCGAGCACGCGTTATTTCAATCGCGCGGAATTCCCGGGCTCGGAGATGAATCTCGCAGGCTGGGTAAAGAAAGTGACCGGCCGGTATGCTATGGCGGTGGGCGGAATCGGTATTAATAAGGGTTACTACGATTCCATGGCCGGAGCCGAAACATCGGTGCAACCCGACCTGACACCACTGCTGGATCGTTTCTCGCGCAACGAGTTTGACCTTGTTGGCGTAGGACGTTCGCTTCTGCACGACCCGAACTGGGCCCGGCGTGCCCGCCTTGGCGAGCCGTTTCTCGGATTCAGCAACGATTCGCTCGCGCGCCTCACCTGAAACCCAGTTTTGCAGTTGACGCCCCTGTGTCAGGCGTCAACTGCTGTTGGTGGCCTGTTAATCTTCAGGTGCGCCCAGTAACCGGAATCAATGCACCGGTTACCCCCGACGCAGCTTCGGAAGCGAGAAAAAGAATCACGTTCGCGATTTCCTCGGGCCGTACCCAACGTGAAAAGTCTGCATCGGGCATGTCGTTGCGGTTTTGCGGCGTGTCGATAATACCCGGCAGGATCGCGTTCACGGTAATTGACCGATCCTTGAGCTCTTCGGCTAGCGCCTCCGTCAAACGCATCACTCCCGACTTCGACGCCGTGTACGCACCCATTCCCATACCTGCCTTCAGTGCGGCACCAGCGCCGATGTTGACAATGCGACCGCCGTGCGCGCCGACAGCAAGATAGTCCAACGCCGCTTTCGATGCCGTAGCGGCCGTCCGCACGTTCATCTGATACATCAAATCCCACGTCTCGAGGGAGCCGTCCGCCAGTGTTTCCCAGCGAAATCCGCCCGCTATGTTGACGAGGGCATCGAGCTTGCCAAGCTGCTCGACAGTCGCCGAAAACGCCGCGCGCGCCGCGTCCAGGTCAGTGAGTTCCACGCCGCCTCGCCACCAGGAGGCGTGTAGCTGCTCCGCGCTCGCGCCGTCCGGCGCAGGCGCCTTGTCGATCAGCGCGACCTTCCAGCCATTGTCGGCAAATACCCGGCCCACCGCGCGTCCCAATGTGCCGAAGCCACCGGTTACCACCACTACCCGTTGCATGTCCGATCACTCCCTCGCCGCTTCGGCGTGAAAAATCAACGTCCCTTGAAAACCGGCTCACGTTTCTCGCGAAACGCGTTGACCGCTTCCTGGTGGTCTTCAGTCAAATTCGACAGCGCCTCGTAGGCGATCGACGCATCGAGAATCGAATGCGCGAGCTGCTTGAGTCCGATGTTGATTGAAGCCTTGGTCCATTGAATCGCACGCGCGGCTCCGTTTGCCAGCCGCTTCGCCATGGCATCGACAACGGCATCGAGTTCGTCAGCCGGCACGGCGTGGTTGATGAGCCCCAGACGCGCCGCCTCTTCCGCGGTGAGGAGGTCACCCGTCAGGAGGTATTCCTTGGCCTTCGCGTAGCCGACGAGCTGCGGCCAGATCACCGCGCCGCCATCGCCCGCTACGAAGCCGACTTTCACGTGCGGATCGCCGATCTTCGCGTGATTGGCCGCGTAGCTCAGATCCGAGAACAACGCGATCGTCGCGCCCAGACCAATTGCATGACCATTGATCTTCGCGATGACCGGCTTCGGACAATCGAGCATCGAGAAGACGATTTTTTTGGCGCGCTGCATGCCTTCCAGAAACAACGCCGGGTTGTCGATGACCTGCTGCATGTGCTCGATATCACCGCCCGCGCTGAATGCGCGCCCAGCGCCCGTCAACACGACAACACGGGTCTCGCCGTCCTCCGCGACATCGAGAAAGAGCCGCGACATCTCAATGTCCATTTGCTCGTCAAACGCATTCAGCGTTTCGGGGCGGTTGAGCGTGACGGTCAGGACGCCGCCGTCGCGTTCGAGCAATAACGCCTTATAGTCCGAAATATTCATGGCTTACCTGTTCACAAAGAAGAGACAGCGCGGGACGACGGGTCGCGCCGCCGCGCAAACGCCGGATGCGATTCCCGCTGCACCGGCGCCCCGCGCGACTTCGATTACACCTGCAGCGGAATGAACCTGCGACCGTTGTCGTACATGATCTTGCGCGTGTCTTCTTCGGCAAGCCCATTGAGCGCTTCCGCAGCGAAGTCTTTCGGCTCCGGCACGCCTTCCGCGTGCGGATAGTCGGAGCCCATCAACAGAAAGTCCGACGATCCGGTTTGCGCGATGATCTGGCCGATGTCGTCCTCGGGATACGCGACCACAAACACGTTTTCCTTGAAGATCTGGCTCGGGCGCTTCTTTAGTTGACCGCACGGCCAGTAACCATTCTTCGCCATGCCCCGGCACTTGTCCATTTTCACGAGCAGCGACGGCACCCATTCGGCACCGTTTTCCGCGCTGCACAGCTTGACGCGCGGGAAACGCTCGAAGAAATTGTAGAAGATGAACGACGACAGCGTTTCCATCACCGGACGCTCGCCGTAACCGTGCATCCAGACAAAGGCGGTTTGACGCTGGCGCGACTGCTGCACCGGCTCGCCCCACACCGCCATGTGATCCTTCATGTAGATCGCTTCCGACACGTGGAACGTGACACGCACGCCCGCTTCGTTGAGGATCGACCAGAACGGATCGAAATACGGGTCCGCCGGCGCACGGCCATTGAACGGCCCCATCGGCATCAGGATTACGCGGACGCCGTTCGCGACCAGCCATTTTGCCTCGGCGACGGCGGCGTCGAGATCGTCGAGCGTGACGACCGGCGTCGTGTAGATCCGGTCCTTGTAGTTGAAGCCCCAGTCGTCGAGCATCCACTGGTTATACGCATGCAACACGGCATTTGCGGCGGCAGGCTCGTTGAGGTACGAAATGCACGCGACCATTTCGCCGATGTACATCGTGCAGGCTTCCACGCCGAATTCGTCCATCTTCTTCAGGCGGGCGTCGCGATTGAACATGTCCGGCGTCGGGGCGACACGCATGTCGACGTTGTCCTTGCCGTCCTTCATCGCGCGCAGCCATTCATGCAGCTTGCCCGGCGGCGGCACGTGCCCCTCGGCCGAGGTGTAGCCTTCGCTGATTTCCACCTTGCGGTCGCCGACATACATGCAGCGGTTGCCGTCGGCCGTGACACGGCTGGTGAACGACCAGTCCTTCTTGAACTTCTCGGGCAAGTGGCGGCTGTATGCGTCCTCGACTTCGTAGAAGTGCGTGTCCGCGTCGTAGATCTTCCCTTGGTACGCTTGCATGAACTCTCTCCTGATTGTGGGGGAGCGCTGCTCAACGTGCGCCCTTGAGAGAAGTATCGGCTCAAGCCATCAGCCCAAAAACTCTCATATCGAACACAGAAACGTCGATATCGAATTGATATCGATCGGCGCCCTCGCGATTTCCGAAGCTCGCACATGGCATCCTCCGGAAAACATCAATACGAACATCGTTCGCATATGAGTATACTCGAAACGATACATACAACCGGAGACGCTCATGCAAGTTGAAGTCCTCTCGCAGCAGGCACACCGAGCACAACCCGTAGCCGGTCCGCCGCGCGGGTTCACGATGGCGATCCTGCTGGCCGCAGTGGCCGCCTCGTCGGGAATCACCGTTATCTATACGGTGCTGGTCACACTCTACAAAGCCTTTCCCGCTTCGAACTCCGTGAGCTGGACGGTTACCGCATACTGGCTCGGCTCGGCCGTCTTTGCCGCGGTGAGCGGGCGGCTCGGTGACCTGCTGGGCTACCGTCGCATCCTGCTCGTGGTGATGTCGGTCGCTGCCGCCGGCGCGGTCGTCGCCGCCTGTGCAACCCATGTCGGCATGCTCGTCGCCGGGTGCGCGATGCAATCGATCGCGGCAGGCATTACACCGCTCTCCATCGGCCTGGTCCGCGAGAACCTGCCGCCAGCGAGGCTGCCTGGCGCGGTGGGCCTGATCAGTGCTGCAGGCATGGTATCCGCGGGGCTGGTCTACATTTGTGCGGGCGTCGTCGTGGATCACTATTCCTGGCAAGGCGGCTTTTGGTTCAAAGTCGCGCTTTGCATCGTGGCAGTCGCTGCCGTACGCGCATGGACGCCGCCGTCGCCACAGCATCCCAGCGTCCGGATCGACTACCTTCGAGGCCTTGCGTTCGCTCCAGCACTTTGCGCGATCCTCTTCGCGGTGCAACAGATCCGCGCGTGGGGGCTCGGGGATGCGCGGCTTTGGGGTTTGATCGGCGGCGGCGTGATCGTGCTGGGACTATGGGCGCGGCATCAGCTCAAGGCGCGTCATCCGCTCATCAACGTGCGTCTGCTGAAGACGCGCGAGGTCGTCCTGGCGAATGCCTGCATGGCATTCCTCGCGGCAGGCGCCATGCAACTGGGACAGGTTTTCTCGCTGCTCGCCCAGCAGCCTGCCGGCACGCACGCTGGATTCGGACTGAGTGCAACAGCAGCCGGATTACTGATGTTCAGCGTCAACATCGTCGCGATGGTCGCGAGCCCGTGGAGCGGCCGCGTTGCGGCCCGCTACAAGGCGCGTCGCGCCGCCTTGATCGGCATGGTCATCCTGGCCTTTGCCTGGGCCTCACTGATCGCGCTTCATCGCAGCCTGCTGCTCTTCGTTCCAGGCGCGGTCCTGTGCTCGTTCGGGCTCGCCTTCGCGAGCACGGCGCTGTACAACCAGATCGTGGAAACGACGCCTGCGCATCAGACAGGCGAGGCAACGGGCATGCTCTACGTCTTCTTCTCGTGCTTCTTCGCGGTAGGCGCCCAGGTGGTATTCGTGCTGTTACGCGGCGCGACGGGGGGACATGACGGTGCGTCGTTTCCCGCCGACAGTGGCTATGTTTCGGTGTTCGTCTACATCGCCTGCAGTTCGATTGCCGGACTGCTGATCGCTTGCATGCTGCCGAAGCGTCACGCCCGTTGATCGTCGTTGCGAACGACCTGTTACACGCCGGTCCGACGCTTCTTCGAATTCGCCATGCGTGCCGAGCATTGAAGCATGTGCTTCAATGCTCGGCACGCTGGCCGGTCACTCATCTTCGGCTTGACCCAATGCAGACGCACGCTGCGCCACCCTGATCATGTTCTGCTCGAGCTGCGGGCGTTCGCGATCGAAACGCTCGAGCGGCGCACCAATCGCCATCGCCGCAATCACGTTACCGTTCGGCCCGAAGATCGGTGACGACACACCCGCGGAGTCCGGCAGCAATTCGCCGCGGCTCACCGACAAACCGGTTTCGAGGATGTGATCGAGTTCGTCACGCAGCGCCTTCTTCGTCGCGACGGTTTGCGGCGTACGGCGCTCGAACTTGACCGTCTTCATGTAGTCGGTGACGAAAGCTTCCGGCGCATGAGCCAGCAGCACGCGCCCCGCAGCCGTGCAGTAGAGCGGACGGCGCAATCCGATGTGCATCGAATAGCGCACGGATTGTTCGCTCTCGATCACATCGACATAGGTGATCTCTTTGTGCTCGTGATCAAGGACGCCGATATAAACGGTTTCATTGGTGCTCTTCGAGAGATCCACCAGGAACGGGCGCAGCATCTTCGAGAAATTCCACGCGGCCATCACGCCGGCGGACAAGCGGAAGATCGAAGGCCCCAGGCGATAGCGGCCTGCGTCGTGCATCAAATACCCTTCCGCCACGAGAGGCCTCAGCAGATTGAGCAGGCTGCTCTTCGGCGACTCGAGGGCAACATTCAGTTCTGCCAGCGACATCCCTTCCGGAGACTTCGCCAGCACATCGAAAATTCCGAGGAGTCGGGTCAGCGAGCGCGGCCCGCTGACATCCCGGTCCGCCGGCGCTGAGGTCTCTTTCAACATGATTTTCCCCATGAATTGACTGTATCGATTATACGGGAACTATTCACATAGTTTTACAACGATCACAATTTGGCACACTTTTTCACCGCCTGAATTCGGGAATACGCCAGGGCGCCTCCGCATTCAGGTTAAGATATAGTTGAACGGCGTTCATAAAATTGCAATGCAGAAGCAACGCTTTCCGGACCATCCACGCGGCACGCTCGCGCGTCGAACTGCAGCATCAAACTTCACTTCTGGATCACACATGCACACGAAAAAACTGGCAGAAAAGGTCGTCATCGTGACCGGAGGCGGGCAAGGCGTTGGACTCGGCATTGCCCGCGCGCTTGCCACCCAGGGCGCGAGTCTGGTGCTGACTGGCCGCACGGAGAGCAAACTCAAGCACGCTGCTGACGAATTGAGTGCCCTCGGCTCGCAAGTGCTCGTCGTGCCTGGTAACACGCGCAATCGAGCCGACGCCGTGCGCACGGTCGAACTTGCCATTGAGCGTTTCGGACGCGTGGACGCGCTTATTGACAACGCACAAAGCAGCAGCCCGGGTGTGCCGCTCGAGTCCGTTACCGACGACGACTGGAGCGACACACTCGAGTCTGGCTTGTACGGCACGCTGTATTTCATGCAGGCCGTATTGCCGCACATGAAGGCACAGGGCCGCGGCACCATCGTCAACTTCGGCTCGCGCACAGGCATCGAAGGGCTCAAGGGATTCGGCGCGTACGCCGCAACCAAGGAGGGCATTCGTGGACTTTCACGTGTTGCCGCGCGCGAATGGGGTGCCTATGGCATCACCGTCAACGTCATTTGCCCGGCAGCGCTCACGCCAGCCGCTGAAGCCTACCTCGAAGCCAATCCCCAGGAACGCACGCGCTATCTCGGTGAAATCGCTCTTGGCCGCTTCGGCGATCCTGAGCTCGATATTGGACGAACAGTTGCATTTCTGTGTAGTGACGACGCTAATTTCATAACCGGGCAGACTATCAGTGTGGACGGCGGACAGTCAATGCTTTAGTGCGTCTTTTTGAACACAGTTGCAATATATGAAACGAGAAGTTGCATTTCTCAGCGGCGCAGAGAATTTAATTGAACTAACAGCTGCATTAACTGAGATACCTCGATCCGACGGCGAGTTCGCACGAGACGCCTACCAAGACGATCGAAAGTGGTCACATATTTCTCCTCCGGCACACTTCGCGAGAGCGTGTGGAGTTTGACCTTGGCTGCGGGACACCGAGCCAAGGTTTTTTTTGCGCCGTTGTGTCAGGCGATTTTCAACGGGGGCACCGCGACGTCGAGACCCACCCGAAACCGTAAAGCGATGAACGGATTTGGGCGACGGCGAAGAGGACGCTCACCACGACAGACCGAATCGGCCTGTGGAAATTGCGATCTCGATGCCGCTTTTCAAGAAAGCAATCAGTACCATTCCGATGTGAAGAACGGCAAGTGCACGTCCATCCAGTCGTATTCGCTGCGGCAGACCGCCCATGCCCACTGGGGTGACTTTCGACGGCCGTGGGCAGCGTCCGATCGTTGATGCAGGCGTGAATGATTTGAAGCACCCCCGCCCGCTTCGAGATACCCGACTTCGACCTCGGTTGTGCCTGCGATACCGCTATTGCTATTCTCAGTCGTCATGATTCGTCCTTTAGCTACCGCTTACTCCACCGCCTTCACCATCTCCTCGATCACCTTCTTCGCGTCGCCGAACACCATCATGGTTTTATCCATGTAGAAGAGTTCGTTGTCGAGGCCCGCGTAGCCGGCCGCCATCGAGCGCTTGTTCACGATGATCGTGCGCGCCTTGTACGCCTCGATGATCGGCATGCCCGCTATCGGCGACTTCGGATCGTTCTTCGCCGCCGGGTTCACCACGTCGTTCGCGCCGAGCACCAGCACCCGGCGCGATCCTCTCGTACATCATGTGCCACGCGATGAACCGCTCGTGTCTCCGGCGTCGCGGCCACGCGGGTTTCGTTCGCCCGAGTTTCTGCGGGTATTCCAATGTGCATCAAAGAACCCCTGATTGCAAAAGCGTGATGCGAAACAAGCCAGTTGGCCGCCGAGGGTTCGCGCAACCCCGCAACCATCCTCGAATGTCTCGCAACGACAGTGAAATTCGTTGTCCTGATTGATATGGATAGTCCGCAAGAGAGCGCAGCCCCGAAGGGCTGCGCTTCGCAAGATCGTACTTTCTAAATTACCTTCTTTTCGCGCAAGGTATCGATATCGGACTGCGACATACCCAGCACATCGTGCAGCACGGCGTCCGTGTGCTGCCCGAGCATCGGCGGCGCGCCGTACGAATCGATCGGCGTGCCCGACATCTTCACCGGATTGGCAACCATACGGACCGCCTCGTCGGTGAGCGGATGCGCGACTTCAACACACATCGCACGCGCCTGCACGTGGGGATCGGCGAACACTTGTTCCAGATTGTTGATCGGCCCCGCCGGCACCCCTGCCGCGTCGAGAGCCGCCAGCAGTTCATCGCTTTGCCATTCGGCGATCAGCGGTTCGAACACTTCGCCGAGCGCGCGGCGATTCTTCACTCGCAGTGCAATCTCGCTGAATCGCGGGTCGCTGGCGAGTTCGGGATGCCCGAGGACCTGGCACATCCGCGCGTATTGTTCGTTGTTGCCCGCAACGATCATGATGTCGCGATCGGCACAGCGGAACATGCGCGACGGCATGCCGCCGTTTCCCTCCGTACCGCGCCGGACCGGAACCTGCCCCGAAACGAGGTACTGGCTCGCATAGTGCGAGGTGGCGGCGATCATCGCGTCCAGCAGCGCCAGGTCGATGTACTGCCCCTCCCCACTGCCGCCTTGTGCCGCGTCGCGATGATAGAGCGCGGCGATGATCGCGGACGCCGCGTACTGTCCACAAAGGATGTCCGCGAGACTGGGCCCCGTTTTCATCGGTCCGCCGCCCGGCACGTCGTCGCCGTTGCCCGTGACGCTCATCAGACCGCCCATCGCCTGGAAAATCGAGTCATATCCGGGGCGGGGACTGTACGGCCCGGTTTGTCCGAACCCCGTTATCGAGCAGTAGATCAAGCGAGGATTGACGAGTTTGAGGCTCTCGTAGTCGAGCCCGTAGCGTTTCAGGTCGCCAACCTTATAGTTCTCGAGCAGCACGTCGCAATGCGCAGCCAGCGAGCGGATCAGCGTCTGGCCGTCGGGCGTCGAAATATCGCACGTGATCGACTTCTTGCCACGGTTCGCGCTGATAAAGAACGTCGATTCGCGCGTAACCTTGCCCTCCCGATCCATGAGAAACGGCGGGCCGAACTGCCGCGAATCGTCCCCTTTGCCCGGACGCTCGACCTTAATGACCTCCGCGCCGAGATCCGCCAGCATCTGCGCCCCCCAGGGCCCCGCGAGAATACGGCTCAGGTCGAGTACGCGAACTCCCGTCAACGCGCCTTTTGTCATATCAAACTGTCCCCTTGAATTCATACCCGCCGCGCCGCAAGCCATGCATCAGCGTCCGACGAACTTCGCCGTACGTTTTTCGATGAAGGACTGAACGCCTTCCTTTGCATCTTCCGTGTTGTAGAGAAACTGCTGCGTCGACTGAATCGTCGCGTAGGCGTCCTGCCAGCCTTGCCCCAGTGAAACACGCGCGTTCTGCATCGTGGCCTGCACGGCGAGCGGCGCCTGCGCGGCGATTCGCTCTGCGATAGCCAGCGCGCGGTCGAATTCCTGGCCCGCCGGCACGACGTCCTGAACGAAGTTCATGCGGCGCGCCTCCTCGGCAGTGAACTCGTCGCCGGTGAGCAGCACCTTCATCGCGTTGCCCCAGCCGGCACGCTGGACCATGCGGAACGTCGCACCACAACCTGCCATGATCCCCCGCTTCACTTCAAGTTGGGAGAAACGGCAGTTATCGGCGGCCACGGCCACTTCCGATGCGAGCATCAATTCGACCGCGACCGTAAAGCAGATTCCCTTGAGAGCGATGACGACCGGCTTGGTGCGCAGCGGCGCGCGCAAATTGAACGGATCGACCTCGCCCTCCGGAAGCAAGGGTTTGCCCTCACGGCGCAGCGGCGCGATCTTCGGCATGTCGAGCCCCGCCGTAAAGTGGTCGCCTTCGGCATAGACCAGACCGCAGAACAGATCGCTGCTGTTCTCCAGCCGCGTGTAAGCGGCGGCCAGTTCCCTGAACATCTTCGGGGTAAAGCCGTTGCGCTTTTCCGGCCGGTCGATGCCTATCAAAAGCAGGTTCCCGCGTTGTTCAACGCGAATCTGTCCGTCCTCGTGACGAGTCGTCATGCACTGTCTCCTCGCGGTGTTTTCCATTAGCGAATCTGACCATTGGCTCAATTGACAAAGCCGGGTCACACATTCAGAATCATAAACGTCGTTCACAAATTTGGCAACGCGCGGCACGACCTGACGCAGTCTGCACGGGGTGCCACAGCCAATACAAGCAAGGCCGGGCAGATACCGATGCTGGCTTAAGTGTTCACCCTGATTCCCGCAAGGAAAGACCATGGCCTACGAGACGATCATCGTCGAAATTCACGGCAAGACCGGCTTGATCAAGCTGAACCGTCCGCATGCCTATAACGCGCTGAACAACCAGTTGATGGACGAGCTGACGGCCGCACTCGACGGCCTCGAGGCCGATCCTGCCATCGGCGCGATCGTGCTCACCGGCAGTGAAAAAGCATTCGCCGCCGGAGCCGACATCAAGATGATGGGCGAATGGACGTACATGGACGTCTACAAGAACCAGTTCATCACTTCGAACTGGGAGCGCACCTCGCGTTGCCGTAAACCGGTCATCGCCGCCGTCGCCGGTCTCGCGTTGGGCGGAGGCTGCGAGCTGGCCATGATGTGCGACTTCATTCTGGCCGCCGACAACGCGCGTTTCGCCCTGCCCGAAATCACGCTCGCAACCATTCCCGGCGCCGGCGGCACGCAGCGCCTCACGCGGGTGCTCGGCAAATCGAAGGCGATGGAGATGATTCTCACCGGCCGCAAGATGGACGCTGTCGAAGCCGAACGATGCGGACTCGTGAGCCGCATCGTTCCTGTCGATACGCTCGTCGGCGAAGCGCTGAAAACAGCCGACGATATTGCCCGATTCTCGCAACCGGTCGTGGCGATGGCGAAAGAGTGCGTCAACCGTGCTTACGAATCGAGCCTCGCCGAAGGCATCCTGTTCGAGCGGCGCATGGCCTATTCGACCTTCGCCACCGAAGACCGCAAGGAAGGCATGGCGGCCTTCGCCGAAAAACGCAGGCCGCAGTTCCGCGATTGTTGAATCGCTGAAAAAGCCACTTCTGCCGTGGCTAACCGAGCACGCCAGGCCGCGCGCATCCAGCGCCCTCCTCTGGCACCCACACTCCCTCCCCAGACTACAGGCACGTGATGAAACCCTACGTCAACCGCATTACTGAATTACTCGGCATCCAATACCCCATCATTCAAGGCGGCATGCGCTGGGTGGCGCGCGCCGAACTGGCAGCGGCCGTAGGTAACGCGGGCGGTCTTGGGTTCATCTCCGCGCATACACATGCAAGCGCCGACGCGCTCGCGCGTGAAATCGACAAAGTGCGTTCGCTCACGGACAAGCCGTTCGGTGTGAATCTGACCGTACTCGGCGCGAATGCCGGTCTCGACTATGACGCGTATGTGCGCACCATCGTTTCGCAGGGTGTCAAGGTCGTGGAAACGGCAGGTAGCAATCCCGCGAAATACATTGCCGAATTCAAGGCGCAGGGCGTCAAGGTCGTCCACAAGTGCGTCACGGTCCGCCACGCGGTGAAGGCCGAATCGCTCGGCGCAGACGCCATCAGCATCGACGGGTTCGAATGCGCGGGGCACCCCGGTGAAGACGATATCCCGGGACTGATCCTGATTCCCGCCGCCGCCGACAAGCTGAAGGTGCCGATTCTCGCCTCCGGTGGTTTCGCCGATGGGCGCGGTCTGATGGCGGCTCTGGCGCTCGGTGCGGACGGCATCAATATGGGCACGCGCTTCATGCTCACGCAAGAATCGCAGGTCCACCCGGCGATCAAGCAACGTCTGCTGGAAGCGACGGAGCGCGATACGGTGGTGGTCGGCCGCTCGCTCGGCGATTCAAGCCGTGTGATCAAGAATAGCGTGAGCCTCGCCGCGCTCGAACTCGAGCGCAGCAGGCACGTGACGCATGCCGACCTCTACGCGCTGACCGGAGCCAAGCGTTGGATGGACGCATTCGGCACGGGAGAAGTCGAAGGCGGCGCGTTCCCCGCCGGGATCGTGACCGGTCTCATCCACGACCTGCCGACTTGTGCGGAACTGATCGAACGCATCGTGAAGGAGGCTGCCGCGATCGCGCAACGCCAGCTCGGCTTCGGAGCCGCTCTCGCATGAAACTCACCGGTCTTCGCGTCGTGGACCTGTCACAGTTCATGCCGGGTCCGTTCCTCGCCGCCAATCTCGCGGAACACGGGGCGCAGGTCATCAAGATCGAACCGGTCACCGGCGACCCCACACGCGGTGCACCGGGCACGGATGGCGCGTTCTTCGCCGCAATCAACCGCGGCAAGCGCAGCATCGCCCTCGACCTGAAGCATCCCGACGGACGCGAGGCGGCGCTCAAGCTGATGAACGAGGCCGACGTGGTGATCGAATCGTCACGGCCGGGAGTCGCCGCCCGCCTTGGGATCGACTACGACACGGTGAGCCGGACGAACCCGCGACTCGTTTATTGCGCGATGACCGCATTTGGACAGAATGGCCCGCTCTCTCAACTGCCCGCCCATGATCCGGTGATTCAAGCGCTCGCGGGCACGCTGCCGCGCGATAGCCGCGGGATGCCCGTTACCACGGGGCCGTCGCTCGCGGCGCTCGCCGGTTCGTTGACGGCGTTGTCCGCTGTGTTGATGGCACTCCTGCGCGCGCGGGAAACCGGGCGCGGCGACTATATCGACGTCTCGCTCTTCGATGCGGCGCTCACGGCGCAGCCGTATCTGAGTGGCCGCTTGCTCAACACGCCGGACGTTTCATCTCAGGAAACGCCAGACGACGACAGCGGTCTCGCACTGCTCAGCAGCTATGAGACCGCCGATTCGAAATGGCTCTGCCTCGGCGGCCGGGAGCGCAGTTTTGCCACTAACCTGCTTACGCCACTCGGCCGCCCGGATCTGGTCGGCGACGCCATCGGTCCGGCCGGCGACGGTCAGACGCGGGTGCGCGCATTCCTGACGCGTACCTTCCTGACCCGCACTCTCGATGAATGGCTCGACTGGTTCGAGGGCCGAAACATCAGCGTCGCGCCGGTGCTCTCGCTCGCCGAAGCGCTCGACCATCCGCATGCGCATGAGCGCGCGATGATTCAGAGCGATCCGTCCGGACGCAAACACGTTGCAAGCCCGATTCATTTCCGCATGGAGCCTGCAGCGCCGCCGCTCGCCGTTGCGCGCCTTGGCCAGCATACGGAAGACGTGCTGCGCAGCATCGGATACAGCGAAGAGCGGATCGCGGAAGTCATCGCGTCGGGCGCCGTGCGTGGGCAGCACGACGACACCTATGCCGTTGCGCCAATGACTCAAACTACGCACTGACGCGAACAACATCATGCCTTTACTGCTAGAGGCGGACTCCGTCGACTTCGCATCCATCGTTCGTCCCGGAGATACCGTCGCGTGGGGTCAGTCAAGCGCGGAGCCCCTCCCGCTCACGAGAAAGTTGCTAGAGCAACGGCACGGCATCGGCGCGTTTCGGATTTTTCTGGGCGCTAGTCGTTTCGACACGTGC
The DNA here is from genome assembly GCF_040948855.1 of Paraburkholderia sp. BR10882. Lineage (NCBI taxonomy): Bacteria > Pseudomonadati > Pseudomonadota > Betaproteobacteria > Burkholderiales > Burkholderiaceae > Paraburkholderia > Paraburkholderia sp. BR10882. Next base: position 327,403 of record NZ_JBFPKP010000004.1, on the reverse strand, counting down.
CGGCCGGAGCACGCTGACTGCATCGATTTCGTTTCGTACTGCGGCACAGGCGCCAACCGCGCTTTGGCCAAGGCTGGCGCACTCGACATTCTTCCGTGCCACTACTCGCAGTTTCCCCAGATGATGGAGTCGGGCCAGTTTCCCATCGACGTCTTGCTGCTGCAGCTGGCGCCGCCCGATTCCCTGGGTCGCTACAGCCTCTCCATTGCGCATGAGTATCTGATTCCGGCACTGAAGCACGCGCGCGTCGTCGTCGCAGAGGTGAATGAGCAGGCGCCCTGGACGTACGGCGAGCGCTACCTTCGCGACGATGAGATCGACTTCATCCTGCCGACGTCGCGCGCTCTACCCGAAAGTTCGCCCAGCGCAGCAAGCGCAACGGATCTGGCGATCGCGCGGTACACGGCAAGTTTGATCGAAGACGGCGCCACGATTCAACTCGGTCTCGGCGCGATTCCAGAGGCGATCCTTGCGTGCCTCTCCGATCGTCGAAACCTCGGCATTCATTCTGGGACGATCGGAGACAAAGTCGCCGACCTCATGCAAACCGGCGTGATCAACAATGCGCGCAAATCCATCGACATGGGCAAGACCATCGCCGGCGTGATGATGGGCGGCCGCCGCATTCACGAGTTCGCGCATCGCAACGACGCCATCGAGTTTCGTTCGACCCGCTACACGCACGACCCGCATGTGCTCGCGAGCATCGATCGCTTCGTCGCCATCAACTCGGCGGTCGAAGTCGATCTGAGCGGACAGATCAACGCCGAAATCGCGGGGGGCGTGTACGTGGGCGCGGTGGGCGGCGCGCTGGACTTCCTGCGCGGCGCGCGACGCTCTCGTGGCGGCGTTCCCGTCATCGCACTGCCCTCCACGGCTGGCAAGGGCGCCACCCGCATTGTCGCGTCGTTGACCGGCCCGGTCAGCACGCCGCGCAGCGACGCCGGGATCGTGGTGACGGAATATGGCGTTGCCGATCTGCGCGGACTGACGCTGCGGCAACGGCGCGAGCGCATGCTTGCGATTGCCCATCCGGACCATCGTGGCGCTCTCGACCAGATGGCCGGCGCCCCGCCTTCCAATCGTTCCGGAAGTGCGACGCTCGTCGCCTGATTGCCATCGGGCCCGAATCAGAAACTCGAACCCTGCAAGGAACTGTCCCATGAAACGCGCAGCAATTGTGTCCCCCGTACGAACGCCCGTCGGCACCTTTGGCGGTAGCCTGCGCGGTGTCTCCGTCGAAGAACTCGGCGCACTCGTTGCGAACGAAACGATCTGGCGAGCGAGACTCGATCCCGCTCGCATCGACGACGTCGTGTTCGCACAATCGTACGCGAGCAGCGAAACGCCCTGCGTGGGCCGCTGGATCGCGCTGCAGGCGGGCCTGCCCGTGGAGGTGCCGGGCATGCAACTGGACCGTCGCTGCGGCGGCGGCCTGCAGGCGCTCGCCACCGCAGCGATGATGGTGCAGACCGGCGCCGCCGACGTGGTGCTGGCCGGCGGCGTAGAAAGCATGAGCAACATCGAGTACTACAGCACGGACATGCGCTGGGGCGCCCGTTCGGGCTCCGTTCAGTTTCACGACCGTCTCGCACGCGGCCGCGAGCGCTCGCAGCCCGAATCTCGCTTCGGCTATATCTCCGGAATGATCGAGACGGCGGAAAATCTCGCCACCGACTATGGCATCAGCCGCGAGGCCGCCGACGAATTCGCGTTACGCAGCCACCAGCGCGCGGCGGCGGCGTGGGAGTCGGGCCGCATGGCCGAGGAAGTCGTTGCGGTCAGCGTGCCCCAGAAGAAGGGCGAGCCGCTCCTTTTCTCCAGGGACGAAGGATTCCGGGAGGACGCCAGCATGGAAAGTCTCGGCAAGCTTCGCGCTTTGATGCCGGGCGGCACGGTGACCGCCGGCAATTCCAGCCAGCAGAATGACGCCGCGGCCGCCTGCCTCGTCGTCGCGGAAGACCGTCTCGAAGCGCTCGGGCTCGAACCCATCGCCTGGCTGACCGGCTGGGCCGCCGCCGGCTGCGAGCCTTCGCGTATGGGGATCGGACCCGTGCCTGCGGTCCAGAAGCTCATGGCGCGCACGGGCCTCTCGCTCGATCAGATGGATCTCGTCGAAGTGAACGAAGCGTTCGCATGCCAGGTGCTGGCAGTCCTCAAAGGCTGGAACTGGCACGATACCGACCGGCTCAACGTGAACGGCTCCGGCATATCGCTCGGCCACCCGATTGGCGCAACGGGCGTGCGGATCATGACGACGCTCCTGCACGAACTGACGCGTCGAAAGGGGCGTTATGCGCTCGAGACCATGTGCATCGGCGGCGGCCAGGGTATCGCCGCCGTCTTCGAGCGCGTTTGACACTGGGCGACGCAGCGCACGGCCTGGTGCCGTGCGCGTGCCCTCAGGCCTCCACCTCGACCATCACGAAGTCGGCCCTGGTCGCGCCGCACTCGGGGCATGCCCAGTCATCCGGGATGTCTTCCCAGCGGGTACCGGGCGCGATGCCCTCCGCCGGAAGTCCCACTGCTTCGTCGTAGTAAAACCCGCAAAAAATGCATTGCCACTTTTTCATGATCGTCTATGAGTCGTTGAGGTGGGGTTGTGTCAGGGCGCTACGTCCCAGGCGAGCGGCAGATAAAGCATGCCGTTGACCGAGCCCGAGCCGCATCGTGGCTTGTCGCCCTCGCGAATGCGGAAATCGGGAATGCGTTTGAGCCATTCCTGCAGGAACACCTTGATCTCCGTGCGCGCGAGAAACGAGCCCGGGCAGCGATGCGGTCCGTTGCCGAAAGCCGCGTGCATCACCGGCTTGCGCGTGAGGTCGACGGCAAGCGGGTTGCTGAACTTGCGGTCGTCGAGGCCGAACAGAGAGTTCGGCAACTGGATCTGGTCACCCTTTTTGAACTGGACGCCTTTGTATTCCATGTCCTGAGTGATGAGTCGCGCGGTATTCGCCACGCCAAAGCGCCGGATCAATTCGTCGACCGACGACACCATCAGTTCCGGATTCTCGATGAGCTGCCGCCGGTGCGCCGGATTCTCGGCGAGGAAACGCGCGATGAAACCCATCAACGAGGCGACGGTATCCAGACCGCCGAACAGCACGACGATAAACATCCCGAACATGCGCGCGGGGCTGATCGGCTTGCCATCGATCTGCGCGTTGACGATCAGGCTGACCAGGTCGCCACCCGCCTGGGCCTTGCGCTTTTCCACCCACGTGGCGATATAGCCGCCAAGACGGTGCTGGGATTCGATGCGTTCGTCGAGATTGCCGCGTACGGCCCACTCCGCCCATTCGAGCAGTTGCTCGCGATCGCTCAACGGAAGGTCTGCGAGACGCAGGAAAATCACGATCGGCAGGATCTTCGAAAACTCCGAGACGAACTCGCATTCGCCTCGCGGAGCGATCTTTTCGATCAACTCGATTGCGAGGCTGCGCACGTCGCTCTCGAGCGACGCGATTGCCTGCGGAAGAAAAGCGGGCGTGATCAGGTTGCGGTACGCAGTGTGCTCAGGCGGGTCGAGTTCGAGCGGCACCAGCCGCGACTCGTTGAGCGGCGGAATGTTGACGCTTTGATGCGAGAAGCGCGTATGGTCCTTCTGCATCGCGTCGATATCTTCGCCTCGCGTGGCGATCCAGTGGCCGCCATAGTAAGGGGACCATACGATGTCGGGCCCCGCGTGCAGCGACTTCCATGCCAGATGAACATCGTCTTGCGCGCCAGGCGGGTTCATATAGTCGAAATCGACCACGAGTTCTCGCGGAACATGGTCCGGCACGGTCCAGTCTTTCGTATGATTCATCTTGCGTCTCCTTTCATTTCGTCGTCTTCGAATGGATGAATCGCCACACTGCGCGTCAATGCGTCAGCGTTCATATTATGCAACGTCGTTCAGTTTTGCTATTATACCGAGGCGAGCTTTTCTACATCAACGCCTGTATCGAACGGAGACAAGAGTGAGCGATTTCGTCAAGGACAAGGTGGTAGTGGTAACGGGTGCGGGTGCCGGCATCGGGCGCGACTTCGCGCTGCAATTCGCGGCGAACGGCGCCAAGGTCGTCGTCAACGACCTCGGTCGTAACGCCGAAACCGGCGAATTCGCCGCACAGCGCGTTGTCGCGGAAATCAAGGAGGCCGGCGGACAAGCGGTTGCCTCGATGGACAGCGTCGCCGAATGGGATTCGGCGCAGAAGATCGTGCAGGCCGCGCTGGACACGTTCGGCCGCATCGACTGTGTGGTCAACAACGCCGGCATCGTGCGCGACCGCATGTTCTTCAACATGAGCCTCGACGAGTGGAAGGCCGTGGTCGACGTCCACCTGAACGGGTCGTTTTTCGTGGCGCGTGCTGCGGCTCCGCACTTCAAGGCCCAAAACGGCGGCAGCTTCGTTCATATGACCTCCACGTCGGGTCTGATCGGCAATATCGGGCAAGCCAACTACTCGGCCGCCAAGATGGGTGTCGTCGGTCTGTCGAAGTCGATCGCGCTCGACATGGCCAAATTCAACGTGCGCTCTAACTGCATCGCGCCGTGGGCATGGACTGCGATGACTGCCTCGATTCCCTCGGAAACGCCCGAGCAAAAGGCACGCGTCGAGATTCTCAAGCGCATGGAATCGCGCAAGATTGCGCCGCTCGCCGTGTACCTTGCCTCCGACCAGGCCACCAAGGTTTCGGGGCAGATCTTCGGTGTGCGCGCCAACGAAATCTACTTCTTCAACCAGATCCGCATGATCCGCTCGCTGCATCGCGACGGCGGCTGGACGCCCGAAGCGATTGCCGAGCAGGTCATGCCGGCGTTCGAATCGAGCTTCTTCCCGAACGTGCCCTCCATGGCGCTGACGCCGTGGGATCCGGTGTAAATTCAATCGGACCATGCCCGCGCCACATCATGCGGTGGCGGCGCGGGCGCCCCGCAGTTCTCCTTACGCTTCTGCCGAACCGCGCACGCTTTCGGTCTTTTCGGACAAACCGACTATGCGTCTTGCCTTGAGCAAGACCGGCAAGTCCACCATCCGTCCATCCATGGACACTGCCCCGCCTTCAGCGCGCTCGTACGCCTCGACGATTCGCCGCGCCTTGGCAATTTCATCTGCGCTCGGGCTGAACGCGGCATTGACCGCTTCAACCTGGCGTGGATGAATGCACAGCTTGCCGCCGAAACCCAGCGATCTTGCCTTCGATGAGTCCTCCGCAAGTTGCTGTTCGTCATTGATCGCCACGGTTACGCCATCCACCGGAGACTGAATTCCGGCTACACGCGAGGCCAGCACGATGCGCGAACGCGCGTGCAGCAACGCGTCCCATGAACCATCGCAATCGAGATCGAGTTCGAAGTCCACCGAGCCGAAAATGAGCCGCTCGACACCGGGCATGCGCGCCACTTCCAACGCGTTCCAGACGCCCTCGGCGGATTCGATGATCGGCCATATCGGCTTCTGCGTTGCCGTGGCGACAGCGGTCAGCGCTGCCGAATTCTCCGCCTTGGGCAGCACGATGCCATCGATACCGTCGAGCGCTGCAAGCGAGAGGTCATCCTCGAACCACTGAGTGCCTGCGCCGTTGATGCGCAGCAGCACGCGAACAGGCGCAGCCACAAATGTTCGCGCGGCATCGGCAACATGTGCCCGTGCTGACGCCTTATCCGCGTCAGCGACGGCGTCTTCGAGGTCCACGATCACTGCATCGGCGCCTGCCGCGAGCGCCTTGGCGAATCGCTCGGGTTTGCTCCCAGGCACAAAAAGAAACGAACGCATAAAACTCCAGTTCAGAGACCGGGCCGCGGAAGTTAAGACACGTTGGCGGACCGGATTCAACACATCAGGCGAGCACGGCCGATGCTTCCATGCGCAACGACCCATCGCTACCCGAAATCCACAACATCACCTTGCCGGGGTCCGATTCGTCCCGCTTCCCGCAGACGTAGAAAGGTGACGTGTCCACCACCGGCTTGATCGCGCGGAACGAAAACGATCGCACGCGCGCGCCCGGCAGCTCGGATCTCAGCGAGTCCATAAGTAGCGTGGCGAGCAGCGGGCCGTGCACGACGAGCCCCTCATATCCCTCTTCGCCGGTCGCGTATGGCCGATCGTAGTGAATACGATGACCATTCAAGGTGAGCGCCGAATAGCGAAACAGCAGCACGGGATCGGGAACGACCTCGCGCGCCCACTGAGCGCTCGCGGGCGCGGCCTGTGGCGCAGCCGGCTTTTCACTCCCCGCCGGATGATCGCGATAAACGATATCCTGGCGTTCGACGATCGCAACGCCGGCCACATCGCCAACCTCGTGCTTGACGTTGACGAACACCAGGTCGCCGGTGCGTCCCTGCTTGTGCGCAACGCTTTCGATGCGCGAAAGACGCGTAATCGCGCTTCCCGCCTTCAGCGGCCGCAGAAACTCGAGTTGACTGCCCGCCCACATACGCCGCGGCAAGTCGACAGGCGGCAGGAAACCTCCACGCTTTGGATGACCGTCCGACCCGACCATCGACTGACGATGAACCGGCAGAAAATAAAGCCAGTGCCACAACGGCGGCAAGTCATCGCCCGCCGCAGCAGACGGGTCGTCGCGGTCGAGCATGGCGCCGAGCGCCGCCATCGGCGTGAGAGTGACCTGGTCCCGCACTTCCTCGGTGCGTCCGGTCCATTGCTGCAAATACGTGATATCCATGACCATTGCGGTGATCACTCCAGATCGAGTGCTTCACGAATCGCAACAGCAATCGGGAGCAGTGGATCTTCTTCCGGCGTGGTCGGATTGAACAGCTTGTTGTGGCAGATTGCCACCGCGAGTCCCGTGTCCGGGTCCGCCCAGCCGATCGAATTGCCCTGCCCCGGATGACACAATGCGCGCGGCGAACGCGCCGCCGTTACCGGCGGATGATTGCCGCCGAACCAGAAGCCGCCGATCGTGATCGGAATCGGAAAGCCGAACATCACGGGGTCCGGCTCTTCGCTGTTGGCGCGGGGCGTATTCAGCGTGGCCACGCGTTCCTTCGAAAGGATCCTCACCCCGTCCAGCTCACCACCGCACGCAAGCATCGCCCAGAAACGCGCTTCACTACGCGCATTGAAGATCCCGCCCACGCCCGCCACCTCGGCGCGCCGTACGTCCGGGCGCTCGAACACATGCGGCGTCAGTGCGACCTGCTGCGGCATCGAGCGCAAGAACAGCGGCGGCAGGTATTCCGCGGGAACCGGCACCATTGCATCGGTAAGACGAGCAATGCGTGGCTCGACTTCATCAGGAATGCCAATCCAGAGATCGTGTATACCGAGCGGCTTCGCAATCTCCTCCTGAACGAAGCGGCCCAGCGAGCGCTTCTTCGGGTCGGCGCGTCGGACCAGTTCCCCAACGATCCAGCCGAAGGTCATCGAAAGATAAAGCGTCTTCGTGCCCGGCTCGGCGAGCGGCTCCAGGTTCGCGATGGCGCGCGTCATCCATTGCCAATCGCACATCAGTTCCGGCGTCACGCCGTCCGGCATCTGCGGCACGCAGGCGCGGTGAGTCAGCACATCGCGTACCGTCGTCTTGTCTTTCCCGTGCGCACCGTACTCCGGCCAATAGCGCGCGACCGGCGCGTCGTATTCGATGAGCCCGCGGTCTGCCAGAATGTGCAGCGCGGTTGCCGCGACTGCCTTCGTCACCGAATAGACGTTGAAGAGCGTATCGCCGTCAACGAGGCGGCCGGTGGCCGGATCGGCCACGCCGCTCCATGCGTCGATCACGAGTTTGCCATTGAGATAGGCCGCCACCTGCACGCCGATCTCGCCACCCTCCCGCGTCGCACGGTCGAGCGCCTTTTGAACGATCGCGTTTCGCCCGGTTAATGTATGCACTGCCAGGTCCATATCGTGTCTCCCATTCGTGAACATGTCGCTTTGACGGCTAGGTCTTGCCAGACTGCGCGGCAATACCGGCGATCCCTTCGAGCGCGAGTCCGTAGCCCAGTTCGTCGGCCATGCGGCGCTTGAACGGCTGAGCAAAGACCGCGCGGGTATAGCGCAGGGTTTCGATCGGCTTCGCCGCGAGGCTGCGGGCGATCTCGCAGGCGCGATCGAGCAGCGCTTCCTGCGTGACGACTTCGCCGACCACGCCAAGCTCCCACGCGCGTTGCGCCGTCATGCGCTCGCCGGTGAGCAGAAAGTGGCGTGCGCGGTTATGGCCGACCAACATCGGCCAGACGATCTGCACACCATCCGCCGGCACGACGCCGTGAACGAAGTGCGCCTGATCCGAGATTTCAGCGTGACTGGACGCGAGCACGATATCGGAGAGCACGAGCAACTCGGCGTGAATGAGCGCCGGGCCGTTGATCGCGCCGATAACGGGAACCGGAATGTCCAGCAGTTGCATGAGCAAGTCCTGCCCCTCGCGCTGAAGGCGCGGCCAGATTTGCGCAAGCGGTTCCGCCGGCAGCTCGGCGTAGTTCATGGCGTCGCAGAACGCATCGCCGGTGCCCGTCAGGATCACTACGCGATTTTCGAGGTCGCGTGCAATCTGATAGAACGCCTCGCCCAGCTGGCTGTGAATGCTGCCGTCGAGCGCGCCCCACTTGAGCGGGCCGCCGTTCGTGTGCAGGCGTACCAGAAGAACGCCATCGCGCCGCTCGAATTCGATGTTCGCAAAGCGCCTGCCGTAGTCCTCGAGGTGGCTCATCGCGCATCCTCGAGGATCAGGCCGGCGGCACGCCATGCCATCGCCATCATGGGGCCATTGGTGTTGCCGGAGATCATCGTGGGCGTCACGGAGAGATCCATCACGCGCAGGCCTTCAACGCCCCGCACCCGCAAGCGCGAATCGAGCACGGCAAGCGGACCGGAGCCCATCTTGCAGGTGCCGCAGGCGTGATAGCCGGACTGCCCCTCGCGCCGGTAGAGGTCGAGGATCTCGGCGTCGGTCTGAACGGCGGAACCTGGACGCGTTTCTCCTTCCAGCAGGCCGGCTAGCGGCTCGGCGGCCAGCACGTTGCGCATGAGCCGGAATGCGCTGACGGCCATCCGCTGGTCGTACGAATCGGCAAGGTAGTTCGCAACGACCTCGGGCGGCACACGGGGGTCCGCCGACTGAATCCTCACATGTCCTTCACTGCGCGGACGCAGTGGATAGCTGAAGAGCTGCATGCCAGGGAACCTCTCGAACGCGTAGCCGGCTGCGCCGAAATCCATCGAGTACGGCGCCATCATCAACTGAACGTCGGGGCGCTTCGCGTCGGGAGCAGTCTTGACGAAGCCGCCCACCTGATACGAGCCGAGCGACATCACGCCACGGCGGAACAGGAAATACTGCATCGCGTTGCGCCACAAGCGCAGGCCGCTGAACTGCCGGTTCTGCGAGTCGCGCCAATGCCGCAAACGCGCCTGCACCATATACAGATAGTGCTCGCGCATGTTCAGCCCGACACCCGGGATCGCTGCCACGATCGGGATGCCAAGCGACTGCAGATGACCGGGATCGCCAATGCCCGACAACTGCAAAAGCCGCGGCGACTCGATCGCTCCGGCCGACAGAATCAGTTCGCGGCGTGCACGATAGACGATCTGCTGCCCCGCGCTTTCGCATTGCACGCCTGTTGCGCGCGTGCCGTCAAAAACGATTCGCACAGCCTGCGTCGCAGTAACGACCGTGAGATTCTTGCGCGAACGAACGGGCTTCAGAAACGCTTCGGCCGAGCTTTGCCGCCGCCCGTTGCGTATCGTGTAGATCAGATAAGCCACGCCCTCGTGATCGAGCCGGTTGATATCCTCCACGCGCCGAATACCAAGCGACCGGCACGCCTCGAGAACAGCGTCGCCAATGCGGTTGCGCTGCGCATACGGCGAGACTTTCAGTGGGCCGCCCGATCCCCGCAGTTCGTCGGCGCCCAGCGCGTGATCTTCGATCTGCCTGAAGCACGGCGCCAGGTTTTGCCAGCTCCAGCCCTCCACGCCCAGTTCGCTCCATCCGTCGTAGTCCTCGGGATGTCCGCGCATGTACACCATGCCGTTGATGCTGCTCGAACCTCCGAGCATCTTGCCGCGTAGCCAGATTTCATTGCGGTGCCCGTTGCCGTCGTCGGGCTGCACGGGGATGAACCAGGCGTGAGCCGGATCGCCCAGCAGCTTTCCGAATCCCTTTGGCATCCGGATCAAGGGACTGCGGTCCTCGGGCCCTGCTTCAATGAGCAGCACCGTATGGCGCCCGCTTTGCGAAAGACGGTTGGCGAGCACGCAACCTGCGGCGCCCGCGCCAACCACGACATAGTCAAACTCCGTCATCAATGCGTTCTCCACCGTCGGTGCGCGCCGGGCAACTCAATATGCGAGCTGGCCAGCGGCACCTGTCTTGTCGGTCGGCCTCGTGAAAAACCCATGAGGCCGGCTTTGTTCTGATTAGCCGAAGACGACGGGAATCGAATGCGGAACGCGCATCATGATGCCGTTGATCTGCGGAGCCTGCGCGGCCGGATCGAGACGAAGATTGGGCAGTCGGTCGAGGATCGCGTTGAGCGCGCGCGTCATCTCCACACGCGCGAGATGTTGACCAATGCACACGTGCGGTCCATACGCAAACGCGAAATGGCGGTGAGCCGATTTGCGATAGATGTCGAACTTGTCCGGATCGGGGAAGCGGCTGGGATCGCGATTGGCGCTGCCCGCCAGCACGTCCAGAAATGCGCCCGCGGGAATCTCGACGCCACCGAGCGTGACGTCACGCGTCGCCATGCGCGACTGCATCAACACCGGACCGTCCCAGCGCAGAGCCTCTTCGATCGCCTGGGCGACCAGCGTACGATCCTGGCGCACCGCTTCGAGCTGTGCCGGATCGCGCAGCAGTGCGAGCAGCAGCACGCTGGTTGCGCGATAAGTGGTGTCGCCGCCCGCATTCACGAGTTGGCGCAGGAACGAAATGACGACCTCGTCCGGCAGCAATTCGCCATCGACTTCCGCGGTGGCCAGCGCGCTGACGAGATCGTCGCCTGGATTGCTGCGGCGCGCCTCGACGAGTTGCGCGAAATAAGCGCCCAGCTTCGTCGATGCCTCCACGCCGTGCGCCACGTCGATCGAAACCAGCGTTTGCGCGATCGCCAGCTTGTGGAAGATCTTCACGTCCTCCGGCGGCAATGCGAGCTGGCGGTAGATGATATTGAACGGATAGTGAAGCGTGAACTCGTTGACGAGATCCGCATGCCCGCGATCCACGAACTTCGACATCAGTTCGTTTACCACAGGATCGACCAATGTGTCGCCCCATGCCGCCACCGTGTGCGGCAAGAACGCTTTCTGGAAAATGCGGCGGTAGCGCGGGTGCTCTGGCGCATCCATCGTCGAAATGCTGCGTCCGAAGCTGATGCCGATATTGCGCTCGTAAGACTTGTTCGAGAACGTCGCCGGATCACCCAGCACCTGCGATACCTCGTCGTATCCGAATACGCAGTAGTGCGCGACATCGGACATCGTCAGGTCCGCGGCACCGCCCATCAGCACACGATAGTCCCCTTCCTGAACCATGCCTTTTTCGCGCAGCTCGGCAATGCGCGGATACGGGTTGGCATCGGCTCCGTAAGCGAGCGAATCCTCGAAAAAGGGGTTGAACGTCGGATCGTCGAAGTCTTCAAGTCGCAGCGCGCCAGCCATGGTTCCAGTCTCCATTAGTCGTTCGATTGCAGGTGCACGGCCTTGCCGTTTGTACCTATAGTTGAACTATGTTCGATTTTGCACGATTGTGCAAGAACGTTTTATCATTCGGTTGAAGGGGCCTCCGGCGTTTGACCGGGTTGCGCCTGTAATGAAAGGGAAACTATGTCGTCGAGGAATACCCAAGCCGCCAGCAGCCTGGCAGCCGATAACAAGGAGCCTCGCGCTTCGGCTCGCAGCGCAACGCCCGAGCGCATTCTCGATACGGCCGAAAGGCTGTTCGCGATGCATGGTTACTTCGGTACGTCGATTCGCGACATCATGCAGAGCTGCGGCATGGAGCTGAGCCTCGCGCGCTACCACTTCGGCAGCAAGGACGCCCTGTTCCAGCAGGCGATAGGCCGCCGCGCGGCCGTGATCAGCCAGCAGGTGATCGGATCGCTGGAAGCGGCGCTCGCGCCGCAACATGGCGAGCGCCCCGATGTGGAAGCCATCGTGACCGCGCTTTCCGCGCCGGCCTTCGCGCATCTGAAAAGCGGCGACCCGGGGTGGCGAAACTACCTGCGCCTGCTGACCCAGATCGGCTGCCTGCTGGAGCGCCCCGACCTCACGGCGCCGTTCTACGACCAATACGCGCCGGCCGCGGCGCGCTACCGCGACGCCTTCGCGAAGGCACTGCCCGGCACGACGCGGGAAACCGTCGAACTCGTGCAGCATTTCGTCGAGTCCGTGTTTCACCTGGTGCTCAACGAGCTGTACGCGAAAGAAGCCCGATCCGGAACGCGCGCACTGACGGCACCACATATCGAGCGCATGCGCACCTATTTGATCCGCTTTGCGGTTGGCGGCATAGAGGCGATGGTCGACTCCGCGCGGGACCAACGGGGTGCGTGAGCGGGGTTGATGAGCATTGACAGCCGCGGCGACCGTCGTTCACAATTTAGAACAATATTCAAAATTACTGAGGCCGCAGCGAGCGCGGCCGTGCGAGACGGAGTTCGCCTTATGACAGCTGTAGACGCAGAAAACACCGCGCTGATCGTTGGAGCGGGTCACGCTGCGGGAGAATGCGCGACCGCGATCCGCGAACAGGGTTGGACGGGACGCATCGTGATGGTGGGAGAAGAACCGCATTTGCCGTACCAGCGGCCACCGCTTTCGAAGGCATTCCTGTCGGGCGAATCGACCGCCGAGCAGCTCTACCTGAAACCGCTTTCGACTTACGACAAGGCACGCGTCGAGTTCGTTCCGAATACGCGCGCGGAGCGCATCGACCGTGAGGCGAAACGGGTCACACTCTCCAATGGCAGCGAGATCAGCTACGCGAAGCTCGTTCTGGCCACCGGCGGCCGCGCGCGGCGACTCGCGTTGCCGGGTATCGAAGCCATCGAGAAGCTGCAGAACTTTCACTACCTTCGCACGCTCGATCACGTCGCGCGCATTCGTAACCAGTTTCATGCGGGCTCGCGCCTCGTGATCATCGGCGGCGGATATGTGGGCCTCGAAGTGGCTGCCGTGGCCGTGAAGCGCGGCTTGCACGTCACCGTGCTCGAGGCATTGCCGCGTGTGCTCGCGCGCGTCACGGCGCCCGAGCTTTCCGCGTTCTACGAGAAAGTGCACCGCGAGGCCGGGGTCGACATCCGCACGAAAGCGATCGTGAGCGGATTCGAACTCGACGCGTCCCGCGACGCCGTCGCCGCAATCTGCTGCGCGGACGGCACGCGTGTCGCGGCGGATCTCGTCATCGTCGGCGTGGGACTGGAGCCCGCCACCGAACTCGCGCAGGCCGCGGGTCTCGCCGTCGACAACGGCATTGTGGTGGACGAGCATACGCGTACCTCCGATCCGGATATTTTCGCGGTCGGCGATTGCACCAATCATCCCAATCCCGCGCTCGGCCGGCGGCTGCGCCTGGAGTCGGTGCCGAACGCACTCGAGCAGGCCCGCACCGCCGCGGCGTCGCTGTGCGGCAAGGAGCGCGTCTATAACAGCGTGCCGTGGTTCTGGTCCGATCAATACGATCTGAAGCTCAAGATGGTCGGGCTGTCCCAGGGCTACGACGAACTCGTCTTGCGCGGCAGTCCCGAGAGCCGCTCGTTTTCGGCGTTTTATCTCAAGGACGGCGTGATGCTCGCAGCCGACACGGTGAGCCGCGCGCCCGAATTCATGCTGGCAAAGCGGTTCGTCGCCGAGAAAATTCCGGTTCGTGCGGCCGATCTCGCCGACGAGTCGATCCCGTTGAAAAGTCTGCTTCCCCAGTCCAACTAAATTTTCAGAGGTCCAGAAGCCATGCCGCTCATTCGATTCATCCAGCCGGACGGCAACGAAGCCAGTGTAAGCGCCAACGTTGGCGACTCGGTCATGCAAACCGCCGTGAACAACCAGGTCCCGGGCATTCTCGGAGATTGTGGCGGCAGTTGCAGCTGCGCGACCTGTCACGCCTACGTCGACGAAGCCTGGCGCGGCCACATGCCAGCGGCCGAGTCCTACGAAGTCGACATGCTCACCTGCGCGATGGACGTGCGCGAAAACAGCCGTCTGACGTGCCAGATCTTCATGACGCCGGAACTGGACGGCCTGGTGGTGCGTCTGCCCGGCTCGGCGGCTTGAGCGTCATGACCACGACTGCCCCACGCACGACGCTAATCACCGGCGCGGCATCCGGCATGGGCGCCGCCCTCGCCCGGCATTTGTCCGCACTCGGCGAACGGGTGATTGGCGTCGATCTGAACAATGCCGAAGTGTGTTCGGACCTCTCCGACCCGGCGGAACGTGCAGCGCTCGTCGCGCGCGTGCAGGAGATTGCGCCATCGATCGACGCGGTGGTCGCGTGCGCCGGCGTATCTCCCCCCGTCGTCGGCGATACGCTCGTGTCGGTCAACTACTTCGGCGTTGCGGACCTGCTGCCGCGCCTGTTGCCGCTCCTGCAGCGTGGAAAGCAGCCCCGCGTTGTGGTGATCTCTTCACTGGCCTCGCTTCATCCCGTCGATACGCGGCTCGTCGAGTTATGCCTCCACGGCGACGAAACCGCCGCGCGGGAACAGGCCGCGAAAATCGGCGCGCAATGCTATGCGTCGTCCAAACGCGCGCTGACCCAATGGATACGGCGCACGGCCGTGCTGCCTGGCTGGGCCGACCAAGGGGTGCTGCTGAACGGCATCGCGCCGGGCATTGTGAAAACGCCGATGGTCGCGCCGATGCTCGAAACCGCCGAGGGCCGCGAGGCGCTTGCAGCGGGTGTACCCACCGCCGTGCGGGACTATGCGAGCGCGGAGCAGATCGTTCCGCTCCTTGCGTTCCTCGCCGGTCCGGCCAACGCCTACATGGTGGGCCAGGTACCCTTCGCGGACGGTGGCGCCGACGTGCTCCTGCGCGGGGAAGCGGCGCTTTGATGCACTCGCCCGCGCACTAGCGCCGAAGGCGCAAACACGATTACGGCGGCGCTTACGGCGCCTTCGTCAATGCGTCGATGGCGTGTTGTTCGCTCTTGCTCCAGAACGCCGCCCACGTCGGAAAGCCCTGAGGAAGACGCGGCTGGTACCGGTCGCCCTCATATTTGCCAGGCCAGTTCTGGAAGCGCGGCGCGCCGGGACGTGCGAGCCAGTCCGTCGAATACCAGTGCTGCTCTTCGCGGCGCTCGAAATACCACTGCCCGTCGCGCCGCACATAGTGATCGAAGTAACAGATCGCCATCACCACCCACGAGCCGTTGTCCTCGTGCTCCGCGCGGCAATATACGGTACCCGTCGCATGGTCGGCGTCGATGAAATCGACTGCGTGGCCGCAAATCTGGTGGATACTGCGATAAAACCCGCGCAGGATATGTTCGGATCCGTAGAACGTTTTCAGCGCGGCGCGCCCCACGCCCCAGCGGCCGCAATCGACGTCCTCGGCGAACAGTTGCACGAGGCTGTCCAGATCGCGCGAATCGACCGCGAGCGCGTACCGCACCGGCAACTGCTGAATGGCGAGCTGCGCCTCGATGCGTTCGACACGCGCAAGAAGGCTGAGGTCCGTCGTCATGCCGCCCCCTTGGCCGCGATGGCCGCGTTGGCCGAGCGTGCGCGGATTTCATCGGCATAGTACGGCTGGTGCGAAAGCAGTCCACCGTCAACGTTGAATACCTGGCCCGTGACGAACGCGGCTTCATCCGAAGCGAGATACACGACCGCGTGCGCAATGTCTTCGGGCTGCCCAAGGCGAGGCGTGAGATGGTGGCTCAGCATCATTTCCCCGAGTTCGCCCACGTAGTAAGCCTCAGTCACCGGCGTGACGATCAGCCCGGGAGCAATCGCGTTGCACCGTATGCCCTCCTTGCCGTGCTGCGCGGCTAGGTAGCGCGTCAAATTCTCGATGCCTGCCTTGCAGACGCCATAGGCGCTGTACCCGAGCGCACCTGCCTGAGCCGAGCCCGAAGAGGTATTGATGATCGAACCGCCGCCGCGCGAGCGCATGAGCGGCAGCGCGCGCCGCGAAGCCAGCATCGTGCCGCGAAGATTGATGCGCATCGTGTCGTCCCACACCGCGACGTCGACCGCCTCGACCGCCGCATCGACCGTACTGGAAAGCGACGTGGCGGCGGCGTTGTTGTGCAGGATATCGAGGCCGCCCCACGTCTCGAGCGTGAGATCGAACAACGCCGCGATCGAGCTTTCGTCGCCGATATCGACACGTGCCGCAACCGCCTGGCCGCCCGACTCCTTGATACGGCGAACCTGCTCCTGCGCGCCTTCGAGATTCAGATCCGCCACCACCAGCAACGCGCCTTCCTGCGCGAGCCTCGCGGCACAGGCGGCGCCGATACCCGATGCGGCCCCGGTCACAATCGCAATCTTGTCTTTCACGCGTTGCACGATCTGCTCCTCCGGGCTCACACCGTTACCAGTGTGCGGTTACTTGCCGCAACGCGGTCGAGATGAAAGTCGATATCGCCGAACATCTTTTCCATCATCGCCATCTTGCGGAAGTAATGGCCGATCGGATATTCCTCGGTCAGCCCCATGCCGCCGTGCAACTGGATGCCCTGCGCGCAAACGAAGCGATTGGCACGCGCGGCAACGGCCTTGGCCGCCGAGATGGCCCGGCTGCGTTCGGCCGCCGGATGGTCCAGGTGCGCGATCCCGCAGTACAACATCGAGCGCGCTTCCTGCGTGGCGACGAACATCTCCGCCATGCGGTGCTGCAATGCCTGGAACTTGCCGAGGGGCTGGCCGAACTGCGATCGCCCCTTGATGTACTCCGAAGTGATGGCCATCACCGCCTCCATCATGCCGAGGCTCTCGGCCACGCTCGCCATGGCGGCGAGTTCCGTTGCCTGCGTGAGCACCTCCAGCGCGCGCTCCGGTCCGACGATCAGCGCATCGTCGCCGACCTCGACGTCGTGCAAGTCGAGATCCGCCGCGCGGGAGCCGTCGAGCAGGCGATACGACCGGCACGTGACGCCCGCAGCACGACGGTCGACAAGAAACACGGCCACGCCTTGCGATGCGGTTTCCACTCGCGCGGTCACGAGCAGTTGGTCTGCCGACTCACCGGCCACCACCAGCGTCTTCGCACCGCTGATCAGGTAACCCGAGGAGGTTTTACGAGCATGGGTTCGCCCATGGCAACCCACCTTGTAGCGGCTGCCCGCTTCACTATCCGCGAGCGAAAGCAGCAGCTTGCCTTCGATGACGGCGGGCAGCAGCGTTTCGCGCTGTGACTGCGCGTCGCCCCGCTCGATGATCGTGGCGCACAGCAGTGCCGTTTGCACGACCGGCTCGAGCGCCATGCCGCGGCCGAGCGCCTCCATCAGGATCGCCATTTCGACAAACGAACAACCCAGGCCGCCAACATCTTCCGGCATGGTCAGCCCAAGCCAGCCAAGCTCCGCGTATGCGCGCCAATGCTCGCGGCTGAAGCCCTCCTGCTGCGCCGCGATGTGCGTGCGCGCCTCGAATCCGTACTCCTGATGGACGTAGCGCTCGGCGCCATCCTTCAGCATCAATTGTTCTTCGGAGAAGTTGAAGTCCATGGCTACAGTCCGAATGCGAGTTTCGCAATGATGTTCTTCTGCACTTCGCGCGCACCGCCGTAAATGGTGGATGCGCGCGCGATGAGATAGCCCGACGTGCGGCCGCCCACGTAATCTGGCCAGTTTTCGTCGACCGCGGGATCGGCGTGCGCGACGCTGTGGTCGTCGAAGCGCATCACGCGAGGACCCAGCGCGTCCATCTGGAGTTGCGTCACGCGCTGCTGCATTTCCGACCCGCTGATCTTCAGCGCGGACACCACGGCGTCGAGGTTGCGCTCGCTCTTCTCTTCGGCGAGGATGCGTAGCACCGACCACTCGAGCGCCATGAGATCCGTTTCGATCTCCGCAACCTTGCGCGCGAACCCGGGCGTATCGATCAGCCGCACGCCGTCGACCATCTCCTGAGCAGCGATGTCCTTCGCGCGTTGCAACTCACGTTTGTTGAAGTACAGGAACGCGCTCGTCGTGCGCTCCTTCTCGAGCAGGTACTTCGCATAGGTCCAACCCATGCCCGCCTCACCCACGAGATGCGCCTTCGGCACACGGACGTTCTCGAGGAACACCTCGTTCAGTCCCCTGCCGCCTTCGATCGACACGATCGGACGCACGGTAATGCCCGGCGTGTCCATCTTGACGAGCAGGAACGAGATGCCACGCTGCGGCTTGACCGTCGTATCGGTCTTGACGAGAAAGAATCCCCAGTCGGCAATCGTGGCGTCGCTCGTCCAGATCTTCTGGCCGTTGATGACGTACTCGTCGCCGTCGAGTACCGCCGTGGTTCTCAGTCCGGCGAGGTCGGAGCCCGCGTTCGGTTCCGAGAATCCCTGGCACCAAAATTCGTCGCCACGCAGGAGCGGCTTCAGGAAGCGCTCCTTTTGCCAGGCCGAGCCGAACGCGATGATGACGGGCGCGACCATATGCGTGGACTGCCAGCTGTAGTCCATGGCATCGGCGTTGTACAGCTCTTCCATGAAGATATGCTTGCGAAACCCGCTCCAGTCGGTGCCGCCATGCTCGACCGGCAAATGGGGCGCGCCCCAGCCACGCTCGTACAGAATGCCCTGCCACTTGCGAATGTCGTCGCGCGCAGGCGGATGCACGCCAACGCGCCACCGGCGTGAAATATCGGCGGGTGCATGCTCCTTGAAGAACTGCATCACTTCCTGGCGAAACGCTTCGTCTTCCTTGCTATAAGCGAAATTCATGTTTCCCGACTCCTGAATCCTTTACGCACCCGTATATCAGACCGGCCGGGCTCGCCCTGCTCGTGGAGGAGCCCCATTTAGCGGCCACGGAAGGCAGGCGCTCGTTTTTCTCTCGCGGCCAGCCGGCCCTCCGCTGCGTCTTCTGAATTCACCGCGAGCGCTACCGCGTTCAGCTCCTGGGCCAGAAACTCTTCCATGCTTGCGGTGTTCAGCCGGAACAATTGCTTCGTCAGGCCAAGCGAAAAGGTCGGGCCGGCCGCCAGTTCGCCGGCCAGCTTCGCGGCTGCCGCGTCGAGTTCGCCGTCCTCGACGAAGTGGCTGGCAAGGCCCATATCGAGCGCTTCCTGGCCTGTCAGCCGGCGATTCAGATACATGATTTCCTTGGCGCGAAACTCGCCGCAATGACGCGCAAGCAGATGCACCATGCCGCCTTCGGGCAGCGTGGCGCGCATCAGGAACGCGGGAATGAACTGCGCCGTGTCGGAAACGACCAGCTGGTCCGCGCAGAGCGCGAAGCTCCACGCGATACCCACCGCAACGCCCCGCACAGCCGCGACCATCGGCTTGTTCAGGTTGTACAGCCTGAGCGCGATCTTCTGATAGACGGCCATCGAAGCACGAGCATGGGCAACGCTCATCTGCGGCGGCGCGGCGCCGCTGCCTTTGATATCGGCGCCCGCGCAGAAAGCGCGGCCTGCGCCGGTGAGAATGACCGCGCGAATCTCCGGGTCCTGCTCGATGCGATCGAGGTGGCCGAGAATCAGTTGCAGCATTTCCGGCGTCAGCGCATTGAGCTTCTCGGGGCGGTTCAGGCACAGCGTCGCAACCGCGCCGTTCAATGTGAGTTCAACGTCCATGATGTTCGGATCTTCGTTCGAGTTCGGTTCGTCAACTGCCACGAGCGTGCAGGCGGATCATCCCGTCGCCGAATGGCTCGTCGCGGCGCTTGAGCGCTTCCTTCAGCCCAACCGCTTCCATATCTGCCTTGAACTGCGCGCGGCGCGGTCCCTGGCTCTGGTGAGCCCGCGAGTCGTTCTCCACGGCGAGCCGCTGAAGCGTGCGCGAACCGGCCAGTTCCAAGCCGATGTTGACGATGCGCTTGTTGGCCGCCAGCAGATCGGCGTCGACGAAAGACAGACGGCGCGCCAGTTCGCCCACCTCCGCCTCGAGTTGCTCCGCCGGCACCGCGTCCATGACGAGGCCGATTTTCGCCGCGTCTCTTCCTGACAGCGAATCTCCGGAAAGCAGCAGACGTTTCGCCCACTGAGGGCCGACGTGATAGAACCACATATGCGCGGGGGGGGAGCCGTTGGCGCGCGTGGCGGGAAAACCGATTCTCGCGTTGTCGGCGGCGATCACCATGTCGCATGCAAGCGCGAGATCCGTTCCGCCTGCAAGACAGTTGCCGTGAACCTGCGCGATGATCGGCTTGTGGATCTCGGCCATCAGATTGACCGTCTCTGCCTGCCGCTCCATCGACCAGCAGTCGTCGTCGAAACTGCGGATCGTGCCACGATACTCACCCGGATCGATGGCTTCCGCCGCCCGGTCCGTATACGTCGTCACGAGGTCGTATCCCGCGCAGAAGTCACGGCCCGCCCCCGAAAGCACGATCACGTTGACCGACTTCAAATCGTCGGCTTCGAGCAGCGCCGCCTTGAGTTCATGCAACAGCGGATTGTTGATGGCATTGCGCTTGTCCGGGCGATTCAGCGTGATGCGTGCAACGCGCTCCGCGACTTCGAACTGTACGCACTCCGTACTTTTTAGCCATTTTGCCATGATCGGTTCTCTCTGAATGAAGCGATTGCCGGTTCAACTACGCAAACTGCTTGCGCAGAATCACCTTGCTGATCTTGCCTGTCGGCAACCTCGGTAGCTCGTCGACGAACGCAATGGCTTTCGGGCACTTGTAGCTCGCGATCAGGTCGCGACAAAATTCGATCAGCTCGGCTTCGCTGGCTTGTTCGCCCCGACGCAAAACGACGATCGCCTTGACACATTCGCCCCACTTCTCATGCGGAACCCCGATCACGGCCACGTCGACGACGGCGGGATGCTGCACCAGTGCGTCCTCGACTTCACGGCTGTAAATGTTCTCCCCGCCCGAAATGATCATGTCCTTCTTGCGGTCGACGAGGAAGATGTAGCCGTCCTTGTCCTGATAGCCCATGTCGCCGGATCGATACCAGCCGTCTCGCAGCGCTTCCACCGTCGCGACGCTGTTATTCCAGTAGCCGCTCAATTGCGTCTGCGAGCGCAGCCATACCTCGCCCGTCCGGCCTTGCGGCAAGTCGTTGCCGTGGTCGTCGACGATGCGTAGTTCGATGCCGGGACACGGGCGCCCGACCGATGCGAGGCGCCGAACCTGTTCCGGCGAGCCGTGCGGCTTGACCTCGTGAGAAGGCAACCAGCATGCGTTGCTCTCGGTCATGCCGTATTGGACCGAAAACACGGGGCCGAGCACCCGAATGCCACGCGAAAGCAGCGGCGCAGGCACGGGTGCCGCCGCGGTGACGATGTTCTCGATGCTCGATACGTCGTAGCTCGACAGTTCCGGCACGTCGAGCACCGCCTGAAGCATGGCGGCCACCATGAACGTGAAGGTGATACGCTCCTCGGCGATCGTTTCCAGCATCTGCTTCGGCTCGAAGCCGCGATGCACGACCGTCGTGCCGCCCATCCAGGCCACAGAATTGACGAAGCCAATGCCGCCGACATGGAACGCCGGAGTGGTTTGCAGCACGCGCGTGTTGCCGGAAAACTCCGTGACGAGCGCGCAACTTTCCGCGGTGACGCACATGGCGTGGTGCGTGCGAACGACGCCCTTGGGACGCCCCGTGGTGCCGCTGGTGTACATCAGGTAAGCGTAGTCTTCCGGGTTCGATCGGATCGGCGGCCCTTCCAGCGGGCCCTCGTCCATCACCGCTTCGAATGAAACGGCCCACTGCGGCGTGTCGCCGATGCAGATGTACTGCTCGATTTCCGGCAATTGCGAACGCAGCTCATCCACGACATCCGCGTACTGCGCCTCGAAGACAAGCGCCTTGGGGGCCGCATCCTTGAGGATATAAAGAATCTCCGCTGGCGCCAGCCGGAAGTTGACGGTTGCCAGAATGAAGCCTGCCCACTCGCATGCGCGGTAACTCTCGTAGTACTCCGCACAATTCATCGCGAGGATCGCAACCCGATCCTGACGCCGCAGGCCGCGCTCATAGAGCGCCCCAGAGAAGCGGCGCGCGCGCTCGGCCAACTGAGCGTGCGTCAAACGGCGCTCAGCGTACACGAGCGCCGTGTGGTCGGCATGCAAGCGAGCGTTTCGCTCAATCATCTCGCCAAGGGTTCTCATTTCAGTCCCGTCGTTGTTTGTCACTTCGTTCTTTTAGCCTGCGAGCGCCTGCGGATCGGCCAGCACGGTCCCGATGAATGCGGCGAAGCGCGCCGCATCGGCTCCGTTGATGACGCGATGGTCGTAGCTCAGCGAAAGGGGCAACATCTTGCGCCAGCTAATTCCGCCACCGCCGTCTTCTGCGGGTGCGGCCGCCAGCCGTGTTTTGGTCACGCCGAGAATCGCCACCTCCGGCGCATTGACGATAGGCGTGAAGCCGGTACCCCCAAAGCCGCCGAGCGAGCTGATCGAAAAGCAGCCGCCCGACATCTCCGCCATCGAAAGGCCCTTTTCGCGCGCCTTCAGGGAAATCGCCGCGAGTTCGGTTGCGAGTTCCTCGACGCTCTTCTTGTCGCAGTCACGCAGCACCGGCACGAGCAGTCCAAAGCGGGTGTCGACCGCGACCCCAATGTGGAAATACTTCTTGAGGACGATGTTCTTGCCATCCCCGTCGAGCGAAGCGTTGAATTGCGGAAACTCCTGCAAAGCGCGCACCACCGCCTTGATGAGAAACACGAGCGGTGTGAGCTTCACTGCCGCATTCGCCTCGTTGCGCGCCTTGCGCCAGGTTTCGAGCGATGTGATATCCGCGTCGTCGTGGTGCGTCACATGCGGAATCGTGAGCCAGTTGCGCGACAGGAAGGCCCCCGTGAGTTTCTGGATGCGCGAGACCGGCTTGATCTCCACCTCGCCGAATTCGGCGAAGTCGACCTGCGGCCAGGGCGGCAAATTGGCACCCAATGCAGGCGTTACGGGTTCGCCGGGTCCGGCATTCGCATTGGCCTGCGACCGGTTAGCAACGGATTCGACACTCATCGCGGATGCCTCTTCAAACGACCTTTGGGTACTTGACGGCGTGAAGCCGATCAGACGATTTCCGCCAGCAGCGTGCCGACGGGATACACCTCGCCAACCTGTGCGACGATGCGCAGCTTGCCCGACGCCGGCGACTCGACTTCCTGAATCGACTTGTCGCTCTCCAGCGCGTAGAGAATCTGGCCTTCGTTGACGGTCGCGCCGTCTTCGGCCAGCCATTCGGCCAGCGTGCCTTCGTTCATCGAAAAGCCCAGTTTGGGAAGCAGAACTTGTGTGGTCATGACATTGCTCTATTGATGATGAAAATCCTTGGGGTGCGCCGCTCTTATTTCAACGTGGCGCGAACCGCCGCTTCGATATCGGCCACGCCCGGAACGAAGGCGTCCTCAAGCGGCTTGGAGAACGGCACAGGGCAGAATTGCGCGCCCACGCGCTGCACCGGCGCCTTGAGTTCGCGGAAAAGGGCTTCGTAAATGCGCGAAGCGATTTCCGCGCCCACGCCGAACGGCCTGACCGCCTCGTGTACGACGACGGCACGTCCCGTTTTGGCAACCGAAGTCAATATCGTTTCGGTATCCAACGGAGAGACAGTGCGCAAATCGATCACTTCACACGCGATGCCATCTTTCGCGAGCGCCTCCGCGGCAACCATGACCTCTTGCATGCGGCGGCTGTAGCTGATCACCGTCACGTCGGTGCCTGCGCGCACCACGTTTGCCTTGCCAAGCGCAATCGCCACGCCGCGCTCCGGCGCATTGCCCGGATTCCAGTAGGACGGCATGTTCTCGATGAACAGGCAGGGGTCGTCGTCGCGGATGCAGGACAGCATCAGGCCATAGGCATCGGCCGGGTTGGAAGGCGCGACGACCTTGATGCCCGCAACGTGCGCGAACCATGCCTCCAGGTAATCGGCATGCTGTCCGCCCGTGCCGAACCCCGCGCCCGTCATGGTGCGAATGACGAGCGGCACGTTGGTCTGTCCGCCCGACATGAAGCGCAACTTCGCGGCGTGATTGACGATCATGTCCATCGCGACCGTCGTGAAGTTCATCAGCATGATTTCCGCAACGGGACGCATGCCGACCATCGACGCGCCGATCGCGGCGCCGATGATGGCCTGCTCCGAGATCGGCGTCGAACGCACGCGCGACGTGCCGTATTTCGAAGACAGTCCCTTCGTTACGCCGACAATGCCGCCCTCCTGGCCATCGGCAACGTCTTCACCCAGCACGATCACATTGGCGTCGGCCGCCATTGCGTCGTCGAGCGCGTAGTTGACGGCCTGGATAGTGTTGATGTTCGTGGGTGCCTGGCTCATGCGATCACCTCGTCCTTGAAGATGTCACGGCGAAGCTCCGCAACGTCGGGATATTCGCTCGACAACGTGAATTCGACAGCAGCATCGATCTGCGCCTCGTGATCGGATTCCATCGCGGCCAGTTGCTCTTCGGTTGCGTGCTTCGCTTCGATGAGCCACTGCCGGAAGAGCGGCACGGGATCCCTGGCCACCCAGGCGGCCTTTTCGTGCTTGTCCATGTACGCGTCCGGGTCGCCGAACACGTGCCCCTGAAAGCGGAAGGTATTCGCTTCGATGAGCGTCGGGCCGCCGCCGTTGCGAGCGCGTTCGACCGCCTCGTGTGCCGCCCTGTGCATCGCGATCGGATCGTTGCCGTTGACCGTGACGCCGGGCATCTGATACGCGACGGCACGCTGCGCGATATTCGCCACAGACGTGCCGTAAGCGTATTTCGTGTGCTCGGCGTAGCCGTTGTTCTGGCACACGAAGATCACCGGCAACTTCCAGACGGAAGCCATATTCAGAGACTCATGGAAAGCACCGATATTCGACGCGCCGTCGCCGAAATAAGCCACGGCCACCCGCGGCTCGCCACGAATCTGCGCGGCCAGCGCGAGTCCGTTTGCAATGGGCATGGAACTGCCCACGATGCCCGTCGTCACCATGACGCCGGATGCGGGATGGGTAACGTGCATCGGGCCGCCCTTGCCCTTGCAGGTGCCGGTCACGCGGCCGCCGAGCTCGGCCCACAATTCCTTGAGCGGCACACCCTTGGCGATCATGTCGTGAACGCCACGGTAGATCGTGCAGATGTAGTCGTCGTCGGTGAGGCACACCGACATCGCGGAGGGAATCACCTCCTGGCCGCGCGGCGAGTAGTACGGCATGACCAGCTTGCCGGACTTGATGACGGCACGAAAGCGCTCATCGTTCTGCTTGATGAGTGCCATGCGCCGGTAAATGTCGACCAGGACTTCACTGTTGGGCGGCTGATAGGCGTTCATTCGTATCTCTCCTGTCTCACCAGATTTTTGGCGCGCCGCTTGCATGGAGCGCCGCGATATAACCAAATACGAACGACGCGCCGATACTGCTGCCGGCACCGGGGTAGCAGCGGCCGACCACGGATGCCGTGCAGTTGCCGGTGGCGTACAGGCCGGCAATCTGCGAGCCGTCTTCCCTGAGCACGCGAGCGTATTCGTCGGTCACGAGGCCGCCCGCCGTGCCTACGTCGCCGGGGTACATGCGCACGGCGTAGAAGGGGCCCTCTTCGATCGGCCCGAGGTTCGGGTTCGGCTTGATGGTCGGGTCGCCATGACAGCGATCGAATGCGCGCGAACCACGCCCGTAGTCTTCGTCGACGCCCGTTTCGCAGAAGCCGTTGAAGCGCTCGATCGTTTTGAGCAGACCAGCGCGGTCGATATGGCATTTCGCGGCCAGTTCTTCGAGCGTATCGGCCTTGATCATGTAGCCGCTGTCGAGCCACTTCTCAGGAATCTGCCCCGGCATGGCGGTGCCCCATGGGTAATACTTGCGCTGCCGGCTGTCCATGACGACCCACGCGGGCACGGCCTTGCCGGTCTCCTTGTGGCGCTGGTACATGCGCTGGCCGATTTCCATGTAGGCGCCCGCTTCGTCGCAGAAGCGTTCGCCATCCTGATCAACCATGATGGAAAACGGCAGCGAGAGATCGAGGTGATGCATGAACGGCAGCGGTGAACCGTCCGGCGCGCGCGCGCCCTCGGGCAGTTCTTCGTTGGGGCCGAGCGACGTCACGACCCACCACGCCTCCTCCATGCAGTCCACGGCGCCGCCGAGCGCGATGGCGGCTTGCAGGATTTCGCCGGTATCGCCCGGATTCGCGTTCGTCCAAGCCGCCGATGAAGGCTGCGGCTGGTATTTGCGGCGCATTTCCGCGTTGTGCGAAAAGCCGCCGGTGTTGAGCAGCACGCCTTCGCGAGCCTGGATGCGCATTTCGCGGCCGCTGCGGACCGCAACGATGCCGGTCACGCGCCCGTCCTCGACAATGAGTTCGCGCACTGGCGTGTCGGTCCAGATCGGCACGTCCGCACGCAACGCCATCTGCAGCATGCGCCCCTGAATCGCCGCGCCGTTGGCAACCAGCTCTTTGCCCGTGATCTTCTGATACAGCATGCGGCCGCCAAGCTGCATCGCCTTGCGCTTGCCGCCCCACGTGCGCTTCATCAGAAAGAGTTGCGGATACTCGTCCGAATTGGCCGGCATCGAAGGGCCCTTGTAGCGCGACAGACGCGGCGCCCATTCGCCCAGCTCCTTCACGTCGAACAGCTTTGCCAGCAGCGAACGGCCACGCGGCTCGCCACCGGGCAGCGTGTCGTAGTAGTCGGACCAGCCGTCCGCGTACACGAACTGCATACCCTGCTGTTCGAGGAACTCGGCCATCTTCGGTCCGGTGCGCAGATACGCCTCGCGCCGCGCCTCCGATGTGCCCGGGCCTTGATAGGTCACCGCCGCGTCGAAGTACTGGCGCGCGCGTTCATACGAATCGCTCACGCCGTGACGCTTCATCACGTGATTGTTAGGCAACCACCACACCCCGCCCGAATAACCGGTCGAGCCGCCGACCTTCGGCAGCTTCTCGATGATGAGCGCATCCTTGCCCACCGACTTGCAGGCAAGCGCAGCGCACATCGAACCGCCACCGCTGCCGACCACCACGAAATCGTAGCTAGCGTCCCAGGTCCCCGACATCACTCCTCCTGCGCGATGAATTCGCGCAGCGCGCGATGGAAGTTCGACACCGACGTTTCCTGCAGCGGATTCGTGCGCGAACCCTTGAACCCGCGCGACTTCATGCCCTGCTGCACGTTGGCCATGTTCTGGAAGTCCTGCCACAGGATCAGGCCGAAGTTTTCCTGCGCGTTCTCTTTCCAGTCGTCCACGCCGTAATAGAACTCACGCTTCAACGGCGGCTCCGCACCCGGCGCGAAGCGCTGAAGCGACCAGATGTCGTAGATGCACGAATCGGGGTTGTCGCCGTCCGGCCGCGCACGATAGAACAGCGCGCCATCGGGGTACGGGAGAAACACGAGATTCGGAAACACGTGCCAGTCCGCACCCGCGCGACCGAGCTGCTCGAACGTAATCTCGGGCCAGCCCGCACCTTCTGCGATGGCCGCTTCGCGCTGGAACTCCATCGCCTTCCCCAAGACTTCGAACTGGTTGCCCGACGGCGACATTTCGTGCATCAAACGCTTCGCGGCTTCATAGTCGCGAGCCGTGTTGATCGCCTTGAGCGTTTCTTCCATGACGCGGAAGAAGTTCACAAGACCCTGGCGCACGTCTTCAGGCATGGGCTTGCCAGTGCGCGGCGACGGCGCGCCGATCATGCGCGTGGCCGTCGAGTACCCGAACATGCCGTGGCGGCCGTAGGCGAAGCTGCGCGTCACGTCGTCGCCTGCTACGTCGAGCAATTGCGGATGCGTTGCCGCAACGTGATAGCCTTCGTTGAACGCTTCGAGCGCGACCTTCCAGTTGCACGGCAGGCGAATCGACTTGTACCAGCGGTAGCGCATCTTCTCGAACTCAAAGCAGTTCGTGATCTCCGGCACCGGATCGAGGAATCTTGCGAGCGGTTCGGCGTTCGGATCCATGTTGATGAAAACGAAACCGCCCCACGTGTCCACCAGAACGTCGGTGAGACGCAGATCGCCATCGGCCATTTCCGGGCAGCCTTCCCAGTCTTGCCGGTCGAGCACGCGCGCCACGCTGCCGTCCAGATTCCACTGCCAGCCGTGATAGGCGCAGTGAAACTTCGCGGCCTTGCCGCAACCGTTGGTCAAGCGGCGCCCGCGATGCTGGCAGACGTTGAAAAAGGCCTTGATTTCTTCAGCCGACTTGCGCACGACGATGATCGACTCGCCCGCCACATCGAAAGTCACGTAGTCGCCGACGTTGGGAATCTCCTCCAGGCGGCAGGCAACCTGCCACACGCGCGGCCACAGGCGCTCGTTCTCCCGCTCGAGAAACTGCTTCGACAGGTAACTGTCCTTCGGGACGAAATCGAGTCTGACCGTGTGCGCACCCGAATCGGGACCTCTGTTACCCATGGATATCTCCTTGATGTGGCCGGCGTAGGCGCCGGTTCCGGCTTTTTATGTCGCGGCCGCTCGTTTTGCAGCCCGGTCGGTAACCAATATGCAACTATCGGTGCAATTTTCGTGAACGGCGTTCAGATGCTAGGCCTGCGCCCGGATTGCTGTCAATCCGGACGAACGTCAATCGAACTCAATCGAGCGCCGCGGTCAGTGCGGGTACCGCTTCGAACAGATCGGCGGTGAGACCGTAATCGGCCACCTGAAAAATCGGGGCCTCGCTGTCCTTGTTGATTGCGACGATGACTTTCGAGTCCTTCATGCCCGCAAGGTGCTGAATAGCGCCGGAGATGCCGACGGCGATATACAACCGGGGCGCGACGATCTTGCCGGTCTGCCCGACTTGATAGTCGTTCGGCACGAAACCGGCATCGACGGCCGCGCGCGAAGCGCCGACGGCCGCACCAAGCTTGTCCGCGAGCGCATCGAGCAGCTTGAAGTTATCGCCGTTCTGCATGCCGCGACCGCCCGAAACGACGATATTCGCCGCGGAAAGCTCCGGGCGGCTCGACTTCGTGAGTTCCTGACCGACAAAACGGGCCCTATCGAAGGCCTGTGCCGTGGCAATCGCGCGCGCGGGCGCGGTGCCCGAACCGGTGGCCGCCGCATCGAAAGCGGTCGGGCGGATCGTGATGACCTTGATGGCATCGGACGATTGCACCGTTGCGAGTGCATTGCCCGCGTAGATCGGACGCACGAATACATCGGGCGCCCTGACGGCGACGACATCGGAAATCTGCGCGCTGTCGAGCAACGCCGCCACGCGGGGCATGAAGTTCTTGCCCACGGCCGTCGAAGCGGCAATCACATGCGTATAGCCGCTGGCAAGTGAAACAACGAGAAAGGCGAGATTTTCCGGCAGCGCGTGCGCGTACTCGGGTGCGTCCGCCACCAGCACCTCGCCGACGCCGGCAATGCTGGCCGCTTGCTCCACCACGGCCGCGGCGCCGTGGCCCGCCACCAGCACATGAATGTCGCCGCCCGCTGCGCCCGCCGCCGTGACGGCGTTGAGCGTGGCCCGCTGCAGGGTTGCGTTGTCGTGTTCGGCGATTACGAGAATAGTCATGATCAGATCACCTTCGCTTCGTTGCGAAGCTTTTCAATCAGCGCTGCAACATCCGGAACCATTACGCCGCCTTTACGCGCCGGCGGCTCAGTCACTTCGAGAACCTTCAAACGAGGCGCGACGTCAACGTTCAGCGCTTCGGGACTCAGCGTCTCCAGCGGTTTCTTCTTCGCCTTCATGATGTTGGGGAGCGTCACATAGCGCGGGCTATTCAGGCGCAGATCGGTCGTGACCACCGCTGGCAGATCGAGCGCGACACGTTCAAGACCACCGTCGATCTCACGTGTAACGAGCAGTTGCCGCTCGTCTACTTCCGTCTTGAACGCGAATGTCGCTTGCGGCCAGCCGAGCAATGCGGCGAGCTTTTGACCGGTTTGACCAGCGTCGTTGTCGATGGCCTGCTTGCCGAGCAATACCAGCTGCGGGTTTTCCCGCGACGCAACGGCGCTCAGCAGTTTGGCGACTGCGAGAGGCTGCAGGTCGGCATCGCTTTCGACGAGCACTGCGCGATCCGCCCCCATGGCGAGCGCCGTGCGCAACACCTCCTGCGATTGCGCAGTTCCCGCCGATACCACGACGACTTCACTCGCAATACCCGCTTCCTTGAGGCGCACCGCCTCCTCCACCGCGATCTCGTCGAACGGGTTCATGGCCATTTTCACGTTGGCCAGATCGACGCCCGAACCATCGGCTTTCACCCGCGGTTTCACGTTGTAGTCGATCACGCGCTTCACCGCGACCAGTATCTTCAATTTGACGCTCCGAACGCTTTGTTGAACAATGTTCTATATTCTGAACTCATCTTTTTGCGGCTGTCAACGAGAAGAATGAACAAGGCGTCATTCGGCAACGAATTTGGCGCTCTCGTTCACCACCATGGAGACAACGAATGAAGCTCTATCGATGCGAACGTTTTGAGGGAATCTCAGGCTTGGCGCTACACGAGGAACCCGATCCACCGCAGCCTGGCGCGCATGAGGTGCTGGTGCAGGTCAACGCAAGTTCACTGAATTTTCGCGAGCTCTTGCTGATGAACGGCGCATTTCGCGACTGGATGGCGCCCAACTTCATTCCCGCCTCGGACGGCGCCGGCGTCGTGCTTGCAGTCGGTTCTGGCGTTCGGCGTTTCAAGCCCGGCGACCGGGTGATGGCGAATTTCGCGGAAAACTGGCATGGCGGCGCCCGCCCGCAACACGCGGATATGCTGGGCCGCGGCGCGATAGTCGAAGGCATGCTGCGCGACAAGGCGGTGCTGAACGAGGAGGAACTGGTTAGCGTTCCGGATCATCTCTCCGACGAGGAGGCTGCAACGCTGCCTTGCGCCGCCGTCACCGCATGGAACGCGTTGTGCGGGCATGCGCCCCTTCTGCCGGGCCAGAGCGTCCTCGTGCAAGGGACGGGCGGCGTATCGATTTTCGCGCTGCAGCTTGCGCGTCTGTTCGGCGCTCGCGTGATTGCCACGTCGTCGAGCGATGCGAAGCTCAAACGCCTCGCGCAATTAGGCGCCGACGCCACCATCAACTACCGCGAGACGCCGCAATGGGACGACGCCGTGCTGCGCTTGACCGATGGACTGGGCGTCGACGTCGTCGTCGAGGTGGGAGGCGCGCAAACGTTCGGCAAGTCCGTTGCCGCCACACGGGATGGCGGCCGGATCAGCGTCGTGGGGCTGCTAACCGGCGCCCCCTCTGCGGGCGAGGGATTCTTCACGCGCGGCCTGTCGATCGCGCCGATCCGCGTCGGTTCCCGTCAGGATTTCGAAGCGATGAATCGCGCGATCGGACTGCACAAACTGCGGCCCGTAATCGACTCGGTTTATGACTTTGCACATGTACCGGATGCGCTGCGGCACCTCGAAAGCCAGCAGCATTTCGGCAAGATCGTCATTCGCCACCCGCAAGCAGCCACTGCATGATCGATGGGAGTCAGACTATGAAACTGTTTTCACTGGAAGGGCAGATTGCGCTCGTCACCGGAGCGTCACGCGGCCTCGGCTTCGCCATGGCAAGTGCGTTGGCGTCGGCGGGTGCGACCGTCATTCTTTGCGCGCGATCGCGCGAGAGTCTGGAAACTGCCGCGGAATCGATCAGGAAGACGGGCGGTAGCGTCGACGTGGAACCGTTCGATCTCACGGATCAAGACGCGATCAGAAGCGGCGTACGCAACGTCCTTGCGCGTCATGGACGCATCGACGTCCTGCTCAACAATGCCGGCATTTGCGAATGGAGCGATTTTCTTCAGTCGAACGTTGAAATGTGGCAAAGGACGATGGATACCAACGTCACGGCCGCGTATCTGCTCGCGCAGGAAGTCGCTCGTCCCATGATCGAACGCGGGCACGGACGCATCATCAACGTGGGTTCCTACGTTTCGGTGCTCGGCCGGGAGAAGCTCCAGGCATACGTGGCCAGCAAGCACGCGGTCGCCGGGCTCACGAAATCGCTCGGCGCGGAGTTGGGCCGCCACGGCATTCGTTGCAACGGTATCTGTCCCGGCTATTTCCTCACCGATATGGCCGAGCCCGTTACATCGAATCCGCAAATGAAGGAGATCGTCCGCTCGCATATCTCGGTTGGACGCTGGGGGAACCCGGAAGAACTCGGCGGCGTAGCCGTGTTTCTCGCCTCCGAGGCCAGCTCCTACATGAATGGCCAGATGCTGATGGTGGACGGCGGCGTCTCGGAGATCCTGAGCTTCTCGATGTCCGTGGTGTAGGCCTGCCCAGCACCGTCCGCCCCGACGTTTCCTGACTTGCACGCAATTCGGCCGCGATCTTCGCAGATGGCGGCCCGCCACATTCTTTCTGCAGGCAGTGCCGCGTAACGCGGCACATGCGACACGGTCACGACCGCAGGGTCACCTCGGCACTGCGGGCTTCGACCTGCGACGAACCCTTCGCCGCGGCTTTCGCCACTGCCTTGCGGGTAATCCCTTGCAACAGGAAATGCGACAGCGCCGGGATCAGGATCAGCGCACCGATCATGTTCCACAGGAACATGAACGTGAGCAGGATGCCCATATCGGCCTGAAACTTGATCGGCGAGAACGCCCACGTCACCACCCCCGCGGCCAGTGTCACACCCACCAGCGCCACCACCTTGCCCGTGAACTGCACCGCGTGGCGGTAGGCCACCTTCAGCGGCTGCCCTGTGCGCTGGTACGCGAGCTGCACGCTCAGCAGGTACAGCGCGTAGTCCACCCCGATCCCGACCCCCAGCGCAATCACCGGCAGCGTCGCCACCTTCACGCCAATACCCAGCTTGACCATGAGCGCCTCGCACAGCACCGACGTAATGCCGAGCGGAACGACCGCCACCACCACCGCGCGCCAGCTGCGGAACGTGATGAAGCACAGCAGGATCACCGCCGCGTACACCATGAACAGCATCGTGCGGTTCGCCTTCGCAACGACCACGTTCGTCACCGCGTCAATACCCGCCGAGCCCGCCGCCATCAGGAACTGGTGGTCCGCGTCACTGTGCGCCTTCGCGAACTCCTCGGCCACCTCCATCACACGCGAGAGCGTTGCCGCCTTGTGGTCCGTCAGATACGCAATGACCGGCGCCGTACCGCACGTCTGGCTGATCAGGTCCGGATGGTCCAGCAGGATCTGCCAGACCGTCTTGTTGATGATCGACGGCACACGATCGATCGTGTACCACTTCGGATAGCCCTCGTAGAAGCCCGAGGTCATCCAGCGCGTCAGGCCGCCCACCGAGGTCGTCGTCTGCACGCCGGGAACGCCGCGCAGTGCGGTCTCGAGGCGGTCCGCCTCCAGCACGAGCGGGAAGTTGTTCGCGTCGCAGGTGCCGTGCGACGACTTGCCGATCACCACGAACAGGTCGCTCGACAGCCCGAAGTGCGCGTTGATGTACGCGTTGTCGAGGTTGTAGCGCGAGTTCGGGCGCAGCTCCGGTGCGCCGCTATCCAGGTCGCCGATCTGCAGGTGCTGGCTGATCGACCAGCCGACTGCCGTGAGCGCCGCCGCGCACACGATCGCGCCCACCGCCCAGCGGCGCTCGGTAAACCGGTCCAGCAGGTTCCAGAGCGCACCCGCGGACGAGGTGCCGCGTTCGTCGTTCTGCTCGCCACGCACACTGCGACGTGCCGCCGACGGACTCACACCCACATACGAGAGCAGCACCGGCAGGAGCAGCAGATTCGTGAAGACAAGCACGCCCACGCCCACGCTCGCCGTGAAGGCCAGGTCCTTGATCACCGGAATGTCGATCACCATCAGCACGGCGAAGCCGACGACGTCCGCGAGCAGTGCCGTGAGTCCGGCCAGGAAGAGCCGCCGGAACGTATAGCGCGCAGCCACGTAGCGGTGCGTGCCGCGCCCGATGTCCTGCGTGATGCCGTTCATCTTCTGCGCGCCATGCGACACGCCGATCGCGAACACGAGGAACGGCACCAGCACCGAATACGGATCAAGCACGTAGCCGAGCGTGCTGATGATGCCCAGCTGCCAGACCACGGCGATGAGCGAGCAGGCCACCACCAGCAGCGTGCTGCGATAGCAGCGGGTGTACAGAAAGATCACGGTGAGCGCAATCGCCGCGGCGATACCAAAGTACATCGCCACCTGCTTCAGACCCGCGATCAGGTCTCCGATCAGCCTGGCGAAGCCCACCACGTGCACGCGCACCTCGCCCCGGCCTTCGGTCTTGATGACCTCGTCGATCTGGCGCGAGAGCTTTGCGTAGTCAAGCGCCTTGCCCGTATCGGCGTAGTGGTCCAGCAGCGGCAGCTGGATCATGCTCGAATGCAGGTCGTTGGATACGAGGCTGCCAACGATATTGGCGCGCGCCACGTTCGTACGCAGCTGTGTAATCGCCTGAGTCGAACTGTCGAAGCCGTCCGGCATGACGGGACCGCCCGCGAAGCCCTTCTCGGTCACCACATTCCAGCGCACGATCGGCATCCACAGCGATTTCACACCCGGGCGATCAACGCCTGGAATCAGGAACAGGGCATCGTTGATGCGACGCAGTGCCGCCAGGTACTTCGGATCGTAGATGTCGCCGGAAGGATTCTCGACGACGATACGCAGCGAGTTGCCGAGTCCCTTCAGGTCCGCCTTGTTGGCAAGATAGTTCTTGATGTACGGATGCGAGAGCGGAATCATCTTCTCGAAACTCGCATTGACATCGAGCCGCGTCGCCTGAAACCCGAGCACCGCGGTGATGATCGCGCAGATGATCATCAGCCAGGGACGCCGGTTGAAGATCAGCCGCTCGAGCGCATTGCCAGAACGCGAATCGAACTGGGCAAGATCCGCCACGACGGGCATCTTGTCGAATTGGGCATTGTTGCCGCCAGCCATGTCTGCTCCCCCTTATTGCGACTTCGCCAATGTGACGCGCGTCAGGCCTGCTGCGCCGGCCAGCACCGCGGTGTCGTCGCGCAGCGCCATGGCGAAGACCCCGCCCGGCTGGCTCGCGCCCAGTGTGTGGAACGTTGCGCCCTGATCGGTGCTCTCGAGCAGTTCGCCGGCCTGCGTGGCCAGCAGCAGACGACCATTCGGGAGCTCGGCTGAGGCGAGGATGCTCGCGCCGGTCGGCAGCGTGATCTTGCTCCAGGTGGCGCCGCCATCGGTGGAGCGGTAAGCGTTGCCGAGCAGGCCGTACACGACCATCGCGTTGCCCGCCGCGGCGAGTCCGAAGAGGCTGCCCTTCGACGGCGAGGACATCGCAACGAAGCGCTGCCTGTCGGGGTCGAGTTTGAGCAGCAGCCCCTGCTCGCCCACGATATAGAGCGTCCCGTTAATACGCCGCATCGCATGCAGGTTCAGGGCGTCCGGGTTGTCGACGCGGTCAAACCATGGAACCCAGTTCTTGCCGCCGTCTTCGGTATGGAAAATGATGTTGAACGAACCGATGACCCAGCCCGAGCGCTCGTCGTCGAACCAGACGTCGAGGAAAGGACGTCCGCCCTGGTCGGCCACGAAGCGCTGGGCCTCCTCGCGCGAGGCCTTCAAGTCCGGCGAATCGCCCCGCTGCTGCGCGTAATAGTCGGTCATCAGCTTCGCGGCCTGCTCGCCGTCAAGCTGGCGCGTCCAGGTATTGCCGCCATCGGCCGTGTGGAGCACTTCCCCATCGTGTCCGACCGCCCAGCCCAGCGTCGAGGACTTGAAGGTCACCGCAACAAGATCGGCGCTCACTGGCACGTTCACCTGGCGCCAGTGCGCCGCGTCGTCGTCCGAGACGAGAATGACGCCGCGTGGCCCCACCGCGACCAGTCGCTGGCCGGCCTGGGCAACGGCCATCACGGGTTCGTGTGCAGCGCGTGGGTTGGTGATTGCCGGCGAGTGCATCGGGTCGGCAAACCCCGCATAAACCGCACTGCTCGCGAGGCCTGCTGCCGCCACCAGGGCGAGCCAACGAAACATGGTATTGCGCATTGCGTCTCCTTCACAGTTACTGCCGATCGACTCCGCGAACTGTCCTGGGCTTTATGTAATTTTGGCGTGCAGTGCCGGGTCGAACCGGCACTGCAAGTTTGCTGCGCTTACTGCTTTACCGCCTGCTACCGGATACCGCTTGACTGCATGTGCTCCGGCGTAAAGAAGTCATGCGAAAAGCTGCTATTGAAGAAGACGCCCGGCGATTCGGCCGGATGGCTTCCGAAGATATACACACCGCTATTGAAGTCGTAGAACCAGTTGCCCAGCGAATACGGCACTTTGTAATCGTAGGCAGGCACCGTGGTCTGGAAGCCCCCACGATAGAGCTTGCCCGACTGGTCGTACGCGTCCATCATTCCGCCGCCGCCGTCCTCGTCGAAGTACATCGTCTTCTTGCTGTAGATGTGGCGCGAGCCCGGCTTGAGCGTCAATTCCACAACCCACACCCGGTGCAGTTCCCAACGCACATCGTCGGGATTCACGAAGTGCGGCGTCAGGATCTTGCTCGCAGGCGTCTCGTACTGTTGCTTGTAGTCGTTGTACGGGATGTACATCTCCTTCTTGCCGATCAGCTTCGCATTCCAGCGATCGATCTTCCCGTAGAACAACTGAATGTCGTCCATCGTGATCGCGCCCGAGTAGCCGGGGTTCGGAGTGTCATAGGCCAGGTCTGGCGCGACTCGTACGCGACGCTGACCGGGGTTGTACTCCCACGATTGCTGGTCGTGATCCGCAGTGTCCGTGAAGAACCAGTAAAGCGTGGTATCACCAATCATTCGCGCCGGCGCTACGAAATCATTGTTGATGTACTGCCAGACGGCAGTGCCACCCTTCTTCTTGAATGCATCTTCCTGCTTGAGGTCGAAATACGGGTAGTAAATCGAACTCTTGAATTGCGCCGCGAGGATCGGCGTGCCGCTGGTGTCAACGAGCCACGTCTTTACGTTGTTGCGCTGCGCCGTACCGACGTAGCGCAGTTCCCAGTCCCACATCGCTTCCTGCCCATTGCTTGGCACAGGAAACGGTTTTCCGCCGAATGCATCTGCCACGAACAGACCGTTCTTTTCGAGCTTCGCACTCTGCGCATTCTTTTCCGAGTTCGCCAGATACCAGTCCGGGTACGAGACGGAACGGTGCGTCGGGTAAACATCCATGCGGTACGTCGGGTAGCGCTTGAACAGCTCGAGCGAACTGGCACTCAATTTGTCGGCGTATTGCTGGTAGTTTTGCGCCGTTATCTGCATCGTCGGCTTCTCACCGGCAAACGGATCCGCCCACTTTCCCGAGTCGGGCTTAAAACCCGCCGGCGCCTGCGTAATTCCGCCCGTGTACGCAGGAATCGTCCCGTCCTTGCTGCCGGCAATTTGCGCGCCGAATGGCGTCATCCCGTTCTCGAGCGCGCCAGCCATCGGCGCCATGCAAACAGCCGCCGCAAATGCGAGCGCCTTCATCAACATCAGGTGCTTCTTCAAAGCCTTCACCATCCCTTTCCTGATTAACTCAGAACCAAAAGCAACAACGCTACTTTCGATACCCAACACCCATGTAGAACTTCGTTGCCGAAGCGTCCTGCCCGGCGGGGCCACGCAGGACGCTACTAATTACCTCACTCCTGCATCGGCAGGCAATTAGCGCACACCCGCAGACTGCATGCGTTCCGGTGTGTAGTAGTCGGACGGGAAGCTCACGTTAAAGAGAATCCCCGGCGTCTCGGCAGGGTGACTGCCGAAGATGTAAATGCCGCTATTGAAGTCGTAAAACCAGTTGCCGAGCGAATACGGAACCTTGTAGTCGTAGGCGGGCACCGTCGTCTCGAATCCACCGCGATAGAGCTTGCCCGACTGGTCGTAGGCGTCCATCATCCCGCCACCGCCATCTTCATCCAGGTAGAGCATCTTGCGGCCGTAGACGTGGCGCGCACCCGACTTGAGCTTCAGGTCAACGACCCACACACGGTGAAGCTCCCAGCGTACGTGATCCGGATTGACGAAATGCGGTGTGAGGATCTTGCTCGCCGGCGTTTCATACTGCTGCTTGTAGTCGTTGTACGGGATGTACATCTCCTTCTTGCCCACGAGCTTGGCGTCCCAGCGATCGATCCGTCCATAGAACAACTGGATGTCATCCATCGTGATTGCCCCCGAATACCCGGGGTTCGGCGTATCGTAGGCTAGGTCCGGCGCCACCCGCACACGACGCTGCCCCGGGTTGTATTCCCAGGACTGCTGATCATGATCCGCCGTATCCATGAAGTACCAGAAGAGGGTCGTATCGCCAATCAAGCGCGCCGGTGCCGCGTAGTCGTTGTACACGTAATACCAGTTTGCGAGGCCCGCTTTTTTCCGGAATTCATCCTCCTTCTTGATATCGAAGTACGGGTAATAGAGCGAGCTCTTGAATTGCGCCGCAAGGATCGGCGTACCACTCGAGTCCACCAACCACGTTTTCACGTTATTGCGTTGGAGCGTACCGACGTAACGCAACTCCCAGTCCCACAACGCTTCCTGCCCATTCTTCGGCACCGGAAACGGTTTTCCGCCAAATGCTCCAGATAGGTAAAGGCCGTTCTTTTCAAGCTTCGCGGTTTGAGCGTTCTTGGTGGAGTTCTCCAAATACCAGTCGGGATACGAAACGCTGCGGTGAGTCGGATAGACATCCATCCTGTAAGTCGGATAGCGCTTGAATAATTCGATTTCCGACGCACTTAATTTGTCCGCGTATTGCTCGTAGTTTTGTGCCGTGATCTGGAGAATGGGTTTTTCACCGGGAAACGGATCCGCCCATTTTCCTGAGTCCGGTTTGAATGCGGCCGGAGCCTGCGTGATGCCCCCGGTATAGGCAGGAATTGTCCCGTCCTTGTTTCCTGCGATCTCGGCGCCAAACGGCGTCAATCCGCTATCGGCGGCTAGCGTGTATGGCGAAGCCCAGATTGCCGCAAGAACCGCAAGCGCCTTAAGAAGCTTTGGGAATCTTTTCACAGCTGTCTCCATTATCAAAACGTCGTCTGATACGTGATGCCGAGCCACGACTTGTCGCTGTACGGCGCGCCGAGAGCGGTTGCGGCGCCCGCCGTCGAGTACCCCTTCTTGTTCATGTAATAGGTGTAGGTGATGTCCACCTCGTGCTTGTTGTAGATTGTGAAGTCGAGCCCGACCACGAACGTATTCTGGCCTTGTGCCTCGGCGGCCGGCGAGATAACGGACGAGTAGCCCTTCAGGTTCAGATTGACGAACAGCGGCATCGTCAGGTCGACCCCAGGGAATACCTGATACCACTGCGGGCTCGCACCGATCCCGAGACCGGCCCAGAAGCGCGTCGAGCAGTTATTGAATGCAGAATTGCCCGATGCCGAACACTGGCCGGTGGTGTCATAGCTGGAATTCGCAAAATTTCCCGCATTCGACTGCACGCTCAACAACTGATTGAACGAGAATTCCGCCTGCAGGAACATGTTGTCCCACAACGGCGACTTGCCGAACGACTGCGTAACGTTCAAAAGACCATGCAGCGTACGGCCGGTCGGCGCGTCGTTGACCGTCGTCGTGTTGACTGCATTGAGCGGCATGTTCCAGCGGTACGAGACTTCGCCAGCCACGGCGGCATTGCCGATAGCACTATTAAAGCCCAGACCGATCAGGTTGACGTCGTTGCCGTATTTCGCCGTGACGCCCGGCAGATTGGTGCCCGGGAAGAGTTGCGGCCCCGCGCCCGGCACGAGCACGGCCGCCCAAGGCATCTTCATGGCGAAGTGGCGATACGTCAGTTCGTAGGTGGTTGCCAGCGAATCAACACGCCACTTGCCGTCAAGACCGATATCACCGATCTGACCTTTGGTCGGCGGTACACGCGGAATCGCGAACGTGCCCAGTCCGGGAATCGTCGTGTAACTGGCCACCGGCGGCCCATAGAGAATCGGATCCGCACCGCCGAAATAGGTGCCGCCTTCTGGCAGGCGATCGTGGTTCCACTCGAAGGTGTATTGCGCCCCGAGGGTGATCGTATCCGTAATGTTCGTCGTCACGTCAGCCTGAGCCGTCGGCAACACGATTTCCTTCAGCGATGCGCTCGGGCTCTGCGTCAGCTTCATCAGGTCCAGCGGCGCCTGGCCAATCGCCACCGAGTTGGCGCCGCCCAGCGTAGCAAACGCCGACTGCCCCCAGGTTACCGCCGTACGGCCTAGCTTGACGTTGACAGAATGCCCGCCGAGGTCAAAGGTGTTGAACACGAAGGCATCACGCAACTCGGCGCTCGGTCCCTGGTAATACTTCTTGATGTAGCTTGTGTACTCGTTGTTGGGATAGTTCGGCGGAAATGCAGGATTGCTCGTGTTGTGATTCTTGAACGTCGGGTCGTACCACGCATCCATACTGATGCGGAAGCCCGACGTCTCCTTGTACTTGAAATCGAACTCGCTATAGAGGTTCAGCATCGCCTGGATCGTGCTGAACCTCGGCGTCGACAGATCACCTTCGTCGTAGGTCGGACTGTTCGTGTAGAAGTGATCCGGGTTCTGAAGCCGAATGTCGTAATCCGCACGCACCGTGTTATCCCATTCCATGTCGATGTCCGGGTTCGGCACATCGAAGTGAAATGCATTGGCGTTCGCGCTCCACAACCCGCAAGCCGCCGCGATACAGGTTGCATGCACGCCAAGGCTGATCGCACTTGGCTTCAGGCTCTTCATTTTCATGCGTCTCCTCTTTTCTTTGTCGAACTGCCGCAGAAAAGGCCAAGGCCGTTGGACTGCCGCAGACTTTTAGCTATGAAGCGAAACCGGCCTCCCTACCTCGTCAGCATCGCGTCTCGGGGTCCCCCAAGCGCATCACCAGAATGCGAATGCTGTTCGCAAAGATAAACGCTCGAAACCTGACTGTCAACGCTCGCTCACCCCTATGCGGTACATTTTCTCGAACGCCGTTCACAAACCTGGGTAAACGAGGGTTCGATTTTTGTCATCGGCTTAACTCGGTACATGCATGCCTCGGCCAAGTGGCGCCGACTGCATACGGCGCGCGCGCGTTGTGCCCACGCGTGTTGGCGGCGCTCGCATTTGCGGGGCATTCGCCTCGCCTGTGCGGGTTGGCGATGCGATCTATGGGAGCTTTCGCTGCAACAACCCGGCGGCGGTTCATCAATCGACATGCAGGCCGGACGCGGCCAGGTACCGCCGACCCAAAGCGGTACGCGGTACCGGTCATGGAAGAGGCGGCGTTTAGTCTGTCGATTCAATGGTGAACGGAGGAAGAATTGCACGAGCGACCGAAGCGCTTACGGGACCAGGCCGTCTTCCTTGGCAGTCCTTCCATATATGCCGGCTGTCGGCCGCGACTTTCGTGATCCGCTACCCCGTTCCTGCGCGAGAGTGCATTGCTGGTTTTCGGGGAGCAGGAGGGAACACGCGCCAGGCCCCATCGTCATGCCGAAAGAAGAAGATCGAAAGCCCCCCCTCCGAGGCGGATGACCGTGCGAGCACACACCTCGTCTGGCTCGAATTCGCGAAGTTATATCGGGTCACGTGCACCGGGGTGGTCGCAGAGGGCGCGAACCATTTTTCGATGAGCGCACGCAAAGAACTTTCTCCAAGTTTCATGCCCTGCTCCTTCAACCGCTCTGTGCGCGCCTCTGACGATCACACTCACGAGTGCAAATGGAGGCACTCACCAGTCAGCCCAGACACCCGGATTCCTCGTGCTCCGGTTGCCGTCGCGAAAGGATCCGTGTGATTGGACGCAAATGTGTCTACTGACTAAA
The DNA here is from genome assembly GCF_040948855.1 of Paraburkholderia sp. BR10882. Lineage (NCBI taxonomy): Bacteria > Pseudomonadati > Pseudomonadota > Betaproteobacteria > Burkholderiales > Burkholderiaceae > Paraburkholderia > Paraburkholderia sp. BR10882. Next base: position 285,704 of record NZ_JBFPKP010000004.1, on the reverse strand, counting down.
TATTAGTAGTCAGCAGACCCATTATCAAGATTCAACCGTACCAGGGGAAATGCCGGTATGGACAAGTCCACCCTATTTTCTAGTAGCATGGGTGATGCTACGGGGCGAGAGCCGCATGTGATCTGGAATCAATTAGTCGTCGGACTACCGTTTATTCGTCGCCTGACTAGCAGTATCATCAGATCAAACTTGCCGCCGTCCGAGCCGAATCGGAAGACGTACCTATCGGGGGCGGGAACAGTTGCCAGTCTTGTTCGTCTCGCCCTTACAACGCGCGCGAGAGGGACAGGAAACGCCAAGGAGAGCACAACAGATGAAAGACCTGACCATCTCATCGGCAGACCTCGACAAGCCGGCAGCAGACGCGCCTCGGCGGCGAGGGAACAGATCTACACGTGTGCCAGCCATCATTGAAGTGGCGATCGAAGTCTTCGCATCGGAAGGCAACGCTGGATTCACGCAACGCCGCATCGCCAGCGACGCAGGCATCCGGCTGAGGACCCTGCAGCACTATTTCAGCACCCGCGAAGAACTATTGCGGGCCACGATAGAGGCATTCACGAATCGCTATTTCGAACACTATCAGGCGATCACGCAGGACAAACACCGGCCACCGGAGGCCCGGCTGGACATGATCGTCGAAGAGGCATTCTCTGTGCTGACGGCACCCGGCGGCAATCGCGTTAGCGCCTTTGTGCTGGAAACCTGGAGCCTGGCTGAACACGAACCGTATCTCCATGCCCTGATGGCCAAATCCACTGCGGATTTCCAGGTTCTTCTCGCGGAACTGATCGCGGAAATCAACCCAACCTTGGCGTCGGCGGAATGTACGCTGCGTGGCGCCCTGCTTCTTTCCCATCTGCAAGGTCTGGTCGTCTTTCTTCGCCGGTCGGGGACGAATACACCCGAGCGGGATTCATTCCGTCACGCCATGAAGGTCGTCTGGCGTGCGCTGAGCAAAGCGTCTCCATGAATCTGAAGTTCAGGTGCGCGCAGCACGGGTAGCGGTCTGCGCGCACCGCCTTCTGCAGATGTGGACGCTCAGCCGGCGACTTTCCACACAAGAGGCAAGTGGTACAGCGTGCCGTTCACCCCTCCGTGGACACCCGCCTTCTCACCTGGCTTGATCTGGAAGTCAGGAATACGCTTAAGCCATTCCTGGAGGAAAACCTTCAGTTCCACGCGCGCAAGGAACGAGCCGGGACAACGATGCGCACCATTGCCGAACGTCGAATGAATCGGCGTGGGCCGGGTAAAATCGACGGTAAGCGGATCGTCGAATTTTCTCTCGTCGAGGCCATGCAGCGTGGTCGGCATGATGATCATGTCTCCCTCTTTGAGCCGCACGCCCTTATATTCGAAATCGTGAGTGATCCGCCGACCCTGGTTGACCACCGGGAAACGCCGTAATAGCTCGTCAACGGCCTTTTGGGTCAGTTCGGGATTGTCGATGAGCTGCTTGCGGTGCGCGGGACTGCCGGCCAGAAAACTGGCGATGAATCCCATTGCGGACGCAACGGTATCGAGGCCGCCGATCAGCACGAGTCCGCACAGACCGCGAACCTCCTCGTCGGTCAAGGCTCGCCCGTCGATTTTTGAATTCACGATCTTGCTGATGAGATCGTCTCCCGGATTCGCGCGCCGTTCGGCGATCTTCACGCCCAGGTACTGGAAGATTGCGCCTAGCGCGCCGAGCTTCTCCCTGGCGTCCACCGGGCGCACCATCTTGTCGGCGAGACTCAGGAGGTACTCGCGATCCTCGGCGGGCAGCGCCACCATGTTCATGAAAATGCCGATCGGCAGATGCTGCGCGAACCCAGAGACGAATTGCACTTCGCCCTTCGGGTAAAAGTCTTCGATCAACTCGATCGCCATTTCGCGCGCTTTTTCTTCGAGCTTGCTGATCGCCTGCGGCATGAACGCGGGCGCGATCAACGCACGATACGCCGTATGCTGCGGAGGATCGAAGAAGATCGGCGGCAACGGCTGATGCTCGACCAGGGGAACGGTGAGCTGCTTCGACGAGAAGTTCTCGTAGTCCTTCAGGATGTGATAGATGTCGTCGCCGCGCGTGGCGATCCAGTGCCCGCCGTTGCGAGGCGTCCAGAAAATGTCGGGAATCCCTTCGGCGTGCAGCTTCTTGAGCGAGAGATGGTAGTCGTCTTCTGCGCCGGGCGGGTGATAGATATCGATATCGAATACCCGTTCCGGCGAAACGTGCGCGGGTACCGGCGCCAGCTCCGGAGTCACGCCATGGCCAGTTGCTGACATAAGGTTGTCTCCTTTCTTCGAATTGACCGCTCTACGCGGTCGAATGAATCGTTCTTGTTGCCGTCGAGCCGCGGTTACAGGAACGCGCCGTATAACTCGATATGGTGCTCGGTGTTTCCCCACGTCATGTCGATGCAGGTGAGGCGCTTTACATACCAACCCACCGCCAGCTCGTCCGTCATGCCCATCCCACCGTGAAGCTGCACTGCCTGCTGCGCGACGAAGCGCGCGCTGCGCCCGATCAGCGCTTTCGCGGCGGTCACAGCGCGATGAGCGGCAACGTCATCGTCTTCGCCGAGCCTGGCGGCCGCAAAATAGACGATCGATTTCGCCTGCTCCACCGCGGTCAAAATATCGGCGGCGCGGTGCTGCAGCGCCTGGAACTTGCCGATGGGCGAGCCAAACTGCTTGCGTGTGCGCAGATACTCGAAAGTCAGTTCGCTCAGCCGCGACATCGCGCCCACGGCTTCGGCGCACAGCGCGAATATGCCCTGATCGACAGCCCATTCGAGCAACGGGTAGCCTCGATCGATCGCGCCGATCACCGCCTGTTGGTCGACTCGCACCCCGTTCAGCACCACTTCCGCGACACGCTGGCCATCCAGTGCAGGAAACCCCTTGACGCTCACACCTTGCGCGCGCGCATCGACAGCGAAAAGCGTGATGCCGTGCTTGTCCGCCTGCTCGCCTGCCGTGCGCGCCGAGACCAGCAGAATGTCCGCGCAGTCGCCGTGCAGCACGACGCCCTTGCGGCCATCGAGGACGAACCCGTCGCGCGTTGCCTCGGCCCTCGTCGCGACGTTCCACAAATCGAAACGCGCGCCAGGTTCGAGCGTTGCAAGCGCCGTCTTCAGGCTGCCGTCTGCGATGCCGGCCAGCAGCTCCGCCTTGCGCGCCTCGTGTCCCGCGCGCCCAATGAGCTTCGCGCCGATCAGAGCCGACGAAACGAACGGCTCCAGCACGAGTCCCCGGCCGAAGGCTTCCATCACGAGCATAGTCTCGACCGGGCCCGTGCCAAGCCCGCCGTGGTCCTGCGGCACGTTCAGCGCGAGCACGCCCATTTCGGCGAGCGTGGACCAGTGCGCATCCGACCAGCCCTGCGGCGTGGCGGCGAGACGACGCCTCGCCTCGAAGTCGTATTCCCTTTCGACGAAACGACCGACCACGTCGGCCAGCATCTGTTCCTCTTCAACCAGCGTGAAGTCCATGGCGTGTCCTCAGATGCCGAGCGCCTGCTTGGCGATGATGTTTTTCTGCACTTCGGTCGAACCGCCGTAGATCGAAATCTTGCGCCAGTCCAGGTAGTGCGCGGCCAGCGCGTTGAGCAATTCGCCGTTCGCGGTTTCGCCGCGCCAGTCCGCCTCCAGCGCTTCGCTTACGAAGGGCACTGCATAGGGGCCTGCGCATTCCATGATCAGCTCGGTGAGCTCCTGCTGAATCTCCGACCCGCGGATCTTCAGCACCGAGGCTTCCGGCCCGATGGGGCGCCCTGCGGTTTCGGCGGAGACCACGCGCAGAAGCGACCATTCGTGAGCGATCAAATCGATTTCCACCTTGGCGATGCGATCGCGAAAGCGCACGTCCTCGATGAGCGGTTTGCCGTGCTTGCGCTCGGTGCTCGCAATCTCCTTGAGACGCCGCATGAAGCGCTTGCAGTTGCCAAGTCCGGCGATATTCGTTCGCTCATGTCCGAGCAGATACTTCGCGATCGACCAGCCGCGATGCTCCTCTCCGACGAGATTGCTCACCGGCACTTCCACGTTGTCGAAGAACACTTCGTTGACGTCGTGACCGCCGTCCAGCGTGCGGATCGGCCTGACCGTGATACCGGGCGTCGACATATCGATCAGCAGGAACGAGATGCCTTCCTGCGGGCGTCCGCTTCCGTCCGTGCGAACGAGACAGAAAATCCAGTTCGCCCATTGCGCGAACGAGGTCCAGATCTTCTGGCCGTTGACGACATAGAACGATTGACCGTCACGCTCGATACGCTCTGCACGCGTTTTGAGCGAGGCCAGATCGGAACCCGCGCCCGGCTCGGAATAACCCTGGCACCACCAGTCCTCCATCGAGACGATGCGCGGCAGGAAGCGCTCGCGCTGCGCCGCAGTGCCGAACTTCTGGATCACGGGTCCGACCATCGAAAGGCCGAACGGCATCTGGCGCGGCGCGCCAGCGGTAAAGCATTCCTCGTCGAAGATATTGCGCTGCGCGGCATTCCAGGCGGCGCCGCCGAATTGCGTGGGCCATGCAGGGGCGCCCCAACCCTTTCCAGCCAGAATTCGTTGCCAGCGCACGTAGTCTTCGCGCGGCACATGGCGGAAGTTCAGCACGCGATCACGAATGTCGTCAGGCAAATGCGTCGCTACGAATTCCCGCACCGTGGCGCGAAACGCCTTCTCGGCGGGGCTTTCTCTCAGGTCCATCGTCAGGCTCCAGTCGCTGCCCGGCAAGTCGCGTTGGCGCTGCCAGGCGCGGTTTCAGGCAATTTCCACGATGCCGTTGTTCAGCACCACCACATCGCGCGCGTCAACACGCGCGCGCAAATGCAGGCGGGTGTCGCTATCCCTCCAGAACTGGAAACGCACTTCTTCGCCCGGATAAACCGGCGAAGTCAGACGCAGGGCGAGCCGCTTCAGACGGGTGGCATCGTTGCCGGCGAAGGTGCGAATCGCGGCGTAGCCCGCCATGCCATAGGTCGCGAGGCCGTGCAGAATGGGGCGGCTGAAACCCGCCTTCGAAGCCACTTCAGGATCCGCGTGCAGCGGGTTGGCATCGCCCGAAAGGCGATAGATCAACGCGGCATGAGCGCCGGTGGAGAAGACGTATTCCGCATCCGGCGCGCGCTCCGGCACCGGCGGAAGCGCTTCGGGCGGCACATCGCTCACGCCCGACTCCGCGCTAAACCCGCCGTCGCCACGCAGAAACGACACCTGGCGGACTTCGGCGAGTTGTTCGCCGCTCGAAACGTCGATGATGTCACGCATGAGCTCGACGATCGCACCCTTTCCCGCGCCTTTATCGGAGATGCGGCTCACGCGCGTCTTGCTGACGATGGTCGCGGCAACCGGCATCGGCCGCACGAAACGGGCGTCCTGCTCACCGTGCACGAGCTTCAGGTAGTCGATGCCCGTACGCGGATCGCGCATCCACGATTTCGGCCACGCGAACGCGGCCGCGCAAGTCGGCATTGCCTGCAGGTCCTTTTCATAGACGTAGCGCAGCTGGTCTGCGTCCAATGGGTCTCCGCCGAGGCCAAGGCCCAGCGAATACAGCATGACGTCGCGTTCGCTGTACGTCTGCGTAACATCTTCGATAGGCCAGTTCTTGACGACTTCGTAGTTCAGCATGAGGGTGTCCTGTAGGTGCTCAGTAGTCCGTGAAGTTGGGCTTGCGCTTCTCGAGGAAGCTCGCCATGCCTTCCTTGTAGTCGTCGCACTGGTTGGCGATCGGCATATCCAGACCGGCCGACATGATCGCCTCGTGCGGCGTCTGGAAAGGCACCTCCCAGACCTGTTCCTTCATGATGCGCATGGAGCGCGGCGAGCAGTAATCCGCCATTTCGCGCGCGTAGGCATAAGTCTCTTCGACCAGTTTCTCCGCCGGGATCGCACGATTCACGAGTCCCATGCGCTCGGCTTCGCGCCCTTTGATCTTGCGGCCCGAGAGCAGCAGGTCGAGCGCATGCGCCTGGCCCACGTGGCGCGCGAGGATCCACGCCATGCCGTATTCGGCGGTCAGACCGCGCCGCGCGAATGCCGTGGTGATGGTGGCGTCTTCCGAAGCAAACCGGATGTCGCAAAAGAGCGCGTGAATCAGGCCAATACCGACGGTCGCGCCATTGAGCATGGCGATCACCGGCTTCGGAATGGCCGGGTAATACGAACAACGCGTCTGCCAGTCCGCGCGCTTGCGCATGTCGAACGGACGCGGCAGCTTGGTCATGAGTGCGGCGGGGTCACCACCGAAGCTGTGAATATCGCCGCCCGCGCAAAACGCCTTCCCCGCGCCGGTGAATACGATGACACGCACACCGCGGTCCGCGCCCGCGGCCCGCATTGCCTCGTACACGTCCGTCGCCACCTGGTCGTTCCAGGTGTTCATGTGTTCAGGACGGTTGAGCGTGATCGTCGCGATACGGTCCTTGACGTCGTACAGAATGGTCTCGAAGCGCATGAGATCCTCTCTCGATGATCAGAATGAACGCGGCAGGTCGAGCACATGCTCGGCGACGTAGGACAGAATCAGATTCGTCGAAATCGGCGCCACCTGATAAAGCCGCGTTTCGCGGAACTTACGTTCGACGTCGTATTCGCAGGCGAAACCGAAGCCGCCATGCGTCTGCAAGCAGGCATTCGCCGCTTTCCACGAAGCCGTGGCCGCGAGATGCTTCGCCATGTTCGCTTCCGCGCCGCATGCCTGATGGTTGTCGAACAGTTCGCAGGCTCTGTAGCGCATGAGATCCGCCGCGCGCAGGTCGATATACGCCTCGGCGATCGGAAACTGGATACCCTGGTTCATGCCGATTGGCCGGTCGAAGACGATACGCTCGTTGGCGTATTTCGATGCGCGTTCAACGAACCAGTAGCCGTCGCCGATACACTCGGCCGCGATCAGCGCACGCTCGGCATTGAGCCCGTCGAGGATGTACTTGAAGCCCTTGCCTTCCTCGCCAATCAGGTTCTCTTCGGGAATCTCCAGATTGTCGAAGAACAGTTCATTGGTCTCGTGATTGACCATGTTGGGAATCGGCCTCACGGTCAGACCGTTGCCGATCGCCTGGTGCAGGTCCACGAGAAAGCACGACAGCCCATCCGACTTCTTCTTCACGTCAGACAAGGGCGTGGTGCGCGCGAGCAGGATCATCATGTCCGAATGCTGCACGCGCGAAATCCAAACCTTCTGGCCGTTGACCACATAGCGGCCGTCTTTCTTCACGGCGGTGGTCTTCAGCTTCGTGGTGTCCGTTCCCGTGGTCGGCTCGGTCACGCCCATCGACTGCAGGCGCAATTCGCCGCTCGCGATCTTCGGCAGATATTTGCGCTTTTGCGTTTCCGAGCCGTTGCGCAGCAGCGTGTTCATGTTGTACATCTGGCCGTGGCAGAACCCGGAGTTGCCGCCGTTGCGGTTGATCTCCTCCATGATCACGGACGCCTCGGTCAACCCGAGGCCGGAACCACCGTACTCCTGAGGAATCAGCGCCGCCATCCAGCCGGCCTTCGTCAACGCGTCGACAAACGCCTCCGGGTACACGCGTTCGTGATCGATGCGGCGCCAGTACTCATCGGGATATTCCTTCGAAAGGTCACGCAGCGCTTCGCGCAGTTCCTGATATTGGTCGGGAGAGGTAATTCGGCTCATGAATGGTTTCCGTATACTTGGCTGGACGCGGCTCACGCTGCTGCATCGATCAGCCCGCCGGCATTGGCGAGCTGGGTCAGATGATGTTCGGTCGAGCCGAACTGGATATCGATCACGCTCAGGCGTCGCATGTAGTGGCCGATCTTGCACTCCTCGGTCATCCCGATGCCGCCGTGCAGTTGCACACCTTGCTGGCCGACGAAGCGGCCCGAGCGTCCGATCTGCACTTTCGCGGCGGACAGGCTGCGATCGCGCTCCCCCGCATCGGGTTCCTCAATCATCATGGTCGCGAAGAGCGCCATGCTGCGCGCCTGCTCCACCATGACCAGCATGTCGACCGCCCGATGCTGGAGGGCCTGAAATGACCCGATGGGTACGCCGAACTGCTTGCGGACCTTGAGATACTCGACGGTTTCTTCGTGCGCGGCGGTCATCGCGCCTACAGCTTCCGCGCTCACCGCGGCGATTGCGTGCGCAACGACTGTCTCAATGAGCGGGAACGCGGCACCCGCGACACCCAGCACGTCGCTATCCGGAACTCGCACGCCGGAAAATTCGATATCTGCCGCGCTCAGCCGGTCCTGTGTCGGATACACGCGGCGTGTCACGCCCGCCGCGTCGCCCCTCACCACGAACAGGCCGATGCCGTCACGCTCGCGCCTGCCGCCCGACACCCGCGCCGACACCACGAGGAGATCGGCATTGCCGCCATGCAGCACGACGCGCTTGGCGCCGTCGATCACCCATGCGTCGCCTTCGCGCCGCGCGGTGGCCGCCACGTCCGCCAGGTCGTAGCGCGACTGCGCTTCGCTGTGCGCAAAGGCCATCAGCAATTCGCCCTGCGCGATCTGCGGCAGAATCGCCGTGCGTTGCGCCGCGTTGCCGCCAAGGCGCACGAAGCCGCCGCCCAGCACGACCGTTGCGAGGTACGGCTCGACCGCGAGGCCGCGGCCGAGCGCCTCCATGACGATCATCGTCTCGACAGGACCGCAGTTGCTGCCGCCGTATTCCTCATCGAATGAAAGACCCAGCAGCCCCATCTCCGCATAGCGCGCCCATTGCGCGCGGCTGAAGCCGTCCGGCTCCACGAGGTACTTCGCACGCTGCTCGAAACCGTACTCGTCCTTGACGAGACGCTCGACGCTGTCCTTGAGCATGCGCTGCTCATCGGTGAAATCAAAGTCCATAGCCCATGCTTCTCCGCTGTTCGACCGTCGCTCAAAGTCCCAATACCGACTTGGCGAGTATGTTCTTCTGAATCTCGTTGGAGCCGCCCACAATCGAAACGTGACGCGCAAAGTAGTGGTTCGGCGCGATCGTCAGCGCCCATTCGGGCTCGCGAACCGCGTCGCCAAGACCGCGCAGGAAGTCGATATCGAGCGGCAACGCATCCGGCCCCGCCACTTCCAGCAGCAGTTCGGCGGAAAGTTGCTGGAGTTCCGAACCCTTGATCTTCAGGATCGAAGTCTTGGGGTCCGGCACATGGCTCTCTTGCGCACGGCTTTCGGCGATCACGCGCATCTGCGTCATTTCCAGCGCCTTCAACTCCACTTCCACGGCCGCGACCCGCTCCCGAAAGCGCGGGTCGTCCCACAGCACGCCGTCCCCGCAGGGCACGCGCTTCGCGAGGTCCTTCGCATGCCGCACGCGCATCTTCGAAACGCCCACGCGTGCAATGCCGCTGCGCTCGTTGCCGAGCAGATACTTGGCGTAGTCCCAGCCCTTGTTTTCCTCGCCGATGCGATTCGCAACCGGCACGCGCACGTTGTCGAAGAACACCTCGTTGGTTTCGTGGTGGCCGTCGATCGTGATGATCGGGCGCACCGTCAAGCCCGGCGTCTTCATGTCGATCAGCAGGTAGGTAATACCCTGTTGCTTCTTCCCGCTCGAATCCGTGCGCACGAGACAGAACATCCAGTCGGCGTGATGCGCCGTAGAGGTCCAGAGCTTCTGCCCGTTGATGACGTAGTGGTCGCCTTCTCGAATCGCCTGGGTGCGCAGTGCGGCCAGATCCGAACCCGCGCCCGGCTCGGAAAAGCCCTGGCAGAACCAGTATTCGAGGCTCGCGATGCGGGGCAGGAAGTGGCGCTTCTGCTCTTCGCTGCCGAACGCGATCAGCACCGGGCCGATCATGTTCACGTTGAACGACAATGTTTCGGGCGCCGGGGCCATGTGCAGCTCTTCCTTGAAGATGTATTGCTGCACCGCGCTCCAGCCGGTCCCGCCCCACGCCTTGTCCCACGCGGGCGTCGCCCAGCCGCGCTCGTAGAGAATGCGTTGCCAGCGGCGCAGGTCGGCCGCCGAATAGCGCTGCCCCAGGGTGGCCTTGCGTCGAATGTCGGCGGGCAGCGCTTCCTTGAAGAAGGCTCTCACCTCATTGCGGAACGCCAGTTCTTCGTCGGTATATCGCAGATCCATGAGTGTCTCGTTTCGTTTTCTTTGGCTCGCCTGGCGTGTGCCACTCAGGCCAGCGTTCCCGCTTCTTTCAGCTCGCCAATGCGGCCCGGTTCGAGCCACGCAGCCAGCGCGGCGTCGACCGTTGCCGCGTCGGGCGCTTCAGGCGCGGTCGGTTTCGCGGGCACCGTGGCGGAAAAGCGCGGCGCCGGAGCGGGCTGCACGATGCCGTCGACTTCGATGAACGTGCCGCGCGCCTTCAGATGCGCATGCTCGGGTGCCTCGGTCCACGACAGCACCGGTGCGAAGCACGCGTCCGAATGCTCGAGCAGCGTGGTCCATTGCTCGCGTGTGCGGCACTTGAACTTCAGCGCAAACAGGGCGCGCGCGGCAGGCCAATTGCTTTCGTCAAGCTGAGCGCCGAGGGTTCGCGTGTCGATGTCGAGCAAGCGCAGCAGTTCGAGATAGAACTTGTCCTCGATGGGACCGATCGTGATCCACTTGCCGTCCGCGCATTCATACACGTCGTAGAAGTGTGATCCGGAGTCCGTGATATTCGTCCCGCGCCCATCACGCCAGATTCCGGCAGCCTGCATGCCGAAGAACGTAGTAGCAAGGTTGGCCGTACCGTCGACGATCGCGGCATCCACGACCTGGCCTGAGCCGCCGTTACGCGCGTGCAGAATTGCCGAGAGCAGCCCCATCGCGAGATACAGCGAACCGCCGGCATAGTCGCCGATCAGGTTCAGCGGTATCGACGGCGGCTGATCGCGGCGGCCAATCGCGTTGAGCACACCGGTGATCGCGATGTAGTTCAGGTCATGCCCCGCGTACTGCGCGAGCGGTCCGTCTTGCCCCCATCCCGTGATGCGCCCATAGGCGAGCTTCGGATTGCGTTGGAGGCAAACCTGCGGACCGAGCCCCAGGCGCTCGGTCACACCAGGACGGAAGCCTTCGATCAAGGCGTCGGCGCGCTCCGCCAGAGAAAGCACGAGTTCGACAGCCTCCGGGTCTTTCAGGTCGAGCGCGATCGTCTTCCGGTTGCGCAGCAACAGGTTGTAGCGCAGCGGGCGCTCGATACCGAGCTTGACCGGCTGGCGACGCTCGATGCGCAACACCGTCGCGCCCAGGTCGGCGAGCAACATCGCGGCCATAGGGCCCGGCCCGATGCCGGCAAGCTCAATGATTCGGACTCCCGCGAGCGGACCCATCGTTCAACCCTTGCGCGCATGGGCGCGCATGGCGTCCCATTGTTCGTCGGTCCAGTCCTGCATGGCACGGAAGGTCGGGCCGCCAACGCCCTGCATCCAGCGGCCGCCGTCGATCACGATCATGTCGCCGGTGATGTAGCCGGACCCATCCGATGCCAGATACGCGTAAAGATCGGCGAGTTCCGTGTGATCGCCGAAGCGGCGCAGCGGAACGGAGCGCTCCTGCGGTTCGACCTGCGAGCCCGGCGGATACAGTTGCTCCCAGGCGCCGGGCGTAGGGAAAAGTCCGGGCGCCACCGCGTTCAGACGGATGCCCTTCGGGCCCCACTCGACCGCAAGGCTACGGGTCATCGCGAGAACGCCCGCCTTCGCCGCGGCGGAGGGCACCGTAAAGGCCGAGCCGGTCATCGTGGGCGTAGACACCGTGCTAATCACGTTGCCCGCGTGGCCCGCGTCGATCCAGCGCTTGCCCGCCGCGATCGTGCAATAGAAGCTACCGTGCAGCACGATGCCGAGCACCGCGTCCACCGCGCGCGGCGAAAGGCTCTCCGTGCGCGCGATGAAATTCGCCGCAGCGTTGTTCAGCAGCACATCGAGCGGGCCGTCCTGCCAGATCGTGTCCATCATTGCCTCGACGGATTCCGCGCTGCGCACGTCCGCCTGCACCGTCGTGACGCGTGCGCCGGGCACCGCGCCGCGAAACTCGTCGGCGGTCGCGCCGAGCACTTCCTTGCGGCGGCCGCAGATGACAAGATCGGCACCCAGTTCGAGATAACGTCGGCCGATACTCTTGCCGAGCCCCGTGCCACCACCGGTGATCAGGATTCGTTTGTTCTTCAGCAGGTCAGGCGTAAACATTGGCATTGAACTTCCTGTAGAGACAGCAATGAAGAACGTCGGCTTCAGGCGCCCGTGAAAACCGGCTTGCGCTTTTCCATGAAGGCCTTCACGGCTTCCGTGTGATCGCTCGTTTGACGCGCCAGCGGATTGAGATCGGTCTCCAGACGGCATGCGTCCTCGATCGAGTTGCCCGCGTTGACGAGGCTCGCCTTCAGGAGCGCCAGCGTCACCGGCGGATAGCTCGCAAAGCGAGCCGCGGCCTCGATCGCCGCATCGAGCGCGTGTCCGCTCACCGTCAGCTCGCTGACGAGGCCGATGCGGCGCGCCGTGGTTGCATCGATGACATCGCCCTTCAGCATCAGTTCGCGCGCCTTGCCGCCACCCACCTTTTGCGGGAGCGTCCAGAGAATCCCGGTGTCGGGCAGCAGGCCTACCTTGCCGAAGGCACACGAGTATTTCGCCGTCTCGGCGCTGACCACGACATCACAGGCAGCAGCCAGCGAGACGCCCGCTCCGTAGCACGTGCCTTCCACTGCCGCGACGACGGGCTTCGTGCCCGTATAAATCAGCTTGAACAGACGCACGCCCACCGCAATGCGTTCACGCAGCGCGAGCAATGGCGGCGTGGCCGCGTGCATTTCCGAGAGGTCGCCGCCCGCGCAAAAATGACCGCCCGCTCCCGTCAGCACGATGGCGCGCGTATCGGGGTCGTCGTTCATGAGTCGCTGAAACACCTCCGTCAGCGCGAGCCGCATCTTCATGGAGAACGCGTTGCGGCGCTCGGGATAGTTCATCGTGACAACGCTCACGTCGCCTTCACGGCGCACCTGCACGACCTCGTCGGCGCCCGCAGTCATTTCCTTCTGCTCGATACTCATCGCATGGGTCCCCGCGCTCATTCACCGGTGAAGACCGGTGTGGTCTTTTCCATAAATGCCTTGCAGGCAGCCTGATGGTCTTTCGACTGACGCAGGATGGGCTGATAGTCGATCTCGGCGCGCAGCGCGCCTTCCATGGTCGTCGCGGCGTTTGTGAGCGACTCCTTCAACAGCGCCACGCCGAGCGGTGGCAAGGCCGCGAGGCCGAGTGCAACTTCAATCGCCCTGGCGCGCGCCGCGCCCGACTCGACCACTTCGTTTGCGAGGTCGATTGCCGCGGCCTTGTTACCGTCGATCTCCGTAGCGAGCGAAAGCATCTCGCGCGCGCGGGCCATGCCAATGCGCTTCGGAAGCGTCCACAGAATGCCGGTATCTGGAATCAGCCCCACGCGCAGAAACGCAGCGCAAAAACGCGCGCTCGACGCTGCGACGACGTAATCGGCCGCCACCGCGAGCGAGAGTCCGGCGCCGAAGGCCACGCCTTCCACCGCCGCCACAACGGGCTTCGGACCCGCTTGCATTTCGCGCACCACCATGCACGATTCCGCCAGAATTTCGCGGCTTTGGAGGATCGTGCGCTTCGTCATCTCGGAGATGTCCGCACCCGCGCAGAAATGCTCGTCGGCGCCTGTGAGTACAATTGCGCGCGACTCTGGGTCGTCGACCATGAGACGATGCACCGTGTCACGCAGCAACTGGCGCATCTGGCGCCCCATCGCATTGCGGCGTCGCGGATTGTTCAACGTCACGATCGCGACCGGCCCCTCGCGGGTCACCTCGATCAGCGCCGCCGTTTCGGTTGCTGCCGTTTGTTTTTCGCTCATGTTGGCTCCCTTCAGTCGGCCACGAACACCGGCTTGCGCTTTTCCATGAAGGCGCTCACGGCTTCCTGGTGTTCGCGGCTGCGGCGCAGGATGGGCTGCAGGTTGACTTCGGCTTCGATCGCCTCGTCGAGCGTGCGGATGCCCGTCGCGAGCGCGGCCTTCAGGTGCGCGGTGGCGACCGAGGGCAATTCCGCGTACTGTTGTGCCACCTTCAAGGCCGCGTTCAGCGCCTCGCCGGGCTCGACGACCTGATTCGCAAACCCGGTCTCGCCCGCTTCTACTCCGTTGAACTCGCGCGCGCTCAGCATGAGTTCACGTGCGAGGCCACCGCCCACGCGTTGCGTGAGCGACCAGTAGAGCCCCGTATCGGGCAAAAGCCCGACTTTCACGAACGCGCTCGCATAGCGCGCCGCCGACGATGTGACGACGTAGTCGCAAGCCGCTGCGAGCGAGAGGCCTGCGCCAAACGCAAACCCTTCGACCGCGGCAACAACCGCTTTCGGGCCTTCGACCATCAGTCTGAAGATATCGAGTGGCAGTTCATTGCGTTGCCGGTACTCGAGCACCTTGCGCGTCTGCATCTCCGAGATGTCGCCGCCCGCACAAAACGTATTGCCGGCGCCGGTCAGGACAATTGCGCGGCAACTTTCCTCGTGATGCATCAGACGATAAAGTTGCGCATACAACGTCTGACGCATCTTCAATGAAAATGCGTTGCGGCGTTGGGGATAATTCAATGTGACGATCGCGATTGCACCGTCTTGCTGGACCTGGACGATCTCTGTCGCGTCGCCGCCGATCTCTACGCTCATCTGTCCGTCTCCCATGCAAAACTGTTGACCGTGGCCTGTGCGGCCGCCGTGTCTTACAGCGTTTCCTCAGTTCCGAGAATCACCGTGGCCTGGCTCGAGAGCACGCCGCCGTTGCCGTGTGCGATGGCCAGCTTCGCGCCGGGAATCTGGCGTTCGCCGGCGCGCCCCGTCAGCTGCCGCATCGACTCTTCGATCAGGAAAAGCCCATACATGCCGGGGTGAACGCAGGACAACCCGCCGCCGTTGGTATTCACCGCGAGCCGGCCGCCCGGCGCGATGGCCCCGTCCGCGACGAAGCGGCCGCCTTCGCCCTTGGGGCAGAAGCCGAGGTCTTCCAGGAACAGAATGGTGTTGATCGTGAATGCGTCGTACAGCATCGCGACGTCGATATCGCTTGCCTTCACGCCCGCCATTTCATACGCGCGCCGGCCCGATTGCGCGGCCGCCGTCACCGTGAGATCGGGCATGCTCGCAATTTCGCGGTGTGACGTGGCCGAAGCCGCGCCGAGCAGATAGACGGGCTTGTCGGTCAGATCGCGTGCGCGGTCGGCGCGCACCATGACGACGGCCGCCGCGCCATCCGTCACGAGGCAGCAATCGCGCACGGAAAGCGGGTCGGATACGAGACGCGCGCCCATCACGTCATCGATCGACAAGGGCGTGCGCATGTACGCATCCGGATTGAGCTGCGCCCATTTGCGCGCGGCGACGGCCACCTCGGCCAGATGTTCGCGCTTCGTGCCGAACTGGTGCATATGCCGCGCCGCCGCGAGCGCATAAGACGAGACCGGATTCATCGGCTTGTACGGGCTCTCCCACGGCGAGGGACGCGACGACTGCACGAGCTTGCCCGCCGCGCTGCGCTGGTTGCTCCCATATGCGATCAGCGCGACGTCGATCTGGCCCGTAGACAAGGCCATCGCCGCAGTGTGTGCGTAAATCTCGAACGCCGAGCCGCCGCTTCGGTTGTTGTCGGTGAACTTCGGGTTAATACCGAGGTACTCGGCAAACGTGAGACCCGAGAGCATGTCGTCGGGCGTGCACACGAACAGGCCATCCACATCGCCGGGCGTGAGCCCTACCTGGGCCAGCGCGTCGACGCAAGCGCGCGCAGCAAGGTCCATTGACGACAAGCCAGGCGCTTCCCCCATCCCATAGGTGGCGCCTGCCACCAGTGCGGTACGCCCGCGCAAGTTGAATTCCATTCGATCTACCTTTCATCAGGTGCGACCGGCTCTTGACGGCCGGTTGCGGGTTAGCGGGCGTCAGGCTGGTTCGAATACGAG
Organism: Paraburkholderia sp. BR10882; assembly: GCF_040948855.1. Lineage (NCBI taxonomy): Bacteria > Pseudomonadati > Pseudomonadota > Betaproteobacteria > Burkholderiales > Burkholderiaceae > Paraburkholderia > Paraburkholderia sp. BR10882. The sequence continues at coordinate 269,827 of NZ_JBFPKP010000004.1, read as the reverse complement.
CAGTGCCGCATCCCCCCGGTAGACGATCTTCGCCTGCACGGGCATGCCAATGCGCACGGCCTCCGGCTCGATGCCCTCAACGCAGCTGAGCATGCGCACACCTTCCTCCAGATCGATCACTGCGACGTTGTAGCTCGGCGTGGGCGACTTCTGGCGCACGACCGTGGTGGAATAAACCGTGCCTTTCCCGCACGCGTCGACCCATTCCAGATCGCGCGCCCCGGTGACCGGCTCGGCCACGCGCGGATAGAACACATAGCGGCCGCTGCTGCGGCTGCGCTGGATCATCAAGCGGCCCTCGGCCAGAAACTTCTGATAGTCGACTTCAGGACAAAGAGAGTCCATTCCCCGCTCCTCCAAATCGTTTTTGCCTTAGGGCTCCCGCGAATCGAGCCGCTATGTCGGGCCAAAATGGAACAAATAACCGAACACTGTTCCAAATATTAAACGCACCGGAAGCGTGCTGTCAACGGTGGGAAAGCCCTGTCGTGCCCCGCCCCACAAGGCTGACACTACATCCCGGCGAAATTCCGGACGCACCTCGGACAAACCCGCGCCAGCGGGTTTCTGCGCTTGACGGCCACCTGATCCATCGTTTACTTTATCGAACATTGTTCAACATTTTGAAGAGACCGGGGTGATTCGGGAGTGGTCAGCGGGGGCAACCTGGCCCGCTCCGAAAGACGAATCCTGGCCCGATCCGGAAAACCGCCAGTAAGAGAGCTCGAAGTGACATACGAACTAACAGACGACCAGGTTCAGATCCGCGATCTCATCCGTCGCGTCGCAAGGGAGCGTGTGGCACCGCGCGCCGACGAGATCGACCGTACGGCCGAGTATCCGCATGACATGTATGCACTGCTTAAGGAACTGGGCCTCTTCACGTTGCCGTTTCCGGAAGCGTATGGCGGCGCCGGCAGTGTGATGTCGGCCTGTATCGCCGTCGAGGAGTTTGGGCGAGTTTGCTACAACACCGGCTATTTGCTGGTCGTGCAATGGACGCCCTTTGGCGCCATTCTCGAAGGAGGCACGGACGAACAGAAGGCACGCCTTCTGCCCGGACTCGCATCCGGCGAATTGCGCGGCGCGCTCTCGATTACCGAATCTCAAAGCGGCTCCGACGTATCCGGCATTCGCACCACAGCGCGCCGCAAGAACGGCGGCTATGTGCTCAACGGCTCAAAAATCTGGTGCACGAACTCCCATATTGCCGACTTCATTCTCGTCGCGGCAAAGACGCTCGATGAGGAAGGGCAGCCGCTGGGGATCAATCTTTTTATCGTCGATCGCAACACGCACGGGCTCACCATCGGTAATGAAGAAGACAAGATGGGCGCGCGAGGCGTAGCGTCTTGCCCCCTCTATTTCGACGACGCCTTCATTCGCGCGGAAGACCGTCTCGGGCCGGAAGGTGGCCAGGGTTTCAAGGTGGCCATGGAAGCGCTCAACACGAGCCGCCCCATCGTTGCCGCGCGCGCGGTCGGCATTGCGCAGGGGGCGATCGACCATGCCGTCAAATTCATTCAGGATCGCGTAGCGTTCGGCCAGACCATCAGCAACTTCCAGGGTGTGCGCTGGATGATTGCCGACATGGTCACGCAGACCGAAGCCGCGCGCCAACTTGTCTACCGCACCGCGTCGCTCGTCGACGCGGGCGTAAGCGGACGCGAACTCGCTCCAATGGCTGCGATGGCGAAGATGTTCGCATCGGATGTCGCCATGAAGGTCGCGACTGACGCCGTACAGCTTTTTGGCGCTGCCGGCATCTCCAACGAGTACCCGATAAACCGGTATTTCCGCGACGCAAAAGTTGTTCAGATCATTGAGGGCACGAATCAAATCCAGCGCAACATTGTCGCGGACAACGTGCTGGGCCGCATCAAGAAGAACTGAAAAAGACAGTTGAGCTAACAAGCGAGCGACAACAACAGAGGACAGGCAATGGAAGAAGTCGAAACGGTTGGTTTGGGTATCCACTGGGAGGACCTGCCCGTTGGACGCAAGTTCAAGACCGTGGGCCGCACAGTCACCGAAACGGACGTCGTGAATTTCGTATCCGTGACTGGCATGCTGGAAGTGCTGTTTACCAACACAGAGTTTCTAAGGGAGCAGTCCGCGATCAAGGGACGCGTCGCGCCGGGAGCACTCGTGTTTACGCTCATGGAGGGGCTGCTCACGCAGGCCACCATGCAGGGCGTCGGCTTCGCGTTCCTCAACATGGAGCTGGATATCAAGGGTCCCACCTACGTGGGCGACACGATTCATGTGGAATGCGAAGTCATCGAATGCCGGCCCAGCAACGGGCGCCCAGGACTCGGTCTCGTACGCACGCGTAATCGCGTGATCAAGCAGGACGGCACGGAAGTGATGGTGTACACGCCGCTCAGACTCGTGAAGGGCAAAGAATACAAGGCCTGAGCATGGAAAATCCACAACAACCCCTCGAACGGGCCACGGGCCCGTTAGCCGGTGTGCGCGTGATCGACCTGACCATCAACGTGCTCGGTCCGGTCGCCACACAGCTGCTCGGCGACATGGGTGCGGACGTCATCAAGATCGAACCGCCCGAAGGCGACCAGAACCGCAAGAACGGCCCCGGCCGCAATCCCGACATGGCCGTGTTCTATACGATCATGAACCGCAACAAGCGGAGCGTGATCCTGAACCTCAAACAGGCCGAGTGCCGCGAAGCGCTGCTCAAGCTTGTCGAATCGGCCGACGTCATCGTGCACAGCATGCGTCCGAGCGCCGCCGAACGGCTCGGCATCGGCTACGAAGCCGTACGGGCGCGCAACCCGCGCATCGTCTACGCGTCGGGCGCCGGCTACCGCATCGACGGCCCCTACAAGGACCGCCCCGCCTTCGACGACGTGATCCAGGGCGAAACCGGCATTGCCGCGATGAACCGTGACGCTGACGGCTCGCCGCGCTACTTCCCCACCGTGATCGTCGACAAGTTCTGCGGTTACGTGCTGGCCTCCTCAATTGGCATGGCGCTCTATCACCGCGAGCGTACCGGCCTCGGTCAGCTCGTCCATGTGCCGATGTTCGAAACGATGCTGCAGTTCAATCTTTTCGAGCATCTCTGGGAAGGCGCGCTGGGCTCCAATGACGGCACGGGCCTTGGCTATCCGCGCATGTTCTCGCCGTATCGCCGCCCGTATGCGACGAAGGACGGCCATATCTGCCTGCTTGCGGTGAACAACGAGCAATGGCGCCGCGTGCTGTGCGCGATCGATGCGGCGCATCTGCTGGATGACCCGCGCTTTTGCCACATGACCGAGCGCATGCGCAACATCAACGAGTTGTACCGCATCGTCGGCGACGCCATCCGCAATAAGACCACGGCTGAATGGAACGCCATTTTTGCCTTGGCGGACGTTCCGCACGGTCCCGTGCGCGACCTGAAAGACCTGATGCACGACGCGTACGTCAAGGAAACCGGCTTCTTCCAGCGCTTCGATCACCCGACCGAAGGCGACATGGTCATGACCTCGATCCCGGTGCATTTCTCCGAGTCGCCCGGCAACGTTCGCTATCTGCCGCCGAATCTCGGCGAGCACAGCATCGAAGTCCTGATCGAAGCGGGCTATAGCGTAAGCGAAGCCAGCGCGCTCGTCGCCCGTGCCACGGGAAAAGGCCAAGCCGTTACGGAAGCGTTGAGCAAAGACTAACTGGCGCGAACGCGCCTCGCACATCACGGAGGGGAACCAATGAAGGGGCTCAAGGAGAAGGTCGTCATCGTAACCGGCGCCGCGGGCGGGATCGGAACCGCCATCAGCAAGCGATTCGGCGAGGAAGGCTCGACCGTCGCGCTGTTCGATCTGAACGAAGAAGGCGCAGCACGTGTCGCGGCAGAAATCGAGGCGGCGGGTGGCAAGGCGCGTGCGTACCGTGTCGACATCACGGATCACGAAGGCGTGCATGCCGCGGTGGCCAAAGTCGAGGAAGACCTCGGTCCGATTGAGGTCCTCGTCAACAACGCGGGCTGGGACATGGGTTCGTTCTTCCTGCAAACGGAGAAGCCGTTCTGGGACAAGGTCGTCGCGATCAACCTGTACGGCCCGCTGAATATGCACCACGCCGTGTTGCGCCGCATGGCTGAGCGCGGCCGTGGCCGCGTCGTGAACATCTCGTCCGATGCGGGACGCGTGGGCTCCTCGATGGAAGCCGTCTATTCGTTCTGCAAAGGCGGTCTCATCGCGTTCACGAAAACCATGGCGCGCGAAATGGCGCGCCAGCATATTCCCGTCAACGTCGTGTGCCCCGGCCCCACCGCGACCCCGCTGCTCGACAACCTCGCGCAAGGTGAGAAAGGCGAGCGCATCAAGGCGGCGCTCGTGAAGGCCGTGCCTTTCGGCCGCATGGGCGAACCGGGCGATATCCCCGGCACGGTTGCCTTCCTCGCGAGCGACGACGCCGCTTTCATCAGCGGCCAGGTCATCAGCGTGTCCGGCGGCCTGACGATGGCCGGCTAACCGGCGTCTCGAACCTGCTCAATAAACAACATCGGAATACGACATGGAATTCAGGGACATTATCTACAAGGAAGCGGATGGCGTCGCGACGATCACCATCAATCGCCCCAACGTCTATAACGCGTTCAACGCCAACACCTGTGAAGAACTGATCAAGGCCTTCGGTCTCGCGGGGTGGAACAAGGACATCGGCGTCGTGGTGCTCACCGGCGCCGGCGAAAAGGCGTTCTGCACCGGCGGCGACCAGTCCGGCGACGGCTACAACGGCCGCGGCACCGTGGGCCTGCCGATCGAGGAACTGCAAAGCATTATCCGCGACATTCCGAAGCCGGTGATCGCACGCGTGAACGGCTACGCGATCGGCGGCGGCAACGTGCTCGTGACGATCTGCGACCTCGCGATCGCTTCCGAAACCGCGATCTTCGGCCAGGTCGGCCCGAAGGTCGGTTCGGTCGATCCGGGTTTCGGCACCGCGTACCTCGCGCGCATCATCGGCGAGAAGCGCGCACGGGAAATCTGGTACATGTGCCGCAAATACAGCGCGAAAGAGGCACTCGACTGGGGTCTCATCAACGCAGTCGTGCCCCCCGAGCAACTCGATGCCGAAACGAAAAAGTGGTGCGACGAGATTCTGCAGATGAGCCCCACGGCCATCGCGCTGGCGAAGCGATCGTTCAATATCGATACCGAGAATATTCGCGGCATCGGTGCATTCGCAATGCAAGCGCTCGCAATGTATTACGAAACTGACGAGTCCAAGGAAGGCGGCAATGCGTTCCGCGAAAAGCGCAAGCCGGAGTTCCGCAAGTACGTGAAATAAGCGGGAGAATGGCACGCAGGGCGACGCCTGGTTTTGGCGTCGCCCTGCGTGCGCTTGCTACATTGCAGTTGACGTTCAGTACTTGCGAAAATTTACGCCGACACGCGTGCCAAGCCCCGGTAGCCGGTTCATGGGGCGGCTGCCATGCTCCGGCGCCGCTTCGCCCCACGCGAACCATACATCGGGCTCGCGGGTGTCTCCTACACGCCGCCAGCGCCCGTCCACCTGCGGATTCTTGAGCGTCCCAAGACCGACGAGACGCCCGCGCGGATCGGGCACGAACTCCCACTCCTCGCCAAAGGCCGAGTAGCGGATACCCTCCTGCCAGTAGCCATTCGCGCCGAAGTCGACCGTGCCGGTCACGTCATAAGTGAAGCGCACCTCGCCCTTTTCGTTGCCGAGAATCGCAAAGCCGAACATGTCGTTGCCGAGCGTGAAGTGCCCAAAGTCGATACTGCCATCCTTGTATCGCGTGGCCCATGTGTACCAGACGAGTTCCAGTTTCTCCTGTACCAGGGCGTCTTTCGTTTTGTAGATCTCGCCGCCCTCGTACATATGGATCGGATCAAAGCCGATCATGCCGCGCACCTTCTTGCCGAGAATCGTACCTTCCATCTCGAAGATGTTCGCGACGTAATACATGCCAGCATCGCGGCCCGGCAAATACCAGTGCATGCCGGGCTTCACCAGCCTGCCTTTGATATCCATGGCGTTCTCTTCGTACCAGCTGCAGTCGTCGGGTGTCCAGGTGACGTGGAAACGGTTACCAGGCGCTTGTGGATGGCTGCGCCAGTGGATGCGCCCCTCTTCGAGCGATCGCGTAAAGCCGTCGTTCGGCACCGATGTCTTGCCTACCGGATGCATATGCATGCCGTCGTCGTGGCCAAGCGTCGTACACAGGTAGAAACGTCGGCGCGTGTCCTTCGCGTCGGTATTCAGGCCAGCGGGAATGCGTCGCATCGGACAGTAGATCTCACCGTCCTCGTCGCGTAGCGTCCCCCACAGGTAGAGCGCTTCGGGTGGCATGCCGAACTAGGCGCGATTGGACAACATGTCCTCGATGGTGGGCTCGAAGGCGCTGACGAGAGGCTGCCAGCCAAAGTCGCCGCGGCGCGGCATGGTGGGTTTGGTGTCGCTCATGGTTGAAGTGTCCATCGTCGTGGTGAGGTATTTGTAGCACCTCACTACTATAGGTATACCGGCTCACGGAAGAAAACCGGTTGATTCGTCCACCTCATCAGACGTGCGCCCGTGGAGAAACAGGCAGGCCCGTATCGCAGCTACCGCATTGATTTATCGACTTTCGCAGTTGCGCGGGAGAGCACATCGCCATTGCGAAGAGAGAGTTCGTTACATGTAACGATCGCGTGCGCTATATTGAACGCTGTTCGTTTATCGTTGCGACGAGACTGGACATGCCAAAATCCTCCGCCGAACGCGTCGCAGAATATCGCGCGCGAATAAAGACCAAAGGCATGGTGAGCCTGACGCTAGTCGTGCCGGCAGCCGACGTCGCGCTCTTCAATCAGTTCGCCACGCAACGCCGCGAGAAACTGCGCGAAGGCAGGCACCCTGCCGAAGCGCAGCGCCAGCAATGGCTCACGATGCTGGCTGCAATGACACCTGCGCTCTCGCCGGCCGACGAACCGCGCCGCAAGCGCAATTCGCTCGGCACACCCATCACGCGTGCCCAGACGCTCTTCTTGTCGCTTCTGAAGCACATCATCGAGTTGGGGTGGCCTGAGGGACTGCCTCTCGGCTCAGAACAGGATCTAATGAAGATCCACGGATCAAGCCGCACCACGGTGCGCGGCGCGATTCATCTGCTCGAGCACCACTCGATCGTGAGGGTGCAGCGTGGCACCGGCGGCAGCGTAATCGTCGCGCGGCCGGACCTGAACGCGACGATGCAGGGCGTCGGCGTCTATCTGGAGTATGCGGGCATCGCGCCGCGCGATATACTCGCGACTCGCCACGCGCTCGAATTGGCCGTCCTGCACCTCGCCATGGAACGACTCGATCAGGAAGGCGAACAACGTCTGCGTGATCAGGTGCAGGCCGAGGCGCAACTCGACGGCAGCGCAGGGGCCGATGCGCTCCTGCGATTTCATTTCCTGCTGGCCGAATTGTGCGGCGATCCCGCTCTGCGCCTTTTCGACGGCATCGTCCTGCAACTGGCCGACGCCCATTCCACGTTTCACCGGCGCAGCCGGCCCGAGCGAGACCGGGTCGTCGCCAGAATCAAGGCATACCATCGCGAGATTGCGTGCGCAATCATCGCCCGCGACAAGGATCAGGCCCGCGGGCACATGACCGAGTACATCGCTGGGATCAGAACGTGGCTCGAATAACGTTCACGTTTCCCCGCGAACCTCAACGACCGCCGATCTCGATCCACTTCCCGCTACGGCCGGATTCGATCACCGCCTCCACCACCCGGTGCGCGTGCGTGGCTTCCTCGAAGCTGGGTGACGGTGCCCGTTTTTGCTCGATGGCCTGGAGCATGTCGTGAAACATCCATCCCATCGACACCATATACGAAGGCGCGTTCTCCTTCGAGAACCCAGTTCCAGGCACCTCGAAATAGCGTGCGGGCGTTTCGAGCCACTCGCCTGCCGCAGTACCGAATTCGAATGGCTCCGGCTTTCCCGCGTAAAGACGCGACGAAACCCCATCGCCAAACGTGGGATCGACATAGAGCAGGCGTCCTTTCGTTCCCCAAAGTTCTGCGCGAATGCCCGGACCGTCGGCCACGGCCCAACTCGTCTGGACCGTGCCTAGCGCGCCGTTTTCCATGCGCAGCACGCTACAGCCGAGATCGGCGGTGTCCGGCGTGAATACGCTGCCGTCCGGCAGGCGCCATTGCTTGAGGCCCGTTGTGTCCGAACCGGCGGCCGCCTTCACCCGCCCGAGCAGCGGCATGAGCAGCAGCACCATGTGGCTGCCGAAATTGCGCCATGCGCTGCCACCGCTTTGCGCATCGGCAAGCCACTTGTAGGGCGAGACGCCGCCGCCGGGATAGGACGCGTGTGGATAGATGAAACCATCGTGGTTGCGCAGCGGCTGAAGCAGCTGAAAATTGAATCCGAGCGGTTCGCCGAGGAACCCTTCTGCGATCAGCGCCTGCATGTGCATCGCTGCGGGCACCCAACGAAACTGTGCATCGACGACCCCAACCAATCCTTTCTTCGCCGCGAGTTCGCTCTGCGCAACGGCATGCTCCGTATCGACCGAAAAGGGCAGCGCGTCATACACGTGTTTGCCGGCGTTGAGCGCAGCCATGACCATGTCGTAGCGATATGCAGGCCTGCTGCCGACATCGATGATGTCGAGCGTCGGATCGGCGACGAGATCGGCGACGTTCCAATACGCGCGCGGCACGCCGAATGCCTGCGCCGCCGCTTCGGCGGTCTCGCGGTGCGCGGTGCAGACCGCCGCCACCTCCACATCCCGCAGCAGCCGCCAGGCGCTGCCGTGCACTTTCAGGCTCCAGTTGGCGCCGATGATGCCGATTCTGCGTGTCACGATCGCTTCTCCATGTCTTGCATCCGATGGGTTTATTGCACTCACGTCTGCACTCCGACATCGACGCGCAGTCGCTGCAGTTTCATGCTCTTGATAAGCCACTGGCCGTCGATCTTCTCGTAGGTCTCGACATAGTGGCCGTAGCCATGCAGTGTGCGATTCGGATACGCCGACTTCGCCCCCCAGCGCAACATGTCTTCCATTGCCCAGGTGCCGTTGGCCGTGGTGCTCGATGTGATATCGATCTCGGGGCAATGGCCGTGATGAACACTTACGCATCCGGCAAGCGGGACACTGACCGCGCGCACGATGTTCTCCCTGCCCGCAAGAATGCATCCCGGCACATCGTCGCTGATGTCGAGTTGGCCATCAGGCGCGAACACTGCGCCGAATGCTTCCCAGTGCTTCGTATCGACACAGCGCAGATAACGCGCTTTGAGCTGCTTGATTTCCTCGATTGCAAGGAGTCGTTCGATGTCGGTCACGCAGGATCCTCCATGGATCGACGTCTTCGGCACATTGCTTTGATACCCTTGAGAAACAATAGCACCGTCGGTACCATTATTCAATACGCGGATTCTGCCGTGTTCTTCGCTCACTCACATCCCAATGAAAGGAGAAGCCGATGGAATTTCTGGATCGCAGGGGCGCGCTTGGAGGGCGCAGAGCCGTGTTGATTGGTGGCGCGGCAGGAATTGGCAAAGCGATCGCGCTTGCGCTCGGCGAGGCCGGCGTTGACATCGCGTTTTGCGACATCGATGACGAAAGCATTGCAAGCACATCGGCGGCGCTAAGGGAGATGGGACGCCGCGTGTTCGACATGCATGCGGACGCCACACGAAGTGACCAACTCGCGCAGTTCTATGGCGAGACCGCGCGCTTCTTCGACGGTATCGATGTGCTTGTCAACGTGGTTGGCGGCACGTGCATGCAGCCATTCATGGAACGCGCGAAGCGCGATTGCGCCGACGACGTTCAGCGCAATTTCGGCTACGTAGTCGAATCGATGCGTCACGCGGTGCCGCTATTACAGCGCAGCGGGCGCGGCGGATCGATCGTGAATTTCACGACCATCGAAGCACATCGCGGTGCCGGCGGTTTTGCCGTCTACGCAGGCGCGAAAGCGGCAACGACGAACTTCTCGAAAGCGATGGCATGGGAACTCGGCCCGCACGGAATACGCGTGAACCTGATCGCGCCCGATACGACGCCCAGCGCGGGCAACGCCGCAGCCATTCCCGAACCATGGCGCTCGCTCAACGCCGACGCCCCGGCCGAATGGTGGGCGAAGGCCTTTCAGATGTACATCCCGCTGCAAACGCCTCCTGCCGCGGACGACCTCGCCAATGCCGTGCTGTTCCTCGCATCCGACCTCGCGAGGTCGATCACAGGTCAGGTACTGCACGTGGACGGCGGTGCCGCAGCCGCCCTCGGCATGTTGCGCTGGCCTTACGACGAAGGCGCGACGCTCCCCGTTCCCATGGGCGGCACGTTGTGCAAACTGTTTGGTTAGCGCCGCAGCGCAAGCTCTCACTTATTTCCGTGCAGACGCACGCGGCAGTATGCCGTCCAGAAACAGCGTGAGCGCAAACTCCAGCGCGCCTCGCCGCTCGTTCTCGCGAGGCGGCTCGCCGAGGAAGCTGGCGAGACCGCCACTCGTCAGCGCGCCGAAACACGCAGCGGCCGCACGCGGCTCGGCAACAGCGATCTTTCCGTTGCGTGCCAGCGTAGCGAGATAGTCGGCGATGGGAGCCAGCGCCCTATCCTGCTGTTCTACGACGTGCCCCAGCATGTCGCCCAGTTCTTCCCTCGCCTCACTTACCGCCCGCCACATCGCGCGTATGCTCGGATCGGCGTGATAAGACTGAATGATTTCGCCGTAATCGCGCAGAACCGAGCGCGGCGAGCGGCGAGCATCGGTGGAGACCTGGGCAAGCGGATCGAGTAGCAGCGGAACGCCGCGCTCCATCGCCGCGCTCAGCAGACCGGCCTTGCTTCCATAGCGCCGGTAGATCGTGGACTTGCTCGCGCCAAACGAGGCCGCAATGCCGTCCATGGTCGCGGCTCGATAGCCCACAGCCATGAACTGCTCCAGTGTGTGATCGAGCAGTTCGTCCTGGCGCTTCGCCGCGTCGGCCTTGAATGGGCGCCCCCGCTTCGCACCTGGCAAAGCCTCGTCCTCAAGCGTGGCCTGCGGCCTTTTCACTGCGTTCATGGCGTGCCGATAGAGATTGCGTATGCATTACAGGTATTGAAACCAGTACGCCTGAGATTGTAGCCCAGGGGCCACGTGTGCCGGACCTGCCAGACCCCTGCACGCTCTATCGTCGCCATGACAACTTTCTACGTCATCAGTTTGCCCAGCCGGTCCGACGCAGCTACGGCGTCGTCGATCATCTCGTCGAAGATGGCTTCGACGTTCCTCACCGCATCGGCAAAGACCGCCGCGTGGCCGTAGTCGATCATGCCCTTGCGGGTGTCGCCAGTCACGTAGGCATCGTGTGCGAGCGCGCCCATCACGTGAGGACGGAATTGCTCGAATTCGGTCACCTGCGCGCGATCCAGCTCCAGGACCGCCTCAGCGCTCTCGTTGCGCAGCACGCGGTGGTGATCACGGATCGCAGACTTGACCACGACGCTCTCGCTGCCGTCGCCCGCCACCACCTTCGCCTTGACCTCGGGATGAATCCACAGCTCCTCTGCAACCATCATGCGCGTGCCCATGATGACGGCGTCGGCCCCCATCGCCAGCACGCCTGCAAGCTGGCGCCCCGTACCGATGCCGCCGCCAATCACGACAGGCAAGTCAACTTCCCGCGGCGCCTGCGCGGCCTGCACGATACTGCCGATCTGATAGATGCCGGGGTGGCCGCCGCATTCGTTGCCGACGACGATCACACCGTCGACGCCCATCCGCACGGCCGTATGTGCATAGCGCACAGCGGGCACCTTGTGCAAAATCTTGATGCCCGCCTCCTTGAGGATGGGCACGACCGCTTCCGGACTCGCACCCGCCGTTTCTACGCAAGCGACTTTCTCTTCGATCAGAATGCGGATCTGTTGCTTGACGCGCTCCACGCCACCCGCTTGCCGTGATATGTAGAGATTGACGCCGAAGTTCTTCGCACCGCTGAGTTCACGGCAGGTCCGCAACTCGTTGCGAAATTCGTCGGCATCGGGAAAGCCGGCGCCGACGATGAACCCCATGCCGCCTGCATTGACGACGGCGGCGACATATCGAGCGTCGGACACGCGTGGCCCGAGACCGCCGCAAAGAATGGGGTGGCGAATGCCGAGCAGATCGGTGATTCGCGTCTTGAACATCTGTGGGCGCACGATGCGGTTTCCTCGCGCAAATCAGCGAAACGAAATCGTGTGGCCACCGTCCACCACGATCGTCTGGCCGTTGATATAGCCACCCGAGGGCGACGCCAGAAGCACGGCGAGCCCGGCAATCTCCTCGACTTCGCCGAAGCGTTGCGACGGATTGCGGCCACGGTACCATTCGACCATCGCCTCGTCTACCCACTGCGATCGCGCCATCTCGGTCTTGAATGTGCCCGGCGCAATGCAGTTGGCAGTGACCCCCTTCGCTGCGAATTCCATCGCGAGGTTTCGCACCAGTTGCATGTCGGCGGCCTTGGTGAGCCCGTAGGTTCCCGTCACGGCGTCGCCGAACAGACCGACCACCGATGCCACCGAAATGAAGCGGCCATAGCCGCGCTCGATCATGCCCGGAATGGTCATCTGCACGAGCCAGATATTGCTCTGCACGTTGACTTGCATGAACTTGTTGAACGTTTCGTCCTGCAAATCGAGGGCAGATCCAATCCAGGGATGAATTGCCGCATTGGCCATCACGATATCGACTCTGCCCCACTTGCCGTTCGCAGCGTCCACGAGATTTTGCAGTTCGGCCTTGCGCCCGATGTTGCAGGCAAACGGCATGGCCACGCGGCTGCCGATCTTTTCGTTGATGGCTTGCGCGGCGGTTTCGCAGGCGTCGGCATTGCGCCCGGAAATGACGACCTTTGCGCCATGTTCCGCCATGCCGAGCGCGCTGGCGTACCCAATGCCGCGACTCGATCCCGTGATGATGGCGACCTTATCGGTCAAGTCGAAAAGCGAAGAGCCCATGCGTACTCCACATAAGAATGGGGTGCCGATGAAGGAGAATCACCGTGCCAATTAGCCCTGTTTGCGTTTCTGCTGAGCGATGAACGCCGAGGCAATCTCGTGATGCTCATTGCTGAGCGTTGCCGCAAGCTGCCGCGCAAGCGTCGTGTCGAGCATCAGCGCCGCGCTGCGATGGAGGTGGAGATTCATCAGCTTCTTGGTTTCGCGCAGCGCGTGACGCGGTTGCTTGAGCAGCTTTTCGGCAAGCGCCAACGCTTCGTCCATCAGCTTGCCCGGCTCCACGACGCGGTTGGCGAGTCCGTATTCAACCGCCTGCTGCGCAGTGATGCGATCGCCCGTAAAGATCAGTTCCTTCGCCCGCAGCAGGCTCGTGTAGAGCGGCCACGCTACGGAAATACCATCGCCCACGACTAGACCGATGTTGATATGCGGTTCGGCCAGAAACGATTTCTCGGACATCAGAACGATGTCGCACAACGTGGCCATCGTCGCGCCCCACCCTACCGCAGGGCCGTTGACCGCTGCGATAATCGGAATCGGTACGTCGATGAAACCGTGTATGGTCTGGCGTGCGTTCTCTTGAACCCGCCGGGCGAACTCGGGGTCGTCGAGCGTCTTGACGAAATGGTTCATGTCTCCGCCTGCGCTGAATGCCCGCCCCGCACCCGTGAGAATGGCCACGCTCGCCTCGGGATCGTCAGCGAGCGCCGCGAATAGCTTTGGATAGCTAAACAACATCTCCGTGGTCGACGCGTTCAGATCGTCGGGCCGGTTGAGCGTGATGATGCGCAGGCCGCCATCTGCCGTGACTTGAATATCGTCTGGAAGGCCGTATAGATTTGTCATGTTTGGCGCCGTGGGGCTAGAGTTGCTGGATGAGCCGGCGCTACCGCGCCCGGGTTACGCGCCTTGTTCGGCGAATCGATTATTTCTGAACTTGCCACGCCATGCTGCCGCGTTGCTTTCGTTCCGCCAGCGCGGCCTTCTCGATGCGCAAGGCATCCTGGAGTGTTGCCAGCGCGCCCTGATCGATCACCTGCTTGACGGTTGCGACGAGGTCGGGACGACGGCTCGCAATCGTCTTCGCAACCGCCTTTGCCCGCTCCATCAACTGATCGTGACCCACCACCTCGTTCACAAGACCAATGCGCAACGCGGTTGCCGCGTCGATCGGCTCGCTCGTCAGGCTGATCTGCTTGGCCCACCTCGGGCCCACGATATAGGGCAGCCGCGCTGTCATGCCGCCGCCTGCGAGCGCGCCGATTTTCGTATGCGTGTCGGCAAAGCGCGCTCGCTCGGACGCAAGGATGAAATCGCATCCCATTGCAAGCTCGAACCCGCCGGTAACGGCGGCGCCGTTCACCGCCGCGATCACCGGCTTGGTGATGTGCGGCCACATGTCGATCATTTCTGCGACTCGCGCGCGCGGCGCATCGGGCGCGGAGAAGTCATTGAGGTCGAGCCCCGAGCAAAAGGCCGGATCGGCGCCCGTCACAATCAGCACGCGCAGGCTTTCGTCGGCTTCGAAGCGGCGCAGTGCTTCGACCAGCGCTTCGGTCAACGCAAGGTTCAGCGCATTGCGCGCCTCGGGCCGGTTCAGTGTAAGCGTGAGAACGGCGTCCTCACGCGTCGTGCCGAGCAGATCGGTTCTTGTTGCGTCCATGGCAGTGCCTCGATAAGGTTCAAGCCGTCGCCGCCAATGCCTCGTGTTGAATCTGGCACGCGTAGCGATTCAGGTGATAGTCCATGTTGCCGAACAACGCGTCGAGCACCAGATGGCGGCGATAGTGATGACCTACCTTGTATTCGTTCGTGATGCCATAACCGCCGTGCAACTGAATGCCTTGCTGCGTGACGAACTTCGCACTGCGCGTGGTCTGCGCCTTGCAGCCTGAGATCTCCACGCTTCGCTTCGCGCTGTCCTCGCTGAGCGCAAGCAATGCACGGTGCAGTGTTGCGCGCGCCTGCATGGCATCGATCGCCATGTCGGCCATACGGTGTTGCAGCGCCTGGAAGCTGCCAATAGGAACGCCGAACTGCTTGCGTGTTTTCAGGTAGTCCGAAGCGAGTTCAATGGCGTCTTCCATATCGCCCACCAGTTCCGCGCAAATCGCAACGATGGCTTCGTCAACTGCGGCCTGTAGTCCTTCGTAAGCGCGCCCTGGCTCGCCGACGACATCGGCATCTGCCACGATCACGCCATCGAGCAGCAGATCGGCCGACGGCGTGCCGTCGAGCAGCGCGCACGTCTTGAGCGTCACGCCCGCCTGCTTCGGATCGACGAGAAAAATACCGATGCCGTCCTTGTCACCGGCCGCACCCGCGGTGCGAGCGACGACAAGCAGCCGGTCGGCAACGGGTGCACCTACCACGAGCGTTTTGTAGCCGTCCAGGCGCCAGGCGCCGTCTGCCGTCTTCTGCGCCGTGGCCGTGACGTAGTGCACCTGGCCTCGCGCCTCGCGCTCGCTGTGCGCGACCGCATAAACGGCTTCGCCGGAGACGATTTCCCCGAGCATGGTTTCGCGCTGTCCTTCGCGCCCGCAGCGCGTGACGAGCGAGGCCGGAAACACGCCACACATCACGTAGGGTTCGAGCACGAGTGCGCGCCCGATCTGCTCGGCCACGATGGCGCTCTCCACCGGCGAGAAACCGAGCCCGCCCATTTCCTCCGGCACCGCGATGCCAAGCCAGCCCATTTCTGCGAGCACGCGCCATGTCTCACGCGAGAAACCGCCGCGTTGCGATGCCAGATTGCTGCGATGTTCGAACGTATAGCTCTTTTGCACGAAGCGCTGCGCGCTTTCCTGCAGCATCCGCTGTTCGTCGCTCAACTCGAAGTCCATGCTGCACCCTCTATCTACCGGCAATTGATGCGATCACCCGTAACGGGGATCGACGGCTGTTCCTGGATCGACGCAGGCGTCACAGATCGAACATCGCCTTCGCGATGATGTTGCGCTGGATTTCGGCCGTGCCGCCGTAGATCGTGCACGCGCGCCGGTAGAAGACCTCGGCGGCGAGGCCCGGCGCGTATTCGGGCCCGATAAACGACGCGTCGCGCAGTGCATGTTCCTCGTTCGGATCGGGGTAGAACACGGCGCCGTAGTCGCCAATCACCTCCAGCAACATCTCCGTGAGCTTCTGGTGAAGTTCCGAGCCTCGCACCTTGAGCATGGACCCGATTGCCATGCCGCCGCTACGCTCGTCGATCCCTTGATGCAGAATCTTCTGCACCGCCATATCGATCGCCCGAACCTCCAGTTCATGCTGCGCGAGACGCGAGGCAAACGTGGGGTCCTGGATCAATGGCCTGCCCGCCACGCGCTCGCGCGACGCGTAGTGCCGGATCTTGCGCAGATAACGCTTGAGCGCCGGTGCTTCGGCGCCGAGGAACGCACGTTCGTTAAAGAGCAGAAACTTCGTATATCCCCAGCCTTTGTTCACTTCGCCGATCAGGTTTTCGGCGGGCACGCGCACGTTGTCGTAAAACACTTCGGCCAGGTGATGACAACCGTCGAGCGACCCGATGGGCCGCACTGTGACACCCGGCGTCGCCATGTCGAGCAGGAGGAATGAAATGCCCTTCTGCGGCTTCGCTTCGCTGTCCGTTCGTACCAGCACGAAGTTCCATTGGCCATAGGCGCCAAAGCTCGTCCAGATCTTTTGTCCGTTGACGATGTAGTGGTCTCCATCGCGAACCGCCGTCGTGCGCAGCGACGCGAGATCGGAGCCCGAACCCGGCTCCGAAAAGCCCTGCACCCAGAACACTTCGCCGCGCTGAATCGGTGGAAGAAAGCGGCGCTTCTGCTCTTCGTTTCCGAACTCGCAAATCACGGGTCCGACGAGCGATACACCCGCCTGATTCTGCGTTGGAGCGCCCGCCAGATAGCACTCTTCCTCGAAGATGTAGCGCTGCATCGCGGTCCAGCCCGTGCCGCCATCGGCGACGGGCCAATGCGGCACCGACCATCCGCGTGTTTCATGCAGAATGCGGGTCCAGCGCTGCGAATCGTCGTCGCCTGCGAGGAAGCCCTGCTGGCCGCGAAACGCCATATCCGCCGGCAGGTGCGCTTTGAGAAAAGCCCGCACTTCTTCGCGGAACGCAATGTCGGCGGGGTCTACGCGAAAGTCCATATTCTTTAGCTTCCAGCGTTTTCGATACGTTGAACAGGATCTGCTTCGGCAGCGCCGGCATTGCCGACCAGCGTGCGCGGCGTGGGCGGCATGCGATAAAGCTCCTCTACGACGCCGCGACGCCGCTCGAGCACGTTGCGCTGGCTAATCGCGCTCTTCGCGCTCAATTCACCGCTGTCGAGCGTGGGCTGCTCGCTTTCGAGCACAATGCGCGCGATACGGGCAGAACTGCCGCCGGGTCGCGCAGCGAGTTTGTCGATGCCCTTCTGGAAGAACGCCAGCACACCACGGCTGTTGACGATCTGATCGACGCTCGGCGTGAGCTCGTGAAGGTCGTCGCACAGCGCACGGCACGCTTCGACGTCGGGGAATACGAGCGCAGTCAGGTAATCGCGGTCGTGCCCCGCAATGACAATGTCGCGCGCATACGGGCCGAAAATGTTCAACGCATGCAGACGCAACTCGGCGACGTTGACCCACGTGCCGGTGGACAGTTTGAAATTTTCCGCAATGCGGCCATCGAAGCGCAGGCCGAGCTCGATACGCTGCGGGTCGATGAACGTTGCGGCGTCACCGGAGCGGAAATAGCCCTCCTCGTCGAACGAGGCGGCGGTGCGCTCGGGATCTTTCCAGTACCCGGGCGTGACACAGTCGCCAAGGAAGCGGATTTCCAGCTTTGCGCCAACCGGCGCCACCTTCACTTTGACGCCGGGCACGGGCAATCCCGCGATCGCCTCGCGCCGCGGATCCCAGGCTGCCGACATCGGCGTGGGACCCGCTTCCGTGCCCCCGATGCCCGACATGATGAGCACGCGCTGGCCTATCGTGCGTACGGCGAGTTCGTCGAGTTCGGCCCAGATGTACTCCGGCAGACTTGCGCCGCCGTAGTAGATCAGCGCGAGCTTGCTGAAGAATTTCTCGCGCAATGCCTTGTCGGCCTGAAGATGCGGAATGAGCGAGGCCAACCCTTGGGGCGTATTGAGGTAGACCACCGGCGCGATTTCACGCAACGCCTGCACAGTCGGGCCGATTTCCTCCGGCGTTGGCTTGCCGGGGTCCAGGTAGTACGTGCCCCCGCCGTACAGCACCATGCCGAAGTTATGCGTGCCGCCGAAGGTGTGATGCCACGGCAGCCAGTCAACGAGATCCGGCGGCCCGTCCTGAAGAAACGCGAACACCTGCGCGACCTGCTGGCGATTGCTGCACAACATGCGCTGCGGATAGATCACCCCCTTCGGTGCGCCCGTCGTACCCGAAGTGAACATGATCTTGCCCACCGTGTCCGGGCCCACTGCGTTGAACGCCTTTTCGACATCGGCGGTAACCGGCGTCTTCAGCCACTCCGCGACACGCGAACCGGCCCGGCCCTCCGGCAACGGGCCAACGACGACGCACTCCACGTCACCGAATACCTCGCGCAATGCGCGGCCATACTGCGCGCCGTCGTCCGCGAACACGAGCCCAGGTGTGCACACGGCCGCCAGTTGCTTGAGCTTCGAAAAGTCCTGCGATAAAAGCGAGTACGCGGGCGTGACCGGAATATAGGGAATGCCGACGTGCAATGCGGCAAGCGCAAAGAGCGCATGCTCGAAGCTTCGATCCGAAAGAATCATCAACGGACGCGACTGGGACAAACCGCGATCGAGCAGCGCCTGCCCCAGCGCACGCGCACCGTCGAACGCCTGCTTATAGGTGAGGGACTCCCAGGACTTGCCGTCCGGCGTGCGGCGCGCGAGCAGCGCGCGCTCGGGCGTAACACTCGCCCAGTGTTCGAGCCGCTCCGTCAAGCGGACGGGATACGGTTCGAGCGGTTCCTTCAGTGCGTACACCACGCTGCCATCGGGTCTGCGCTCGACAATCGCTTCCATGCTGCCAAGGCGAATCGGGCGAAACGGTACATCCATGAGGGCATCGTGCGAAGCCGTACCTGCATCCATCTGAATCGTCCTGTTGTTATCTGGCAGGCCATGTCCTGAGAGCGTTCGCATCATCTTCCAGCAGACGCAATTCTTGCAGCTCCATAGCAACCAATAATTGAACGTTGATCATCATGTTGAACCAGCATAACGCGAAATCGAACGGACGTCTATCCGGTTGTCACCCGCAAGGAAGGTCAGATGCGCAACTCGCATCTGACGCGAATACGCGTCGAAATGCGCGGCTCGATTGCATCCTTGCGCACTGCACAATAACGTGGACATGGAACAAGAAATGCGCTACTTTATGAATGTCATTCATATTGTTAAACGCGATGCGCAGGTCGTAGCCGAGCGCCGGATCAAGGAGCCATCATGTCGGATGAGGTTGTCGTCACCGCTGCCGTTCGCACGGCGATTGGAGATTTTGGTGGTGCCCTGGCGAGCGTTCCGCCTACGCAACTTGGCGCGACGGTCGTTCGCGCGCTGCTCGACCGCACGAATCTGCCGGGCGACGATGTCGGCCACGTGGTGTTCGGCAATGTGATCCATACGGAGCCTCGCGACATGTACCTCGCGCGAGTGGCGGCGCTCGAGGGCGGCGTGAGTGCGGACGCCCCGGCGCTGACACTCAACAGGCTGTGCGGCTCCGGCCTCCAGGCCATCATTTCCGCCGCCCAGGCCATCGCGCTCGGCGAGACCGAAATCGCCATCGGCGCAGGCGCGGAAAGCATGTCGCGCGCAGCGTACGTTGCCACTAGCGCGCGTTGGGGCTCACGCATGGGCGACATCCGCCTGATCGACATGATGGCCGGCGCGTTGACGGACCCGTTCAGCGCTTGCCATATGGGCGTGACGGCGGAGAACGTCGCGAAGAAGTACGGCGTTTCGCGCGACGACCAGGACCAGCTCGCCGTCGAGTCGCACCGGCGCGCCGCACGAGCCATACATGATGGCCACTTCCGCGAGCAAATCGTGCCTGTAGCACTCCGCACGAAAAAGGGCGACAGCGTGTTCGATACGGATGAGCATGTACGGCCCGGCACGACCGCCGCGGATCTCGCCAAATTGCGTCCCGCATTCCAGAAGGACGGCACCGTGACGCCCGGCAACGCGTCCGGCCTCAACGACGGCGCTGCGGGAGTCCTGCTGATGGCGCGCCGCGCTGCCGAGCAACGCGGCCTTCGTCCACTCGCGCGGCTCGTGTCCTGGGCTCACGCAGGCGTCGATCCTCAATACATGGGCATTGGCCCGGTGCCTGCAACACGCAAGGCATTGCAACGCGCGGGCTTGACCGTGGCGGATCTCGACGTGATCGAAGCGAACGAAGCATTCGCCGCGCAGGCTTGCGCCGTCGCGAAGGAGCTGGAATTCGACAGCGCCCGGGTCAATCCAAACGGCTCGGGCATCTCGCTCGGCCATCCGATCGGCGCGACCGGCGCCGTCATTGCGGTGAAAGCGATTCACGAGCTGCACCGTTGCGGCGGCCGCTATGCGCTCGTCACGATGTGCATCGGCGGCGGCCAGGGCATCGCAGCAGTCTTCGAACGCATTTAGCGCTACACGCAAGCGGCTATTCATTGAATCAGAGGGAGTGACGTGGTACGCCCCGAACAGCTGCTCCACGCGCAGCGCCAACCCGTTTCACCGCGCCCGGCGGCAACGATGCTGTTGCTGCGCAACGCTCAATACAAAGGTGCGCCGGCCATTGAAGTGCTGATGACGCGGCGCTCGGCGCAAGCGAGCTTCGCACCGGGCGCCTTTGTCTTCCCTGGTGGCGCCATCGATCCGTCCGATGCACGCATCGCCGCGTGCGCGTCACGACGCGGCACGCAAGACGAAGCGCAGGCAGTTCAGGCTGTGGCCGCCATACGCGAGACATTCGAGGAGCTAGGCGTGTTGCTCGCGCGGCGAAGCGATGGCGCGTTCGTCGACGACAGCGATATGGCGACGCTCGACCGAAGCGCGGCGATCGGGGAACATTGCGCGCAGCGAAGCCTCACGCTCGCCGCCGACTGCATTTATCCGCTTGCGCATTGGATCACCGACCGCGACCTGCCTCGGCGCTTCGACGTGCAGTTTTTCGTGGCGCGCATGCCTGCCGGACAAACCGCTGTCGCGGATGGCGCCGAGCAATTCGAACCGGTGTGGGTCAATCCCTCCGACGCCCTCGCGCGCCACGCTGCGGGCGACTTCGCCATGATCTTCCCAACCGTGCGCACGCTCGAACGCCTTCGTTCGTTCGACTCGGTCGAAGCGTTGCTTGCGGCATGCGCCGGTGAAAAACCGCTGTGGAGCAGTTGTCCGCGCGGTGGCCTGAAAGCCGGCAACGTCGTGCGTTGCATGGAAGGCGACGCGCCGTACGGGGAGCTTCGCCTCGTGTGCCCTGATGGCCAGGTACTTCACGCGCTCGACTGGCGATCAACCGAGGCCGTCCCGCTGCTGAAAAACGTGATGCGGCTGACCGTCGCGAACGGCGGCATGATGACGGGACCCGGCACGAATAGCTATATCGTTGGCACAGCGGCAACCGGCTTCATCGTGATCGATCCGGGGCCTGACGATCGGGCGCACCTCCAGCGCATTCTCGCCGCAACGGGTGGCGACATCCGTATGATCGTCTGCACGCACTCGCACGCGGACCACGCGCCCGGCGCGCGGCCACTG
Organism: Paraburkholderia sp. BR10882; assembly: GCF_040948855.1. Classification (NCBI taxonomy): domain Bacteria; kingdom Pseudomonadati; phylum Pseudomonadota; class Betaproteobacteria; order Burkholderiales; family Burkholderiaceae; genus Paraburkholderia; species Paraburkholderia sp. BR10882. Next base: position 248,150 of record NZ_JBFPKP010000004.1, on the reverse strand, counting down.
CAAGCCATGTGCGCGAACAAGCCAGCGATCCTCGGCCTGCCGTCCGGGTCCTTTGCGAGGGCGAGTAGCCATTTCGTCCCGGACCGCGAACTGCGCGACGGTGAATGGCTCGCGCTTGCCTGTGACGGCGAGACACATCGATTGCTTGTCGTTCCGACACCGGGGCACGCGAGCAACCACGTGTGCCTCGTCCTCGTCGAGGACGGATTGCTATTCAGCGGAGACCACATCCTGAATGGAAGCACGACCATCATCGATCCGCCCGACGGCAACATGACTGCGTACCTCGCGTCGCTGGACCGGCTGGACGCGATCTGCGCCGAACATGAAATCGACTTCATTCTGCCTGCACACGGCTACGTGCTCGACCGCGCGCGTGAGCAGATCGCGCGCCTCAAGGCGCACCGCATGGCGCGGGAAGCAAAGATCGCGCAGGCAGTGAAGACACTGCCGAACGGCTCGATCGATGACTGGCTACGCCATGCTTACGACGACGTACCGGCAAAGCTCTGGCCAGCCGCGGCCCGCTCGCTGCTTGCTCATCTCGAACGGTTAGACGAACGAGCCCCGCGTTGCTGAATGCAAACTGCCTGCGCGCGCCCGTTTTCAATCCGGGCACGGGCAGACGATTCGAAAGGCGCCTTAGCGCACGCTCAGTTATCTTCTGCAAATGCTGCCAGCCGGCCGTGAATGAGTGCGCGCGCCTCAGCAACCATCCGGCTCACGAGTTCCGCGCAGGTGGGAATATCCTCGATCAGCCCGATCGCGAGACCGGCAGGGAACGTTCCATCTTCCGTATCCCCCGTTTCGTACATGCGCTTTCCGCGCTCGCCACTCACGAGTGGTTTGAGATCCGCGAACGTCGCGCCTTCCTTGTATTCGAGTTCCAGCACCTTCTCCGCAACTGAATTTCTGAAAATGCGCGAGGTGTTCTTCAGCGTGCGGAAAATCAGCGCCGTGTTGCGCTCGTCGTTCTCGACCAGCCTGCGCTTGACGTTCTCATGAATCGGCGCTTCCTGCGTGGCCATGAATCGCGTGCCCATGTTGATGCCGTCCGCACCGAGCGCGAGTGCGGCGACCATGCCGCGCGCGTCGGCAATACCGCCCGATGCCAGCATCGGTATACGCAGCTTCGCGGCGGCCGCGGGCAACAGAATGAGGTTGGGCACGTCGTCTTCGCCTGGGTGGCCGGCACATTCGAAGCCGTCCACGCTCACGGCGTCACACCCCAATGCCTCTGCTTTCAGCGCGTGCCGCACGGAGGTGCATTTGTGGATGACCTTGATTCCTGCAGCCTTGAACGCCGGCATGTGCGGCTCGGGATTACGCCCCGCCGTCTCGACCACCTTCACGCCGTTCTCCACGATCGCTTGCACGTACTCATCGTACGGAACCGGTTTGATCGTCGGCAGAATCGTCAGGTTCACCGCGAACGGCTGGTCCGTCATCGATCGAACGCGGCCAATCTCGTTGCTCAGCGCCTCCGGCGTGGGTTGCGTGAGCGCGGTGATGGTGCCGAGCGCACCGGCGTTCGAGACGGCAGCGGCCAGTTCCGCGCGGCCCACCCACATCATGCCGCCTTGAACGATGGGATATCGAATCCCAAGCAACTCTGTAATGCGCGTTTTCATGTACTGATCCTGTGATGTAAGTGCAACCTGCTTCTGCAGCGCGCGGCACGTCGAGCGAGGTACACGCGTTTGTATTTACGAACACCGTACAATTATATACACTTTATTCACGTTGCCGATACGGGTGCGCAGCACACGCGCACGCGCGTCGGATTGCACGAGGCATGAATGATCAGGAGAGTTGATGAACACGCGAGACAAAGAAATTGGCACTGAGGTAGCGTCGGTTCGCCCGACGCGCGATCAGGCGGAAGAAGCCGTGCGAACGCTTATCCGATGGGCGGGCGACGACCCCCAAAGAGAAGGTCTCACTCAAACACCCGCACGCGTCGCGCGCGCGTATCGCGAGTTCTTCTGCGGATACGAATCCGATCCGATGCAGATTCTTGCTACGACGTTCTCCGAAGTGGATGGCTACGACGAGATGGTGGTGCTAAAAGACATCCGCTTCGAAAGCTATTGCGAGCACCATATGGTGCCCATTATCGGGCGCGCACACGTTGCTTACCTGCCCGAGCATCGTGTGGTCGGCATCTCCAAGCTTGCTCGCCTCGTCGACGTGTATGCCAAGCGTCTGCAGATTCAGGAGAAGATGACCGTTCAAATCGCCGATGCGTTGAACACGGTGTTACAGCCCAAGGGAGTTGCCGTGATCCTCGAAGCCGCGCATCAGTGCATGAGCACGCGCGGCGTGCATAAACCCGGCGCTTCGCTGGTGACGAGCCGGATGCTGGGTGCGTTTCGCGACGATCCCTCAACGCGCCGTGAGTTTCTGTCGATCGTAGGCCACAGCACGATCATGCCGCTGCCCAATAGCTAAAAAGCCAACGTCGGCTCCACGCCGACGTTGGCTTGCATGAGATGCTGGTTATTCGTGACGAGCTTCGCGCGACGCTTACGCAAGCCCCTAAACCTCGCTGGACTGACGTGTCGTGAGAGGCCGCTCGTAAGAAACGTCTTCGCGATTTCTCGAACTCACGCCATTGCTCATCAAGACTTCGCGCCAGGCAGCAGGCACTACGGCAGGCGTGAGCTCGTTGATCGCCTCCGAGATGCAGACGCGGGCGGCAATCGCCCACACGCCATTGCGCTTTTCGAAGCGGTCGACATAGCGCCCCACCGCAAGCGTGTCCGGCTTGACGCGATTCTCGCCGAAGAAAAGCCAGTACGTTTCCCCGTGCGCCTCGTCGCCCTGCAGTTCGACACTGTGATTGAAGACCATGTGGTGGTGCGAGAGCTGATGCTCGGCATGGTACGCAAAGGCCCAATCTACGAATTCCTTTGCATTACCAACGAATGCGCCGTGGTCATCGATCCCATCCGGATGGTACGCTGACAGCGTCAACTCACGGTCCATGCGGTCGACCCCGCGGCAATAGCGGTGCACGCATTCGAGTATGGCCTGTTTGTCCAACAGCGCTTCCAAGCGTGCGCTCAGCACTTCGTTCATGGTTTCTACCGTTAGTATGTCATAGCGACGAAAAAGACCACCGCGCCGATCACCGCGCCAATGAAGCAATACCCTTCACCTGTCGACAAATCGGTTTCCTCTTCCTGCGCGCGACTCGCAATCGCACACCCAACGAGGCCCGCGAATGCCGTTGCACCGAGCACGGCAATCGTCATCACAACGTCGAACAGCGCCGAACGGCCCAACTCTTCCATGCGCAAGTCGCGTTGCAGCAGCCAGATCGCCGCTGCCGAAATCGACAAGAGGATAAGCGGGAGCCATACCCTGCGCGCTTCTCGAGCGCGCTCGCCAGGCATCGTTTTCATCGTGCCGCCCCCTCCATGCGCAGCTTGCCGAAGATACGGTGCGCCATCGCACCCAGCGCACGCGCCGCCCAATTCGATTGTTTTGCGCGATCCGATTCGTCCGACGAGGGAGGATGGCTGCCAGCAGGCTGGCGCCGATGGTGGAACGTGTAGTCCGCGAGAGGGCCACGTAAATCGCTGTCGAGCAGGTACATCGCATGTCTCCGATCAGGCTTGTGCCACGCGGGCGCATTCGTGGCGCCTCTATGTCGACATCGTAGGTGACGAAGTTCCGTTATGCAACAACTCGTTCAATTAACTGTGTCGGTGTTTTCACCAGCCGCCAGGGCGTAGCGTGCAGCGTATGCGCGAGCGCAAGCTACGCACACGGTCAATTGTGCGCAACGGATCGTATGCAATTTGGGCAAAGCAAAAGGCAGCCCAGGCCGCATCGCCGATGCGGCTTCGCAACGCGAAAAACGGGCCGCCGAGGGGCGATCAGGAAACCTGGAAACCGCCGTCGACAGCCAGGAGCTGGCCGGTGACATAGTCCGATGCCGGCGAGGCAAAGAACAGCACGGCGCGCGCGATATCGGAGGCGACGCCAATGCGGCCCAGGGGCATACGGCCGGGCTGCGTAATCGGGCCGCTTGCCTGATGGACCTTGGTCGATGCAGCTGCGCCCTCGGTCGCCACGCCGCCGGGCAACACTGCGTTCACACGAATTGCGTCTGCTGCAAATTCGAGAGCAGCCACTTTGGTGAGATTGTTGACACCCGCCTTCGATGCGCCGTAATCGCCGTTGTCGAAGATTACGGGCTGCAGCGAAGCCACCGACGAGATATTGATGATGGAACCGCCGCGCTTGGCCGCTTGCATGCGCTTGATCGCTTCGCGCATGCAGAGGAAGGTGCCGCGCAGGTTCACGCCGAGAACCTTGTCCCACTTCTCGGCCGACGTTTCGACGAATTGCGTCTTCGGATAGATACCCGCATTGTTGACGAGAATGTCGAGACGCCCGAGCTTTGCCTGAACGGTTTCGTACATCGCAAGAATCGAAGATTCATTGCCGATGTCCACCTTGACGGCGATCGCCTTACCTGAAGCGCTTTCGATTTGTTTGACCGTTTCCTGCGCCGCTTCCTCGTTCAGGTCCGCCGCGACCACAGCGGCGCCGGCCGACGCCAGCAACAGCGCCGTCTCGCGGCCGATACCCGAACCTGCCCCTGTCACCACCGCTACTTTCTGATCGAGACTGAAAAGACTCGCCACATTCGTGCTCACTGCTCCTCCTTTGGCTCGCCATGCGAGCGGGTTGTTTTGTGAACGTCATTCGTAAACATAAACACCCCGTCTTGGGGTGTCAAGGTGAACGACGAAACGAATGACGCAAGGAGCAGCGAGAACGAATCGGTGCAACGGTGCTGCTGTGAGTGTCACGCCGGGGGCGGCGACGCGATTTCGCGCATGATGTCGAGCATCGAGCGGTGCCAGGGCTTGTGGGGTCTATCCGCCCACACCAGTGACACTTCCGTTTCGCCAGATGCCGGGACATCTTCTATATCGACGTAAGCAACGCCTTCCACAGGCAAGTATCGCGCCGAGTCCAGCATCAAACCGACACCCAGCTCGTGAGCGACGAGGTTGAGCATCGTATAGGGGTGGCGAGCCTGCTGGGTCACTCGCGGCGACAAGCCCTCCTCGCGCCGTGCTGCTTCGAACGCGGCGAACAGCGGTTGCGACATCTGCTGAGGGAACATGATGAGGGAATATCGAGCGAGATCCGCGATGCGAATCGAACGCTGCGTCGCGACCGGCCATTTAGCGGGAACCGCAGCCACCACGCGCAGGCGCTCGATCACCACGCTTTCCAGACCCGAGACGTCCGCCGCGCTGGTTACGACCACGCCCAGGTCGATGCTGCCGTTTTTCACGCTCGCGACAGTCAGGGCACTACCACGCTCGATCAACCGGACATCGACACCCGGCCATTGCTTGCGCAGCCCCTGAATGGCCAGCGGCATGATGCGTAGGGCGCACATCGGCACGAACGCCACGCTCAAGCTCGCCAGTTCATCGGCTGCCTGACGCACCCGCCGCTCGGCCAATTCCGCCTGCGCGATGAGCGGCTTGGCTTCCGCGAGCAAGGCGGATCCCGCGGGCGTGAGGGTCACACCGCGCGGCGTGCGTTCGAGCAGCTTGATGCCAAGCTGTTCCTCCAGCCGCATGATCGACTGGCTGAGCGGCGGCTGAGCCATGCCAAGGCGTGCAGCCGCACGCCCGAAGTGCTGGGTCTCCGCAACCGCTACAAAGTGCCTGAGATGCCGCAATTCCATGGCTTGATATGACTTCGATATCGAGGGTGCCGCCAGCATATCGCCTTTGTCCTATTGCGGTGCACTGCGGATGAACCCTGGTCACATTGTTGAACGCAGGTGGTATCGGGTGCATGCGGACTTGACGTAGACCTGCATTAAACATACGTTTTTGAATATCGTTCTAAATTATGAATAAAACGGGCCGCCCGGATGAACTGGAAGAGGCATGGGGCAAGAGAACATTTCGAAGCGTGAATACGAACTGCAAGACGGTTCGTTGGTCCGGCATCCTCGAGGCGCCGAAAGCTTCGCGCCCGCGCGCGCGGCCCCATCTCCATCCACACGCGTTGCGCCACCCTGGCAGCCCTCACGGCGCGGTCGATATCGCTCACGCTGCCGAGGGGCACGACGGCTTGAGGCCGCCCTGTTGAAGGGTTGACATGTTCGACGCTGGCTGCGCCGTCAGCTTCGACGAATGCACCGCCGATATAGAGGCGCCCGGGGACGTCGAGCGGGCGCCGGTGCGATTGGGAAAGTGCCATGTGCCGTTCCATTGTGCGTTTGACTGCTACAGGCAGGAGACGCGTGCAGGAACCGGCGCCGGTCACGCGCCGTCGAGGTCAGTCGTGTCGTCTCCTGAGCATTTTCGTGGTCGGCCTGGCGCGCGCAGCGCGGGCCGCCTCTGATAAATTCGATTCTAGCGTCGGCTCATGCTCTACACTGCTTACTAAACGGAACATTTAGAGTGACTTTTTTTCATTAATCGACGATGCCAGAAATCCGGAATCTGCAGCCTTTCGTTCAGGCCGTCCGTTGCGGCAGCTTCATCGCGGCGGCAACCCGGCTACAGGTCACGCCGCCTGCCATCAGCAAGAGTATCGCGGCGCTGGAGCGTGAACTCGGCGTGCGCCTTTTCAACCGGACCACACGCAAGTTGAGCCTCACGAGCGAGGGGCGGCAGTTCTATCAACGGGTGGCGCCGTTGTTGAATCAGCTCGACGAAGCCGTCGCCGATGTGCGGCGCAGTCCCGAGCATCCGGAGGGCATGATCAAGGTATCCGTCACGCCGACGTTCGGGAGGCATTGCCTGACTCCGGTGATCGCGGAATTTCTGCAACGCTATCCGCTCGTCGAAATCGATATCAGCTATGACGAAATTGCGCCAAGCCTCGTCAACGACGGCGTCGACGTCAGTATTCAGCACGCGCGGGGACGCGGAACTAATCATGTCTGCCGTCCGCTGTGCGACTACCCCATCGTACTGGTCGCGAGCCCGGGCTATCTGGAACGCAAGAGCGTTCCTCAAACACCGGAGGAACTGGCGGAACACGAATTCGTCGGCATCCGTATGCCGTTCGGACTCGCCGCGCTTCATCTCGAACGCATGCCAGGAAGTACGCGAAAGCGCGGCGCCCGGAAGGACAGGACATTCGTCCACCATCCCCGCGGGCGTCTAACCGTGGCAGGCCAGCCGGACACCAGCCTCGTCGCAGCGCTCAGTGGCGCAGGGATCACGCCGTCTTCCGTGCCCGTGGTGCTACCGTATCTGCGTAGCGGGGCACTCAAGATCGTGCTTCCCGAATACCGGGTGCGCGGCGACGAGGCTGATGGCACGGGGCCGCGCATTTACGTGCACTACCCCCACCGCCAGTATCTGCCCGCGAAAGTCAGGGTTTTTGTGGATTACCTGCTCGAACGGTTTCGTTCGACCGATACCGGCAAAGCGGAACTCGACACCTTTGCCGCCTGAATGCCGGGCAGCTTCATTCTTCATTCGTGGCCGGCACCGCGCCGTCGATACGCGGAAGGACTCATCGCAACGTTTTTGTGGAAGATGTTGCGAAACGCGCGCACATCTGAATAGCCCACCATGACGGCGATCTGCTCGATTGAGACCTGAGTGTTGCGCAGCATGCGCTTTGCTGCCTCGATTCGCAATGAGCTTGCATAAGCCCGCGGCGTCATGCCGAGGCTTCGTGTGAAGCGGCGCAGCAACGTAGCGTGACTGACGGCCAGCACGTCCGCCAGTTCGCTGATCCTGAAGTCCTGGGCGAAACGCTGCGCGAGCCAGAACTGCGCGCTGCTTACGAGCGGATCGTCGCTCGACAGGCGGCCTTCCTCGCGCTCGCCATCCGTGCCTGTCGTCGAGGCGAGCCATTGAGCGGTATGCGATGAAATCGCACGATCGACGAGGCGCGCCACGAGTTGCCATTCGCTTGCCGGCACGCTGCAGGTGTGTGCACCTGCGTGCTCCGCGATCGTGGCGCCTGTGTCTACGCGCACCTTGGGATAGCGCGAGCGCAGCAAGCCCCTGAGCACGCGCGGGACAGCCGCAGGGCCACCGTCGAGAAGGCCTGCCTGAGCGAGCAGCAATACCCCTGTGCCGCTTGCGGCCAGTACCGCGCCCCGGGAACGTTGCCAACGCAGCCACTCCGTCACCGGCTGTGCGTGTTCGAGCAGCGTAACGAGCGCCTCTTCGCTGGCCACCGCAAAGGCCGGGACGTAGACGATGCTGTACTCGGCGTCGCCCAGCAAGTCGCCGTCACTATCCATCTTCCGGCCGCCGGCGAACTCCAGACCGCCCGCGGTGGCGCTCAACAGGCGCACCTGCGTCTTCATCGTGTGGCGGTATGGCGGCGCGAACTGCGTAAATACATGTCGCGCAATGAGCGCGAACCCATCCACCAGCGCGCCTACGCTCGACAGATAGGTGCCCGGCAGCACGAGCGCGGCAACGTCTTTCACTGGCTCAGTCGGCGTGGCGGGCCTGCGAATTTCGATCCCCTTATATGCAGAATTTGATCCTCTTTCGCGGCGATCTTAGCACGCATCATCGTCACCATTGTCAGCAAAAAGAATGGCGGGAAGAGCGGAGCCGCTACCCGCCACCCATAGCCGCGCCGCTGCGGTAAAACAGGAGACGCAAATGAAGAGCCTGGAAGAGAAACACGCCTATGGTTTAAAGGTATTCGGCGAAATCATGGGTGAGGAAAAGGCAGCCGGCCTGCGGGCCGCAAGCGAGTCCAACGGCTTCGGCGCCGATATTTCACGCCTTGCCGTCAATTACGCATTCGCGGACGTATGGGGCGACGACAAGCTTGAGCGCAAACAGCGCAGCCTCGTGACGCTCGGCATCCTGATTGCCAACCGCCAGACGCTCGAACTGAAAAACCACGTCCGCATTGCAGTACGCAACGGTCTGAGCGCACGCGAACTGGAAGGCGTGCTAATCCAGGCGCTGCCGTATGCAGGCTTCCCGGCTGTCGCCTCCGCCACCACGGCCGTACTCGAGACGCTGCGGGAACTGGGTATCGACACTACCACCCGCACTTCGGAAGAACGCGGATTGCTGTGAGACGTCGGCAAAGCGCCCCTGCGACCAGAGGAGACAATTTGTGAGCACACCAATCGTGGATATCGTGCCGACGATGCGCGAGTTCAACGTTTCGAACGATCTGCTAGGCGATCACGCCGCGCTGCAAAAACGCTGGGACGAAGACGGCTACCTGTTCTTCCGCGACGTACTGGACCACGAGCCGCTCGAACGCATGCGCGCGCTGCTCGTTGACCACCTCGATCGCAACGGTTTCGTAGACCGTAACGATCGGGACGTGCGATGGACCGGCAAGGAGCGCGAAAATTTCAGCTTCTTTCCCGTGAAGGAAATGAATGAGCAGCGCGCCGCGCGAACCGTGATGGAAGATCCCGCAACGCGCGCATTCTTCCAGCGGCTCTTCGACGTACCGCTTTATTGGGTGCCGTTTACCGAATACCGCACTTCGCCGCCCGCCATCGACAAAAGCCGCACACGCTTCGACTTCATTCACGAAGATGCGATCTACAGCGACCGCCTCGACTTCATCATTTGCTGGATTCCACTCAGCGATATCGATGCGCAGGTCGGTGGGCTGGCCGTTGCGGAAGGGCTGCACAAGCTTCCGTGCCTCCATAAGAAGGACGGCGACAAGATCATTCCCATCGATCTCGCGAGCGTGCCCGAGGACGCATGGCGCCGCACGAACTACCGCCTGGGCGACGTGCTGTTGATGAGCCGGCGCACGCCGCATTCCGGGCTCAGCAATCATTCCGACCGCTTCCGCCTATCGCTCGACACGCGGATCCTGCCGCAAGGCGGCAGTTTCCCGTTCGCACCGCGGCTGCCCTATGTGGGCACGCTGACGTCTATCGCGCCTGACCAGATCGTTGTGCGCGACGCGGATGGCGAGCATGTCTTGCGGCTCGACGAAACGAGCTATTTGCGCGGTTTCCAGGGCAACCGCGTGCGCGGCGACGAGATTGCCGACGTTTATCAGCCGGGCTGCGAAGTGATCGTCGCCCATGAAGGCGGCCTCGTTCAAACGCTGCGGCCGCAGCATTGATCGTCCATCACAGCGGAAAGACGACGCTTCGTCTTTCCGCTTCGCGTCCTTCAGCCCGGGCATTCACCCAACGTATTTTTCTGAACGTCGTGCTAATATTAGAATAACGGCACAATTCCAGGCCATTCTGGGATGACCTGTCGCCTGGCTAGTGACTTCGCGTGCTATGCGCCCGGCCACGACACGGCTGGCATTTCTCTGTAGTTCGACCACCGGAAAAATCATGGCCGATTCATCCGACGTGATACTCGTCATCGGCGCTACTGGCGCGCAAGGGGGGGCCACCGCTCGTCGCCTCCTTGCGGCTGGGCGTACAGTGCGCTTCCTGACGCGAGATCCAGATTCGCCTGCTGCCCGGGCACTCATCGAAATGAATGCGCAGGGCCTAAGGGGGGATCTGGACGACCGCGAGTCGCTCGACAAAGCGATGGAGGGCGTCCGCTCCGTCTTTTCCGTTCTCCTCCCCGATTTCGATCGCAGCGACAGGGAGCGTCGCCAGGGTTTCGCGCTCATCAACGCAGCGCGCAACGCGGGCGTCCCGCAATTCGTTCATACCTCCGTGGCGCAGGCAGGCAATCATTTGACGTTTCCAGACTGGCACGAGAAGCGCTGGAATCAAAAATACTGGACGGACAAGTGGGACGTCGAAGAGGCCGTTCGCTCTGCAGGCTTCGAATCATGGACGGTCTTGCAACCGGCATTCATGATGGACAATCTTGCTGAGCCGAAAGCGGGCACGATGTTCCCGCACCTGCGCGAGGGCTTGCTGCTCAGCGCGTTGCTGCCCGCCTCCCGGCTCGACTGGATCGCCGCCGACGACGTGGGTGCGCTCGCAGCCAGCGCGCTCAACGACGCGCAACGCTGGCATGGCGAGACTGTGCCGCTGGCTTCGGAGAAGCTCACGATGTCTGAAGTGGGATCTCGCCTCGGTCAGGTCCTTGGCACACAGATTCGCGTTTCGCACGTCTCGCCGGACGAAGCGCGAGCAAAGGGCCTCGCACCGGGGTGGGTGAACGCGCAGGAATGGATCAACGCGGTCGGGTATCGCGTCGACATCGATTCGCTCTCCGAACGTGGCATCCAGCTGACCTCGATGACAGACTGGATCGCCGCAAATCGACAGCACATCCCGCTTGCGTGACAGGTGTGCGAAACAATCCTTGAGCAATGGAAAAGCCGCAATGAATGTCTGTGCCCCCTCCTGGTTCGATCTCGCCATGAGCCAGCCACGCCGCTCTCACTTCACCGAAGCCGGCGGGGCCGCAGTGCACTATGTCTCCTGGAACGCCGCAGACACAGGCAAACCTCCGCTCGTCTTCGCGCATGGATTTCTAGGGCACACGCACTGGTGGGACTTCATTGCGCCGTTCTTCACCGACCGCTTTCGTGTGTTCGCTCTGGATTTCAGCGGCATGGGTGAGAGCGGCTACAGGCAGGAATACAGCGCAGACATTTTCGCGCGCGACCTCGTAGCCGTCGTGGATGCAATCGGCTCCGGTCCGTGCGTCGCGGTCGGCCACAGCTTCGGCGGATCGCGTCTCCTGCAGGCGTGCGCGACTTTTCCCGATCGTCTCTCGCATGCCATCGTGCTCGATTCGTATTTCATGCTACGCGGTGACAGCTTGCCTGCCGTGGAACGACGCCCGCCTCCACGTCCCTATCCGGACTGGCAAACCGCCGTCAGCCGGTTTCGCCTCATCCCCGAGCAGGATTGCGGGCCGTGGCTTCTCGAACATCTCGCGCAGACATCGCTTCGCCAAACCGCCGACGGCTGGGTGTGGCGCTTCGACCCGAAGCTTCGGGATCTCCAGCCGGTCGAAGGCGAGGAAGACCTGCTGACCCGCATCACGGTTCCCGTCAGCTACGTTCACGCCGAGTGCAGCAGCGTGGTCAGAGCGGATCGCGCGCGCCACATCGTAGCGGCAATTCCCGGCGCGAAGGGACCCATCACGATGCCGCGCGCAGGCCATCACATGATGCTAGACCAGCCGCTTGCGCTGGTCAGCCTCTTACGGGCGTTGCTGGCATGAAACCCGACACAACTGCAACCTGGTCGAGCGAGTTGCCCCTCTCGGCGCTGATAGCGCGCGCCGTCGAACGGCACGGCGCTACGCCGCTCCATTTTCATACCCAGGGCGGCGCCTATACGTGCACCACGCAGTCCCTACTGCACGACGCGAGAGAAATCGGCAAGGCGCTGCGAGCGATCGGCCTGCGTCGAGGCGATGTGATCGCGATACAGCTCCCCACGCAACGCGAGACTGCGCTTCTGTATCTGGCTGCACTCGAAATCGGCGCCGTGCTCGTACCGATCGTCCACATCTACGGTCCAGCCGAAGTCGGCTTCATCCTCCGGCAGTCGCGCGCCCGATTTCTTTGCGTACCCGACGTCTGGTGCGGCACGGACTACCTGGAGCGTGTCGCCGCGCTGGGCGACCCACCCGATCTGGAGCGCGTTATCGTCGTTGGCGATCGGGCGCCCGCGAATGGCATCACGTTCGATGCGCTGCAACGACTCGCGGCGACAACGCACGATCGGCATTCTGTGGATGCGCCCATGTCGGAAGACATCTGCCTGCTGCTGTACACCTCGGGAACGACGGCTTCTCCCAAAGGCGTACAGCACTCGCATCGAACCGTTGGCGCAGAGTGGCAGATTCCGTTCATCGACGGGCCAGGGCCATACCTCACGCCCTTCCCTGCCGGGCATATCGCAGGCTTCAATTTTCTGTTGCGCCCCTTCGTCACCGGCACGGAGATGGTGTTCATGGATCGATGGGACGCCTCACTCGCCGCGCGACTCATTGAACAGCACCAGGTACGCCTTTCGGGCGGCACGCCGTTCCATCTTCAAGGACTCCTTGATGCCGCTCATCGTGACGGCCGCAGCCTGGCGTCGCTCGTGTCTTACGGTCTGGGCGGCACGGGCGTCACGCCCGAGCACGTCGCCCTCGTCGATCGTGCCGGATTTAAGGGAACACGCGCTTATGGGTTGACCGAACACTCGACGGTGAGCGTTGGCTGGGCCGATTCGCCTTTTGAAATTCGAGCCAACACGGACGGGCGCGTTCAGCCCGGCTCTCAGGTGCGCGTTGTCGACGAGTTGGATCGCGACCTGCCTGCGGGACACGACGGCGAGATTCTCATCAAGGGACCGGAGTTGTTCGTCGGCTACACCGACCCGGCACTCAATGCGGCGGCATTCACTCTCGACGAATGGTTCCGGACTGGCGATATTGGCCATCTCGACGAAAGCGGCTGCCTGACCATTACTGACCGAAAGAAGGACATCGTGATTCGCGGTGGAGAAAACATTTCGTCGCTCGAAGTGGAGCGTGTGCTTGCCGCTCATCCCGCAGTGCGCGATGTCGCCGTCGTGGCCCAACCCGACGCCCGGTACGGCGAAAGAGTCTGTGCCGTAGTCGTCCTGCACGAACACACGGCACTCGACCTGAACGCAGTTCAGACCCACTTTGCCGCCGCGGGTGTGGCGAAGCAAAAGACCCCCGAGCATCTTTGCATCGTTGCAGAACTACCCCGCACGCCATCGGGAAAAGTGCGTAAAGGCGACCTGCGCAAGCAGCTTTCCACGTAACGGCAGTTCAGTCGGCACCTATCGCGCGTGATTGTCCTGGCGGGACTTGAAAAAGCGATCTCGCTGCCGCGACACCTCTTCGGACGCGGCGAGTCGATCGTAAATCGCACGCGCGGCGGCCAGGCCCGCCTCGAAATCAGTCGACTCGGCGGCTGCAGCGATGGCATCCAGACACTTGCTCTCTATCGCATCGCCACAGGCAAGACGTGCACGCGCCTGAGCGATAACGGGAACCGGATCGTGATCCGGCAATGGCAGCCGACTTATCAATGGCAACGCAGCGCTGCCGATTTTCTCTCGCGCCAGTTCGATCGCCAGACGCAACACGTGCTGCTCATCGCCCTCGACGATTCGGTCGAATAGTGCTGTTCCGGAGAACGTACTCGCGGTCACGATCTGCGCGCCAAGAATGAATTCGATCGATTCTGCGAGGCCCAGCAGACGCGGCAAACGCTGCGTCCCGGACAAAGGGATCACACCAAGCCTGCACTCCGGCAGCCCGATCTGCGCATTGCCCGCGACAAGCCGGTAATGGCAGACCAGCGCCGTTTCCAGCCCACCGCCAATGGCGAATCCGTGAATAGCGGCGACAACCGGCTTCTCGCTCGCCTCGATCACCGGATGAACGTGCAGCGATAACGCGGGGGCTGCCGCCGCAGCGGCCGTGCCGAATTCGCGGATGTCGCCGCCTGCCGAGAAGCCACGACCGCAGCCTTTGAGCACGATCGCTCGAACTTCCGGATCGTGCCGCGCCGCTTCGAACGCAGCGACGAGCCCGCGACGAACTCCGAGGTCCAGCCCGTTGACCGGCGGGTGGCCCATCGCGACGACGGCCACGTCGTCTTCTACGTAATACTCGACGTTCTCGAAGCGCTGAACGTTCCGGTTGTTCATCGATCGTTCGCCAGCCAACTCGGCATATCCGTCGGCCACGGATCCGCATATACCGCGTGCACACCCATTGCGGTCGTGTAGGCAAGATTCAGTACATTGCAAAACGCGACGAAGGCCAGCACGCGCAGCGCCGTGCGAACCGCAGAATGGCACTCGAGACGATCGACGCCTCGTTCGATCGCCGTGTAACCGTTGTTGTCGACGCTCATCAGTAGGAACGCAGAAGCCACGAAGGCGGACGGAAACAGCAGGAACTCGTAAACCGGAAACTGGTAGTAGTGACCGCCCCAGAAGGAAACACGCTGAAACGCGCCCGGCCATGCGTCGAATCCCATGAAGCGGCTGGCGGCGATATCGAGCAAACCCATCGTCATCCAGATGGCCGCAAAGCCCGCGAGCGTGAGTCCAACGTTACCTGCACGGGGCCAACGCTTGCGGACCGCACGCATCGCCCATAGCGCGACCACTGCGGTACCCGTGAAAGTGTAGAAATAGCTCGGTGCGTCTATCAGGATGGGCTCAGCAATGCGCGCATGTGGCGATTGCCAGAACGGAATGAAACGGCACCAACAGCCATAATTCAATGCATAGGCGTTATAGGTGAACATCGGACGAAGAAAGTCCAGCCACGGATCAAGCCAGTAGGCAGAGAGCCAGCCGATCATCATGAGACGCACCGCGTCGATGCGGCGGCTTTTGACGATTCCGTAGACGAACCATATTGCCACCGGAATCAACAGCAACACGCTGACCCATTGGTAATGGTCGATCGTCGCCTTCACGGATTCCGGAATCGTGTCCGTGCCCACATCGACGGGGCGAAAGTCCTCCGAACGAATCCATGCCACGTAGGCATGGATTTGCGCAAACGCGAAAAGCGCACCGAGCGCAGCCCACGCATACACCCTGTGCCAGGTCGTACTGCGTCGAGCGACCATCTCCGACATGCTTGCCTCCTCATCATCACACCATTCACATTTGTGAATGATGGTCTAAAAAATGTACCCTGCTGAGGAGGCAACGTCAAGCGCAATACGCAATGCCGGCTTCGATAGCGGCACGCCTGGCCGTGTCATTCAACGCCCCGAAGGTTGTTATCGGCCGATAAGGTCATGAATCTCGTGATCGAGCGCAGCCATTGCGAATCGCGGGGCAACTGCGCAATTGTTGACTTCCACCTGCCATTCCACCGGGTTCACGAGCCAGAAGAACAGCCCGTAGACGATGTGCCGCCGATACGCCTCGAGCGCGGTTTCAAATGACGGCGGCTCCTTCACCCCGTAAAACGCAAGCCGCTCGAGATAGTGCTCCAGCAACGCACGTTCCCATCGCGGTCGATCCGCAATGTCCAATGCTGAGATCAGGAAATACGTGACATCATGCGCCCACGGTCCGCGTCGATACGACTGCCAGTCGAGAAAACCGGGCGTGCCGTCGCGGTCGAAATACAGATTTCCGAGGTGAACGTCGCCGTGGAGAAGCGTCATCGGCCCGATTCGGTCGAAAGCGCGCAGATCGAGCAACGCGCGCTCCATCCAGTCCCGATCATGAAACCGCTTTGGCACGGCAGCCCCGCGCGGCAACTGCGTATAGCTTGCGAAAACATCGGGTTTCAACTGGCCCCAGTGATACGTGCCTGACTCGCCGTCGGGCAGCGGATCCTGCGGCGCCAGCCAGGCCAGTTCACCACCGCTGTCGAGTTCCGGCGATTGCCAGAACTGGGCGTGCCAACGTGCCTGCGCGTCCAGATTCGCCGCGGCCTGCGCAAATGTGAGCGGCTTTTGCACGCGGCAGAATTCAACGTTCCGCGAGCGTAGATCTTCGAGGATCACGATAGACTGCCCGCTTCGAGCGTCCGTCTCTGCGTAAAAGCAGGCCGGTACGTTCGCGTGCATGTGAGGATGGACTTCCTTGAAGAACCTCGCCTCGTATTCGTATATGTAGGCGTTCAGATTCCGATATTCTGGAACGAAACCGCCCTTCACGATCAACGACTCCGGCAGGCCTAGCTCGCGCCCCCTTGCGTTGTAGCCAGGATGCACCCTGACTTTGGTAGCGGTTCCGTACATCACATCGCTCACTGCGAGTGATTCGACCGTCACGCCCTCATGACCGCGCGCGAGCGCCGACGTCAGCCACGACGTCGTGATTTCCTCGACGTGTAAGGGGAGCCTTTCGGGAGCCGGGTTCGATATGTTCGCAACAAGCATGTTGACGCGCTCCTGAGCAGTGCATGTGAGTTCGCGCATGTTGCGCGGCACCTCCAGACGCTCGCAACAGGGGAAATCCCGGCTGGCGTCATTGTTTTAAATATAGAACACCGTACACGTTTGCGTACATACTTTCACTCCGGTACCGGCCTGGCAATCGCCTCGCCGCCCTGAAGACTCGCCGTCTCGCGCGCTCAGATTTGATGAAAATTATTCACTCTAATTGTTCCATACGGTAACCATTGTGCGTCGTGGGTTGTCGCTAGAATGCAGAAAAATCGACAATCCTTCAGGAGACAACCCGATGACCACGACCGTGCTTGAACGGCTATTCGGCATCAGCGGAAAAGTCGCTGTCGTGACCGACAAGGGACGCAATTCCAGTATCGATATTGCCCCTGTGCTGGCCGAAGCCGGCGCGAAGGTCGTGATCGCGGATCACAGCGCGGCACACATGCAGCCTGTCGTCGACAGAATCCTTTTGGCAGGCGGGGATGCTGTCGCGATCGAGACGGACGTGGAGCGCGAAGCCTCCGTGATCGCGTTGTTCGAACAGGCGAAGGCGACTTGGGGCAGCCCCGACATCGTGGTCAATTGCGCCGCGATGACCAATAACGGACCGCTCACGGATTTCACCGAAGCGGCCTGGGACGAAGTCATGTCGATCGACCTGAAGTCCGTTTTTTTTTGCATGCGAGAAGCGATCAAGCACATGCTCGCCGCGGGCCGGGGTGGCCGCATCGTGAACGTGACCACTATGGGAGCGATGCATGCCGTCCTCAACGGCAATGGCGCTTACGGCGCCGCGCGAGCCGGCGTAACGGGCTTGGCTCGCTCCGCGGCGCTCGACTATGCCTCCGAGCAGATCCTCGTCAACTGCGTGCTTCCAGGCGCCGTGCCCGGCAAGGTTCAGTTTCATCCCGACATGCAGGCTCGCCTGAAGAAAGGAAAGCTCACGGGCCCCGGCACGGATGCAGAGCGACGCTTGCCGCTTGGATGGGGAGATCCCGCCGACATCGCGGCGGCGGTCTTGTACCTTGTGGGTCCATCGGGCCGCTATATGACAGGCCAGTCGATTACGCTCGACGGCGGATTTCTGATTAGCTGAAGGTCCGCCAGGAAGCACAACTCTGAGCGACTACTCACACGGAGCATTCCATGTTTAGCGAAAACCAGATCGGCGCGCGCCTCGCGCAGATTTTCAATCTCACGGGAAAGACTTCCGTCGTTACCGGCTCTGCGCAAGGTCTAGGCCGCGAAACAGCGCGACTGCTTGCTGAGGCGGGCGCCAACGTCGTGATCGCCGACCTGAACCCGGATGTCGCGTCCGCCACTGCGGCGGATATCGAGGCAAACGGTGGCATTGTATTGCCATGCAAGGTGGACGTTGCGGACGAAGCCTCCGTCAAGGCACTCTTTGCAGCCATCGATGCAAAATTCGGTGCCGTAGACATTCTCGTCAACAACGCTGCCCACCGTTCGAAGGCTGAGTTTTTCGAAATGTCTGTGGAGCAGTGGGACCAGATGCAGGACGTCACGCTACGTGGCACTTTTCTGTGTTGCCGCGAGGCGATTACGCGCATGAAGGAAAAGGGCGAAGGTGGCTCGATCGTCAACATCTCCTCCGTCGGTGCGCTTCGCCCGACGTTGTGGGGCGTCAACGCCCACTACGACGCCGCGAAGGCCGGCGTGGACAGCATTACGCGAACACTGGCCAGCGAATTTGCGGTCGATGGAATTCGCGTCAATTCGATCCTGCCTGGCGGTATGGCCAGCGAGGGCGGCAAAAACATCAGCACCACGTTCAGGATACGCGGGCCGATCGTGGGCGCTGGCCGCGTTCCTATGGGGCGGATGGCCGCTCCAATCGAAGTCGCCCAGAGTGTGTTCTTTCTCGCAAGCCCCGCAGCGAGCTACGTCACCGGCCAGATCATCGCTGTGGACGGCGGCTTCACGGTCAGCTAGGCAACAGCCGCAACGATGTGCGCGCAGCAGTAAAAACTTAGGATACTGAAATGCCGAGGATTACTTTCATCGAGCATGACGACACGGAGCATACCGTCGAGGCGAATGCCGGCCAGTCGTTGATGCAGGCAGCCATCGAAAACTCGGTGCCTGGCATCCTCGCCGATTGCGGGGGCTACTGCAATTGCGCGACATGTCACTGCTATGTCGACGACATGTGGGCCGCAAGGATTCCACCCGCGAAGCACGCCGAACTGGATATGCTGAGCGGCGCCATCGATGCGAATAGCAACAGCCGGCTCGGTTGCCAGATTCGGGTGACCAATGAACTCGACGGATTAGTCGTGCGGTTACCCGCTTCGCAAACCTGATCAAAGCAACCGGTGAACACTCGTTCGCGGAGAACTCACATGTCCCATATCGCTGTCCCTCTCGTACCGGTTCCCGATCATGTACCTCAAGAACTCGTCGTAGACTGGGATTTCAGCAAGCCTCCCGGCGGCGAAGCCGACATTGTCGGCGCGTGGAAGCGCCTTCACGATGGTCCGGACATTGTCTGGACGCCGTACAACGGCGGTCACTGGATCCTCACACGAGCGGCGGATATCGAATTTGCGCAGCGCAATCACGACCCGTTCTCGATGCACGAGATCACGCTTCCCGCCAGCACGACGATGCAGATCTTGCCTCTGTCGGCCGACCCTCCCGAGCACGCAGACTATCGTGCGCTGATCAACCGCTTCTTCGCGCCGAAGGTTATCCGTGACATGGAGGGCGAAATCCGGGAACTGGCGGTCTTGCTTATCGAAGGTTTCAAGAAGAAAGGCCGTTGCGAATTCATGTCCGATTTCGCCATGAAGTTCCCGATCACCATCTTCATGCGACTCGTGAATCTCCCGCTCACCGATCTGGACGACCTGCTTGCGTGGACCGAGGCAAGCGTTCGAGCGAATGACCCAGAGCGTCGTGAGTGGTCGCAGCGCATGCTGTTCGGCTACCTTGAGAATATCATTCGCGATCGCCAAAAGGAGCCGGGAGCGGATCTGATCAGTGCAATCGTGAATGGAACGGTATTCGGACGACCTCTCACTGAGCAGGAAATACGCGGCATGATGGTCAACGTCATCTTTGGCGGACTCGACACTGTCGCGTCGACCATGGGTTTTGCCGTGCTCTATCTCGCGCGCAACCCAGCACATCGTCGCCAACTGGCGGAGCACCCGGAATTGGTGGGCAACGCCGTCGAGGAACTGCTGCGCATGTTTGCACCATCCAGCACAGGCCGTGTGATGACTCGCGACTTCGAATATAAGGGTGTCCGCTTCAAGGCGGGAGACCGGGTGTACGTCCGCCCACTGTTGCATGGCATGGATGAACGCAAGTTCCAGTGCCCAATGCATGCCGATTTCGCGCGCGCGAATGCATCCCAACATGCAGCCTTTGGCAACGGCCCCCATCGCTGTGCAGGGGCGCTGCTGGCCCGAAACGAGATTCGCGTTTTCCTTGAGGAATGGTTCCGGCGCATTCCCGATTTCGAACTTGATCCCGCAGGGCAGATTGGCTTTGAAGGGGGAATGGTAAATTGTGTGACACGCGTGCCGCTCGTTTGGAACTCCGATGTCCACCAGCTCAGCGCATAACGTTCGGAGTAGCCATATGGCGCTACGCCGTCATGCCACCTCGGCCATCTCCAGCCTGTTCGCCAGCGCGTCGCGGATCAGCGCGACCGGCCGCACGAGACGCCCCGGCAGCGCCCCGTGCACGAGCCAGACATTCAGGCCCGAGCGGAAGTCGGTCGCGTCGATGATCTGCAACTGGTCGCGCAGCGGGCTGCGCGCGAGCGCCTGCGGCGCGGCGAGCCCGACGCCCATGCCGCGCGCGACCAGCGAAAGCTGCAGTTCCGAACCGAAGGCCTCGACCGCGACGTTGAACGGCAGACCCGCCATGCCCATGGCCCGGCTCAGCGCCGAGCGCATCCCGCAGCCGTCCTGATTCAGTACCCACGGATGGTGCGCGAGCGCCGCGAGCGTGGTGGGCTCGTCGGGCAAACCAAACGAGCGCGCCGCGACCACGAGGGTCGGCGTGTAGCCGAGTTGGGTCGCGACCACGCCCTCCGGCGGCATCACCGCGGCGGGCAGCAGAATCACGGCCGCATCGAGCCGTGCGCGCTCGACCTCGTCGAGCAGGCCTGGCGACCAGCCCGCCCTCACGCGCAGCGTCAGCTTGGGAAACTCGCCGCGCAATTGATCGACGGGCTGTTCGAGCGCCAGTTCCGAGAGAAACGGCGGCACACCGAGCTTGAGCTCGCCGACGGGCTCGCTCGCCGGCGAGGCGACCGACATCAGGTCGTCGACCGCACGCAGGACCGAGCGCGCGAGGCCGTATACCTCGTTACCCGCGGCCGTGGGTTTGAGGGGCTTGCTCTGGCGATCCAGAAGCTCGATGCCGAGCGTCGTCTCAAGGTTTTGCACGCGGCGCGTGAGGCCCGGCTGCGTCAGGAACAGCCGCTCCGACGCCCGCACGAGCGAGCCGCTTTCGACCACCGCCACGAAGGCTTCCAGATCTCGAGTGTTCACAACGACTCCGCATAAAGATTATCGCGATAATTCAATTGTCGCATAACGTAACGCTCCCTACGATAGCTGGACCTGCCACGTTGCGGAGCCAATCGATGGAGCACCCTGCTGAAACCTGTACGCGTCCGATGGCGCGCGAGGCCGCCCCCACGAGCCACGCCAATCAGGCGACGCACACCACCCTCACCCTACCGATGACGCTATTCTTCGCCGCCGCAGTCGGCGTAATCGTCGTCAATCTGTCTGCGGCCCAGCCACTCGCCGGGCTCGTGAGCCATTCGCTGCGTTTGCGCCCGGAATTCGTCGGCGCGGTCGCCATGCTGCCGCAGCTCGGCTACGCTGCCGGTCTGCTGCTGCTCGTTCCGCTCTGCGATTTGCTGGAAAACCGGCGCCTGATTTTCCGCACGCTGCTTGCGTGCTCGGTCTTTCTGGCCCTCGCGGCACTGGCGCGCTCGGGCCCGCTCTTTCTCGCCGCGGCGTTCCTCGCGGGCGCGACCTCCAGCGTGATCCAGATGCTCGTGCCGATGGCCGCCTCGATGGCGCCTGAAAGCCAGCGCGGGCGGGCCGTCGGCAACGTGATGAGCGGCCTGATGCTGGGCATCCTGCTCTCACGGCCGCTCGCGAGCCTGATTGCGGGAACGCTGGGCTGGCGTGCGTTCTACGGCATCGAAGCGGGGGCGGATGCCCTGCTCGCCGTGGTCCTCTTTCTGCGCACGCCGCGCCGCATGCCGAGCGTGACGGCGCGCTACGCCGATCTGCTTTATTCGCTCTGGACGTTGCTGCGCACCGAGCGGGTTCTGCGGCGCAGCGCCTTCCTCGCGGCACTTGCACTAGGTGCCTTCTCGGCGTTCTGGACCGCCGTCGCGCTGCTGCTGTCGCAGCCGCCGTTTTCGCTCGGCATGAACGGCATTGCGGCGTTCGCGCTAGCGGGCGCGAGCGGCGCGATCGTCACGCCGCTCGCGGGCCGGCTGGGCGATCACGGCGTGGGGCGCGCGGTTCAATACGCCGCGCACGCGACGATGCTCGGCGCAGTCCTGCTGTTAGGCGTGGCGGGCGCGGGCTGGGGCGGTTTTGCACCCGCCGCGCATCCCGCGCTGGCGCTCGGCCTGCTCGTCGTGGGCGCGGCTGCGCTCGATGCCGGCGTCATCGCCGACCAGACGCTCGGGCGGCGCGCGATCAACCTGCTCAATCCCGCCGCGCGCGGCCGGCTCAATGCGATTTTCGTGGGGATGTTCTTCATCGGCGGCGCCGCGGGCGCGCTCATGGCCGGCGCGGCGTGGGCCACGGCGCGCTGGAGCGGCGTGTGCCTCGTTGCCCTCGGCTTCACGGTTGCGGTCATCGCGCTGGGCTTCGTTTATCGCGCGTCGCCGGCTTCTGCCCGCTAGCGGCCTGCCTGGTAGGTGGTCCAACGAAAAAGCCGCGGCTGATCCGGCCGCGGCTTTCCTGTGCCTGTGTCAAACCGTCATGCGCGCAGCGATACGCTCACGTCTGCTGATCCGACCCATCCGCGGGTTGCGCGGTGTTGTCGTCGGCGGGCTTTTCGTCTTCCTTCTTCTCGACTAGCTGCTCGACTTCCTTGGCGCCCTCGAAACCGGCAACCGCGGCGGCGGCCTTGGTCAGAAAGCCTGCGTTCGGATCGAGCTTCTCGGCGCCTTCCACAGCGGCAACCGCACCGGCAATTTCACCCACCTTGTCCAGAATGCCCATTTCATCCCTCCAGTTGAAACCCGCTCCGGGCTGACGAGGCGATATCTCGCCTCCCGTGCGCCGCCTTCCATCCAGCGAGCGCGCCGCTTCATTGTGTGCCTGCTCGATGGCCGCATCAATCATTAACTCATTAATCTGACAATAATTAACGATGTGATACACGAACATATATTGCGATGCGTCAATTGTTTGACTATAGTGAGGTTGTCTCCTCCATGTCTCCATTGGCATGGTTCAAGCCCGCATTCGCTGCGGGCTTTTCTTTTTCCCGCCCCGCATTCTCATGACACGCCGGATCACCTCTGGCCTGCTGGCCGCGGCCAGGCTCGCGCCTTCCGCTGGCATAATCGTCCCTTCGCCGTTTTCCAGCCCTCTTTGATCTCGCCGCTGCAATGAATCTGCATACCTGGTGGCTGTTCCTCGTCACCGTCTTCGTCGTCTGCGCCATCCCCGGTCCCAACATGTTGCTCATCATGTCGCACGGCGCGCAGTACGGACTGCGCCGCACGAGCGCGACCATGGCTGGCTGCCTTTCCGCACTGGTTCTGATGCTCGCCGTTTCGGCGGCCGGGCTCGGCGTGTTCCTGCAAGCGTGGCCGACCATGTTCAACGCGCTGCGCTTCATAGGCGCCGCGTACCTCGTCTACCTGGGCGTCAAGGCGTGGGGCGCACCCGTGCCCGAGGCCGCCGCCGATGTTGCAGAACGTGTGGCCGCGCGCCCCGTGCGCTCGCCGCTCGCGCTCTATCGCAACGGCTTTCTCATCGGTGGCAGCAACCCGAAAGCGATCCTCTTCGCGGCGGCGCTCCTGCCGCAGTTCATCGACGCGACCCGGCCGGTGCTGCCGCAGTTCGGCGTGCTCGTTGCAACCTTCGCCGTGTGCGAAGTGAGCTGGTATCTCGTCTACGCGGGTTTTGGCACGCGCATCGGCGCGACGCTCAAGAGCCGCCGCGTGGCAAAGGCGTTCAACCGCGTGACGGGCGGGGTGTTCGTCGGGTTTGGCGCGATGATGGCATGGATTCGGCAGTAGGGCTCGCGGGGCGGCGCGATGGTCGTGGCGCGCTTTCCCGAATGCAGGCACCAGGTCGACCGGCCAGTAGTCGCTGGTCCGACCTGTGGAGATGAGTAACGCTTCCACTCACGCGCAAATTAATCTGGACTACTACGGATAGGTGACTACCTGCTGCAGACCGAAGAGATTCGCACCGCACGTCGGCGAGGCCAGGGTTTTCCCACGTTATGCGAGTCTCGCATAGGGACATGCCACCTCCGCATCGTCCTTTTTTTGACCGCTTCTACCATCCGGTCTGACTCTGGTGTGACGCGTGGTCCATCCCGCTACCAATCGAATTCGGAGTCGTGGGATCGCCCGCTTTGTTCAGTTGAACCGCAACGTCGAAGTCGACGATGGCAAGAGCGGATTTGTCGCGTCGCTCGATCTCAATCCTGAGAAGGCCCGTTTGCTGACCCAACTGCTGATCGCCAATGGGATCACGTCGCCCGACCAGGTACAGGCAGCGTTTTCTGCAACTTACTGATCGCAACCGATGAGGATTGCTTCTGCATTGGGTCAGTGCGGGCGGCGTCGACACCATCGCGGACCTTCGCCAGGTCAGACGCAGTCCTCGACGCGACCTGGTGCAACGGTACCGGCGTAAGATCGGAACTTCCCGAAAACGCCATTTCACGTCCCAGAAGGCGGGCCATACGTATGGAAATCAAGTGGGTCGAGGACTTCATCGCCCTTGCTCAATACCAGAGCTTTTCACGCGCTGCGGAGTTCCGCAATGTGACCCAGTCCGGATTCAGCCGGCGCATTCAATCGCTGGAGCAATGGGTCGGGGCGGAACTGATCGATCGCAGCAGCTTCCCTCCCGTGCTGACGCCCGCAGGTCAACTCTTCCGCGAAGTCGCTGAAGATATCCTGAACAAACTCTTCGATACACGCGCCATCATCCGGACTGAAAAACGGATCGGCGGCAAGAGCCTCCAGATTGCCGCCGGCCACACCATCGCGCTGAATTTTCTGCCTGCGTGGCTCAAGGCGCTTTCCGCCCACTTCGGGGACGTGCGCGCGCGCGTGGTACCGGCCAATGTGCACGACTCGATCCTGTCGCTCGTGAATGGCAACTGCGAACTGATGTTCGCCTACCACCACCCTGAACTGCCCTTGCATCTCGATCCCGCGAGGTATCAGCATCTCACTGTGGGTATCGACACGCTCATGCCTGCCAGCAGGCCGAACCTGCGTTCCGCGCCGACGTATCGACTGCCCGGAACAGCAAAACAGCCATTGCCTCACATTTCATACACGGAAACGAGTTATTTTGGCCGCTGCCTTGCGGTGCTGCTCGCTCGAGCGCCCTCTGCGCCTTCCTTGTTGCTTCACTATGAATCGGACATGGCCGAGGTGCTCAAAAAAATGGTCATGGAAGGCGAAGGGATGGCATGGCTGCCAAAGAGCGCGATAGCCGCGGAACTGGAGGCGGGTGAACTGGTCCCCGCAGGCCCGACGCACTGGAATCTGGATATCGAGTTGCGCGTCTACCGCGACGCTTCGAATCGCAGCGAGTTTCTCGATACGCTCTGGCAGCATCTTCGCGCAGTTCTACAGACCGGCGTCTAGGGTTTTCCCGCGTTATGCAAAATTCGCATATGCACATGCAACAACAGCATCATCGCTTCCTTTGGCACCCCTAATATGCCTCCCAACGCTTGACCGAGGTCGCAGTCGATCTCGCTCCAGGCGTCTCTCAACGTACACCGGTCATGTCTCGACCACCTTGTGTCACTCAAGGACAGACGGAAATGAAAAATCGCCTCACCGTTTATATTGCCGTTGGCATGATACTGGGCGTCATTGCGGGCTACGCGTGCCACGCCAGCACATCTGACCCGGCGACACTCAAAGCCATTGCAGGATACTTCTCGATCATCACGGACATCTTCCTGCGTCTCATCAAGATGATCATCGCGCCACTGGTGTTCGTCACGCTGGTGTCGGGCCTCGCCGGCATGGACAGCGGCCAGGACGTCGGCCGCATCGGTTTGCGTTCGGTGGGCTGGTTCGTTTGCGCATCGCTGATTTCGCTTACGGTAGGCCTCGTCTTCGCCAATCTCCTGCACCCGGGGGCCGGCCTGCACATGGTGGCGGGTACAGGTGAAGTCGATACCGGCCTGAATACCTCGGCGCTGAACTTCAGGGACGTCCTGACCCACGCCTTTCCGACCAGCCTGCTCGACGCCATGGCGCGTAACGATATCCTGCAGATCCTGGTCTTCTCTGTCTTCCTCGGCCTGGGTCTGAGCGCAACAAAGCGTGACGCGCGCGTCAAGGTCGTGATCGAGATCATTGAAGGCATGGTGCCCGTCATGCTGCGCGTGACGAACTACGTCATGCGTGCGGCGCCGTTCGGCGTGTTCGGTGCGATCGCTTCGGCGGTGACGCTGCGCGGCCTCGACGTCATCTACACGTATGGCAAGCTGATTGGCTCCTTCTATCTGGGGCTGGTCGTGCTGTGGGCGATCCTGGTTTTCGTCGGCTATCTGTTCCTCGGCCGTGATGTCGGCGCGTTGCTCAAGGCAGTGCGTGAACCCGCGATGATCGCGTTTGCGACGGCGAGCAGCGAGGCGGCCTATCCGCGGCTGACCGAGCAGCTGGAGCGCTTTGGCGTCGACAAGAAAGTCGTCGGCTTCACGCTGCCGTTGGGCTATGCGTTCAATCTGGACGGCTCGATGATGTATCAGGCGTTTGCGGCCATCTTTATCGCCCAGGCGTTCGGGGTCGACATGCCGATCTCGCAGCAATTCTTCATGCTGCTCGTACTGATGCTCAGCAGCAAGGGCATGGCCAGCGTTCCGCGGGGCTCGGTGGTGGTGGTTGCGGCAGTGGCGCCGATGTTCCATTTGCCGGTCGAAGGGGTCGCCATGGTGCTTGCGATCGACCAGATCCTCGACATGGGCCGCACGATGACCAATGTGATCGGCAACAGCGTGGCGACCGCCGTGATCGCGAAATGGGAAGGTGCTCGCGAGAGCAAGGCTTCCGACTTCGTTGAGGATGGCGAACAGATTTTCGGTCCGGCGCAAGGTGGAGCGAAATGACTTCCGATGTCGCCGGCCACAAGCCCAAGTTCGGTATTGTCGGCGGCCTGGGGCCGCTGGCAAGCGCAGATGTCTTCTTCAAACTGGTGAAGGCGACGCCCGCATCGACTGATGCCGAGCACTTCGACGCAATCTTTCAGCAGTCGCCTTTTCCCAACTCGGGCTCCGGAAGCACCGCGACGACGGAACGCAAGCTCTATATCTTCGAGATGATCCGGGACTTCGAGAAGCGCGGCGTAACAACGGTCGTGCTGCCGTGCTTTCTCAGTCACACCTTCATCGACGAACTGCGCGCGAACACGCGCTTGCAGATCGTGGACATGATCGAGGCGGTTCGCAGCCATGTTCGGCGCAAGTTCCCGGGCGCAAGCCGTATCGGCATACTCGCCTCCGACTACACGCGGGAAAAGCGCTTGTTTGAACGGTACTTTGCGCCCCCCGAGTTCGAAGTCATCCACCCCCGATGCCACGAAGAATTCGATCCGGTCACGGAAGCGGTATATGGATCGGACGGCATCAAGAGTGGCAACCTGCGCGGGCGTCCGGTCGAACTGCTGCGCGAGGCTTGCCGCGATCTGATCGCGCAAGGCGCCCAGGTGATCGTGCCCGGCATGACGGAAATCGCCCTGGTCGCGGACGAAATCGGCCCGCTGGGCGTGCCGCTCGTCGATGCCAACCTCGCGTATGCGCAGTACGTCGTCTCTGGTGGTTACGGTTCGCCGTCGCACGCCTTCAAGGTTGGGGTCGTGGGCGGCGTGGGCCCCGCGGCGACGGTCGATTTTCTGCAGAAGATTGTCCGCAATACACGCGCCACGCGCGACCAGGACCACATCAAGCTGCTGGTCGAACAAAACCCGCAGATTCCGGATCGCACCGATAATCTGATTGGTGACGGCGCGGACCCGACGGTCTCGCTGTACGCGACGTGCAAGCGGCTCGAAGACGGCGGCGCGGACATCATCGCGATTCCGTGCAACACCGCGCATGCATTCGTCGAGCGGATCCAGCCGTACCTCAACATTCCGATTGTGAACATGTTGACGGTCACGGTTGGCTATCTGCGCACGACGTATCCGGCGCTTCGTGATGTCGGTGTGCTAGCGACATCGGGCACGATCGAGAGCGGGGTCTATCGAAAGGCGCTGGAATCGCAGGATCTTCGTCAGGTCGTGCCCTCCCCTGCGCTACAGGAGCGCGTGATGGAAGCCATCTACGGCAAACATGGCGTCAAGGCGGGATTGACGACGGGGCAGTGTCAGGAGGACATCGCCGCCGCGATGGAAGGACTGATTGCCGAAGGCGTTGAAGTCGTCGTCCTTGGGTGCACCGAACTCCCGCTCCTTTTGACCGGGAGTGAATTCGTGGGCAGCGGCGGCGCGCGCGTCAGGCTGGTTGATCCCACCGACGTTCTCGCGCGACGATGCATCGCGTACGCATTGTCGGCCGACGCGACCCTCGCTTGACCCGAATACTCTCCAACGGAGCAAAGCAATGTCCAATCGTTCTGAACGCATCGAACACGATCTTCTCGGCGACCTCGCCGTGCCCAATGAAGTCTATTACGGAGTCCATACGCTTCGTGCGCTCGCCAATTTCGCGATTACCGGCATTCCAATCTCGACTTATCCGAATCTGGTCAACGCCCTGGCGTTTGTGAAAGAAGCCGCGGCGATTGCGAACTGCGAATTACGGCTGCTCCCCGAGCACAAGATGAAGGCCATCGTTCACGCGTGCCAGCAGATTCGTGAGGGGATTGCGCACGACCAATTCGTCGTCGACGTGATTCAGGGCGGCGCCGGCACGTCGACCAACATGAACGCGAACGAGGTGATCGCCAATCTCGCGCTCGAACATCTTGGCCACGAACGAGGAGACTACGCGGTACTGCACCCAAACGAAGATGTGAATCTGGGGCAAAGCACCAACGACGTTTACCCGACTGCACTGAAAATCGCCACGTATATGGGCATCGCGCAACTGGTCGATGCGATGGGTGTCCTGCGCGCGTCGTTCGAACGGAAGGCAGTGGAGTTTCACGACGATCTGAAGATGGGGCGAACCCAGTTGCAGGACGCGGTCCCCATGACCCTGGGACAAGAGTTCAGCACCTTTGCGGTCATGCTCGAAGAAGATCAGGAACGTCTACGGGAAGCGTCGAAACTGATTTGCGAAATCAACCTGGGCGCCACGGCGATCGGCACGGGCATCAATACGTCGCCCGACTATGCGCCGCTCGTCTGCCGCCATTTGGCCAGTGTCACCGGTATCCCTGTGACGACGTCGCCCAATCTCGTGGAGGCGACGCAGGACGTCGGCTCGTTCGTGCAACTGTCGGGCGTGCTCAAGCGCGTGGCGGTCAAGCTCTCGAAGACCTGCAATGACCTTCGCCTGCTTTCGAGCGGCCCGCGCGCAGGCCTTGGTGAAATCAACCTGCCGCCGGTTCAGGCGGGCTCCAGCATCATGCCGGGCAAGGTCAATCCGGTCATTCCGGAGGTCGTGAACCAGATCGCTTTCGAAGTCATCGGCAATGACGTGACGGTCAGCTTTGCTGCGGAGGCCGGTCAATTGCAGTTGAATGCGTTCGAGCCGGTCATTGCGCACAGCCTGTTCAAGAGCGTTGCGCACCTGCGTGCGGGATGTCTGACCCTGGCATCGAGGTGTGTCGACGGCATCACGGCCAATCGCGAGCGGCTTCGTTCGCTCGTTGAAAATTCCATCGGCATCGTGACTGCGCTGAATCCGTACATCGGCTATACGAATGCGACCCAGGTAGCCCAGGAAGCGCTCGTATCGGGAAGGAGCGTCGCCGATATTGTCGTCGAGAGAGGCTTGCTCACGCGGGCGCAACTCGAAGACATTCTCAAGCCCACGATGCTGACGCAGCCGAGGCATCACCTGCCGCTTGCGTAGTTAGCGTACGCCGCCAGGCGAACACCGCCAGCGTATTCTAGTTGCGGCCTTGCGTACGGTAGAGTTCGTTGGCGCGCGTAAGATGGGCGCGCATCGCCGCCTCGGCGGCGTCGCCGTCACGGGCGGCGATCGCATCGACGATGCGTTGATGCTCGGTGAGTGTGAGTTCCTCGACGCCCGGCGCGCGCACGAGCGGCTGGTAGTATTCGCCCGCCCAGCGGAACAGCGACTCCACGATCGAGGGAAAAATCGGGTTGCCGCTGATCTTCGCAATTTCGCGGTGGAACGCCATGTCCCTCTCGATGAATTCCGCGAGATTGACCATGGACGCGCGATGCTGCGCCACGCTCAACTGAAGCCGTGCGACGTCTTCTTCCGTGGCCCGCTCGGCCGCCATGCGTGCGGTGCCGGTTTCGAGAAAAAGCCGCGCGTGCTTGAGGTGCTCGAGCATGTCCGGTTGGGTGCGCAGCAGATGCAGCGCGCCGCCAGCGATCTGGGCAATCAGGCGGTCTGCGGTCGGCACGACCACGCGGGCGCGCTCCCCATGCACGATCTCGACGATGCCGGAACGCTCCAGCGCCTGCAGTGCTTCGCGCACCGCCGGCCGCCCGACGCCGTATATCTCCATCAGCTCGCGCTCGGACGGTAACTGCGCGCCGGGCGCGATCTCGCCCGCACGAATGCGTTCCATGAGTCGATCGACGACTTCCTGATATAGCTTGCGACGTGGAATGATCTCGCCCATTGCAGTGGTACTGTAAACGTCTGGTGTAATGACAATACCACACCACGCCGCCGGCCACCACGTCACCGCTGGATCACTTCGCCTGCCCTTCGCGCACGGCGCCAAAGAAGTCGGCCTGGCCGATCTGTCCGCCCTTGAGCACGATTTCGAGGCCGTCGCGCGCAGCAGCGCTCGACCACGCTCTGCACAGCGGCGCACCGGGCGCCACGCCCGCCGTCACGCTGAGCGCGTCGATGCCCAGCGCGCCGGCGACCTCGCCCGAACTGTCACCACCCGCAACGACCACGCGCGTGACGCCGGTGCGATCGAGCATGCGCCGCATCACCGCCGCGAGCGCGCGGCCTACTTCGCGGGCGGCGTCCTGACGCGTGCGTCCGCAGCGCCGCGCGATCTCGTCGAAGCCGCGCACGACCGGGTCGTCCGGGCCCTCCGCGCTGTGGACGACGGCGCTGCTTCCGCTGATGATGGCTTGCGTAGCGGCACCTGCGGCCCGTTCGATTTCAGCGGGGCCCGCTTGCGGATCGAGGGCACGCGCGAGGTCGAGCCGATCCACGTGAAAACCGTGCTGACGCGCCCAGCCAATCTGCGCCGCGGTGACCGGCGAACAACTGCCGCTCACCACGCCGATCGCATCGACCGGGCTCGCCGCGGGCAACGACGGCGCAGCGGGCAGCCAGCCTCGCGAGCGCCAGTACGCGGCAAGCGCGTACTGGAGGCCCGATGACGAAGCCGTGAACACCCCTTCGCCGCGCGCTTCCCAAACGAGGCGGCCCGCTTCTGCCAACGTTTCGTCGTCGAGCACATCGATCAGCACGACGGGGGTATCCTCCGCCGATAGCATGCCCACGCGTGAGGCACCGTCCCCGGCGCGCAACTGAAGCATGTCGATGAGTTCGATGCGGCGCGACGTCTGCCGCGCGAGATGGCGGCGTAGATCCGCTTCGTCCATCGGCGTCACGGGGTGGCGCGACATCGTCGGATGACGGTCGAGGCGATAGCCGACGCCATCGACGGCTGCGAAGAGGTTGCCGAACACTTGATAGCGTTTCAGGCGCGGTGCGCCGATCACCATCGGCGACCAGTCTCCCGGCATGTACTGCGTGCCGATGTCGACCGCGGCGCCAATCGAACCCACCTCGGGCGACGAATCGAACGTGGAACACACCTTGTACTGCAGCACCGGCGCGCCGAGCGCGGCGAGGCTCGCGAACGCTTGCGGCAGCGCTTCGCGCATCCACGCGGCACTGCGCCCGCGCGACGATCCCGCGATACCCACGCAGCGCGCCTCGGGAAAGCGCGCGAGCGCCTCGGGCGTTGGCGTGTCGAGAAACAGGATGGTGGGGATGCCCGCGGCCGTCATGGCCTCCATCGCATCGGTCGACCCCGTGAAGTCGTCGCCGTAATACGCGAGTAGCAGGCCCTCGGGCAGGGACGCGTTGTTTGTTTCAGCCATCCCGTTGCTCACTTCCAGAAGCCGAGCGCCGCACGCAATGACGGATGCCTCTGCGCATGCTGCTCCAGCGGCACGCCTTCGATGGCGGCGCACCAGGCTTCGCGCAACGCATCGACGCCTGCGGCCACACCCTGCGGGTGACCGAAGATGCCGCCGCCCGCCGTATGGATGAGATCGGCGCAGCCGAGTGCAGCGTAGGTATCGGCGGCCTGCAGGCCGGTCTGCCCCGAGCTGAAAACAGGCATGGCCGGCATGGGGGCGCTCGCCATCACCGGTGCGAGCACGGCGCGCGCCGCAGCGATCACGCTGTCGTCGGGTTCGCTGAACTTGTTGCGCAGGCCGTTCACGTGCATGTGGTCCGCTCCGGCGAGACGCCAGATCATCTGCCACGGCGCGTAGTCCCAACCGAGCGCCGGACTGCGCGAGAGGTAGCCCCAGCCCGCCCGATGCGCGTGGATCGGCAACTGCGAATGCCGCCGCAATTCATGCAGGCCCACGATACCCACGGAATTGAGCACGGCCATCACGCACGTTCCGCCATGCGCGAGCACGAGATCGTGGCGCCGGCGCATCTGGTCGAGGTCGCCCGTGAGATTGAACGCCACCATCGCCTTCTTGCCGGTGCGATCGGCATGGTCGTTCACGACGCGCATCACGGCCTTCACGCGTTCGTCGAAGGGACAATGGGAGCCGTCGGCCTGTAGTTCGTCATCCTTGATAAAGTCGATGCCGCCCTCCACGAGCTCGCGCACCTGCTGCGCGGTTTCCTCGGGCGAAAGCCCCACGCTCGGCTTGATGATCGTGCCGATCAGCGGACCGTGCGCCACGCCCGTGAGCCGCCGCGTGCCTTCGATGCCGAACGCCGGCCCTGGATAGGCCGCCGCGAACGACTCAGGCAGTCGCAGCCCGGTGAGCCTCAGGCCCGACACCTGGCGCAGCTCGAACAGGTTGCCTGCAAAGGTCGACATCAGGTTCGGCAGCGACGCGCCGAAATTCTCCATCGGCCACGAGAGTTCGAGCGTACAGCGCGTGTATGCGTCTGAGCGCATCCCGCCGGGCAGGCTCGGCGCGTCCACGGTTTCCAGCACGTCGAGGCGCTCGACCCGCGCGCCCGAGCGCGCCTTCAGCTCCGGTGTTTCGTTTGGCAGTGCGACGAAAGTGCCGCTCGACTGCTCTCCGGCGATGACGTCGGCGGCACGCCGCGGATCATCGCCGGTTTCCAGCCAGTAAGTCGCGTGAATACGTTCGGTCACGGTGCGATTCCTGTTTCGGGTCAGGTGATGCGGCGAATGCTCTCGGCGATCTCGGCGCGGTCGAATACGCCCTTCCAGTCGTCGCGCATGAGGCGCGGCTTGCCGAATTCGATCGCCTTGTTGCAGGCGTCGGAGAACGCGCCGGGTATCTCGTTGAAGATCACCGCGCTCAGGATGTTCATGTGGCCGAGCAGGAAGTCGCGCGCGGCTTCCCTGGGCACACCGCGCTGGATGGTCTCGTCCATCGCTTCGCGCATCACGTACAGCAGCGTCGCGCAGACCGTTTCGGAGAGACCCGGCTCGAGCATGGCCATCTGATCCACGCTCAGGCGATACGAGCGCAGAATCGGCGCGTAGATCGTTTTCGCCACATCCTCGCCGAGATCGAACGCCGAGTCCGGTCCCTGCATCAGCGCGCTCGTGATCGACTGCTTGGCGTATGCGCCGCCGAAATGATCGTGAAGCGACTTTTCATCGACATCGTAGTTAAAGATGATCGGATGGCACGGATGTGCAACGAAGTACGTGAGATCGGGCCGCTCCGGCAGATGGCCCGCAAACGGCGCGGCGGCGTCGAGCGTCATCACCATCGTGCCGGCCTTCAGCATGGGCGAGATTTCGTGGCTCAGCTTGCCGATCAGCGTATCGGGCACGGCGAGGATGACGACCTGCGCGCCGTCGAGCGCCGCTTCGACCGACACGCACTCTATGTTCAGTTCATCCTTGAGGCGCTTGCGCCCCGCTTCGCCGACTTCCACGTGCGCCACGCGATAGTCCGACTTCTGCAAGTTGCCCGAAAGGCGAAAGCCCATCTTTCCGCCGGCGCCAAAGAGCGCAATTTTCTCTTTCATGTTCATCCTCCTTGCCAGGTCCGTGAGTCCAGCTTCGATCAATTCGCGGCGAGCGCGTGCTCGCGCTCACGCGATGCGCGCGGCTCGCGGGCAAAGGCCAGCGCGAGCACGGCGCTCAGCAGCATCAAGGCGCCGACGACGAACATCGGCGCGTGGTAAGAGCCGGTTGCATCGTGCATGGCGCCCGTCACGTAAGGCGCGACGAAGCCCGCCACATTGCCGACCGTGTTGATGAGCGCGATGCCCGCAGCGGCGCCCGCGCCCGAGAGCGAGCGGGCCGGCAGCGTCCAGAAGCACGGCAGCGCGGCGAACACGGCGCAGGCCGTCACCGTGATGACGGCAATGCTTGCTGCCGGCGACTTCATGTAGAGCGTGACCGGAATGCTCAGCGCGCCAACAAGCGCGGGAATCCCGACGTGCCAGCCGCGCACGCCGCGACGCGTGGCGTCGCGGCTCCAGACGAAGAGCGCGATGGCGGCGGGCAGATACGGAATGGCCGTAATGAGCCCCTTCTGGAACACGTTGAAGTGCGTGCCGAACTGCCCTTCGAATCCGCCGATGATGGTCGGCAGGAAAAACGCGAGCGCATAGAGGCCGTAGACGAGCCCGAAGTACATCAGCGAAAACATCCACACGCGAGGGCTCAGCAGGGCCGCCCCCGCATGCGCGCCGTGACGCATCGCGCCCGCTTCTTTCGTGCGCGCCTCCGCTTCGAGTTCCGCGTTGAGCCACGCCTGTTCGTCGCGTGTGAGCCAGCGCGCCTGCGAGGGACGGTCGCTCAGATAGAACCATGCGATCACGCCCACCACGATGGCCGGCAAGGCCACGCCGATGAACATCACGCGCCACCCCGCGAGCCCGAACCACCCATGCGCCCCGATGAGCAGCGCGGCGAACGGCGCACCGATCACGATGGTGAGCGGCTGCGCGAGATAGAACAGCGCGAGGATATGGCTGCGATGGCGCTGCGGCACCCAGTTGCTGAGAAAGAGGATCGCGCCGGGGAAAAAGCCCGCTTCCGCCACGCCCAGCAGGAAACGCAGCACGTAGAGCGAGGTCGCGCTGTTGACCCACGCAAGCAGGAGCGCGACCACGCCCCACGTCACCATGATGCGCGCGAGCCAGCGGCGCGCGCCGTAGCGATGCAGCGCCAGGTTGCTCGGCACTTCGAGAAAGATGTAGCCGATGAAGAACACGCCCGCCGCGAATCCGAACTGCGCCGCGTCGAGACCGAGGTCGTGCGCCATGCCGTTCGGGCCGGCAAACGAGATCGCGGTGCGGTCAAGGAAGTTGATGAAGAACATCAAGGCGACGAACGGCACGAGGCGCAGCGAGACCTTGCGGATCGTCGGACGTTCGAAAGCGGATTCGGCTTTACCTGAAACGGCTTGCATGCGTTTGCTCCCGCGAGTGATCCGATGCTGATTAACAGATCATATGTGCTGGTATGATGAGTAGACCATCTTGACGGAACGACTACACCTGGTATTTCCACCGACATGCCTGTACGCCGCGGCGCTTATGCGCCGCGGACGCTACGTCAACACCGCGCGCGAAGAGGCGAACACACAGGCAAACGGCCGCAGCGTCATCGCAACACCGGGCGACAGCGTCCATGGCCCGGGTGCGTCGGCCCCCCCGCCCAACGTGCATTCGTCGAGGCTCGTCGCCTGCAGCGATGTGGGTATCGCCTCGTCGAATTCGAGCTGAACCTCGCGTGGCTCGCTCGTCAGATTGGCCAGCACGAGTTCGATCGCGCCGTCGGCGTGGCGTCCTGCGAGGCACGCGATACGGGCGACATGGCCGCTTCGCGTGACGTGCAGGCGCGACGCTCCCGCCATACGAGCCAATGCCTTCGCGACATCGAGAACCGGATAGCGCGCGGGCGTGTGGCCTTCCACATCGGCAAGCCCGCGCGGCCCTGTCAAGGCACCGAGCGTGAGCGTTTCGATTCCCGCGCCTTCGAGCGCGGCCGCATATCCGGCGAGCCAGGCGGCACCGAATAACGCGCGCTGGCGCGGGTCGTTGGCGGCCATGGCCACGCGTTCGCCTCCGGGATTCGGCATCACGCGCGAACCGTATGGGTTCTGTCGCATGCCGATCGAGACCGGCCCGATCGCGTAGGGCTGCCCACCGATCAGCGCGCGGCAAGAGCGCGTGATGTCGGGAATGGTCTCGAGCGTCTGCATCACACTGCGGTCGTCGGCGGCGTGCACGATGGGACACGTCGCATGGGTGACCCAGTCGACCAGGTCGAGCGGCGGCCGCTTGCGGTTCAGCTCCGTGAAGTAGCTCAGCATGCCGCCGCCAAGGCGTAGCCTGGGGAACGCACGGCGCGCCTCGCGATAGACTTCGTCGAGCGCGGGACACGGCGGGCTCACGCTGCCCGGCGGGTTCGACTGCCGATGCACGGCCGGGCTCACCACGATGCCCGTCAAGGCGAGGCCCGCCTGGTCGATCTGGGCGGCGAGGCACGAGAGTTCCACATGCGGCGCCTCGATACCGGGCAAGGCAAACTCCAGCACGGCTGCCACGCCGCTTTCGCGCTGCAACTGTGCAAAGCGTTCAAGCTCGGCCACGCCATCGCCCGCAAGCGGGTCGTAGCTCAGCGTCAATTGCTGCGGCCCGAGTTCTGCAAGCAACACGAGATTCGCGAGCGCCGCTGCGGCGTCGTGTGTGGCAATGGCTACGCCGATCGCCGGCATGGTTTCGTGCTGCCCGAGATTGCCAGAAGCGATTTCGATCTTGTCGGCACGCGCCTCTCGTGTGGCTTCTGCTTTCCCCGTCGCCTGACGCGTACCGGCCACGCTTAGCGTCACCGTCTGCGCGAACGCTGCGCCCTTTTCCAGCGTATAGGGCCACGGCAGTTCAAGCGGGCGTGAATAGGTCTTGAACGAAGCATCGGACCAGTTGCGCTGGTCTTCCATCTCGAACACGTCGCCCGTGAAGGTGCAACGCACCGTCAATCCATTCGACAGATCATGTTCGATTGCCGCGATGTCCTTGAAGGGCTGCCACGGATCGATCAGTGCCGGGAAGGCCGCGCTTTCACGACTGCCGTCGCCGTGCTCCACGCGCGCGGGCGCACCGGCTACGCCGTCGATGGGATGGAGCACGCAAAATCCGCAGCGGGCCGCCAGAAAATCGGCATGCGCGGTGACGTCACAACGAAACGTGAGGGCGCCGTTGGCTGAACACGCCATGGCAAGCGCATAGCTGAGTGCGTGTCCTTCCGGATTCGCACAGCGCGCGTCGTACGCAACGTGAAAGCCGCCCGCCGTCTCTTCGACATCGATGCGTTCGATGTCGGGGCGGCACGTGCCCCAGTCCTTGTCCCGCACGAGAAATGACACGCCGCGTATGACTTCGGTGCCTTGATAGCGGATGTCATGCAATGCGCCGTCGATCAGCCACGCCGACCACGGTCCCGCTTCGAGGCGGCGCCCCGGGGTCACCGGCTGCTGCGTGCCGTAGTAGATCGCGTTGCTCATACCATTGCTCATGACGCCGCCTCTCCCGGCACGACGCTGCGCCGCTCGCGCGCCGAATGATACGTGGCCTCCACAAGCTCCAGCGTGCGCAGATTATCGCTACCGCTCGTGGCCGGCTCGACGCCGCGCCGCAGGCAATCCACCCAGTGCGACTGGATGCTGAACACGCTGCCCTGGATCGCCACCCAGGGCTCGCTCGTCCACGAGAGCGCACGCGGTGCGACGTTGCGCAGCTCGGAACCTGCTCGCGTGTGGATCTGCAGCTGGTAGTCGGCAAAGAGCCGCAGAGAACCCTCGGCGCCGTCGACTTCGATGAGCGTCTGCGGAAAGAGCTCGCGCGGCAACCGCGTCGCGTAGCTGCAATCCACCACGCTGCTCATGCCGTTTTCATGCGCGAGCAGGATCGTCGCGACGTCCTCGCCGCGAATCGAGGGATTCACGCGCGCGGTCGTGGCGCTCACGCGCGCCACGTCGCCGAACAGGAAGCGCGCGACGTCGAGAATGTGGATGCCGAGATCTTCGACGATAAAGCGCTCGCCCTGCGCCAGATAGGGCTGGCCGCTAAACACATCGTATGCCGAACGAAACGACACGCGCCCCCAGAACGGCTGCCCGATCGCCCCCTCGCGCAGCACCCTTCCCACGGCCTGGATCGCGCTCTGCCAGCGAAAGTTTTCGTGAACCATCAGTGGCACGCCGGCCTCGTGGCACGTTTGAACCATAGCGCGCGCATCGGTGAGCGAGGAAGCGAACGGCTTCTGGCAAATCGTCGCCACGCCGGCCGCCGCCGCAAGCTCCACGAGCGCGCGGTGACTCGGCACGGTGGTCGCGATATCGACGAAATCGAGCCGCTCTTCACGCAGCATCGTGGCCGCGTCCGTGTAACGCCGTTCGATGCCAAACCTGTCGCCGACTTCGTCGAGGCGCGTACGGTTCGCGTCACACAGCGCGACGATCCGTGCGCCGTCGACGTCCTGCCACGCATGCAGATGATTGAGCGAGAAGAATCCGCAGCCGATCAACGCGCCCTTCAATTGCGCAGGTGTTGCACTCGTGGTCACACTCATCGGTCACGCCCCCGTTGCGGCCTGCTTTTGTAGCGCAAAGCGCTGCTGCGCGCGCCGCTGGATCTGGTCGACGACCACCGCCGCCACGATGACGACGCCCTTGATCACCGTTTGCCAGAACGAACTCACGCCCATCATCACGAGCCCGTCCGAAAGCATGCCGATCACGAACGCACCGACGATGGTGCCGCCGATCTTGCCGCGTCCGCCCGACATCGACGTGCCGCCCAGCACGGCCGCCGCGATCGCGTTGAGTTCGAATGTCTCGCCGCTCATGGGGTGCGAAGCGACCAGTTCCGATGAAATGATCAACCCGACGATCGCCGCGCAGAAACCGGAAAACATATACACGAACATCTTCACGCGATTCACGCGCACACCCGAGAGCTGGGCGGCGCGCTCGTTGGCGCCAACCGCATAGATCTGCCGGCCGAGCGGCGTGCGCGCAGCAATGTACGCGGCGACCACGCCCACCACGACCAGCAACCATACCGTGAGCGGAATGCCGAGTATCGTCGCGCTGCCGAGAACCGGAAAGCCGCTGGTACCGTAGGCGGGATTGCCCGTGAGGTTCGGGAAGGTCTCGCCGCCCGAGGACAGCAACGCTGCGCCTCGCGCGATATAGAGCGTGCCGAGCGTCGCGATGAACGGCGCGACGTTCAGCCGGGTGATGAGCAAGCCGTTGATCGCGCCTACCAGCACGCCCACGATCAGCGCCACGACGATCACGGCGGGCACGCTCAGAAAGAGCGTGTACTCGCTGCCGATGGGAATGCCCTTGAGGATGAGCCCGCCCGCCACCATGCCCGTGAGCCCCACGACCGAGCCCACCGAAAGGTCGATGCCGCCCGCCACGATCACGAACGTCATGCCGATCGCGAGAAAGGCGTTGAGCGCGACGTGCCGCGACATGATGAGCAGGTTCTCGATGCTCAGAAAGTTATGGGCGGCGAACGAAAAGAAAACCACGACCGCGAACAATGCGATGAACGTACGCAGCTTCAGCAGCAGGAGCAGCGGCGCCTCGCTGAAGCTCGCTCCGGGTGCCGTGCTCTTGATGGCCAGCGACATGAATGCTCTCCAGATGAATGCAGGCTAAACGTTGGAACCGTGACGACCGTTGAACGCGCTTGCTCAGGCCGCCTGTTCGTGCGCAGCATGGGTGGCATGCGCCGTCCTGTGCCCGACTGCGGAGGCGGCGACGAGCGCGTCCTGCGTAGCGTCGGCGGCATCGAATTCAGCAGTGACACGGCCGTTCGACATCACGAGAATGCGATCGGACAAGGCCATCACCTCTTCGAGATCGGACGTCACGAACAGCACGCCCAGTCCCCGGCCGGCCAGGTCGCGCATGACCTTGAAAATGTCCGCCTTCGCGCCGACGTCGATGCCGCGGCTGGGCTCGTCCATCAGCAGCACCTTTGGCGTGGTCATCAGCGCACGCGCGATCACCACCTTCTGCTGGTTGCCGCCGGAGAGCGAACTGACCGGCAGCCGCCAATCGGCGACCTTGATCGCGAGGTTGCGAATGTAATCGAGCACCGAGCGCTGCTCGCGCCGCGGATCGATGTGGAAACCTCGCGCATGTGCCGCGAGACTCGAGAGCGTCATGTTCTCGCCAATCGACATGATGGGCAGCAGCGCGTCGGCCTTGCGGTCCTCGGGAATGAGCGCAAGGCCCTGCACGACGCGTCCCGCGATCGGCTTGCCGTCGAGCGCCTTGCCGTCGAGCACCACGCTGCCGGTTGCGTGCGCATGCACGCCCAGAATGCATTCGAACAGTTCGGAGCGCCCCGCCCCCATCAGTCCGTAGATGCCGACGATCTCGCCCGCGTGAAGCGACAGCGAGACGTGATCCACGAGCAAGCCGCTGCCCTTGCGCGGCAGCGTGACGTCGCGCAGCGTCAGCACCTCGGCGCCGCGCGTGTGGCCGACGGGGCGCGAAAAGTCCTTCGTTTCGCGGCCCACCATTTGCCGCACGATCCACGGCACGTCGATCTGCGCCATCGGCTGATGGCCCGTGATGAGGCCGTCGCGCAGCACCGTGATGTAGTCGCCGATCCTGACCAGTTCTTCGAGCCGGTGCGAGATGTAGACGATCGACACGCCCTGCGCCTTCAGCTCCGCAATCACGCGAAACAGCACGGCCACTTCCGCCGCGCTGAGCGCCGAGGTGGGTTCGTCGAGGATCAGCACGCGCGCATCGTGGGCGAGCGCCTTCGCGATCTCCACGAGCTGCTGCTGCCCGATGCGCAGATCCTCGACCAGCGTGTCGGGGCTGAGGTCGAGTTCGAGCCGCGCGAGCAACTCGCGCACTTTCTCGCGCTGTGCGTCGGCGTCGATATCGATGCCGACACGCGTGATTTCGTGCGCGATGAAGATGTTCTCGGCGATCGTGAGGTTCGGAAACAGGTTGAGTTCCTGAAAGACGATGCCGATGCCGAGGCGTAGTGCCTCTGCGCTGCTAGCCGGTGCGACTGGCTTGCCGTCCAGCACGAGCTTCCCGCTGGTCGGCTGCTCCGCGCCCGCGATGATCTTCATGAGCGTGGATTTTCCCGCGCCGTTCTCGCCCACGAGCACATTGACTGCGCCCCGTCGCACCGAGAAGTTCACACCCTTCAGTGCAACCGTGCCGGGATAGACCTTGGTGACGTCCTCGACCTGGAGGATTACGTCGGCATTGCTGGCATCGGTCATGACTTGCCCCCGACCGTGACCGCGAGCGGTACGATCTCCGGCTGGTCGCTCGACGAGTCGTACGAGAACGCACCCGTCACCGTAATCGGCTTGCCTTTGAGATCGTTGCGCGGCAGCGGCTTCATGACGTGATTCGCCGCGTACGCATTGAGCGCCGTGCCGAATTGCGCATACTCGATCTGGTTGCGGAAATTGCTGAACGAAATGAAATCGAGCGAATCGCGCAGCGTGGTCCCGAGCACCGTCGGACCGATGTCGACGATCACGCTGGCCTGCCCGCTGCCGTCGACGTCCACGCCCACGGTGCCCTGACTCGACTGTGTGTCCACGTCCACGATCGTGCCGTGCAGCGTGGTCGGAAAGTTCCACGGCGCGCCATCGTCCTTGCCGCGGTAGCCGTACTTGTGGCCGGCGGCGTCGGGGTCCGCCTTGATGGCATCGCGCAGCGTCCGATAGTCCACTGCGCGCTTTTCGATGTCGGGCACGATCTTCGTACTCCACATCGACGCCACCATGGCGTTCGGGTCGTAGCCCGCCGACGCGTAGTTGTCGTGCGATCCACCCGAGCCCTGCAGGTCGCTGTTCTTCACCAGCTTGCAACCGTGCAGCGCGCCACCCAACACGGCGGCCACCACGGCAATGACCGCGTACCGAAGCACTCCCATGCATAACCCCATCTGGTTACGGATGTCCTTGCGGAGCGCGCCGCGCCCCGCTCGTGCAATGCTTGTGCTACCGATGCGCGCCTTAACGCAAGGCGAACATGTCGAGCTTGCTGGCGTTCGTCTTCGTGATGAGCGAGCAGTTGATGAGCTGCTTTTCGGGTTTGCCCGTCGCGCCGGTCTTCAGATACTTGTCGGCCTGATCGACCGCGTCGTTGGCCGCTTCGGCCGCTGGCTGCAACACCGTCGCGCGGATCTCGCCACGCTTGATCGCGTCACGCACATCATTGCTGCCGTCGAAGCCCACCACGATGATGTCGTTGCGCTTCGCAGCTTTCAACGCGGCTGTTGCGCCCATCGCCATGGTGTCGTTGCCGGCTATCACGCCCTTGATGTCGGGGTGACTCTGCAGGATCGATTCCATTACCGAATAGGCTTCAGTCTGACTCCAGTTCGCCGATTGACGCTCGACCATCTTCATGTTCGAAAACTGGTCGATCACATCGTGATAGCCCTTCGAGCGGATGCCGGCATTGATATCCGCCTCACGGCCGACGAGCTCCACGTAGTTGCCTTTCTCGCCCATCGCCTTGACGAAGGCGCGCGCGCCGAGCTGCGCACCCTGGTAGTTATTCGAAACAATCTGTGAGATCGCGATGCCAGTCGCGTTGATTTCACGATCGATCAGGAACGCGGGAATTTTTGCGTCCTTCGCCTTCTTGACTGCGGCGATGGACGCCTCCGAGCCGGCGTTGTCGAGAATGATCGCCTTCGCCCCGCGGGCGATGGCGGTGTCGATGAGTTGTGATTGCTTATTGGCGTCGTCGTCATGGACCAGCACGATGGTGTCGTAGCCGAGCGCCTTGGCGCGCGCGTTCGCCGTGTCGGCTTCCGCCTTGAAGAAGGGATTGTCGTGAGAGGGGGTGATGATGGCGATGAGATTGGCCGCTTGCGCGACGCCCGCCGTGCCGAGAACCGCAAATGACATCAACGTCGACGCAAGCCAACGCCTGGGTGCCTTCATGATGCTGTCTCCTGTCTGGTTAAACGCCTTTGTCTGACTACAACCAGCTGACGGTCGTGATTGCCTTTCAAC
The DNA here is from genome assembly GCF_040948855.1 of Paraburkholderia sp. BR10882. Taxonomy (NCBI): domain Bacteria; kingdom Pseudomonadati; phylum Pseudomonadota; class Betaproteobacteria; order Burkholderiales; family Burkholderiaceae; genus Paraburkholderia; species Paraburkholderia sp. BR10882. The sequence continues at coordinate 204,793 of NZ_JBFPKP010000004.1, read as the reverse complement.
ACTCATCACTTATGCCGTCATGATGTCATCATACCAGTAGGCAGGAACTCCGCTATGTTTTTAGATCCAGGGTTTTCTCTCATCTCGCACAAGTGGCAGAATCGGCACTTATCGCCTGCCCAGGTTAAAGATTGATGGGTCCAGGGCCCGCTCGGCGCGCGGCCCGCTTGCGCGCCCATCGCGCGCCTTCTACGCTTTTTATTCCACTTCCCGCTTCCGGCCTGCAATGAAGTCCCATCGGCATACCATCTTCACGGCGCTCCTCGCGGCCGCCCTGTTCGGCATCACCACCCCGCTCGCCAAGGCGCTGCTCGGCAGCGTGTCGCCGTTCATGCTCGCGGGACTCTTCTATCTCGGCAGCGGCTCGGGGCTCGCGGCCGTCCTGGTGTTACGCCGCTTGTCGGCGCGCCGCAGCCATTCAGCCGCCACGCAGGAGCCCGCACAGGACCCGTTGCGCCTGGCCGAGTTGCCATGGCTTGCCGGTGCGATCGCCGCGGGCGGCGTGGCGGCGCCCGCCCTGCTCATGCTCGGCCTGAACACCACGCCCGCCGCCACGAGCGCGCTGCTGCTGAACCTCGAAGGCGTGCTGACGGCGCTCATCGCCTGGGTCTGTTTTCGCGAAAACTTCGACGCGCAGATCGCGCTAGGCATGCTGGCGATCGTGGCGGGCGGCGTGCTGCTCTCGTGGCCCGGCGCGCATGCCGGCGCCGTGTCCGGCATCGCGCCCGGCGCGCTGCTCGTCGCGCTCGCGTGCCTGTGCTGGGCCATCGACAACAACCTCACCCGCAAGGTCTCCACCAACGACGCGATGGTCGTGGCCTGCACCAAGGGGCTCGTGGCCGGGCCGGTGAATATCGGCATTGCGCTCGCCGCGGGCGCGCACTGGCCCGCCTGGCCGGCGGTCAGCGGCGCCATGGCCGTGGGTTTCGCGGGCTATGGCGTGAGCCTCGTGCTCTTCGTCGTCTCGCTGCGCCATCTCGGGACGGCGCGCACCGGCGCCTATTTCTCCGTGGCGCCGCTCTTCGGCGTGGCGCTGTCACTGCTGCTGTGGCCGGAGCGCCCGGCGCTGGCCTTCTGGCTCGCGCTCGCGTTGATGGCGTTCGGCGTGTGGCTGCACGTACGCGAACGTCACGACCACCCACATACGCACGAACCCCTCGAGCACACCCACGCGCACCGGCACGACGAACACCATCAGCACGAGCACGATTTCGCGTGGGACGGCTCGGAGCCGCACACGCATGCGCACCGTCACGCGCCGATCACGCATAGTCACGCGCACTATCCCGACGTGCACCATCGGCACGCGCATTGAGGGCGGCACGCGTCGCGGTGCTTCCCTCGCAAACGGCGTCAAGATTTCCCAGGACCGCCGCGCGTGGCACGCGCACGATGCACTCGTCACACAAAACGAAGGAGACAAGTGCGATGGCTACTGTCTACCGGGACGTTCCCGTTGAAGCCTCGGCGCAAGATGTCTGGGCCGCGCTGCGCGATCCCGCCAACGTCGATCGCGTGTTCGCCGGCGTGCTGACCAATGCGCGCATGGAAAACGACGTGCGATGGGTGACGTTCGTCGACGGCACCGTGATCGAGGAACGCGTGATCGGCGTCGACGATGCCCGCATGCGCCTCGCCTACACCGTGTGCGGCGGACGCTTCGAGCATCATCACGCGACGCTTCAGGTGATGCCGGACTCATCCGATTCGCCCCAACGTTGCCGCGTGGTCTGGATCAGCGACTTCAAGCCCGACGAGCGGATCCAGATGGTCGAGCCGCTCACGGATGCGGGCTGCGCGGCGCTCCAGCGCAATCTGGCCCGGAGTTGAGGGTGGCGGCCGGGCGGAAGTCGTCTACTGTCTGAAAAGACGCAGCACGCCCGCCCGCGCTTCTGCGCCGCGCGTCCTGGAGGCCGGTGTCGCTCATGGCAATGGTCGGATTCTTTTGCGGCCGCGCGGGCCAAATTCGATTGCGGTTGCCGGGCTTGACAGTTAGTTGCGCAAATGAGGCGCGGCCGGACTGACAAAAAGCACAACCCAGGCGCCGAGCCGCCGCGAAACACACTGTGCGACGGCGCCCATACCGGCACGCCAATTGCGGTCAGAATAGTGCCAGATGAGTCGACACCGGGAGCCGCAATGCGGGTAGGTAAATTAACGTTGGCCGTGCGCTGCATCGTCGTCTGCGCGGGCCTTGCTGGAACGCCCGCGGCACGCGCCGCCGGCACCTTCGACGGCGACTGGAACGTGACGCTCACGTGCCCCAAGGGCGCCGGCGACACACCGGCTTACCGATATCAATTCCCCGTCGAAATCCAGCAAAACGTCCTCCACGGAGAACACGGCGAACGGGACGCGAGTGGCTGGCTCACGCTGGACGGCAAGCTCGAACCGGACGGTTCTGCCACACTCGTCGCCCAGGGCCTGACTGCCACATCGCCGCACGCCAACAATCGAGCGCCCTATTCGTATGAGGTCAGCGCACAGTTCGACGCGACTTCAGGCAGCGGCTCGCGCACGACCGCACGCAAATGCGACTTTGTGTTCGTAAAGGAATGACTGGCGAGGATGGCTGGCGGCCTGAGCGAATTGGCGCCAGAAAAGAAAAAGCCCGCTGAGAGAGCGGGCTGAATCCATATCAGGAGGAGACATGGAGGAGACGGGTTAAGTATAGGGTTTTCCCCTAATCTGCGCAACTCCTTTTTTCACGATCTTGCCGCGGCCTGTTTCGACCTCAATCGGCGCGCTTCTCCCGCTGAACCGCGCCGAAATGGAACGCAAGAAAAAGCCCGATGACGAGCGCGCCCGCGAGCAGCGCCGCGACGTCCTCGCGCGTTGCAGGTTGCTCGAGACGTCCAGCGCCCAGCGCGATTGCGATCGCGATATTCACGAAGCCCCAAACCACGTTCACGATGGGCGACGAGTCGCCCCGCCCTCGGGGACGGGCGAAGGGCGTGGGAAAAGGCAGCCCCTGCAGGCCGGAAGCCAGATGTGGAATCGCGTTGCAAAAGAACGCGCCAGCGAAAAAGAGCCACACGTACGGCATGTCATAACCTCGAACGTTCAAACGGGAAGGGGCAGCGTGATGGCGGCAACGGCGGGCGGCAACGGCGGCGATCGCCGCCGCGCCGAAATGCGAGGACAGCCTCGCAAATCATGGTAGTGGGTAGCCTCTCATAAGTCAATTGATCGGCGAGCGGTCGAGACGCACCCTTTCATGTCCGCGTGTTCTTGCGTCTGGCCGACAAAGGCATCCCGCGTGCTAATATGCGAGGAATTCCTCTCATACCCTCGCATTTGAAGATAACGCCATGACGTCATCCACACCCGTTGCGGAAGCCGCTCGCGGCATCGAGCCCAAACGCGAAAGGGGCCGCCAGCGCGTGGCCGCGATCCAGGACGCCGCTGTCGCCGTTTTCACGGAGAAGGGTTACGACGCCGCCACCATGACCGAAATTGCGGCGCGCGCGTCGACGGCGATCGGTTCGCTGTACCGCTTCTTCCCGACCAAGGAGGCGCTGGCCGAAGCACTGTTGCTGCGTTACGCCCAACAGGCGAAGAACGGACTCGCCGAACTGGAGCAACAGGTTCCGGAGATGACGCTCGAGGCCGTCGCCGATGCGCTCGTCGATTTCATGCTGCTGTTGCAATCGCAACGCAGCTTTGCCGTTGCACTCGTCGACGCCCGCAGCGGCAGCGACGACCATCGCAGGCGCTTTCGCGAAGCGATGCGCGGCGGCGTTGCCGACATCCTGAGCCGCGCGATCGCGCATCTGAAGCCGGCCAAGGCAAAAGTCATGGCGATCGTGCTGATTCACATACTCAAGGGCGTCGCCAGCATCGCCAACGAAGAGCCATCGGCGCGCGCCGTGCTGATGGCCGAACAGCGCGATCTCGTGCGCCTGTATCTCGTTGCGGCTGCGGAGCGCGCCGACGGCAAATAGCCGCCACCGGGAAAAGCGGCTTCAGCCGCGCATGATCTTTGTGCGCTACCATCGCTGCATGTCCAAACCACCGCTACCCGCACGCGCGGCTGCCGTGCCGCTTGCCGACACGGCGCAGGCGCAGCCCCCAGGCCTCTACGCCACCGCATTGGCGGCTGTGATCGCGCTGCTCGCGTGGGGGGCGCTCGCCGCGCAAACCGACATTACGATCCAGCGCATGGTGCTGCGCGGTTTCGACACGTTCGAGGCCATCGGCAGGCTTTCGGCCTACCTCACCAATCTCACGGTGCTGCTCGTTGCGCTCACCTTCACCTGCATCGCACTGCGCGTGCGCACGTGGCCGGCGCGCTTGCTTCGCGCTCCGGGCAGCGTGAGCGCGGTTACGGTGTATATCGTCTTCGTTGGCATTGCTTATAATCTGCTGCTGCGGCATCTCTGGACGCCGCACGGTTATCGCGCGCTGCTCAACGAGAGCCTGCATAGCCTGATCCCGCTGCTATGCGCCGCGTATTGGCTCCTGTTCGTGCCGCGCTTCACCCTGACTGCTCGCGACCGCCTCGCCTGGCTCGTCTATCCGCTGGGCTACCTTGCCGTCACCTTCTGGCGCGGCAGCGAGACTGACTTCTACCCCTATCCATTCATCGACGTCGCTCAGCTCGGCTATGCACATGTGCTCGTCAACAGCGCCTTGCTGCTTGCCGCCTTCATGGTGCTGATGACGGTCTTCGTGACGATCAACGCACGCAGGCGCCCTGCCGTCGTCGCAAACGAGGCCCTCGCCGTCACCGACTTGCAGCGCCCTGACTAACTCCTGGCTTCCCGATCGAACCCATGCCCGTCTATATCGCCCTGCTACGCGCCGTGAATGTCGGCGGAACCGGCAAGCTTCCCATGCCAGAACTTCGCGGCATGTGCGAAGCGCTCGGGTTCGCGCAAGTGCGTACCTATATCGCGAGCGGCAACGTGGTGTTCGAGAGCCGGCTGGCCGAAGCATCGGTGAAAAAGAAGCTCGAGCAGAGCCTCGAGGCTTATGCAGGCAAACCCGTCGGCGTGGTGGTGCGTACGGCTGCCGAATTGGCCGCCGTATTGCATGACAACCCCTTTCCCGCTGGCGCGCCTGATCGCACTGTCGCGATCTTTCTCGACACGCCGCCGCCCTCGGACGCGTTCGACAACGTGAGCGGTCAGCAGGCGGAAGAATTCCAGCTGGGCGAGCGCGAAATCTACGTGTTTTACAAGGACGGTATCGGGCGCTCGAAGCTCAGGATCGCTGCGGCGAAGGCCGGAACCGCGCGCAACATGAATACCGTGGCGAAGCTTCTGGAGATGGCGCAAGCGTAGGCTGCCCTTTTAAGCACGGCCCAAGCCCCTACTTCAACGACCAAAAGAGCGTTGTATCGTGAGTTACGAGCGGAGTTTTTTCAGGCCGGTGTTAGCGTAGCGTAAATGCAGCGACGCATCGCAGTCGATACAATGTGTGTCCCGCTACGCGTCACCCTTTTCCAGTCGCCGGCGTCAACGTCCCCTGCCGAGCCTCCCCACTCGCCTGCGCCGGATCGCCTTCGCTCGTATCGTGCAGGCGGTCCGGAATGAACAGCGCCATCACGCCGCTCAGGAAAAACACCGCGCCGACCACAAGAAAACCCATGCCGATCGAAAACTGCGTAGCGATATAGCCGATCACAATAGGCGCCGCGCCCGAACAGAAGCGTCCCACGTTATACGAGCCGCCCACCGCCGTGCCGCGAATGCGCGTTTCGAAGCTCTCCGACATGAACGTCCCGATCGTGCCCAGCGGCACGCCGTAGAGAAAACCGAATACGAGCATCAGCCACGCAATGTTCTCGCGGGTATGGAACAGCACGATCATGGGAAGAAAGACAGCAGCACCGATACAGCCCAGCACATACACGCCGCGCCGGCTCCAGATGTCACCCAGCCAGCCCGCCACGATCTTGCCGATGAACGCCACGACCCACGTCGCGGTCATGTACCCCGTCATCGAGCTGAATTTGATGTGCAATTCGCTTTCCAGATACGTGGGCAACCAGTTGTTCAAGCCATAGAACCCTGAAAGCGCAAACACGGACGCGAGCGACCAGAAAATGAACATCCTGCGTGCCTCGCGGTCCGCGAAAATCAACGCGTAGCGGTTGTCGTGCCAGCGGCGGCCGCTCGGGCGAGCCGCGGCCTCGCTCATGCGCCAGCTCGGCGGCTCGGGCACGAAGAAGTGAATCGCCAACGCGAGCAGCACGGGCGCCGCCGCCACATAAAACAACGTGCGCCAGCCGTAATGCGGCAGGATCCACGTGCTGAGCGCGATCACTGTGATATAGCCTGCGGAGATCGCCGTTTGGAGCACGCCGAGTATCAGCGAGCGTCGCGCCATGGGTACGTATTCGGCCACGAGCGTACTCACCAGCACCATGCAGCCAATGCCCATCGAGCTGAAGAAGCGCACGACCGCGAATTCCAGGAAGCTGTGCGTGAAACCGAGCAGCCCCGCGCCCACCGAGAACAGCACCATCGCCCAGACCACCACGCGCACGCGCCCGAGCGAGTCGCTCGCCCAGCCGCCAAGAATGCCGCCAATCGCCATGCCGAGCAGCGTCAGGCTGCCGAGCGCACCCGCCTCGACATTGGTCAAGCCGAATTCACTCTTGATACGCGAGAGCGTGAGGCCGTACATCATGACGTCGGCACCGTCGACCAGCAGCGCGAGATAGCCGAGCGCGAAGACGAGTAGCCAGCGATTGGCGGTTCCGGTGGATGTCGTTGTGTTCATCGACAAGGGTCCTGCGTTCAGAGACTTGCATGGGCCGCAAAAGACATGCCATGTGCGACGAGCGCGGGCGCGAGAAACGCGCCGAGCAGCAGGCCCGTTTCTTCGTGTTGCGCGGTGTACCAGCCCTCCACGTGCGTGAGGTTCATCGTCCCGACGCAGCGGCCGTCATAGGCAACCGGTATGTTCAGTATCGAGCCTAGCCCCATCGCCGTCATTACCGCGTGATCGTCGAAGGCTTCGCGCAGGCCCTCTGGCGTCGTGGCGCGAAACGGTTCGAGATCCGAAAGAATGCGCTGCGCCCAGGGCGTGCCGCTTTTCCGCTTGCGTCCGCCCGGCGGGTAGACGTCGGGCATGTTCGTGAACATGCGCTCCACCTCCTGGCTCCTGGCGTCGTAGGCCATGATCGTGAAGAGGCGAAAGCCGATGGCTTCGGCGGCGACGGCGCACACTTCGCGGAAAATCGCGTCCGGTTGCCCGGGCTGGCGAATGACGTGCGAAAGGCGCGCGAGCGCGGCAAGTTCGCGTTGGAGCGCGTAGGGTTCGTTCGCGAGGGAAAGGGGCGTTTGCATGGGGCGTACGAGAGTGAGAGTGGCGCGCGCTCAGCCTCGCAGCCCGTCGCGGGCAAGCGGCTTGTGCGCATCGAACTCCGCCTGCGCGCCGCTCGCCTCGATGTCTTCGAGCGAGCGATTGCGGGTTTCGATGCCGAGGAAAAACACGACGCAAGCGCCCGCCAGCAGCACGGCGGTCGTCATGGCGAACACGCCGAAGAAGCCGAACGCCGGATACACGAGACCCACCAGAATGGGCGCGCTTACCGAGCCGATGCGACCGAACGAAGACGAAGATCCCGTGCCGGTCGTGCGTACGGCCGTCGGGAATACCTCCGGCGTATAGGCATAGACGCCCGCAAATGCGCCATTCATGAAGAACGAGAGGCACACGCCCGCCACCGTGATCTGCACGCCCGTATGCGAGAAAGCCAGCGCAATCGCGGCGAGCCCGCCAAGCGTCATGTAGGAGGCCACGACGCCCTTGCGCCCGATCCGCTCATTGAGCCACGCCGCCGAGAAATAGCCAGGAATCTGCGCACCGTAGATGGCAATCGAATAGCCGAAGCTCCTGGTGAGCGTTAGGCCTTCTTTGACGAGCAGGCTAGGAATCCACGAGAAGAACGAGTAATACGCGAAGGCCACGGAGAACCACATCAGCCAGCTCACCGCCGTCGTGCCCACGAGCCGGCGCGAAAACAGCGTCAACACGTTTTGCAGCGCACTGCCGCTGCCCTGCGCGGCGGCGGGAATCGCGCCCACCGAGCCGAGCGGCGCCAGCGCAATGCCCTCCTGCTCGTAGCCCGACTCGATCGCCCGCACGATGCTGTCGGCTTCGGCGGAGCGTCCGCGGCTTTCGAGCCAGCGCGGCGACTCTGGCAACGTCCTGCGCCACCAGAGCAGCATCACGACCGGCAGCGAGGTCAGCACGGCGAGATAGCGCCAGCCGTCCGCGAAATTGCGCACGACGGTATAGCCAAGAATCGACGAGCTTAGATATCCGAACGACATGAATCCGACGAGCGCGCCGCAGAACATGCCGCGATAGCGTCGCGGCACGAATTCCGCGAGGAACGGTGCGATGACGACCGTTTCTGCGCCCGAACCAAACCCCGCGAGCATGCGGAGCGCGAAAAACGTATGCCAGTCGTGCGCCGTGGCGCTCGCCATGGATGCGGCGCAGTAGATGGCTAGCGCGCTCATCATGATGCGGCGGCGGCCAATTACGTCGGCCAGCACGCCCGAGAGAAACGCGCCGAAAAAATAGCCGATATACGTACTGCTGGCGACGAGTCCCGTCTCGGCGCTCGTCAAATGCCATAGCTTGCTCACGACCGGCAGCAAAAAGGCGAGCGACGAAGAGTCCAGCCCGTCGAACATATAGCCGAGCCCGCCGATCAACAGCAGTTTGCGATGGAAGCCCGCGAGCGGCAGTCGTTCGAGTCGGGCGGCGACGGTGGACATGGTGGGTCGGTTCCGGTTGAGCGTGGCGCGTGGTCAGCGGCCGATCGCATAGGCCTGCATCTGGCGCGGCGTGGCCGCGCCGCGCATGAGCCCGTTGCGCATGCCCACCGCGCACACGCGCCCGAGCCCCCATGGCTCGGCCACCGTGAGATCGTGGCCGCGCGCGCGCAATTCGGCGAGCGTGGCTTCGGGAAAGCGCGACTCGGCCGACATCTTGCCGAGCTGCATCGAGCGCGGATAAAACGAGCCGGGGAAATGCGCGGTCTGGAACGAGGGGGAATCCACGGCGGCCTGCAGGTTCATGCCCGCATGCACGTGCCGCAAGAACAGCTGCATCGACCATTGATCCTGCTGATCGCCGCCCGGCGTGCCGAACGCCGCATAGGGCTCGCCCTCGCGCGTGACGAGCGTGGGCGAGAGTGTCGTGCGTGGACGCCGGCCCGGCCCGAGCGACGAAGGCAAGCCCTCTTCCATCCAGAACATCTGCGCGCGGGTGGTGATGTTGAAACCGAGGCCGGGGACCGCCGGCGACGCCTGCAGCCAGCCGCCCGACGGCGTGGCCGAGACCATGTTGCCCCAGCGATCGACCACGTCGAGATGAACGGTATCGCCGCGCAATTCGGGCAGCGGTGCGAACGTCGGCTCGCCCTGCCCGAAGCCGCCCGGCTGCTGGCGCCCTGCGTTGGCGAGGATGCGCGCCGCGCGCGCTTCGCTGTCGAGAAGCGGCCCGGGGCGGAATTCGAACGAGGCCTTGTGCGGATCGACGAGACGGCGGCGCGCGTCGTTGTACGCGTCGCTCAGCAGCGTTTGCATCGGCACGTCGGCAAAGTGCGGGTCGCCATAGAACACGTCGCGGTCGGCAAACGCGAGCTTCGACGTTTCGATGACCGTGTGCACGAAATCCGCACCGAACGGATCCATCGCGTCCAGATCGAAGCCCTTGAGCAGCGCGAGTTGTTGCAGGAACATCGGCCCCTGGCCCCACGGTCCTGTCTTGTGCACGCGCAGGCCCGCGTAGTCGTACGAGAGCGCTTCCTCGTAGGTGGGCTCCCAGCGTGCGAGATCGTCCGCATCGAGCAGGCCGCGATTGCGAAGACCGGATGTGTCGAGCACGTCGGTCGAGCGGAAATACTGGTCGATCGCGTCTGCCACGAAGCCGCGGTAGAACGCCGAGCGCGCGAGTTCGCACTGCTCCGCGCGGTCGCTTTTCGCGCTCGCCTCCCGCAGGATGCGGCGGTACGTGGCGGCAATGGCGGGATTGGCGAACAACGCGTTCGGAGCGGGGGCGTCGCCGTCGCGCAGCCATTGCTCGGCGGAGGTCGTCCATTCGCTGAGGAAAAAGTCCTTGATCGCGAGAATCGACGCGCACATGCGCGGCAGCACCGGATAGCCGTTCTCCGCGTAGCCGATCGCGTAGCTCAGCACGTCTTCGAGCGGCAGCTGCCCGTAGTCGCGCAGCATCATCATCCATGCGCCGAACGCGCCGGGCACCACGGCGGGCAGCAGGCCGGTGCCCGGCACGACTTCGAGCCCGAGCGCGCGCATGCGTTCGATCGTCATGGTCGCCGGCGTCACTCCCTGGCCGCACAGCACGCGCACACGGTCTTGCCTTGCGCTGTAGAACACGACGGGCAACTCGCCGCCGGGGCCGTTGAGATGCGGCTCGACGATCTGCAGCACGAAGCCGGCAGCAGCAGCCGCATCGAACGCGTTACCGCCCTTCTCGAGCACCGCCATCGCCGACGCGCTGGCGAGCCAATGCGTGGACGCCACCATCCCGAAGGTCCCGATCAGCTCCGGACGCGTTGTAAACGACATCTTCCACTCCCTGTGTGAAAGGTTCGGCCCGTGGTCGAACCTTTGCAGATTGGTTCCAAAACCTTTCACGATCAGCATACGAAGGAAGATTTTTGGCTGCACCCCGTGTTAACCCTGTAAATCTACGGAGTACCGTGGATTACGTCGATTTGACGAGCGCACGGTTGCGCGGCGCAGCACAACTGATAGAATCAAACCAATTCATATTGGTTCACGCTACATCATGGAAAGGTCCGTGCTCGACAGTCTGCTTGCCTACATCGCACAGCACCGCTTGAAAGACGGCGACGCGTTGCCTCCCGAACGCAAGCTCGCCGAGGACCTCGGCGTGAGCCGCCGCGAACTGCGCACGGCGCTCGCCTCGCTGGAGGCATCGGGCCGGATCTGGCGCGGCGTGGGCCGCGGCACGTATCTGGGCGCGCGGCCGCTGAAGTTCGCGCCCACGCTGCGCGGCCTGCGCTCGCGTACGAGCCCGGTCGACATCGCGGAGATGCGCCTCATGTTCGAGCCGGCGTTAGCCGGGCTTGCCGCCGCCAAGGCCACGCCCGAGGATCTGGCTGAACTGGAGAAGTGCGCGAAACGGAATGCGACGGCGAAAAACGATGAGGAGTGGCAACTATGGGACCAGCGCTTTCATCTGCTGATCGCACAGGCCTCGCGCAATCCCGCGATCATTGCCCTGATGGAAGTGATCAACGGCATGCGGGTCAAGCCGACCCAACGTGAAAAGACCACGGATCAGGCCACGCGCCATCATTTCGCACAGCAGCACCAGTCCATCGTCGAGGCAATTCTCGCGCGCGACGGCGAAACCGCCGCGCGTTGCATGCGCGAGCATCTGCTGAAGGTCCAGGGGTACGGCTCGCCGCATTGACGGAAGAAGCTACGGCGTTCCGCGCGCTTACTTCACGGTGGAAGCCGCCGCCTTGCACGTGACGGCATCCTGTTCGCCCGTGCCGCCGCTGCAGCCGATCGCGCCGATCACCTTGCCGTCCTCGACGAGCGGAAAGCCGCCGGGCGAAGCCACGAGGTCCGGCACGAGCGTGGCAACGTAGGCATGACCGCTCTCGAACTGGTTATAGAAAACGCGGGTCTCGCGGCGAAAGCGTGCGGACGTGCGCGCCTTGTTCTGCGAAACCTCGACAGAGGCGTATTGCGCGCCATCCATACGCTCGAAGGCAACGAGATCGCCATGCGGATCGACCACGGCGATGTTCATTTTCCAGTCGTGCCTGCGTGCCTCGGCTTCAGCAAGCGCAAGCAGATGCTTCGCCGCATCAAGCCCGATAGGCGAACCGTAAGGAATGTCGTAAGGCATGCGCTCGGGCACGGCAGCCGCTGGCGGTGCGGAAGCTGACGTTTGAGCCTGCACAGAGGTTACAAAGACGAGACAGGCCGCGCCTGCGATCTGAACAGAGTGATGCATTGCACACCCTCCTTCATCGGCGGGCCAAGGCGTTACGCGCGTGCAGCCCTTGCCAGTCAACATACTCGCGCGATACGCCTTGTGCAAGGCCGATGAATCAGCCCTCCTTACCATCGACACGCGGCGCCACCAGCCAGCCTGCGTAGCGATAACAATAGGCTGCGAACGCAACGACCCAGCACGCACCCGACGCTTCGATCCAGAACGCGAGCCACTGCGGCGCGAGCGAGGGTCCCGCCACGCGAATCAGCGCGGCAAGCACGAGCAACACATAACAGGCGATATCGAAGCCGCCCGCCATCAGTTTGCGACCCGTGTATCCGCGCGCCGTGCGTGTGATCATCGCCATGATCGCGCAGCCGATAGCGCCCACCGTGAACGCGTGAATGGCGAGCGTATGCGCGACCGAACCCATTGCTGCGAGCGCGAGCAGCACAAAGCCGACGGGGATCCATGCATAGGCGATGTGCAGGATAGTCAGGATCGGCCGGTTGCCGACGCGCCACGAACGCCAACCCCAGATTCGCGTACCTTGTGCGCACGCCGCCGCGAGCGCGGCGATCGCAACGAGCACGCCGGAGCCGAGCGCGGCGTCGAGCACGAACGCCAGCGCGCTGAGCGGCATCACCGCGCGCTCGACCGCGTTCCAGCGCTGTGCCGCGTAGCCGGGCACGGCGTTGGCCGTGAACGACGGGATGATGCGCCCGCCGATGATCGTGATGAACAGCACCAGCATGCCCACGGCGAGATACGCGCTGTGCAGCGCCCAGTCCGCGCGGCCCGCCAGCATCGAAAGATGGAACGCCACATTCAGCGCGGCGAGCATGCCGAGCGCGACCGGCAAGAAGATGTTGTGGCTGTTCCTGGCGCCGATGAGCACGCGCAGCAGCACGAGCGCGCATGCGGGGAGAAAGAGGCTGTCGACCACGGCGGCGACGCCTGACGGTGCGTAAGCAACCGTGATGCGCCCCGCGAGCCACAACAGCCACAGCGCCGCCAGCGACTTGCCCTGCGCCGGCGTGATCGACGTCCACGCGCGCACCGCGGTCAGCAGAAAACCCGCCACGATCGCCGCGCCGAAGCCGAAAATCATCTCGTGCGCGTGCCAGAACATGCCCGGCAGGTAGGAACTGAGACCCGGCAACGGATGGCCGGCATACGCGGCCATCCAGGCCAGCAGCGCCGCGCCGCCAAAGAGCGCGCCGCCAAGGTAGAACGGCCGGAAGCCGAGCGCCCACAGCGCGAAACCGCCGCGGGCCGCGGGGGTGGGTTCTTCGATTCGAAAAACGGTCATGATCGCTCTCGCCAATACATTCATTTTCAATGCATCTTATATGGACTGGCTGAGAATTGCCGCTGGGAAATTGAATGGTGCGGCACAAAAGCAATTGAAAAGTCTGCGAAAAAACCCGAAAACCGGCGTCGGGCGTGGACAATCGACATGAAAAACTGAAAGAGCGGTGTAATGTCGCGCCCCATTCCCTCCTCAAAGACAGCCTGGATGGTCGTCTCCCATTTTTGTTACTCGCTGAACGCCTTCGCCCTAAAACGTCGACCGGGATCAGGTCATCCCACCCGATTCCGCGATTGCGCATCCCGGTTACAAGCTGAAGTGCTTTTTTTGCGCGATAAAGCTTGGCAGAGCTTGAAAGGGTTTTGCTCTCCCCCTCCTTCGAAGCTTCGCGCAAAAATAAATCGATCGCTGTAACCGGCCCACTGCATTGCGCGAATTAGCTGGTGTATCCGCGACGGATACCTCAAATCTCAATCACTGGAGAACGTCCATGTCCGCAAAGACCACTGTTAGTTCCGCCCTGCTTGCAGGCGCCGTTGCCAGCCTGCTGGCTTCAGTCGCACATGCCGCACCGCTCACGAAGGAAGAGATGAACGCCGCCGTCGCCGCGCACAAGGAGAAGTGCTTCGGCGTCGCGCTGAAGGGGCAAAACGACTGCGCCGCCGGTCCCGGCACGACCTGTCAGGGAACCTCGACGGTCGACTTCCAGGGCAACTCGTGGAAGTTCGTTCAGGGTGGCACCTGCGCGAGCATCGTCGTGCCAGGCGGTGGCCACGGCTCGCTCACGCCGATCAAGTCCTGATCGCTACGACCACGAAAGAGAGGGGACGGTCATGAGCACTCCCATGCAATCAGCGGCGCGGTCCGGCCGTCCCCTTCGCATGGCGCCCGGCGCGGCTGCGCTAGCAGGCACCAGCTACAAGCGTGAGCATCTCGCGGCGATTCTCGAAGACGGTCTGCAGGACGGCTTCTTCGAGGTGCACGCCGAGAACTATATGGGCGCAGGCGGTCCGCCGCACCGCGCATTGAGCGCGATCCGCGAGCGCTATCCAGTCTCGCTGCATGGCGTGTGCATGTCGATCGGCGGACCGGACCGGCTCGACGCCGGCCATCTCGCGCGCTTTGGCGAGCTGGTCGCGCGCTACGAACCCACACTCGTTTCCGAACACCTCGCGTGGTCTTCGCACGGCGGCACGTTCTTCAACGATCTGCTGCCACTGCCTTACACAAAGGCGACACTCGATAAGGTCTGCGATCACATCGATCAGATGCAGGCAGCCATTGGACGTCCGATGCTGCTCGAGAATCCGTCGACTTACGTGGCATTCGCCTCGTCGACGATGAGCGAAACGGAATTCATCCGTGCGGTCGCGCAGCGCACGGGCTGCGGGCTGCTGCTCGACATCAACAACGTTTTCGTTTCAGCGACCAATCACGGTTATCCGGCACACGCGTACCTCGCGGACTTTCCTCTCGAATACGTCGGCGAGATTCACCTGGCCGGCTACAGCGAGCAGCACGACGACGAGCATGCGCCACTGCTCATCGACAGCCACGACCGCGCCGTCGCCGATCCGGTCTGGGCGCTCTACCGCGACGTGATCGCACGCACCGGACCCATACCGACACTGGTGGAATGGGACAGCCAGTTGCCTGCGTGGCCCGAACTGCGCGCACAAGCATTGGCGGTACGGCGCATCGCTTCCGAATTTTTTCGCAACAATACATCGGAGTCCAACACATACCTCAAGGAGCGTGCCAGCCATGAAGCCTGAGCCATCCGCGAGCGACTACGCGACGGCCTTCGCGCCGGGACTGACGAACCCCGACCTCGCCGCACCGAACGGTGTCGTGGCGGCGCACGGCAAGGGCGTCGTGAAGCGCTACAACGTCTATCGCAACAACGTCACGGTCAGCCTCATCGATGCGCTGGCCGCGATCTATCCCGCCGTGCAGCGCATCACGGGCGTCGAGTTCTTCCGCGCGATGGCGCGCTGTCACGTGCGCGCTACGCCACCGGCTTCGCCGCTCCTGTTCGAGTACGGACGCGATTTTCCGTCGTTCATCGAAACCTGGGAGTACGCGCGTGACATGCCGTGGCTTGCGGATACGGCACGCATCGAGCGCGCGTGGCTCGACGCCTACCACGCCGGGGACGCCACACCGCTTGCGGCCGACGCATTCGCGGGCGTCGATGCGGATTCGCTAGCGCAACTGCGCTTTGTCCCGCATCCAGCTACTCGCATCGTGCGCTCGCGCTACCCGGCCGCCGCGATCTTCGCGATGAACCGGACGCCCGGCCCCGTCACCCCGCTGCATTCGAGCGATGCGGAAGACGCGCTCGTCACGCGGCCCGATTACGACGTAATTGTCTCGCGCCTGCCCGCGGGCGGCGCTGCGTTTCTGCTCGCACTCATCGAGGGCATGCCGCTCGGCGCCGCCGCGCAGGCAGCCTTCGAGGAGAGCGCCGCCTTTGACCTGCCGGCCAGCCTGGCCGCAATGATTTCGGCGGGCGTGTTCGCCGCCGTTCAACCAGGAGCGTAACCATCATGCAAACTCGACAGGACTCCAGACCGTCTTTCGCGGGCAACGTCGCGCACGCGATCGGGTGCGCCCGGCGCTTCATCGAACGGCTCGCACAACCGTCGTTCGTGCAGCTCGTGCTGCGCATTGCGCTTGCGGTGCCTTTCTGGAAATCGGGCATCCTCAAGTGGCACGGGTTCCTGCAGCTCAACGACACGGCCATCGATCTCTTCACCGACGAATTCAAGCTCCATCTGCCCGGCGGTCCGTATCCGTTTCCCGCGCCGGCCCTCTTCGCGTTCCTCTCCGCGTGCGGCGAGGTCGGTTTCCCGGTGCTGCTCGTGCTCGGGTTCGGCACGCGCTTCGCGGCCGCAGGATTGCTGCTGATGACCTGCATCATCGAGCTGACGGTGCCGGACGGCTGGCCGATCCACATCACGTGGGCCGCCATGGCGCTCGGCATCGCCGCCTGGGGCCCCGGCGTGATATCGATCGACTACCTGCTCGGAGACCGCGCGTACCGGTCATGAAAACGCGAGAGCTGGTCACCCGGCTCGCGAGCGACGTGTCGCCCATCGAGCGCAACGCCGGCCCAAGGCGGCTCACGCGCGCACTGCTGCACGGCCTCGCCGGTAGCGCGGCCCTGCTGGTTGCGCTGTACGGCGTGCGCAGCGACATGCCCGAGCTGATCCTCACGACGATGTTCTGGGTGCGCCTCGCGTTCCCGCTCGCGATCATCGCCGCGGCCGTGGCGCTCGCCGAGCGGCTGGGCCGCCCCGGCGCGCACCTCAGGCTCGCGGGGCTCGCGGCGACGCTGCCGGTGGCCTCCATGCTGCTCGCCGCCGGCAGCGTTCTGCTGGCGACGCCGCCGGGCTACCGGCTCGAGTTGATGCTCGGCACGACATGGCGCACGGCGACGGCGAACGTCGTGCTGCTCTCGCTGCCCTCGCTCGCTGCGATATTGCGCGCGATGAAGCAGCTCGCGCCGACGCGCCTCGCCCTGGCCGGCGCAGGCGCGGGTCTGCTGGCAGGCGCGCAGGGCTTGCTCGTCTACTCGCTCTATTGCTCGGAGATGGCGGTCCCGTTCTGGGGAGTCTGGTACGTGCTCGCCATCGTCATCACGACTGCAGTCGGCTCGGCCGTCGCGCCGCGTTGTTTGCGCTGGTGAGATTCGCGTCGACGCCGCATGCGCCATGATGGATCGTTCGAAAGGGTGCCGTATGTTCTGGAACGCCTTCAAACCGCTGATCCGCTTCGCGCCCAAACTACGTGCGCTTTGCATGCCGTGGCTGCTTCTTGCCACTCGCGTCTGGTTTGGGCAGGTCGTGCTCGTGCATCAGATCATGACCATGGCGCAAGGCAATCACAGCGGCTCAACCGCCGCCGGATTGCATGCGCCGTCCAGCGTGGAGGCAGCGCTGCACGGTATCGTGCCACTCCTGCTCACTGCTGGCCTGCTGACCCGGCCCATCGCGCTTGCGTTGCTCGTTGGCGGCTACGGATCGATCGCCCTCGGCCCGGACGGCACAACGCTTGTTTTGCTCGCCTGGCTGGTCGTGCTGGGTCCGGGAACATTCTCCCTCGACGCGATGTTGGCGCGAGGCCTGGCGTGGGCGCCACTTGGGCCGGCCCGACAGGTCAGGACATGCTATGAGCTGATCGAGCGATATGTGTCACCTGTGCTCCTGCTCGTCTCGCGCGCAGGCATAGCGGCGTCGCTCAGTCTCGCTTCCGCATTGACGCCTACCCTTTTCGGGCAGGCTGCCCATCAAGGTCTGGCGGCACTGTTCGCCTACCCCTCATGGGTCGCTGCGCTGCTCGCATTCTGCATCGCCTTCGGCTGCATGACGCGGCCGGCGATGTTCATCTATGCCGCCATGGTTCCACTCGCTGGCATCGCCATGTCCATGGACGACCGGCTGGCCATGCTTCTCCTGCTGCTTATGTTTGTCGCCACGGGGCCCGGCGTCATCTCGGTGGATGATTGGCTCGCCCGCTGGGTGCTCGACCGCCCGGACAAAGAAGAAGGCACGCTGGACGAGTGTCCGCATGTCGTGGTGGTCGGCGGCGGCTTTGGCGGGATCGAGACCGTTCGCGGCCTGCGCAATTCGCGCTGCCGGATCACCCTCATCGACCAGCGGAATCATCATCTGTTTCAACCGCTGCTCTATCAGATCGCGACAGCAGCGTTGTCGCCCGGCGAAATCGCGACGCCGATCCGGAGCCTCTTTCGTGGCCAGCGAAATGTCCAGGTCCGTCTGGGAAGCGTCACGGGCATCGACACCGCCGCCCGCGAAGTGCTGATCGGCGCAGCCAGCCTCAAATTCGACTATCTCGTACTCGCGACCGGCGCGCGTCACAGTTACTTCGGCAACGATCACTGGGCGCCTTACGCGCCCGGGCTCAAGAGCATCGAGGACGCGACCTCGATCAGGAGCCGTCTGCTGCGGGCATTTGAAGAAGCGGAAACGGCCGCCGACGAAGCAGCCCGTGCCGCGTGGCTGACGTTCATCATCGTCGGCGGAGGACCGACGGGCATCGAGCTGGCCGGCGCCATCGCGGAACTGGCGCACCACGGGATGGATCAGGAATATCGCACGATCGATCCGTCGACCTCGCGCGTCATTCTGGTCCATGCCGGCCCTCGCGTTCTGCCGACGTTCCCGCCTTCCCTGTCTGCCGCCGCGGAACGTTCCCTTCGCAAGCTGGGGGTCACGATCTACCTCGATACCAGGGTGCTGGGCGTCGATCAGGAGGGCGCCGACCTCGGCAAGGATCGCATTGCATCCCGAACCATCTTGTGGGCTGCCGGAGTGGCAGCGTCTCCGGTCGCCAGATGGCTAAACCAGCCAGAGGACGCGTCCGGACGAATCAAGGTGAACGACGATCTCTCCGTTCCGGCCGCAGAAGGCATCTATGCGATTGGCGACGCCGCTGCGAGTCTGGGCTGGAACGGAGCAGCGGTGCCGGGGTTGGCGCCTGCCGCCAAACAGCAGGGAAGATATGCAGCGCGCGTGATCGACGCACAGCTTGCGGGTCGCCGTCCGCCTCCGCCGTTTCGATACAAGCATTTCGGCAGCCTGGCAACGATCGGGCGTCAGGCCGCGGTGGCAGAAATCGGCCCCATCCGCATGTGGGGTGCGCCAGCGTGGTGGTTCTGGGGCGCCGCACATATCGCGTTTCTCACCGGAGGGCCGAACAGGGTGAAGGTCATGCTGGATTGGCTCTGGGCCTATGTCACCTACCGACGCAGCACGCGACTCATTACCGATCCGGCTTCCGACAGACCGTCGAGTTGATATCCGCTGTGCGCCCACCTCAGGCAACTGGCAATCAAAGCGTCACTGGGTCGAGTGACGGTTGAGGGTAGCTTGCGGGCAGCATATGGGTTAGGCCGTAGGCGGCCAGTTTCCGACACGCGCCGACGTACGCGCGCGGACACTCGAACGGCTGCTACGGCTTGCCACCAGCCGTCGAGGAGCATCTTCACTGTCGCGAGCCCCTTGCCGCTCGTGCCGCCGATAATCACCACCTCTTTATCTTGGTACCGGTTCATATGTGTTTCCCTTGAGAGGGTCACGGTTACTACTTTGCCGATACTTAGCTACTTTGCACTACTAGATTCAAAAATACCGTATTGCCCGTGGGCGATCATGTAACTACCCAATCGCCCGCTGATTCTGGCAACTGCGACCATTTCGTCGCGACCGGCGCGCCTTCAGGACACCGCGCGTAAGGATTCCGCGTACGACCAGTTGACGCCAGAGACATTGGCAACCGCCTGCCACGCGGCTTCTTGATTAGCGCCATCGAGGAGGTGCGGCTGGCGCTGCGCCTGAATTGGGCCAGTGAATTTCCCTTTAGCCGACGCGAAGAATTGCCCTGAGACGTCGGTTCCAAACTCCGACGCCTGAAGGTACCGACGGGCCGCAGTCTCCGGCGTCTGATTCATGCCGGGAATGAGGTTCACGATTGGGATCATCAGATATTTCACCGCCCAGCCAGCGTTTCGCCCCACATTGGTGGCGGTCGCCGCACCGGGCGAGACAGCGAACACGGCCATGCCGGAGGGCAGCCGACGCGCGAGCGCAGCAGCCCACCAAGCAACAATGAGCTTCGCGTCGGCATACGCATTGTTGGGTACATACTTCACGTTAGGACCGTTGCGCAGCAGGGATTCCATAGCAGCGGTCAGGTCGCCCTGGTGGTATTTGGCGGCGAGTGCGTCCACGTCGGTGTACTTGAACATGGGTACGCCCCCTCGGGCGGGTTCCGCGCCGGCGATAACGATCCGCGCATTGGGGCTCAGCAGGTTGGCGCGGAGCAACCCGACAGTCAATTGGTGATGGCCGATGAGCGGAGCCTGAGAAGCCTCGACGCCCGCCGCAGTGATCACCCGCTGCTTACCTGGGACCATTCCGGCATTTAGCAGTAGAAAATGAATCGGCTGACCTCGCTTTTCCAGCTCGGCGAGGGCGGATTGAACGCTGGTCGGCTCGTCCAGCTCCAGCTCCAGCGGCGAAAATACCTGTTTCCTGGTCTGAGCCGCGAGCTGAGCGGCGGTTTCTTGAACCCGGGCCAAGCTGCGCCCGGTGATGAAGACTTGGCGGTAGCCGTTGGTGGCGAGCAAGCGGGCTGCCTCATAACCGACCCCTGAAGTGGTGCCGGTGACGAGCGCGATTGAATGTTCCATGGGCGTCTCCGTGTTAAAGGGTGATGGTCGAGTCATAAGGCCCAGCAAGGCCAACATCAGTTTGATAATTTAGAACTATTCGGTTATAAATTGGTGTGAAGGGAACTGTCAAGGAGTTTTGAACTAAATGATTCAAAATACCGCTAGGCCAGTAGGTCGACCGCGCAGCTTCGACGAAACGGGGGCGCTGGAAAAGGCGATTCAGGTGTTCTGGTCGAAGGGCTACGACGGAGTGACGATTGACGATCTCGTCACCGGGATGGGTGTGGGACGACCGAGTCTGTATGCCGTCTTTGGGGACAAGCGGGCGATATTCTTGCGCGTCCTTAAGGCGTACGCAGAACGGAAGGGCGCATCAGCCGCGAAGGCACTCCTCTCACCACAGGGTCTTCGCGACTCGATCTTGGGCTTTCTGAGGTACGCCGTCGAAAGTGCGACCGAGAAAGGGTCTGCCCGGGGCTGCCTTATGATATGCGTCGCCCCGCTCGTAAACGACGCTGAGGTTCAGCAATTCCTGCAGAGTGCGGTCGCGGGCGGGACGGCGCTGGTGGAACGTCGTTTTCAGGACGGGATCAGTGCCGGAGAAATCCCACCTGACTTTCCCGTCGCCGCGCGCGCAACCCAAGTCACAGATTTAGCGCGTGGGCTAACCATGCGTGCGCAGATGGGCGCGCCGCGCAAGATGCTCCTCAAAGATGCTGAGGAAGCGACGGACCTAGTGCTCCTGCCTAGGCGCGCCTGACGGGTTATCGGAAACCTTAAAAAACTGGTAACTGCCGCTCAGCTCGATCGCCTGATGGGCAGCCGGTCCAGAACGTTGAATAGCTGTCAACATACGGCGGCGAGCGCCAGAAGGCCCGGCTGAACTGCTGTCTCTAAACGGTGGTCTGGATGACCGGACAGCTCCGCAAGCTGCCCTTGGGCCGCGACTGCACGACCGGGTGCAGTGGGTCGGTCAGCGTCCACCGGCACGACGCGCACACTGGATCTCCCTTCAACCTTGGAAGGAGATCGTCATGGAGACGCAGAAAGGCGCCGTAGGCATCCGAGTGCCGTGGAACAAAGGCAAGCTCACCGGACAGAAACCGCCTTTGAAGCTTCCGGAAATATGGGCGATTCGAACCCGGCTCCAGATGTCTGCGAACACCCGCGAATTGGCAATGTTCAATCTCGCGATTGATAGCAAACTTCGGGCATGTGATCTGACGCGGCTACTTGTGCAGGATATCTGTCAGGGCTCTCACGTCGGATCACGGGCAATGGTCATGCAGCAGAAGACGCAGCGACCGGTTCAGTTCGAAATCACGGAGCAGACTCGTCAAAGCATTGAAGCCTGGATGGCGGCCCGCAGATTGAAGCCCACCGACTACTTGTTCCCGAGTCGGCTGCATGCATCGCCACATATTTCAACGCGACAATATGCCCGGACTGTCCATCGATGGATCGCCTCCATCGGGCTCGACGATACCGCCTATGGCACGCACACCATGCGTCGCACGAAAGTTTCGTTGATTTACCGGCGGACGAAGAACCTTCGGGCAGTGCATTTGTTGCTTGGTCATACCAAGCTCGAGAGCACCGTGAGATACCTCGGCATTGAGGTCGACGACGCTCTCGAAATGGCAGAGCAAACAGAGGTCTAACGCGACGGCCGGCGAGAGGACGCTTGCCGGCCATGAACAGACACTGGGCGTCGGTTCGGCGCGGACATTCTAACGGCGGCACCGGCCCAAGTAACGGACACTTGCTACCGCTTCCCAAAAAATTACCTGATGATCAGCACAACCATCCCATGCGGTTATTGCGCCAGGCGCGCGGCGTCATGCCGAAACGCCCGACGACGAACCAGTTCGTGAACGTCCCCTGATGCGCATATCCCACAAGGCCCGACATGCCCGACACTCGTCCGATCGGAAAGCACGAGTTGCTCATGAAGCGCACGGCGAGTTCGTACCGGACTGCTCACTCTCACTAGTCTTCCGTGGTGAGCGGGCGAAGCGGCAGCGAACATACGCACGCGAAGAGTCGTCGGCCACGATCTGCGGTAGACACTCGCTCGGCAACACAATGCCGGGTTCGCAAATCGGCGCCACGAAATATCCGTAGAGCGTTACGACATTCATCGTTGCATCGCCGCGCATTCGGACCGGTCGGGAACGATACGCCTGACGAGGCAAAAGCCGATTATGCGAAATTCAATGGGTCTGCCTCCGTAGCATGACTCGAGCAAAACAGTCCCCGGAACTCCCGAGGCGATTCAATCGCAAGTTTGCACGTCGCCAAGCATGCGTTTTATGAATGCTCGCCGACGAAAAATGTCGTGCAAGCTCCCTGCACCGTACCGAATCCTGCTCGGCTATCCTCATTCCCGGTTCGTATCTCAAACTTAAAAAGGAGACAACAATGTTCGACCTTTCAGGAAAGGTGGCGGTCATTACGGGTGGAGCGAGCGGCATTGGGCTCGGCATCGCGCGCGGCGTGGTTGCGGCTGGTGCGCGTGTTGTGCTGATTGGTCGCGATCGATGGAAGGGCCGTGCTGCAATTGAATCGCTGTCAGGCGGTAGTGCAAACGGCCATTTCATTCAAGCCGACATCACGAATCATGGCGAGTGCACCAAGGCAATCGAGCAGGCCGAGCAGCATTTCGGGTGTCTAAATATCCTTGTGAACAACGCTGGCATGAATATCCGCAAGCAAGGGCACGAGCTAGGCGCCGAGGAATGGCACCAGATTGTCGATACGAACCTGAGCGGCGCGCATTTCTGCGCTCAGGCTATTTATGGTGCGCTCACGCGCGCAGGTGGCGGCAAGATTATCAATATCGGCTCGATGCTCTCCCTGTTCGGCACGACCTACGGTTCGGCCTATGCGGCCAGCAAGGGCGGAATCGTGCAGCTCGGCAAAGCGTGGGCTGTTGAATGGGCACCTCATAACATTCAGGTCAACACGTTGCTGCCTGGCTGGATCGAAACCGATCTGACCGCCGAGGCGAAACGGCTTTTCCCTGACCTCGAAGCGGGCATCTTGAGCCGCACGCCTCAGGGGCGCTGGGGCAAGCCCGAGGACCTTGCCGGCATTGCAGTGGCGCTCTGTTCAAGCGAATGCGACTTCGTGACTGGCGCGGTCATTCCGGTAGACGGTGGATATTCGGTTCAAGGTTAGCCGATTCTTTTTGACGCTGCCATATCAAATACAAAGGAGACACCCAGCATGACCAGCGCTTATGCCGGGCCCGGAAAATATATCCAGCGCGCGGGTGAGATCTCGTACCTTTCACAGCACGTTGCACCGTTGGGCCGCAACGTGCTCGTTCTGATCGATCCGTTTCTGTTCGACCGCTTCGGCAGTTCACTACAGCGCGATCTCGAAGGTGCCAAGCTGTCGGTACATCTGGAGAAGTTCGACGGCGAATGTACTCTGGCTGAAATCGCGCGCGTGGCCGCAATCGCCAGAGGCAAGGAGAGCCAGATTCTCGTGGGCGTCGGCGGGGGAAAGACAGCAGACACCGTCAAGATTGCGGCATTCGAAGCCAACGCGCGGACCGTCATCGTTCCGACGATTGCGTCAACGGACGCACCGTGTAGCGCTGTCGCCGTCCGCTATACGTCTGAGGGCGTATACGAGGGGTCCGCGCGGCTTGCCTCGTAATCCCGATCTGGTCGTAGTGGACACCAGCATTGTGGCGAGTGCGCCAGTACGCTTTCTCGTCGCAGGAATCGGCGATGCGCTATCGACTTGGTTCGAGGCACGTTCGAACCTGGAGTCGCGAACGAACAACTACGTCGCGGGAGGGTTCCCTCGGACAGCTGCTGGTATTGCCACTGCGCGAGCCTGCCACGATGTGCTGATCCGAGACGGTCTGAAGGCAAAGCAGGCGGTCGAAGCCGGTCTCTGTACCACGGCAGTCGAAAACGTCATCGAAGCTAATGCGCTGCTCAGCAGTATCGGCTTCAAGAACTGCGGATGCTCCGCAGCACACGGCATGCATGGTGGACTGACTGCCCTAAGCGAAACCCACGGCATGCTGCACGGCGAGAACGTCGCGTTCTGGACGCTATGCCTGCTCATGCTAGAAAATCGCCCGATCCAGGAAATCGAGGAGATGATCCGGTTCTGCGAACAGGTCGGGCTTCCTACGACACTCGCCGAACTAGGGCTGACCGGCGACCTGCGGTACTACGCGAACCGGATCGCCGAGGCATCGCTCGCTGAAGGAGAATCTACCCACGCGTGTCCCGTCGATGTTTCCGTGGCCCTCGTGAGTGATTCGATACTCGCGGTCGACGCGACGACGACGCGGATGCGGGCGGCGAGACACTAGCGCCTGTTCACATCCTCACCTGCTGGCCAAAGGCGCACACCAGCTGCGCCTCCTCCGGCCTGCGCTTGCCGCAGTGGGTCAGCGCCTTATTTTTGTGTGCCCCCCGCGCCGCTCGCGGCAAATAGCGCTCGCATGGTACGGAGTCGCTGTGGAAAACATCAGAGTGCTGACACCCCGTTCCACAGCGCCGCTACATCCGAGTCTTTGCAACTCAATCCGGCTATCAAAGCCTAAGGCGCCCCACCACTTACCCACGAGCACTGATTTTTAGCGTATTGGCAGCTGCCGAACTCATCTCTTCGTTCGCCACGAATACGATAAGTGCATCTCCATCATTGAGCTTTCCAAGCTGTGCGCGCAGTCGCTCGTCGACGCGCTCAATGGAATCAAGAACCACGATTCTGATTTCACCACGCGTCTGGATGTCGTCAAGGTCACTCAGTCTGGTGACACCATCCCCATAGCGAATATCGACGAGAACCTCTCCGCATGGGAAGCTGTATATGCGAGTTTGGCTGTTGGCTCCGGGGTTGGAAACAAGCTTCTGGGGCATTGTAGGTATCTCAAGTTCTGGCGTATCGCCTTTCCTAATCGACGACGGGAGAAAACGCTCGCGACGGTTTAGCCCAACTCAGCCGGAGCCCAGATTTACGTGCACCTTGGTGATTTTTACGCAGGTATCCGCGTGACCTTTGCGTGCCGGTCAGCCACGGATGGCCCGCAGAAATTTATATGAGGTGCGGAGCGAAAGCGCAAACAGGCGGTGCGCAACAATGCAGCCACCGCCCATGTGATACCGGGCTACAACCCGCGAAAAGGTGTAAGCGTGGGGCGTTTCATCCTCATGAGATCTGTCACCTCAACTCGGTCATCCACCGACAGGATTGGAATTGTCATCCATTTCCCGTCATGATAAGTCCGGGATTCGTCGTACTGTTTGACCAGCGGCGGACTCCAGAAATAACGCCTTTCTTCAAACTTCTCTCGTTCGGCCCGGCCCAAGACGACCAATACGGACAACAGCCTGTATGCCGGAAACAGACTGCAAAACGCCCTGTTCTCCTTGTAGCGCAGTGCCCAACCACGCTTCTTGCCGCCATATATCCAATCCGGCGTGAAAACATTGGGGTAAAACTCGTCGATCCAGCTTCGCAGTTCGCCCCAATGTTCGAACGCCTCCGGACCCAACCAGTCGCGGAGAGTACGCTCATCCGGATGCGAGGATTTGTCAGAAATTCTGTCGCCTATCTCAGCGCTTCGTGCGGTTTTGCTTTCCATTCTTCATCTCCTCAGCTTATCCAGATATTTAACTTTCCATCAAATCACCGCCGTGCGTCGCCGTGCGAAGTCCGGAGCGACCCCAGCAAGAGCGTCAACGATGCAGCCAGCAGGACGAGGTCTTTAAGCAGGAACTGGCCGGGCAACGCCGAAATCGCAGGAAAGCCACCTGCAGTCGCTTCGGCGACGCCAGGGGTGCTCAACATGAAGGTAAGCGTGATCAGATAGGTAGCGGCCGACATCGCAGCGCCCAACGCAGAGAAAAAGGGCTGAATCGATCCGATAATTAGAGCGACTGCGGTCGACAGCTCTAGCAAACCAATCACATCACTTGCCCCTTGAACACCGAACGCAGAATTCAACCAGCCCATGATAGGACTATTCACGATAAACGGCGATATTCCAGTCGCTTCATAGTGGGTGAATTTCATTGCTCCGAACCACAGAAAGATTACGACAAGCGCCCACCTCAGCAACAAAAGACCAGTTCGAGACCCAACGCTCCGTTCTGCGACTTGAAAGCGAAACTGACTTGTACGAATGCTCATTTTGATTTCCCGATTCAGTATGTTGAAGGGTTTTTTACCGATTCACAGCTTTACTTTTCCGATAGCGACTCCGGGACTAACTTCGACCGAAATAGTCACGGAAACGTTAGACACACTGGAGATCCGACCCGACGCCACCCGTTATTTCCATCCAGCTCGCGACGCCTCGCTAGTCTCCAAGTAAAGGCAGGACAGGTGAGATTCACTTGAACACCTTCCGGTACTGTATAAAGCCAGAGCGCTCTCCCACGGCGTCGTAGAGGAGCCTGCCTGGATAGTTCGTTTCGTGAGTCAACCAGTGCACCCGAGGAGCTTTTCGAAGTTTCGCAGCCGCGTACACATGTTCGATCAGTGCGCGACCAATGCCACGCCCACGTGCGTCAGGTGAAACAAACAGGTCCTGCAGATAGCAGTAGTCGGCAGATGTCCAGGTCGACCTTTGGTAGACCGTGTGCGCGAAGCCGCAAGGTTGACCGCATGTCATGGCGAGCACCGCGTGCATCGGTTCGTTGGGGTCGAGGAAGCGCTCCCAGGTGTTGCGCGTCACAGCGTGCGGTATATCAACCTTGTAAAACCGCTGATAGCCTTCCCAAAGTGGCAGCCACATATCGAAATCGCTATTTTCGATGGCTTTGATCTCAACTGATTGCATAGAGTTATCCCGAAGTCCTATGGCAGTAAAGCGATGAAGCGCAACCATGACCAAACCACAGCATCAAGCAATACGATCATTCACAATTAACTTCAGTCTCATGGGCAATTTCTTTCCTCCGGTCGCGAAGGCGTGATTCGGTCGAACCGCAGGTTGACATTTAAAGTCTATTCCCCGGTTAAGCGCATACCGTACTTCCGACGGTACGTACTCTGTATCTCATCTTGACTGCGAGGCGGCTCGGCAAAGATGTGCGCAGGGGAGAGCAATGAAGACATCGAAGTAACATCAATCCTGACAACGTGTTCGACAGGATATTCAGGCCCGTTGCTTATACGAACCCAGTCCGCGATCGTTGAGTATTCGTCACCGTTAGGCGGCAAAATGAACGCCTTTCCTCTGAACCGGTAACCACGCCTCAGGAACACGTCGACTACGTTGATCTCGACGGCGGCGTTGGCATTCAAATTCCTCAACGTCCCGGGCGACGCGATATCGGCGAAGTAGAGCTTGCCATTCCTGACCGTTAAGGAGGCCTTTGGCGAAAGATTCGGCGTCCCATCCTCATTGACCGTCGCGACGAACGACAGTATTGCCCCTTTTATGATCGCTTCGGCGTCTGCGGTGATTTCAATCATGGATTCACTCGTCTGAAAGGACTTCCTGCGCATTGAGAAAAAACTCTCCAGTGCCTCGCAGGATTCGTGTTTGTCGGAAAAATTCCCGCTATCTGAGCGGCGTGGTTAGCGCTTTGTCGTCCGTGTCGAGGACAAACACGGCAAGCAATTTCGCGGGTTGAGTTTTGCTCGCGTTTCGGCTGATTGAATGTATAGCGCCGGGCGGTTCTGACCAGCTCTCACCCGCGCGATAGATGCGGGTTGGGCCGTCATTCACCTTGGACTCTACAGCGCCCTCGATCACGTACGCGTAAATGAATGCGGATTTCGCGTGGGTGTGAGGAACAGATGCCGCGCCGGGCGCGTACGTAACTTCCAGTACAATCACCGATTTGCCGGGGACGTTGGGGATCGCTGCGTCGAAATTCTTCGTGACGGTTTGTCCGTCACCGTCGTGAGCTTCCGCGGAATCGGCGGCCATCGCAGCTAGTGCAACGAAGCTGGCAATGATGATGTTCCGTATCTTCATGGTCTTTTCCTTCTGCGTGTCAGCGAGGCTATGCGGCTAACTGCCCGGCCTGATTCAGGCTGACGGCATCTCGAGGCCGCGCTGCACAGCAGGGCGTGCGAGACCGCGATCGAACCAACGCTGGACATGAGTGAAGCGATCGAAGCCGACAAGGTCGCGCGCCTCGTAAAAGCCAATCAAGTTACGAACCCACCCGAGCAGAGAAATGTCGGCAATACTGAAGTCATCGCCCATCACCCAGTTGCGTCCGGCAAGCCGAGTGTCGAGCACGCCGAGCAAACGCGCGGCTTCCGACGCATAGCGGTCGCGCGGGCGCTTGTCTTCGTAGGCTTTCCCGGCGAATTTGTTGAAAAAGCCGACCTGTCCAAACATGGGACCGACACCACCCATCTGCCACATCAGCCACTGGATCGTCTCAAAGCGAAGCGCTGGGTCCGTGGACAAGAACTGCCCCGTCTTGTCGGCAAGATAGAGCAGGATCGCACCTGATTCGAACAATGCGATCGGGCGGTTCCCGGGACCGTCTGGATCGAAGATCGCCGGAATCTTGCCGTTCGGGTTGAGAGAAACGAAAGCAGGTTCCTGGTTTTCGTTCGCCAGGATGTCGATACGATGGGCCTCGTACGCCAGGCCCGTCTCCTCCAGCATGATGCTGACCTTCACGCCGTTGGGAGTCGGCAGTGAAAAGAGCTGGAGCCGGTCGGGGTGTTGCGCTGGCCAGCGCGTGAAGACTGGATGCTGAAGGGTCATCTTTTTCCTTGATCGGGGACGGCCAGCCATTTAACGAAACTGGCTGACCGTCCCCGCGAATGGTGCCCCCAAGAACGTCGCTCTCGGGTTACCAACGTCATGGGCGTCGCAGTCTCGAGCTCAGATCGAACCGGCCGGCGTGACAGCAGGGAAATCCATGTCCGGATCGAACACGTTATTGAAGAAATTCGTCAGGGAATACATGGCCACCAGTGCGACGATTTCCATCACGTTTGCATCCGTGTAGCCCGCTTCGCGAACTGCGTTCAGGTCGGCGTCGCCCACCTTCCCACGGGTTTCGATGACCTTGCGCGCGAACTGGACAGCCGCATCGCGCTTCGGATCGGCGGCATGGCCTTTGCGCGCGAGGATGATTTCTTCCGCCGGCAGTTTCGCCAGATGCTCAGCGGTGAAACTGTGGACCGTCAGGCAGTAGTTGCAACCGTTCACTTCGGAGACTGCCAGGCCGATGCTGTCGCGCGTCTTCACATCGAGCGCCTTGCTCAGGGAGCCGAGCAGGTAGGCCCAGGCGTTGAACGCGATCGGGCTTTGCGCGAACGCGGCCATCATGTTCGGCGTGAAGCCGATGTTCTTGGCGAAGCCATCGAGCGTTGCCTTAGATTCGGCGGGTACTTGTTCCGGCGTAAGAATGGTGGTACGGGTCATGATAGGATCTCTGGTTAATTCGCACTACTTATCAAGAATGGTTCATTCTTGAACCCTTCTCTCGGATTGCTTCGTGCCCGGGCGCGGGTCGAAGCGGTTCAGGACTTCAGTTGAGCATCATCTTGCCTACGACTACCCTTTTCGCGGCTGGCTGGACGTTATACGTAGTGAACACTCCAGCAACACGCTTAGACGAGGTCGAGCACTTCGTCCACTGGACGACGCGGCTTTTGCGCCCAGTTGCCTTGACGCTCGGCACCGACAGCGAGCAGAAGCGCGGGCACTTCGTCATCGGCCAGGCCGAATTCGCGATGAACCGCCTCAGCGTCGAAGCCGATCATCGGCGTGGACCCCATACCCAGCGAGCGGGCAGCGTAGATCATTGCCGACGCGCCGAACGTTGCCGTGCGTACGGCTTCGTCGCGACGACGCTGCGGATATGCCATATATAGTTCGCGTGCCGGGGTCTCCCACTCCGACACCATCGTCGCCGGCATGACGCCTGCTTCGACCAGCGGAGCCAGGCGATCCGGAATCACGCTAGTGTCGACCAACTGTCCGCAGATGATGAAGGTGACTGCCGCGTCAGCGACAGCCGGCTGGCTCCACGCAAGCGGAAGGAGCTTGGCCTTCGCTGCGGGCGTGCGCACCGCAATGAAGCGCCAGTTCTGCAGATGAAAGGACGTCGGTGCGCTGGTGGAGATCCGCACCAGCTCGCGGATCTGGTCGTCGCTCAACGTCGCCGACGGGTCGTAATACTTCGTGGCGCTACGGCTGACGATACAGTCGATGACTGCGTTGGTCATGGTCGTCCCGCTGTTCAGGGTGGTTTCGCTGTTCATGATGATTCCTTTGGGTGGAGGGACCTGCTGGGTACAGAAGCGCCTCTTACGAGATCGCGCGGCAAAAAATCACTTTCGTGTGCAGATTGCGGATCACCGTCGCCGCTTTCACCGTGACGTCGCAGTCTCTACTGCGTGTTTGCCGTCAAGTGGTGAGGTGTTTCAACTTTAAGGCCCCACGAGGGCTATTTCGAGAGCGAAAATGCTCAATAAAGTGTCCAAAAGGATCAAACTCCACAAGGACTCATCGGTTCGCTCGATCTTGCGACGCCGTAGCGTTCATCGCGCCGGCGCGATTGAAGTCCCTTGTCCAGATTGCATCGAAGGACCCACGGACGAAGAGCGGCTGCTCCGCGTCGACCTCGCCGGATCGTGTCCGATGCTGGTTAGAACCGGGAGCGACAAATTACGGGGGCTATCGCCCCTGACGTGCGAGACGACGCCATTCACCTGGTGTCATGCCCATCCTCTCTGTGAACAAACGCCGGAATGAAGATACAGATTGGTAGCCAACTGATTCGGCTACGGCCTCTGTGGTCATCGTCGGCTTCTTCAACTCGTTCGCAGCGTGGCTCATGCGGATGTCGGTTAGCAAATCAACCGCTGAGCATCCGAGCGTTTCCTGGAAATGCCGCATGAACGTGGCGCGGGACATATTGCACAAGGCGGCCAGCTCGGGCAGGTTCCAGCCGCGAGCGGGATCGGAGAACATCGCCGAAATCGCGGGGGCCAACCGTGGGTGGCCAGCCAGCGCCAACAAGCCTGTTGGGGCCTGCTCGGATTTACTTGCCTCGCGCAGCACGATGGTGAAGAGCGCCGAACTGAGCGAATTAAGGACGGCGTAGCCGCCCACTTTTTCTCCTGTAGACTCATCACGCATGAGCCTCACAAAATTGGCGAGAGGGTTCGAGAGGGACTCGACACCCGACTCATCGTCGGTACTAGAAGTCCGCACCACCAGATTTGTCGGAAGATAATTGCGAATCAGTCGGTCATGCGGCGGTTCAATAAAAAAACGACCGCATAACATATCGAGATGCTCGCCAACGCCGTCATTCTCGCTAAAGGTCCACCCAGCGAGACCCTGACGCTCGCGAGTAGGTCCGGGCTGAATTCCACTCCCGTCGTGCAGGATGTGCGCCGAGCCGTGGGGTAACAAGACGATATCTCCAGCGACCAGTTCCTTTGCCATCCCCGTCTCGGGATCCTCGATGACTGCCTTGCCCCTGAGCACCACGTGGTAGGGGATTTCGTGGATTGCCGCTTGATCCCACTCGACCCGCCACGGTGCTCCGTAGGCGCAGCGGACTTCAGGCCGGCCAGTGACGGTGATCAATTGCAGCAGGTGACTTAACCAGTCGAGGTGAGACATAGAATTCCGTAAGGGCTCAGCATGGGGAAATCAGGTGACGGCAAAAACTCACACATTTTGGCGCCCGAAAATCTTAACGAGCGGAGATTCTCGTTCCACGCCGTCTGCAGTACCGAATCTATCGGCCAGCACTCATCCCGCCGTCGACATGCAGCACCTCTCCCGTGACGAACGACGCTGAATCAAGAAACACAATCGCGTCGGCGATATCGCTCACCTCGCCCATGAATCCGAGTGGAACCAGCGCGGCGAGATCGTCATGGACTTCTGGCTTGTGCATAGTCGACCTGATCAAACCTGGCGCCACCGCATTCACCCGGATTCCCGTGCTTGCATACTCAATGGCAAGCGACTTCGTTGCGGCGTTGAGACCGCCCTTCGTCAATGCCGCTAGTGACGAAGAAACTCCGCTGTACGCGATGTCGGCGACGCTCGCAGTGACGCTCACTACGTGGCCGCGAGAATGCTTCTGCATCTCCGCAATCGCCAGTTGCGTGATGTGAAAGAATCCCGCCATGTTCACATTCATCACCGCTGCGTAGTCCGCCGCGCTATGTTCTGTGAAAGGCTTGCCGATATATATGCCGGCGTTGTTCACAAGCGTGTCGATCCGTCCAAATCGGGCGACCCCTTCGGCGATGACTTGCTGCGCCACAGCAGGATCACCAATGTCGCCAGCTATCGTCAGAACGTCTTTGTCGACAGAGGGTTGTATCGAGCGGGACGTCGCGACGACCGCGTAATCGAGCTTGCGGAACGCCTGAACGATGGCGGCGCCAATTCCCTGCGATGCTCCGGTTACCACCACGACCTTTCGCAATGCGCTCATGATCCAGTGCCCCCTAACATGATGGTTCTTCAGAAAAACAACCTACTGCGGAAGCCAGAATCACCGTATGGCGGTTGACTGGTTTATGCGTTCGACTCACACGAGGGCGAAATATCGGGTCGCCACGGTGTATGGCCTTACCGGACAGCGCACAGACCGCTTCCGCTGGTGCCGATCCAATAGTCCAGATCTGGCTCTCGTAACGTCCCATGCAGGGATCACTCCAGCGGACACTAATCGTCGTCGACGACAGTTTCTCCACAACGGAGACTTGCGAAGGCGTCGGCAGATTTGGCATGAGATATCCGCACGCTCAAACGTGGCTGCACGCGAGAGTGGTCAAAAGCGGCTCAATCGTGGCTATCAGAGAAGCCCGAAGTTGCGCGGATTGATCCTCATCGAGAAATGCAGTTGCCTGCAGCGGCAAATAGTGGATGGTGGTGAAGCCAATGCAAGCCAGTACGGCAGAAAGATAAGGCGTGAGGAAATCCGGCTGGTTGGCGCGTTCGCCAGTAAACACGCCGCCGGAGGCAATGCCGACGAATACCGGACGGTCCCGAAGCATTCCAGCCTTGCCAGCGGGCGTCGACTGCATCGTGCGTCCGACGCGGATAAGCTGATCGATCCACGCTTTCAGGACGGACGGAACCGTCAGGTTATTCATCGGAGTACCGATGACGATCACATCGGAATCCTCGACCTCCTGAATGAGTTCCTCCGCGAAAAGTACAGCGCCAGCGGTCCTTCCTGCAGCAGCCAACGTCGCAGGCGTCGAGAGTATGTCGGCGTAGGCGGCTCCGAGATGAGGTATCGGCTCCAGCCCAAGGTCCCGGCGGCGAACCTCCACGCCCGGCAAGAGCGTTTGAATCTTTTCGACGATTCCCGCCGAGAGTTTTCGGCTATGCGATCCCAGTCTAGGGCTGCAGTCGATGTGCAGAATATTCATACAATTTTCTCCAGCAGATTTGGCAGCAGCTTTGGTCGCGCGGTTGCTTGACCAGCAGACGAAATCGGGCGCGTGAAACATCGGGCACCGAGATCGAAGTGCGTCTTAAATGCCTGGTTAACGAAGGCTTTGTGCAGGCTGTTTCCATCTGTGCAACACTCTGCGCCCTTGCGGCTCCAGCACGGCATGAAAATGCCCCGCATTTGCAGCTCGCTCGCAGCTTCGACCGAATACGGAGAGAAAATCGGGTGCATGCTGCAAGAGCCACATTCCGTATTGACTTCGCGTTTGTAGCACTGTTGGTAGGGCAGATTCTGTACTATTCACGGTGCATAAAACAGTACCAAGATTGTGATTTTCGTGTGTACCAAGACTATGGCTTCAGACTTGCAGATACAGCTCGACCGGACAGCAAAACGGCCCCTCACAGAGCAGATTTTTGAGAGCATCAGCAGAGCAATAGAGTCTGGGCTGCTCGAATCCGGTACACGGCTGCCATCATGGAAAGACCTTGCGTCGCAGCTCGGGGTCGCGCGCGGGACCGTTAAGGCTGCCTATGAGCTTTTGAATGATTCACAGATGATAGAAACGTTTGGAGCTGGGGGAACGCGGGTCGCTCCGCGGCTTCGCGTCGCCACTGCTCAACGAAAGGCGGCGCGGCTCAGTTCGTTTATGAAATCATATGAGGAGATGAAGGCCGGGCCAGCGATTTTCCAACTCGGTATTCCCGCGTTTGAAGGACTGCCGGAAAAGCTTTTTTCGCGGGCTCGCTCTTCCAACCTGCTAAAAACAGCGGGCCTGTCGTCGCTGCTCTATCCTGATCCGAGAGGCGAATTCGACCTGCGCAGAGAGATCGCAGGCAATCTCTCCATCGCGCGAAACTTCCACTGTCATCCGGAGCAGGTTTTCGTGACGTCCGGATACAGCGCTGGCTTAGGCTTGACACTTCGGGTGCTAGGTCTGGAAGGCCAGAAGGTCTGGATGGAGGAGCCCGGTTTCATGCTCACCCGTAAGGGGCTGGAACTGGCTCGCTTGAATATCGTGCCGATCCCGGTAGACGCAGACGGTATCAACGTCGACTACGGCATCAAGACAGCGCCGGACGCCGCGTTAGCGGTCTTAACTCCTGGTCAGCAAGCGCCTCTAGGCTCGACCTTGTCGTTGAGACGGCGCCTTCAACTGCTTGAGTGGGCGGCTTCAAACGATGCGTGGGTCATTGAAGATGACTACCTTGGAGAACTACAGTTGGAAGGCAGGCCGGCGCCCGCCATGGCATCTCTTGGCGAAGGCAAGCACGTCATCCACATCGGCTCCTTCAGCAAGACTGTTAGCCCTGCTCTTCGGCTTGGCTTCGTTGTTGTCCCGGCCGACCTCGTCAATGCATTCGCGGAGGTGGCCGCGACACTCGCTCCCGCGCCGTCACCGGTCATTCAAGTCGCCACTGCGGAGTTTATGCGGGAGGGCCACTACATCCGACGTGTGCGCCGGCTCAAGCGTCTTTATTCCTCGCAGCGCGATGCTCTGACAGCGGAGTTGTGTAGCCGAAACGCGCAATGGGTAAATGCGGGCCTCGCCGTGCTTCTTCGCCTCCCAGAGGGCGCCCCCGATGTGCGAATCGTTCGCGAGGCAATGACTGCGGGCATCGCGCCATCACCCTTGTCCGCGTGGTTCGCAAATCCATCGTGGACGGTGCCAGGCCTTTTGCTCGGGGTTGCGACCGCGCCCGAACAACACCTTGCCAAATCGTGCCAACGATTGTTCGAGATCATCGAAGGGTACTGCTGACCAAATGGGTCACCCGGCGTTGCCTGATTAGCATAAGTGCAGTTTCGTCGAAAAGCGCAGCTATATGGCTGCTAACTGTTAGCAACGGGGAGGCGCTTTTCCGGCAAGATCGCCGTAGCCATACCACCGTGGGTGGCCATTCTCGAACGTACTTCAGGCTAACTGATCTTACCCACGAACCGCGGACACCTTGAGTTGCTACGGTCTATCGTTTTGCACGAGGCGACAGACCGATCGATATGCTCGCCGAGCGCGAATCCAGACCTTAACCAATCCCGGAGCCTCAGGGCCCGGTTGTACGGCTTCTTCACGGGGTTTTCGCTCAGATGGGGAGTCGTCGGCAATTCGCGTCAGCACGGCCATGCACCGCGATCGCGACCAAGTACCCAAGTCAATCGCGGAAATGATGAAGAGCTGGGACGTCGACGATGGGACGGTGGGCATGCTGACCGATGCGGCGCTGCTGCTAATGGCACGCTAAGGCCGGCCGCAGCAACAAGTTTAGGAAAAGCGCGCCGGACAGGC
Organism: Paraburkholderia sp. BR10882; assembly: GCF_040948855.1. Classification (NCBI taxonomy): domain Bacteria; kingdom Pseudomonadati; phylum Pseudomonadota; class Betaproteobacteria; order Burkholderiales; family Burkholderiaceae; genus Paraburkholderia; species Paraburkholderia sp. BR10882. The sequence goes on along the minus strand of NZ_JBFPKP010000004.1, from coordinate 168,638 downwards.
GCGTTCTTTTGACCGCTTCCGCTCGATTCCACGAGGCGACCGCTTCAGCGTTCCGCAGCCACGGCGGAGTCGGGGGCCGGCGGAAGCTGATGGCAAGCCGGTTGTAGGCATTCATCAGGCTGATGGCCATCGTAAGGTCCGCTAGCTCCTTCTCGCTGAACGTCGTCGCGGCAAGCTGGAAGTCCTCGTCGGGTACATGGGTGTCGGCCACGCGGGTGACCGACTCCGCCCACGCCAGAGCGGCGCGCTCGCGATCGCTGAACAACGCACCCGCTTCATGCCAGGCTTGCACAAGCGCCAGTTTCGCGGGCGTGACGCCCTTCTTGATCAGGTCGCGGGTATGCATGTCGAGGCAAAAGGCGCACCCGTTGATCTGGCTGACGCGCAGATAGACCAGTTCGACGAGGACGTCTTCCAGGCCCGACTGCCTGACATAGCCATATACCCCCCCAAATGCCTTCACGCCGCCCGGCGATGCCTTGGCGTAGTCCAATCTCATTTTCAAGCTCCTTACTGGTCGTTGGTTGTCAGTGCTGTGTCGTTCGAATCGACGACAAATACGGCCAGCAGTTTTGCCGGCTTGGTCTTGCTCGCATTGCGGCTGACCGGGTGGCGCGAGCCGGGCTCCTCGAAGAACGCCTCCCCGGCCTTGTAGACGCGTTCCGGCTCGTCGTTCACCTTGCTGGCGACGCTGCCTGAGACCACGTACGCATAGATGAACGCCGACTTCGCGTGGGTGTGAGGCAACGAAGCGCCCCCGGGCGGGTAAGTGACTTCCACGGCGATCACCAATTTGCCCGGAATGTCTGGAATTGCGTGCGAGAAGTTCGGCTTGACGATATCGCCAGCGCCATGGTCAGCGGCGCCGTGCGCCGCGGCAACCCCGGACATGGCCAGGCTGCCAGCGGCAACAACAGAAAGTAAGGTTCGTGAAATTTTCATGATCAGCTCCTTGGTGGCTAGAATCATGCATCGGCTATGGTCCACGAAAAAGGACCAAGAACGCGAAAACTTGATGCACCACCCACCATGACAAATATTCTGGATCTGAAGCTCGACCGTGGTTCCAAGACAGCACTTGCGGAACAGATACGCCTGGCGATTACTGGCGTCATCGAGAGTGGTGTACTGGCCCCAGGCGCCAGGCTGCCGTCGTGGGTGGATCTTGCCGCGCAGCTTGGTGTGGCGCGCGGCACCGTCAAGACCGCCTATGAGCGGCTGACTGATGCGCAGTTGATTGTCTCGTCGCGCGCGGGCGGGACCAGGGTCTCCGAGCACACACCCACCGTGAGCCCCATCGCGGAACGGGCGCGATCGATAGAGACGGATTTGCAGTCGGCGCTATACCAGCACTTCCTGCCCGGCCCTGCGGTGTTCCAGATGGGCGTGCCCGCATCGGACTGTTTTCCAAACACGTTGTTTGCACGTCTGCGCGCCCGGGCGGCACGCGATGAAGTTGAAGCGCCCGCATCCTACCCGGACCCGCGCGGCGAACATGAATTCCGCCGGGAAATCGCCGCGCATTTGGCCTTGTCACGCGGCATTGAGTGCCAGCCCTCGCAGATCTACATCACGGCAGGATTCTCGGGGGCGCTCGGTATCGCGCTACTCGTGCTTCAGGCCCAAGGCCGCAAGGCATGGGTCGAGAATCCCGGATATTTGCTGAGTCGCAAGGCCCTGGAAATTGGCCAGATCACGACGGTTCCGATTCCCGTCGACGAAGAAGGCATTGACGTCGGCTTCGGCGAAACGCATGCACCGGATGCCGCGTTGGCGCTGGTCACCGCGGGACAACAGGCGCCGTTGGGTCCGACCTTGTCGCTCGCGCGCCGGCGGCAACTACTGGAGTGGGCGGCCCGGGCGCAGGCATGGATTATCGAAGACGACTATCTGGGCGAGCTGCAGCTGAAACGCCGCGCGGCGCCAGCGCTGGCGTCGCAGGATCGAGCGGGGCGTGTCATTCACATCGGAACGTTCAGCAAGACCATCAGCCCGACGCTGCGACTGGGATTTGTGGTGGTGCCCCCCGCCCTGGTACCCCGCTTCGATGAAGCGGCAGCGTGCCTGTCTTCCGCACCAGGGCCGGCAGTACAGATGGCAATGGCCGAGTTCATGCGTGACGGGCATTACATGCGGCACTTGCGTCGCATGAAACGCATCTACGCGGGCCGCGGCCAGGCACTGGTGACCGCGCTCGAGTCCAGGGGAATTGACGCCTATCCGGCTGGTCTGGCAGTGGTGGTTCGGCTCGCCGATGGCGCCGACGACAAGCGGATCGCACGGGAGTCCTATGCCTACGGGATCGCGCCCGCGCCGCTATCGATCTGGTACTGCTCCGAGTCCACGCAGCGCTCGGGGCTGCTGCTTGGCGTTGCGCCGGCGATCGAACAACAGATTCCAGCGGCCTGCGATCGCTTGCATCAGCTGATCCGCAAGCTGAGCTGATGCGAAAGCGCCGGCAGGTCGTGGGCCAGCTGGCACGCCATTTCTTCCGGTCTTTGGTACTTTTTTAACGACCAGTGAACGGACACGATGCCGTTCACTGGCTGGCGCGTCACGTTGCGCTGAGCCATATCGTTAAGTCACCGCTGCACTGCGTCGCCACGCAGTCTTAGGAGGAATCGTGAAGATTTTCGTTGCAGGCGCCACCGGCGCCGTTGGACTGCCGCTGGTGCGCGTGCTCTGCGCGCAGGGTCATAAGGTAACGGGGATGACTCGCGCCGGCGCGGGTGACGACAGGCTTCGCGCGCTTGGCGCCCGCGTGACCCTGGCGGACGCCTTTCATGCGGAGTTCGTGAAGGATGCCATCGCGACGGCGTCGCCCGATGTGGTCATCGACCAACTCACGTGGCTTCCGGCGAATCCTGCCGACATCGTCAAGTCTATGCCCAACGATACGCGCCTGCATCGCGAAGGCGGCGCCAATCTACTGTCCGCTGCCAAGGCGCTGGGCGTCAAACGCTATGTCTTGCAATCACGTGGCTTCTACCTCGAAGCCCCGCAGGGCTCGCTGGCCGACGAGACAGCCGCGCTCCGCTACGACGCGCCCGGCGAGATTGGTGATAGTGCGCGGGTCATTGGTGCCGACGAAAATCGCGTCACGGGCTCGATCGCGCTGGAAGGCGTGGTCCTGCGCTACGGCTTCTTCTACGGTCCCGGTACCTGGTACAGGCCTGGGAGCCGAAAGACCCAGCATCGATACGCGACAACATCGCCAACTACGCAACGCCGCGAAAGGCCCCGAGAGTGACGCGCCGCGCGCCGCAAGCCGGCTCTCGAGCCCGGACACATACCGCGTATGGACAATTGCCCCGGCCACGGCCGTACCGAGTATGCCGCCCACCATCCGCGCCGACTGGATCATCGCGGTAGCGATGCCGAGTTGCTGCTTGCCCGCGACCTGCTGGGCGAACACGGTCAGGTTTGGCATGACGAAGCCGATGCCGACGCCGCCGATGAGCATGGCGGCAGGCAATGCCAATCCGCCGTCGCGCACCGGAACGCACGCTATCCCCGCGCACGAAGCGGCCAGCAAGGCAAATCCGGCGTAGAGCAGCAGATTCGGGTTGGCGATCCGGGTGACGATGCGCGTGTTCGCGATTGTGCCCACTGTGATGCAGACGACGAGCGGCGTCACGGCGACGCCCGCCTGTTCCGCGCCGAGCCCGAGCGCGCCTTGCAAAAGCAGAGGCACGTAAAAAAGCAACGCAAACATGGCGACGCCCATCAGAAGCGAAAGCACGAGCAGCACGACGATCACGCGATCGCGCAGCAGCGCGGAAGGCAGGATCGCTTGCGGCGCGTGACGCTCCTCACGAACCAGCAGCGCCAGTCCCGCGACAAATACGGCCGCCTGGATACAAGCGGTGAGATCGATCCCGTGCCGCCCCACGGATTCGACCAGAAGCTGAGAAGCGCCCAGGGTGAGCGCGATCCACAGGGCTCCGCGCCAGTCGGGATTGAGCTTCCCAAGGTGCACGTGGCGGATGTGCGGCAGGAAGCCGCTCGTCAGGCAAAGGCTGACGAGGCCGACGGGGATGTTCACGACGAAGGCCGAGCGCCATCCATAGTGCTGGCTGAGAAAACCGCCCAGCGACGGTCCGATTGCATTGGCGACGCCGAAAGCGCTCGAAAAGAGCACCTGCCACCTCAGCCGCACGAGAGGGTCGGGAAAGAGATCGGGAATCGACGCGAAGCAGGTCCCGACCAGCATGCCGCCACCAACCCCCTGCAACGCGCGGTATGCGATCAGCGTCGCCATGCTGCCGGCCGCGCCGCATAGCGCCGACGCAGCCGTGAAGAGGACGATGGCCGCAATGATCAGGGTCTTGCGCCCGAACCAGTCCCCCAGCCTGCCGAAAATCTGCACGGTGATTACCGATGTAAGCAGATAGGCCGTCGCCACCCACGCATAGAGATCAAAGCCCTTCAGATCAGCGACGATGGTGGGCAACGCCGTCCCTACGACGGTCTGATCGATGGCGACCATCATGACGACGCTGGACAGGCCGAGCATCGCGCATAGCGACTGCGCGAACGTCCGCGCCTGGGCATGCCCGCCGGCATTCAGGGTCTCGACACCCGAGAGGTTCTGCAGGTTCTGACTCATGGCGTCAGCCCGCAGTGTGATTGCCCGCGCGTGCGAGGTAATTGCGCCATACGAGGCCTGCGAGGGCGATGTCCTGCAGACCGATGCCGACGGCTTTGTAGACGATGATGTCGTCTTCGTTCTGCCGGCCGGCCACGCGTGCGCTTAGGACGTCTCCCAGTTCGAGCACGTGGTCCCATTGAACAAGACCAGGCCTCGCGAGCAGCAGATCGCCAGCCTCCACGCGCGCCTGTTCGCGCAGTTCGACAACGATGCGCGCAGCACGCGCAAGCACGGTGTCATCGAGTTCGCGCGTGGTCGGCAGACTTGACCCGATCGCGGCGACGAGCGTGCCCGGTTGCACGCCCGCGCCGTCGATTAGCGGCTGCCCCGCGCGCGTGGCGGTCACGATCACGTCGGCATCGCGCACGGCGCGGGCCGCGTCGCAAGCTAATGCTTCTACGTCGCTCGATCCCTGTTCTTCGTTGAAGCTCGCCACCGCGGCGGCGGCATCGTCGAGACCGACGATACGGAACGATCTCAACCCGGTATGCGCCGCAAGCGCACTAGCATGCGCGCGCCCCTGCACTCCAGCACCAAAGATTGCAGCCGTTTGCGCGCCGCGACGCGCCAGTGAACGCACCGCCAGCACGGTGGATGCGGCCGTCCTGATGCGCGTCAGCGCATTCGCGTCGAGCGTGGCGAGCAGACTGCCGTCGTGCGTCGAGAACAACACGATCATGAAGTTGAAACGGCCGGCGATCGTCGTATAGACCTTCGCACCGGCCACGCCTTCCAGAGGTAGCACGGCGCCCAGCGTGGAGAGCTTGACGCCATCCGCTTCGGTGCGAATGCGCTGCTGTACGGAGGCCCCTCCCGAAGCGAGCTGGACGAACGCGCGCTCGAGGACGGGAATCGCAGAGGAGAAGTCGACCAGCCCGTCGATCTCGTTGTCGGTCAGATGAATCATGTCAGTCCTTGAGTGAATGGCTCGATCATACGAGATGTCGTGCAGTATGTATACAACATACAGATAAATAGACCACAAGGCGTGGAATTTCCTCATTTGACAGCGCATTTTTGAACATATCGTATACCAAATGCGAATCCATCCAGCTTCGCTATCCCCATTTCAGGAGACTCAAGGCATGGCGGTAACAAAACGATCAGTCATCGCCGCTGGTGCGGCGCTCGCCGTAGCCGGCACCGCTCACGCGCAGTCGAGCGTGACGTTGTACGGCATCATCGATGCAGGGTTGGCTTATACGACCAATCAGAAAGGCGGACAGACCTGGCAGGAGATGAGCGGCATCACGCAGGGAAGCCGTTGGGGGCTGCGCGGGAACGAGGATCTCGGCGCTGGCCTCCACGCCGTCTTCGTCCTCGAGAACGGCTTCTCGCTTGCCAATGGCACGCTCGGTCAGGGTGGCCTCATGTTCGGCCGTCAGGCGTATGTCGGCCTTTCCAGCGACCATCTGGGCGCCCTCACCCTCGGTCGCCAATACGAAGAGATGGTCGAGCAGATCTCGCCTGTCACGACGGACCAGTGGGGCGTACTCTTCGAACACCCCGGCGACAACGACAATACCAATCGCGGTTTTCGCGTGAACAACACGATCAAATACGTGAGTCCGACGTTTTCGGGCACCCAGTTCACTGCACTGTACGCACCGGGTGGTCAGCCCGGCTCGATCGCCACTAACAGCGTCTATAGCGTCGGCGCCCACTATTCAGCAGGCGGGCTGTACGCCGGGGCGGCATTCACGCATGTGGACCATCCGGGTGCGCTCGCCGCGGGCACGTTCTGGACCACCGCGAACAGCGTGAACGGCAGCTATGCCATTGCGGCACACGCGTACCAGGTGTTCGGCGTGGGCGCGAGCTATCAATTCGGTTCGGCCAAGGTGGGCGGCGCGTTCACGCAGTCGACCTTCAAGGGCGGCTTCGGCGGCCAGGACGTGCGCTTCCAGAACTACGAGGTCAATGCCTCGTACCGGTTCACGCCCGCCGCACTGCTCGGCGTCGCGTTCGTCTATACCGATGGACGCGTCGACGCAAGCGACAGTCGTCCACGCTACGAGCAGGCCGATCTCTTCTTCGACTACAGCCTCTCGAAGCGCACCGATGTCTATCTGATGGGCACGGGGCAGCACGCGATCGGCTCGGCGAAGTTCGCCCAGGTTAGCCAGTTCCTCTCAGCTTCGACGACGAGCGAGCAGGCGGCCATCGCTGTCGGTATGCGTCACCGGTTCTGACGCCTTCCCAGGTTCACGGCGACGCACGCGGCGCGGCGCCGGTTCGTTTCCCCGTATTCCCACGTGCATCAGAATAAAAACAGCGCCCTCGCACTTTCCGGTGCGGGGCGCCGCGAGATTAAGCATTCAGTCTGCGAGCGTGCGCGTCAACGCGTGGGGCTCACCACACGATGATCGCGATGAAGGTGGACACCACCAGACCGGCGACCACCGGCAGCAGAAGATACCGCACTGCCTGAAGCACCGGCACGCGCGCAAAGCTCGCGACGGCGGCAAGCGCGGACCACGCAGTCAGCGTTTTTCCGGTCCACACAGAACCCATCTGGCCAATTGCGGCGAGCGTCGACACATCGAACCCGACCGCACGTCCGAGCGCGCCCGCGAGCGCCCCGGTTAGCGGCAAGCCCGCAAAACCGGAACCGTCGATCCCCGTTACCATGCCCGCGAACAAGATGCCGTAGGACACGAAGAACTGGTTGTGGGGAATGTATTGCTCGCCCGCCTTGACCAGATCCGCGAGAAGACCCGGCGCGGCCACGCCCGGCGCGAGGCCCAAGATCGGGGCCGCCGTCCCGGCCACGCCGATGAAGAAGAAACCGGCGATCGGCAATACCGAACTCATCGCACGGAAGGAAAACAGGAACCCTTCCGTCACGTGATCCGCAACGCTCTTGCATGCCGAACGATAGTCTCGCGCGGTGGCGACGGCCACCATCAGCAACGCAGAGACGCCACCGACGAGCGCGGCCGCCGCGTTGCCGCTCGCCCCCTTGAAACCCGGCACGACGTGCGGCAGCACCATGAACGCGACGATGGCGGCGAACGCGAGCGGCACGAGAATGGCGAAGCACTTCGACCAGCGCTCCTGGGAAGGCGTCAGCAGATCCCGCGGCGCAGTGATCACCGGCGCCGCATGACCTGCACGGCCGCCTTCACCGACCGACGCGTGTTGCGGCTTGCCGCGGCGGATACGCGCGTGACGCGCCGGAGCATGCGACACAACCGAGTTCGCGGTCACCTGCGTCGCTTCCCAGCGTTCGAGGTGCGCAACGTTCGGTTTCTGGATCTGGCTGCGGATGCGCAGATAGGCAATCGTGAAGGCCACGCCACCGGTAATCAGCGAGAGCAGCAATGCCTTGTCTGCGACGGCAGGCATCGGAACAGCCGCCGCCTTCGCGCTGATACCGGGCGCGACCTTGATGACATAGTCCGACGAAAGCGCCGTACCGAGCCCGGCGATGCCGATACACAGCGCCGCGCCAAGCGGTGGCACGCCCGCGTAGATCGCCGCGGGCAGCAGAATGCCCGCGATAAGCGGAACGGCAGGTGTCGGCCAGAAGAACAGCGAGAGCACATAGCTGACGAATCCGAGCACGAAGAATCCGACATGTCCGTTCACCATGATGCTGCGAAACGGCTGGACCATTCTGACGTCCGCGTTGATCTGCTTGAGCGCGTTGAGCAGCGCGGTCATCAGCGAGATCACAAGGAAGATATTGAAGAGTTCACGCGCAGCTGTGAGAGGCGCGAAGAACACCGCTTCGAAGGCGCTCGACAGATGGCCGGAATAGACGAGCACGGTGGCAAAGGTCGCGATGACCGCCGGTAGTACGACGTTCGCTCTGAGGACGAGGGTGGCAATGATTGCGACGACACCGCAGAGGTAAGTCCAGTGAGCCGATGTGAGCACGACATGGGAGTCCATCATTTCTCCAGGAACGCTTCGTTAGAAGCGCCGGGTTTTAGAAAGGTTTGCGCTTTTTGGTATACTATGTACCAAAAAATTGACCTGCAACGAAAAAAATAATCTCGTTAACCCTGGCCCAGATGACCAATCAGGCCCATCACGCTATCGCGTATCGCCGGGAAGCATCGTGCAAAAAAAGGCCCTCCTGCCCGCTGGTCGGGCTTCCTGTTGATACATCCAGACTGTAAAGAGAGTGCGTGAAGGCAGCACCCGACTTCTTACGACGCGCGCTTCAAATCTTTTCCACTTTTCAAGACTTAGCTTTTTGTATACAGTGTACTTAACGTAACCGCCGCACCCTGCCAGCCGGTAACGTCACACTTCTCAAGGAGTCTCGAATGGCCGAACTGATGTCGCGCGACGCTTTCCGCGCCGCGCTGGAAGAAGCAATCAAAGGAAAGAGCGCTAACCAGGCTCCGTTCAGCATCGCGTGGGCGAGCGGCAAGCTCACGCGTGCGCACCTCGCACGCTGGGCAGAGAATCACTACCACTACGTCGGCCCGTTCGCCGATTACCTCGGTTACCTGTATGCGCGCATGCCGGAGCACATGACCGAGGCGAAAGACTTCATCCTCGCGAACATGTACGAGGAGGAAATCGGCGGCGACCGTCACACGGATCTGCTGATCCGCTTCGCCGAAGCCTGCGGCACGACCCGCGAACGCGTCACCAATCCCGACAACATGTCGCCGACTACGCGCGGCCTGCAAGGCTGGTGCTATGCCGTCGCGATGCGCGAGGACCCGATCGTCGCCGTGGCGGCGTTGGTGGTCGGCCTCGAGTCGCAGGTGCCGTCGATCTATCGCAAGCAAACCCCGACGCTGCGCGAGCAATACAAGTTCACTGACGAGGAGGTCGAATTTTTCGACCTGCACATCGTCTCCGACGAGATCCACGGCGAGCGCGGTTACCAGATCGTGCTCGAACACGCCAACACGCCGGAACTGCAACAGCGCTGCCTCAAGATCTGCGAAGTGGGCGCGCAGATGCGGCTGCTTTACACAACGGCGCTCTACTACGACTACGTCGAGAAAGAGATCCCGCTGCCGGAACTGGGTCTCGCGGCCTGACGAACGATACCGGCCGTACGCGCTACGCGTGCGGCTGGTTTGCGGTGCGTTCCGGCTGCCGGTATCCGGCGGATGAGTCTCTCCGCCGGGCTGCAGCGGCACGTCGCTCTTGTGTAATGCGCAGGCACGGCCATGCGCAGGTCTCTGTCACCGGATGACTCAGTGATGACAAACGATTCCACCTTTTTCAACCACATCGACGGCGAGTGGTGCGCGAGCCTCTCTGGCGCCACCTTCGAGAATCGCAATCCCGCCGATACGCGCGATCTGGTCGGCCACTTCCAGGCCTCGACGGCGGCCGACGCGGCAGCGGCCGTGAAGGCTGCTTCGGCGGCTTTCGCCGGCTGGAAGAAACTGTCGGTCGCGGCGCGCGCGCAGTATCTGCTGAAGGCCGCCGACTACCTCGAACAACACGCCGAACGATTCGGCGACGAACTCTCCCGCGAAGAGGGCAAGCCGCGCGGCCTTGCCCGCGACGAATTCGCCCGTTCGGCTCAGACGCTGCGCTTCTATGCCGTAGAGGCACAGTCGTTCGGCGGCGAAACTTTCCCTACCGACGACGCGAAGATGAGCGTCTACACGCTGCGCGAGCCGCTTGGCGTCGTAACCATCATCAGCCCGTGGAATTTTCCGGTATCGATACCGGCGCGCAAGATCGCGCCAGCGCTCGTGTGCGGCAACACTGTCGTGTTCAAGCCGTCGTCGGATGCGCCGCTTTCAGGGCTGCGCCTCGCGCAAGCGCTCGTCGAAGCGGGACTGCCGCGCGGCGTACTGAATTTCATCACCGGAAGAGCGGCCGAGGTCGGTCCCGGCATCATCGAGGCGCCGGAAATCCGCGCGATCTCGTTCACCGGTTCGACATCGGCAGGCGAACAGATTCATCGCGCCGCGGCGCTGTCGACGCGCACGCAGATGGAACTCGGCGGCAAGAACCCACTCATCGTGCTCGAAGAAGGCGACGTGCCGCTCGCGGTCGATCTGACCATCAAGGGCGGCTTCTCGCTCAGCGGCCAGGCTTGCACCGGTACGAGCCGGGTGCTCGTCACCCCGCAGGCAAAAGCGGCTTTCGTCGCGCGACTCGTCGAAAAGACGCAGACGCTGAAGATCGGCAACGGCATGACGCCGGGCGTGGACATCGGCCCGCTCGCGACCGCCGGGCAGTTCCGCTCCGTGCTGTCCTATATCGAAGCCGGCAATGCCGAAGCTACGCTCGCAACAGGCGGCAAGCAAATCACCCATGGCGATTTCGCGCACGGCTATTACGTCGAACCCACGATCTTCGTCGACGTGCCGCGCGAGGCGCGGATCGCGCGGGAGGAAATCTTCGGCCCGGTGATTGCGGTGATCGACGTCGCCGATTACGACGACGCGATCGCAGTCGCCAACGACACCGAATATGGCCTCTCCGCCGCGCTCGTCACGCGCGACGCTGCGTTGATGGAACGCTTCGCGCACGACATCGAAGCCGGCACCGTGAAGATCAACCGCACGACCACGGGCAATCTCGTCAACGCGCCGTTCGGCGGACTCAAGCGTTCGAGCACGGCAACTTTTCGCGAATCGGGACGCGACGGGCTCGAGTTCTATCTGCAAACCAAGACCGTATATCGCGGCGTTTAGAGCCGCCCCACTCCATCGAAGCCTCGCACATGAAATCATTCTTCAAACTCGAACTGGCCGAAGCGCGCCACATGATCGCCGCGGCTATCGCCCGCTCGCATGAAATCGGCGTGCTGGAATCCGTCTGCGTAACCGACGAAGGGGGCTTTCCTCTTGCGCTCGAACGCATGGACGGAGGTCGCATCACAGGCCCGCAGATCGCCTGGAACAAGGCCTTCACCGCGGCGGGCCACAAGCGCTCGACGCATCTCTTCAGCACGCCGCCGAACGGCCCGGCGCTGCCCGGCAATGAGGCTTTCGGCATTCAGTGGAGCTTCGACGGCAAGTTTGCCGCATTCGTCGGCGGCTTTCCGGTTGTCGTGGACAACCAGGTAGTGGGGGGCATCGGTCTGAGCGGCGGCAATGGTGCTCAGGATACCGAAGCAGCGCTCGCAGGCCTCACGGCGCTGCGCGAGGTGCTGCGGGAGTCCGGTCGCGAAGTGCTGGTTCAGGCCGATATCAAATTGTAACGCGAGGAAAGGTGCCGTCATGGACCATCGGGTCATGTGGATCGAGGAAGGTTGCACGTTCGAGGCCGCCAGCGATGAGAGCGTACTCGACGCCGCCGTGCGCGCGGGCGTCATGCTGCCCTCCGAATGTCGTTTCGGGGCCTGCGGAACGTGTCGCGTCAGGCTGGTGAGCGGCGCGGTGCGTTACGACGAAGCGCCGCCGGGCCTCTCGGAAGCCGAGACCGAACAAGGCTACGCGCTGGCCTGTCAGGCGCGCGCGACCTCGGACCTCGTCCTCAGCACGGACCGGCCGCTGGCAGCACCCATGCCGCCGGCGCGGCAGCGCGCGTCCGTGCATGCGATCGAGCGGCATGATGCTGGAGTCGTGGCGTTGACGCTCGCCATTCACGGCCTCGAGCGGATTGCGTTCCGGCCGGGTCAATACCTGCATGTGCATCTCGGCGAGGCGGGCGTACGCAGCTTCTCGATGGCATCGGCGGCAGGCGCGGCGACCGTGGAACTTCATATCCGCAGGATTGAAGGCGGCTTCTTCACCGACACCCTGCTTCCGACCCTCTCGCCCGGCGACACGCTCGACGTGGAGCTGCCACTCGGCGGATTCGGCTATCACGCAGAGGACTATCGCCCGATCGTGATGATCGCGACGGGCACGGGCATCGCGCCGCTGCATGCGATGCTCGGCGAGATCCTCGCCGATCCCGACCATCCGCCGGTATCGCTGTTCTGGGGAGGCCGAACGCCGTCTGACCTGTACCTGCACGAAGTATTGAGCGCGCTTGCCGCGCACCACGACGACTTCGACTACACGCCGGTGCTCTCGCGCGGTGCTCCGGACTGGACCGGCGCGCGCGGCTACGTGCAGCACGCCGTTGCCGCGCGCTTTTCCGACCTCACGGAATATGCCGTCTACGCGTGCGGCTCGCCGGACATGATCGCCGCGGCCAAACGTGAATTCGCCAGTCGCGGCGTGAGCCCGCGGTACTTCTATGCAGACGGCTTCACGTTCCAGCATGCGCCCTCGGCCGTGCAGGCGTAAGAGCGCCGGTCGTTGCTGACGCGTTATGCAGGTCATGCGAGATGACCGTTGCTTCATGCATTGCGTCGCGGCCAAACGCTGCGGCGAGGAGACAGTAATGCCAAATGTCGTGTTTCACAAAAACGGCGAGACGTATCGCGACTCCGTCAAGGAGAACACCAATCTCGTGGTGCGGGCCGGTATTCGTCAGTTTCCGTATCCGCATCTTCGCTACGAATGCGGCATGGGGAAATGTTCCCAATGCGCCTGTCAGGTACTCAGCGGCGCCGAACATCTGCCCGAGCCGAACTGGAAGGAGCGCAAGCAGCTCGGGGAGCGGCTCGCCCAGGGCTTCCGTCTCGCGTGCCAGTTGTGGATCGACCACGATATCGAGCTCGTCCAGCACGACGCTTTGACATCCTGATTTTTGCACACCTTCTCCATGTACATCATCCTGACCAACAAACCGGGCCAGTACCGTAGCGAGGCGACGGACGGTCTGCGGCCGCTCGAAGCGCTTGCGTACCACTATGAAGGGCGGCACATCGCAACCTTCACGATCGCGGAGCTTCAACGGGAAACGCGCGTGAGGATCGTCGAGGAGACGGCGCCCGCCAGCATCAACCTCGTACCGACGCGGTTCTTCGAGCATTTCGACACGCGCGAAGCGGCGCTCGGTTCGCTAACCCGCCTGGTTAGTGCGAGCCATGCCGATGCACGGCTCGTTGCACTCGCCGAACCCGTCATCGTTTCTTGAGCGTATCCACTCCATGATTCAGGTTACTTTCATCAGCAACGGCGGCAAGACGGTAGCGGCACCGCCCGACAGCAATCTGCTGCGCGTGTCCCTGCGCGAACAGGGCGGGATTCCGTTCAAATGTGGCGGCGGCCTCTGCGGCACCTGCAAGTGCAAGGTGGAGCGCGGACTCGAAAATACCGATACCGTCAAACCGAAGGAAAAGCGGCACCTCAGTCCGGAAGAGATCGCGGCCGGCTACCGGATGGCGTGTCAGACGTTCGTCAAGGGCGATGTGAGCGTGTCATGGTGAAATCCGATCCGGCTCTCGCGCCTTTCAGCACCCTCTCAGAAGATGACCGTCGCGCGATGAACGCGCTCGGTCCGCGCTGGGCCGACGATATCGTCGGCAATCGCAAGGCGGTGGTCGACACCTACACCCCGGTCGTAGCCTCGGCGCCGAAGCTCGCCGCCGTCGAACGGGACGTGCGCTACGGCGAACACAGCCGCCATACGCTGGACATCTTTCATCCTCCCGGGCCGCCGCACGGCGACATCCTGCGCGACGCCGTGGTATTCGTTCACGGCGGGGCGTTTGTCCGCGGTAGCAAGAGCGTGAACGGCGAGATTTATGACAACGTGTGCCACTGGTTCGCCAACCAGGGACTCGTGGCCTTCAACGTCGAGTACCGACTCGCCGACGCCGCCCCCTATCCAGGCGGCGCCGAGGACGTCGCCGATGCGCTTGCATTCATTCGCGGACTGGCCGCCCGGCTTCGCTTCGACTCCCGCCGCATCTTCGTCATCGGACACTCGGCGGGCGGCGCGCATGCCGCCGCCTGTCTATTCGACCCCGCTCTCGCGGTCCGCGCGAATACGCAAAGCGTGGCCGGCCTGGTGTTGATCAGCGCGCGAATCGTTGCCGACGTGAGGCCTGGCAACCCGAATGCGCAACCCGTGCGCGCGTACTTCGGCACAGACGAAACGCTGTACGCGCAACGCTCTCCGCTCACCCACGTAGCCCGCTCGGCGGTACCGCTGATGATTGCGGTCGCCGAATACGAAAATCCGTACCTCGACGAGTACGGCGCCCAACTGTTCATCGATGCCCTGCGCCATCGGGGCGTTCCGCCGCGTTTCGTGCAGATGCGCGGGCACAATCACACGTCGATCGTCGCGCACTTCAACTCAGGGGAGACCTATCTCGGCAACGAGATCCTTGCATTCATCGATGACGCCAACCGGGAAAGCTAAGCGGACGCCACACCGAGCCCTATGACGCAACTCAAACGGTATGACGTGTACTGTCTACAATTTCCGCCGTGCGTTAAAATGGGGCGTTGTCGGCGTGGCCGGCATAGAGCGTGGAGTTTCGATGAGTACCCTCCCGGATACATCCGGCCCGGCCGGCCAATCTGAGCGATCCGCCCCCATTCGGCATAAGCAGTTGTCCGAGCTGGTGCTTGCGCGCATCCGCGAGTCCATCACAGCGGGTGTCTACGCCCCGGGCGACCGCCTCGTGGAAGGCCGCATCGCCGAGGAACTGGACGTCTCGCGCGTGCCAGTGCGAGAGGCGCTGCGCGCGCTCGCCGCAGAAGGTCTGGTGGAAGTCCGCCCGCGCCATGGTGCGGTCGTCGCATCGCTGGACCCGTCGTCCGCGCGCGAAATGGTGCAGATCCGCGCGACCCTGGAAGGGTTGAACGCTCGGCTCGCAGCTGAACACTGCACGCCGGAACTCTCGGCCCGCATCGAACGGGTGCTGGAGGAAGGCAAGAAGCGCGCGAGCAACGGACAAACCGCCGGACTGCTCGACCTGAACGCCCAGTTTCACGATCTGCTCTATGCGGCCGGGGCCAATATGATCCTTGCCGACTTGATGCGTTCGCTGCGCGATCGTACGCGCCGGCTCTTCACTAAGTCGAATGACGACGAGATCCGCATGACGTGGGACGAACACGCCGCCATTCTGCGAGCGGTTCAGGCCGGCGACGCGGCGCTCGCAGCCCTGCTGGCGGAGCGTCACGTGATGCGTGCGGCGCAGCATTATTTGAGCAAGGCAGCGGGATAGGCTTCTGCATTACCCGGACGTCGACGGCGTTCCCCTGCCAGGCCTTCCTGCATTTGTTCCACCCTCATGCCTGGACTCGGGGCACGTTGTGCTGTCGAAGACTTGAAGTTCGCGCGAGCTTCCAATCGATATGCTGACCGCAAAGATGCGGATATGCGAACGTCAAAAGATAGTCCGGAAGGAGCCATCGACGTCGTTCCGTCCCGAGCGGCGGCTTAGGGGCGACTGCCGCCGACCGCATCGGGCAGAGGTCGGCGAGGATCGGTCGTTCGCCCGCCTCCCAGAAATCGTCGACAATGGTGACCTGCATTCAGACACAGAGGAGTCAAATCAGTGAAGGAAGCCGAATTTTGTGAAATGCTTGAACGTCTCTCAGCCACGCACAAGACGGGTGACGACTCACTGTTAATAACAGCGGCGGACGCCCGTGAAATGTTTGATTGGCCGGTGTCTGCGGAGAAATCGGCAGCACGGCTGCTAACTGCACGTCCTGATTTGCGGCTCGTGTCCATAGAGGACGATTACCTCGACATGCGTTGGATGGCCGCTTTCGAGAGTGCCGTTGCTCCGGTGAGAGTCAAATGGCTGCAGGCGATGCTCATCGACGGGCGCAATGGCCGGTAGGATCAATCGAAACTGAGAAATGGGTGATGAACGACGCGCAAGCCTTCAACGCCGAATTGGATCGGTCTCTGGAATGCGAGGGGAAGGTCGACCGCGATACCTACGTCCGGTTTCTCGATGCATACCACTTCGATGCGGCGACGAGCGTAAGCTGGTTGCGATCGAAGCTTCAGATTCTCCAACAGCGGCTCCGCCGCGGAGAACCGATCCATCTCTGGGATGCAGCGATGGATATTCAGATCAAATACACCAAGTTACAAGAATTTTCTGACTGGGTGAGCGCGCATTTTTCCTCTATCCAGTTGTAGAAGGGCCAACATCTGACAAGCGGGAAGGTAAGGACGCAATCGTCTGGCGCGCTGTTTTCCATGTTCGAGCCGAGGTCGAATGGCAGCTTTGGGCGGCACAGAGAGTCCGCTTCGGGTCGGACTATGCCTTTTGCATGACGCGCATGTGCCAAGTGTTCAGCGCGCGGCGCCGTCGGGATCTGCTCGGACCAGAAAGAGACAGTGGACGTTGATGCTGTAGGTAACATTCGAGCAACGGCCGTTCAACCGAATTAGCTCAAGCGCGAACACCGAGGTTGTATGCCGTGCTGTCAAGTTCGTACACGGCAATAGACCGCCATTTTGGAATCAGTCCGCGGTTGAGATTTTAAAGCTCGGGGCGCGGTCTCTGATGTGCTGCCAAAGCAAATTGGCGATTGGCCCGTGGGGCAAATCGCGTCGGCGCGCCGCGGTTATCTCGACGCGTCCGCCTTGCAGATGTCGCCCGCCGATTGAGAGAAGACGTCCATCGCGTAGATCGCTCTCAATCAGAAAATCGTGCAGATGACCCCAGGCCGCGCCCTGCAAAATGATTTCCTTCTTCATCAACTGATCGCCGACCGACCACGTTTGGGCGCCCTCAATGATGTAGTAATTCGGCCGCACGATATGGCGTGCCGTGTCGCGAATGACGCACTGAACGTATCCGCGCATTTGCTCCGGCGTGATCTCCTCCGAAATGGGCATGCGAAGAAAACCCGGCGCGACGACAGGGATGAGTCTGACGGGACACAGATCGATGTACTCGAGCCGCGGATCCGCCTTGTCGATGTGATGAATGATCAGATCGGCTTCGCCGTCAAACAAGCGTTCCCACGGACCTGCAATGGCCTCCATATGCAAATGCAGTTGCGTCGCAGGATGACCGTCGAAGAAAGAACGAAGCAGTGCGAGTACCTCACGCACGGGTGAGAGATCGCCGATCACGACGCGAAGTTCGCGCTCCTCGCCCATGGCCAGTTGCTCGGCATGGTTCTTCAGTCCGCGAAGCTCTTGAAGGAATACGCGCACGTGGTCATGAAACGAGCGACCCGCGTCGGTCAGTGCCACGCGATAGCCGCTCCGATCGAGCAAGGTCAAGCCAAGCTGTCCTTCGAGGTTCTTCACCGCGGCAAACACCGTCGGCTGCGTGCGCAAGAGCTTTTCGGCCGCGGGCTGGAAACCGCCTTCCGATACCACTGCGTCGAAGCACTGCAGCTGATACAACGTCAGGCCCTCGATCATCGACGAGTCCTATTAACTTGATCAAAACTTCATTATTTTTAACAGAATCTCCGATCTCTAATATTAGACGACACTCACTGATATGGAGATTTTCATGCGTGCCATCGTTATCAAACAGTACGGGGGACCCGAGGTACTGAGCATCGAGGAGCGTCCTGATCCGTCCCCGCGGCTCGGCCATGTTCTCATCGAGGTGAAGGCTTTTGGCGTGAATCGCGCCGAGATGCATATGCGCGAAGGAAAGTGGCCCGAGGCGACTGAGATAAGCGGAATCGAATGTGTCGGGACTGTGCGTGCCGATCCGGATGGCCGGTTCGTGCCGGGTCAAAAGGTCGTCGCATTCATGGGGGGCATGGGCCGAAAGATAAATGGAAGCTATGCCGAGTTGACCAGTGTCCCGGCAAGCAATGTCGTTGCCGTGAATACCGATCTGACCTGGGAGCAACTCGCGGCGATTCCGGAGTCGTATGCGACGGCATGGGCAGCCCTCTTTGGCAATCTTGATCTTGAGTCCGGACAGACCTTGGTTGTTCGTGGCGCCACGTCCGCATTGGGTCGGGCGGCGGTGGATATCGCCGCTCATGCCGGCGTTCGGGTTATCGCCACCACGCGTAACCCGGAACGCGCGCCGTCGCTCGAAGCGCTCGGCGCCAAGGAGGTGTTGCTCGAGGCCCCTGATCTTCCACAGCGTGCGCGCGATTTGCATCCTGACGGCGTTGACGCAGTGTTGGAATTGTTGGGCAACAGTACGGTAATCGGTTCGCTGACCATGGCCCGGCGGCATGGTCGCCTTTGTCTGGCGGGATTTCTGGGTGGCACCGATCCGATTAACGGCTTCATGCCCGTGGCCCAGATGCCGAGTGGGGTGCATTTCAGCTTCTTCGGCAGTTTTATGTTTGGGGCGCCAGCGTTTCCGACGGCGGAGATTCCAATGCAACTCATCGTCGATCGCGTGGAACATGGTCAATACAAAGCGATGGCCGCGCGGGTCTTCCGATTTGAGGAAATCCGCGAGGCCCATCGGCTGATGGAGACCGACAGCGCGAATGGAAAGATCGTCGTACGGTTGTGAGTGCAACTATCAAAGCGGCGGCTCGACCACCCGCATAAACCCTCGGACACCTCGTTGGAGGCCTTCGACCTTCATATTGGATCCAGCAGTGAATCCGCACCCAGCATCCGTCACCGGCGTGTCCAGGCGAATGGCCGTTGTGCCATTTCCAGGTTCGGCCAACTCCGGCCAGTCGACAACGGGGCGAAGTTCGTCGACAATGCGTCGGCGCGAATAAACGGGTAGGAGATGGGAAATGACGATCTTTTGGACGTTGAAAAGCATCCCTGAGCTGGCAAATCTAAGCGCGAGAGAGAGACGCGCGTATTGGCGACGTGCCTTTCGTCGAACATGGCGGCATTGGGAGACATGGGCCGGCCTCCTCGGGTGCGCCATATGCGCCGGAGTAGGTTCTGGACTGGGTGCGCTTGCTAATCACACTGTCGTCGGAGCGATGATCGGCGGCGGTGTTGGCGGATTCGTGTTCGGACAAGCGACGGTGCATGTCGCCCGTTTACATTACAAAAACGTACTGCTCAACCGAGACCGTTAAGCAATCGGGCAACTAGCTTGATGCGGCTCCTTCGCTCGAAATCGTTGCCAATCCATACGTCCCGTGGCAAACGACTGGCCGCCGAGGCCAAGGGTTGCCTCCACAATCGTCACGCGGAATTCGCCGGTCGTGTGAGTTCGAAGCGAATCGTGCGATAGGTGCGTTGCACGCTCGATTCGCGGTGCGCTCGCAGCGGCCCGTCAAAAGCCTCGAACAGGGTGTTGCCGCAGACGTCTTCAAGGTCCGGCGCGACGCGAATGGCGGGCCGCATCGCCGTCCAGGGCGAATCCGGCGTAAAGGTCCAGCGTCTTTCGCCCTTTTCGATCGCGACTCGCCCTGTTACAGGCCGTTCGTCGTCGCCTACGACCACAATCGCGCGCCGCAGCAACGCCCAATCCAGCGGCCTGGGAAACACGATCTCCAGAGGTTGACAACTCTGCGCCGCAGGAGGCAGAACCGTCCAATGCGCGAGCGCAACGGGCTCCCGGACCGCCTGAGCGACAACGAACGGCTTGTAGAAATTCTGCCGAAACGGACGACCGGATGAGTCGACCATTGCCGAGCCGATGGCCAACGCGTAGCGTTGCCCCAACCTCAGCGGCGGACCCAGTTCCCGATTGGGACCGACCCAGCGTTTCAGCCTGCCCGGATCCAGCAGAACCGTCAGGCATCGCATGCTCCTGTCCCAAAGCTCCAGCGCAGGCCGATAGAGCACGTCGTGCGCAGGCCGTCCATTGGGGCCGATAAGACTAATCTGCGTTTCGGCACCGCCACGCCGCATCGGGCTGGAAAAGCAAACGTAGAAGCGAAGCAGGTTTTCCGGCAGGACATCGGCGGATGGAAAGACATCCGACACCGAAGCCGGGTCGACGCCGATGGGGTTCGGTAGCGAGAATTCGAGCGTCAGCACGTCCGCATGCCCAATACGGCCGAGCGGCCGCAAATCGAAGCTTGCTCGATAGCGAACGCCCGGTTCGAACGGAAAACGCGGAACGAATCGCACCCCGGCCTCCAGAAGCTGACAGCAGCCAGCCACATCGGGAAGTTCGTCGCCGTCCCGCATGGCTGCATCGATAACGTTCACACGCAGCACGGGTTGCAGCGAGCGGGCCGTCCCCTGGTGTTCGACGAGAAGCGCAGCAAGATCTGCATCGAGGTTGTGCACGCAGACGCAAGCCACCCCGCTCCTCTCGGTCTCGTGCTCGACTCGCAGTGTTGGCTGGAGTGTCATCGGCATCCTTACTCGGTCGCGTTGCGCGATATCCTGCGGCCGGCTGATCTGGCAACCGGCTACGCGTGGTCGATCTCGTTGCGATGTTCGCGGTAGTGGAATGGATCGGGACCATTCGGCCAGTTCATTTCAGCCATTCCCAATCGGCGGTCGAAGAAGTACGGAACCATCAGCGTGCCGATGTCCAGCCGCCAGGACGTCTTCGGATGCCGCCAGATGACGACCGCCCATCGTGGATCGAGAATCGCGATATGTTCCGCCCGGATCGGCAGATCGCGCTGCGTACGCCCGAGGCCACCCGGCCCGAAGTCGATGGGACCACCGGTCGGCTCGGGTTTCGCGGTCGTCAACTCCGCAGCTTCGATACGCGACGCGCTGCGTACGTCGATGGTCACGAGCAAGTAGTCCTTATTGTCCGTCGGATCGGTATAAGTCAGCATATCCAGCGGATTCGACCCATAGCCCAGCTCGCCGATCGTGTCCCCACGCACATGCGCGCCATCCTTCAAATCTTCCAGGCGGAAGCGAACGAGCGGCGTGCAACCGTACACGGCAAACAGGTACGGTTTTCCATCCATCTCCCGGATCAGTTGCCGCACGATCGGGGCGCGCGTTTCGAACTCCCCATGCGTCGGGTGCCAGATTTCGACGGTGCTCGTCGACAGGCGGGAACGGAACGGGTACGGGATGCGATACAGCGTCGATGCAAAGCGCTGATTCGAGATTCCTGTGACGAAAACCTCGCCGTTGTAGTACTTGACGTCCGTAATCGCATAGACCTGCTGGGGCTCGAACTCCAGCATCGCGTTCTGGTCCGGCTCATTTGGAATTACCGTTTTCGAGTGCGCAATACCGTCGAGTTCCAGCAACTCGAGCTTGCCGTGATTGACCTTCACAATCGCAGCCATGGCGCCTGGTCCGCTGCCGCGCTCGACCGACATGAAAATCTGTCGCGACGGCTGATGGATCGCCATATCGTTGATGACGATATTGCCGACTGTCGTCCCGAAGAGCGCAGCGAGCTTCTGATCCACGCCCAGGACCAGATCGCGGCCTTCGAAGTTATGAAAATTTCCCATTTCCACGTCGGCCTGAGAGGTCACGTCCGAATCCTTCAGTGCAAACGCATGAACGGCCGCACCTGTGATATCGCCGACGAAGAGGACATTGCCGGGCCCGAACTCGAGGGCTCCCGCAGACTGGAGTGGACCGCCCGGCCGCGGTGTGCCGCCCTCCTCTACATCAGCCCTGGTCTTTTCGCCCGCGGCCAGCGCCGGGCCCGCCAAGGCAAGCATGAGTGCCGAAGCCGAGCCAGCCCGCAGAAACTCGCGCCGCGCACGGGCCTCTTCCGCCATACCGGATGTTGTCGTGTGATCCATTGCGTTCCCTGGTTGTTGTTCGGTGCTAGATGGTGGCGAATCCGCCACCGGCAGCCGTCAATCCACCGCTGACCTCGAGCGCGTCGATTGCGCCGTGCAGTTCCAGCGGATTGACGCCTTCGCCATGCGTGATCAGGCCGCCGGCGATCGCGATCTTGCGCGCCGATCCTCCGGGCTTGATGCTGAGCGCTGTCGCCGCAAGCCGGACAACGACGCCCTTGACCAATGAGTCGCCGGTACCGCCCCACGTCTCGATGCCCCGGCGGACCGTGATTTCGCCGACAGGTTGGCTGATCTGAATGCCCACTGCGCCATCGGCATGCGTGACGACGCGCTCGAATTGCGCCGACCGCACGGTGCCCGTGTAGACATTGAAGCCGCGCGATCCCTGGCCGAACGTCTCGATCAACGCGTTGACTTCGAGCCGCTCGAGGGAGCCGAAATTCACGAAGCCAATGCCGCTCGGCCCGTGGGACGTGACCTTCCCGTCGACGATCCAGCGATCGACGGCTCCCCAGTTGTCGAGCACCATGTCATTCGGACCGTAGGTCGTCACCGGGCCGTGATTGTGCACGCTGGCCACGAATGCGCCCGACACGACGAATACGCCGCCGGTAATGCGATCCGGCGTGCCGGGCGCGATGCCGCCATCGCTATGGACGGCGCCTGTCTCCAGCCGATTCGCCACGACGCGCCCGCCCGCCTCTCCGGCGCCGCCAATGAAGATGCCGCTGCCGCGAACCGGCGCACCGGCACGGCCCGCCGAAAGCCCGGTGAGGTCCGCCGTGATGACGACGCCGTGGTCTTCGCGCTGATTCCAGAGCGTGAAGACGCCGGGAACGACTTCGACGCCGTATCCCTTCGGGCGCTCTTCATAGCCGCGGGCGTCCGCGGCCCCAATGTCGATATCGTGTGCTTCGACATGGCCGCCAGCCACACTGTCGCGGGCCAGCAGTTGCACGACGCCCGCAACATTCAGATGGCGCAGCACGAGCCGACCGAATCCGTCGACACGCGTGTCATTGAAAATGGCGCGCCGATCGGGGTCTGTGGCAAGCCGCAAGCCTTCTACCCGATTGTCGGCGGAAAGCTGGAGCCCGTCGCTGCCGGGCGCGAAGCGCAGGGCGGCATGTGCGTCGATGCCGGTCAGAGCCAAACCGGGCCGCAGGCGAAGGGCTGCCACCCCATCGATCTGCGCTGAAACGACGATGTGCAGAACCTGGTCGTCGTCGACTGCCGTCTGCAATTCGGCGAGCGTGGAGACGGTGCGCGCTTCGGTGTTCACGATGAGTCGTTCCTCCATGATCTGATGAACGGCGCGCATGCCGCTTAGACGAGCGACACGGCCTCTTTGGCGCTGACCAGCTTGCCAAGCTGTCCATACTCGTGCAGATCGCCGCCAACCTCGATCCGGATCGACTGGTCGATGCCGCCCACGCGCACAGGAGAAAACCCGCTGACGGTAATGAGTCTTGCTACGACCTCGCCGGCTTGCGCATCGTCCGCTGCATAAAACAGCACGGCCCGCTCCGGCGACCGGTTCGCGCCGGCCTCCAGCGATTGCGCGCCCAGCGTGCCGAACGCTTTGATGAGACGCGCCCGAGCCGGGAGCAGCCCGGAAATCAGCACGCCAGAAGATTGCTCGTCAGGAATGGTCTTTCTGTATCCGCCCTTACCGTCCGGGGCGATCGGGTTTGACGGGTCCACGATGATCTTCCCCGCCAGCGCCTCACGATGCGTAACGAGAAATTGCCTGATCGCGTCGAACGGGATCGCCAGGACAATGACGTCCGCCTTGGCGACTGCATCCTCGACCGTCAGCGCTTCGGCATGGCTGCCGAGGTCTCGGGCCACCTCCTCGGCCTCGCCCGGCGTCCTTGCCGCGACGATGATCGTCTCGCCACCCGTTACCAGATTCTTCGCCAGCCGGGAGCCTATGTTTCCAAGGCCGATGATTGCCGTGCTCATGACAGTTGCGCTCCTTTCTGTTTCCCGCTTGCGTGACCGCAATGTGATCTCAATGGTAGCCAACCGTTCGGTCGACCGCTAACGGACAGTGCGGAAATCGGATTTCCATTTCTGGAAAGCTCACGCGAGCGGCCGCGTTTGTATGCTTGAGCGTGTGCCCTGATGAGGAGGAGAAAGCCCATGCTCGCGCCAACCGAAGTGCTGTCTTCGATACTCGAGAAGCCAACCGATATCGAGCGCGTCCGTTCGCTCGTCACACCTGACGTGATCTATGTTTCGCTCAACTACGACAATCCCGATCTGAAGCGGATCATGCCGTGGGCCGGTACGTCTCGTGGTCCCGAGAGCATCGTGAAGACCTTTATGGATGTCGGCCGCTACTGGGAGATTCAGTCCTTCGAGCCGGAGGCGCTGTTCGGCACCGACGAATACGCCGCCATGTTCGGTCGTTTCACGTACCGGTCGACGGTACTCTCAAAGGTCGTGACGACGCCGTTCGCGGTGTTCGCCAAGGTCGAACATGGCCGCTGCACGTATCTCCAGTTCATGGAGGACACGTTCGCGACAGGCGCGTCGTTCCGAAGCGGCGGAAGCTGGACTTTTCAAGGCAATCCGAACGGCGAGCGAGTCGTGCTCTAGCCGACTGGTTCCTTTACCTCGCCACGGGCGGACTGCCGCCTTGCTGCCGCCCGGTTGCGGCGGTAATCTGCGTCAGACGATGGAAGCTGCAGATAGCCAGCAAGTTGCAGGTCGAACGGAGCGTAACGGTAATGAAAGATCTCAATACGCTGCTCATTTTTGCGAAGGTCGTCGAGGCGAGCAGCTTCTCGGAGGGCGCGAGGCGGCTCAAGATGCCCATTTCCTCTGTGAGCCGCCGTATTGCCGAACTCGAAAATCAGCTGGGTGTTCGTTTGCTCGATCGATCCACGCATCACCTGAGGCTCACGGACTTCGGCACCGAAGTATTCGAGCTCGCAAGACAGGCCACGGAGGTCAGCGAAGCCGTCGACAATGTCATTTCGAACCGCCTGCCCGAGGTGTCCGGCGCCGTACGGCTCTGTGCGCCGCCAAACCTCTCCGACTCGCTGATCGTGCCTGTCGTCGAAGCCTTTCAGCAGTCTTACCCGAACGTGGAGGTCAAGGCGTTCATTACCGAACGCATCGTCGACCAGATAGCCGAGGACGTCGATATCGCGTTCAAGGTCGGAACCTTCACCGACGCGACGCTCGCAGCGCGCACGCTTCTGACTTACCGGCATCAGGTCGTTGCAAGTCCGAAGTACCTCGCCAGATGCCCGCCTCCGCAGTCGCCGCGGGACCTTCCCGCGCACCGGCTTTTCGCGTTCTCTTTCTGGAAGCCGGACTATAGCTGGAGCTTCGTTCATGTCAACGGCCGGGATACCGAAACGGTCTCCTTCCAGCCGACAATGGCCATGAACGACTACACCGGGCTCATTGTGGCGCTGCTCGAGGGCTGCGGCATCGGGGAACTGCCGCCCATCGTCCAGCCAGACCTCGTGCGCAGCGGGCAGCTCGTCGAGGTCTTGCCGGACTGGCATCTGCCTGTGTTCGACCTGACCATCGCCAACCTGCGCGACCGCTATCTGCCCCGGCAGGTACGCATCTTCAGGGACTTCGCCTCGAAGATGGTGCCCGGGCTCTTTGGCACCTTACCATCCTGAAAGGCGAAAACAGGCGATACCATCGAACCCGTTTCAACCATTCGAAATCATTCAGGAGTTCGAATGGTCTGCATCTTACTGCGGAAAATCCGGAAACAACACGGGTGCCATTTCAATCGCGAATTCCTTGAAGAGCCTGCACGGTTTCGAAATGTGCCGGTTGCCCAAGTACACGAGCGAGAGGTCGTATGTCGGGAGGCGCCACTGCGGCATCACCTCCACCAGCTTGCCCTCGCGAACAAGATCGGGCCGGACCACAGGGGGCAGTTCACCAATACCGGCACCCGCCAGCAACATGGAAGCGAGGCCCGCAAAATCGTTCATCGCGAACAACGGCTGGAACGTGAGCGTCTGCTTTTCCCCTCCATTCTCGTGCACGAAACACCAGCTGCAATCCGCCTTCCAGTGCGAAAACGCAAGGAGGCGATGCTCGAGCAGATCCTGCGGCTTTCGTATCTCCCCGCAGCGCTTAAGGCACGCAGGCGTCGCAACGATGCGATGACGATAGGCCAGAAGGCGCCGCGCGACCAGCGACGAATCGCGCAATGCGCCAACCCGGAACACAAGGTCGACGCCGTCCGCGATATGTTCGACGTAGCGCTCGGTAACGAGTATCTGAAAACGCACGTTCGGATAGCGCTTCTGAAATTCCAGGACAAGCGGCGTCAACAAGGTGTCCGAAACGCTTGGCGGCGCCGAAAGGCGCAAGAGCCCCGACACGTCCGAGAGATGGCTGGACGCGACGCTGTCGATGGCCTCACCCAGCTCGACGCCTCGCACGGCTTGCTCATACACCTCCTTGCCGAGGTCGGTAAGGGTGAGATTACGCGTGGAGCGCTCAAGGAGCCGAACGCCCAGCGCCTGCTCGAACTCAGCGATGTGCCGGCTGACCGTAGAGACCGGCATGCCAAGCCGGCGTGCCGCCCCGGAAAGGCTGCCCGATTCGACCACCTTTGCGAATATCACCAGCGAGTTGAGGTTCGCCATCGCTTTTCCATCCTTGGAAAACCATTGTGCGCCAATCGTCGGCGACGCCGCAAGGATAGATGCCAACCCGGAGCACGAGCGCCCACGTGACATATCATGGCACGCTGATCTTTCCGGAAGTGGAAAACGATTTTCTGCATTACCGCCTACCGGAAAATCGCCGTTGCTCTATGGTTTCGAATAGACACTCGCGAGCCGCAAAGGAGGCGTCGATGACGACCATGAAAGCAGCAGTGATCCACGAGCCCGGTGGTCCTGAGGTGCTCAAGCTCGAACAACGGCCTATACCGACGCCGCAACGCGGCGAGGTACTGATCCGCGTGAAGGCGTTCGGACTCAACCGATCCGAAATGTTTACCCGCCAGGGATTTTCTCAGAGCGTGAAGTTTCCACGCGTGCTGGGAATCGAGGCGGTCGGCGTCGTGGAAGACGCACCGGGAATGGAGTTCGCCAAGGGCGAGACGGTTGCCACCGCGATGGGAGGCTTGGGGCGTGAGTTCGACGGCAGCTATGCGGAGTACACCTGCGTACCTGCCCGGCAGGTACAAAAACTGGTCACTGGCTTGCCCTGGGAAACGCTCGGCGCAATGCCGGAAATGCTTCAGACCGCGTGGGGCTCGCTGTTCAAGGCCCTCGCGCTGCAAGAGCGGGACCGGCTGCTGGTTCGGGGCGGAACGACATCGGTTGGACTTGCCGCTGCGGCAATCGCCAAAGCGCACGGTGCGTTTGTGATTTCGACGACCCGCAATCCGCAGAAAGGCGACGCGCTGCGTGCGAACGGCGCCGACCGTGTCGTCATAGACTCGGGCACAATCGCGCAGGAGATCGGCGAAGTGTCGCCCGGCGGCGTGGATAAAGTGCTGGAACTCATCGGAACCACGACGCTGAAGGACTCGTTGCGCTGCGCGAAACAAGGCGGTGTGGTGTGCATGACTGGCATTGTTGGCAACCAGTGGTCGTTCGACACCTTCAGTCCGATGGAAGTGATACCGAGCACGGTGAAACTCACCATTTACGACGGCGGAGTCAATGAATTCATGGCGACGCCGTATGACGAATTGCTGGCGCAGGTGAAGGCCGGAACACTTCGCGTCCCCGTTGGGAAGGTTTTTCGACTCGACGAAATCGTAGATGCACACCGGTGCATGGAAGAGAACAAGGCCGGCGGGAAGATCGTCGTGCTGCCATGAAGGCGGCCTTCACGCCCGCCGATGATTGACAGGCGTTCATCAATCAGTAATCCCACTGCACCGGCACGAAACGGAAGCCTTTACCGTTCCTTGCAACGTGACCGATGGACGGGAACGCCACATGTGCTGCGGCCAGCAAAGCGCCGGTTTCAGCAGCGTCGGTGAGCAGCGCGATACGCACGTCCGCAGCCACGTCAGGATCGTGCTCGAAGCCATTCTGCCATTCGGGATTGTCGAAGCCGACTTCGAAAATCGCGTCACCTGCGAACGTCAGTTTCTCGCCGTTCGAGGCGACGTCTACGACGCAATGCCCCGGCGTGTGCCCACCGGTTACGCGCGCCGACACGCCCGTTGCGACTTCGACGGTCTGATCGAACTGCATGATGTTTTCGCTGTAGAGTTCCGTGAACTTCGCAGCCGCTTTGCGGAGCGCGGGAGGAACGGCTTCCGGCATCACCGTCTTGCTGAAGTCCGGACTTTTCCAGAATTCCACTTCGGCCGCAGATACGTGAATGCGCACGTCCTGGCGCAGTCTGGCCTTAACGCCATCGACGTTCAGTCCGCCGACGTGATCCATGTGCATATGCGTAATCACGATATCGGTGATCGCAGCCAGGTCGATGCCAGCCGATTCCAGGCGCATCACCGACCGACCTGCACGCGTGAAGTATTCGAAACCGTCGCCCACACCCGAATCGATCAGGATCAGGCGTTCGCCGCTGCGCACGAGCGCAATATTCAGCGCCCAGTCGAACATGTCGCGTTGCAGGAAGCGACCGTCGAACCATTCGTTGCGGTCCGCTTCGCTCACGTTGGTGGACATGGTCGAGGTCGGAAGCGGCAGAATGCCATCGCTGATCAGCACGACGTCGACGTCACCCACGCGCACGGCGTAGCGGGAAGGCACGAGTTCGACTGAACCTGCTTTGCCAAGGTTGGCGGTAACAGGCTGCACATTGCGGGTTGCTTTAGTCATTTTAAGTAATCCTATTAATAGATTTCGTGAGCCGCGCCGGGCGACGGCATGGTTTACTTCGCTGGCACGAGAACCGGTGCGCCCTTGTCCTTGAGCAGCACTACGATGAACGTCGCGGGCTTCGTCTGGCTCGCATTGCGCCCAACCGTATGAACGTCGTTCGGCCCCTCATAAAACGTCTGTCCCGGACCGAGCGCGACTTGCTTGCCGCCCCTGACCTGCATCACGATGTTGCCTTCCAGCACGTAGATGAAACCGTGCGCATTGTGCCGATGCACGGGGTCCGACGCGCCGGGCGGATATTCCACGCGGATCATCAGCGCTTCCTTGCCCGGATAGTCGTCCAGCGCCTTGGTCATCAGCGGCGTGACTTGTGCTTGCGCCGGCTCGTGCGCTTGCCCAGCGCCCGCAGCGAGCAGCAGCGATGCGATCAGCAATCTCGAAATTTGCATGACGCTACCCCTTTGCGCCGCGGTCAGGTCAGGCCAGGCCCGACTTGTCCACGCCGAAGGCTTTGTCGTAGATCCCCGGCGGGATGCGGAAGCCGATGTTGACCCGGTTCCACGCGTTGATCGACATCACCTGGAAGGTGAGATCGGACAGCTCCTTCTCCGAAAACTGGGTCCGCACGCGGTCGTAGATTTCATCGCTCACGCCAAGCGGTGAAATCTGGGTCAGCGCTTCGGTCCAGGCCAGCGCGGCACGCTCGCGCGGCGTAAACAGGTTGGACTCGCGCCACACGGCGACGTGATGAAGACGCAGCGGACGCTCGCCATGGATCGTGGCTTCCTTCACGTGCATGTCGACGCAGAACGAACAGCCGTTGAGCTGTGAGGCCCGGATATCGACTAGATGGCCGATGGATTCCTCGATAGCGGACTTCTTGAGCACGAGGCTGAATTCGACAAATTTTCTGAACAGTTCCGGGGATTGTTGCTGGTAATCGATGCGCTGGGTCATGGCATGTCCTTTATAGGGTTAAACAGAGGAAAATCGTTGCAGGAATCAGTCTTTCGCAACGGAGAGGCTGAGCCAGGTGTGAAAGCGCGTCGGGCCGACGCGATGGCCACTGCCGGCGACCAGGGTGCGGTCGTCGAGTTCGCTGCCGAAATAGCGTGCGTGGACATCGGCGATTACCGTGCGTGGATCCTTGTGTGCGGCGAGGAACTTGCGGGCCAGGTCGTCCAGCGGGAAGCGGTCCTGACCGGCGACTTCAATGGTGTCGTTCAATGGCATCCCCGCCGCAAGATCGGCGAGGACTGCGGAGACGTCGTCGGCAGCAACCGGCTGGATCAGCGCGGGCGAAAGGTGCACCTCGTCTCGCTGGGTGCCGGAGGCGATGATGCCGCCGACGAATTCGAAGAACTGGGTGGCGCGCAGCAGCGTGTACGGGACCGGCGACGCCTTGATCAGCGTCTCCTGCGCGGCCTTGGCGCGAAAATAGCCGCTTTGCTGCAGGCGTTCGGTGCCCACGACGCAGAGGGCGAGGTGGTGCTCGACGCCCGCAGCGTATTCGGCGGCCAACAGGTTGCGGCCCGCTGTCTGGAAGAAGGCCATCACGGCGTCGTCCTCGAAGGATGGCGCGTTGGCGACATCGACAACGACCTGCGCGCCTTCAAGCGCCCTCACCAACCCCTCGCCCGTCATCAAGTCCACCCCGGTCGAGGGGGATGCGGCCACCACTTCGTGCCCATCGCGGCCAAGCCGCCGCACCACGTTCGAGCCGATCAGTCCGCTGCCACCTATGACGACCACTTTCATGTTGCACTCCCGCTGGCTAAGTTTACGAAGGGCTTGCCGCCTTATCCGATGAGTGCAGTATGATTTCCGGACGCGGGCGCCGCTTTGCCTGCACCTTGTATTTCCGTCCAAAATTCCTTGATCTGCTTCATCGGCGCGCCGGGTACCCCATGCCCGGCGGCCTTCTCGCGCTGGAGCCCCGAATGCAATGGGTTTTCGCTGACTGCACGCTGGACCTGGAACGTCGCGACTTGTGCCGTGCTTCCCAACCGGTCGCCACGACGCCGAAGGTGTTCGATCTGCTGGTTTATCTGGCGAGTCATCGCAACCGTGTCGTGGGCCGTGACGAATTAATCAATGCGGTGTGGGACGGACGCGTGATTTCCGAATCCACCATGGCGAGCCACGTCAATGCCGCGCGCACCGCGGTCGGCGATGACGGTCAGCAGCAGCGTGTGATCAAAACCGTGGCGCGCAAGGGATTCCGGTTCGTCGCCGATATCACCGAACGACCGCTGGCGCTTCAGTCCGGCGAGACAACCACGCCGTCCGAAGCATCGTCGCCGCACGCGGCGCAGCTCAACAAGCCTTCCATCGCCATCCTGCCGTTCGTCAATCTCAGCGGTGACCCGGAGCAGGATTACCTCGCCGACGGCGTGATCGAGGACGTCATCACGGCGTTGTCGCGATATCGCTGGTTATTCGTCGTGGCACGTAATTCGAGCTTCACGTACAAGCATCGAAACGTGGATGTGAAGCAGATCGGGCGCGAGCTTGGCGTGCGCTACGTGCTCGAAGGAAGTTGGCGCCGGGCACAGGGCCGCGTTCGCATCACCGGCCAGCTCGTCGATGCGAGCACCGGCGCGACTCATTGGGCTGGTCGCTTCGAGGGCATGCTCGACAATATATTCGAGTTCCAGGATCAGATCGCCGACAGCGTGGTCGGCGCAATTGCGCCGCAGCTCGAACAGGCGGAGATCGCTCGCGCCCGGTTCAAACCGACCGAAAGTCTGGATGCCTACGACTTCTATCTACGCGGCATGGCGCGGCTTCATCGAGGCACCCGCGAAGCGATTGACGAAGCGTTGCCGCTATTCCAGCGCGCGTTTGAGTGCGACCCGGAATACGCTTCGGCGTATGCAATGGCGGCCTGGTGTCATTGCTGGCGCAAGGTCAACGGCTGGATGCAGGATCGCCCGCGGGAAATGGCCGAAGGCGCGCGTCTGGCGCGCCGCGCGGTCGAGCTTGGCAGATACGACGCCGTGGCCCTGGCGCGTAGCGGGCACGCCCTCGGACATCTTGCCGGTGACCACCTGGCGGAAGGCATTGCGCTTCTGGATCGGGCGTTGGAGCTGAATCACAATCTCGCCGCCGCGTGGTTCCTCGGCGCATTCGTTCGCTTGTGGCACGGCGAAACCGAACAGGCGATCAGGCAATTTTCCCATGCGATGCAGCTGAGCCCGTTGGATCCAGAACGCTACCGGATGCAGTTTGGGTTGTCTGCTGCGCATTTGTTCATGGGCAACTTCGTCGAGGCCGCTGCGTGGGCAGAGAAGGCGATGCGGGATTTGCCGAGTTTCGGCCTTGCCCACGCAACGCTCGCCGCGAGTCAGGCCTGGCTCGGGAATCAACGGGAGGCTCGACAAGCTGCGATTCGTCTACGTGAACTGGTTCCCGATTTGCGCCTCGGCAACTTGACCGAATGGATGCCGATCCAGCGCAACGAAAATCTTGCCGTTTTCACGGAAGGCTTGGCCAAGGCTGGATTTAATCCACAACCCTGCAAGGATTGATGCGATCCGGCGAGCACACCGATGTTACTTCATGACAGTTTCTCTCGCAGTTCAACGAGGCGCTCTCGCCGCCGTCCTGACGAGGAGTGCACGCGTGTCCAACTTCCCGCGTCGGCCGAATCGGTCGTCTACACATGCTTCCCGATTCATGGGCGGCGACCTCCTGCGGCCGCCGCCGTTAGCGCTTACGGTAAGGTGATCTTACGGGTGTATTCGGCCGTCACGTTGGCACTCGTGGCAACACCGAATAAGGGGTAAATAGTTTTCGGTCCGCTAGCGGCCAGCCCCATGTAGTCGCCGAGGAAATGTCCGCCCGCTACAGGTGCGTTCAGGATGTTGAACGAGGCGTCAGTCAGTTTCCGTTCGTTACCCCAGTTGGCGGGGTTCGTGCACGCAGTGGCTGTCGAGCAGAACACCGCGAAATAGTCGCTGCCCTCGAAGCCCACAGGCGTGTTCGTGTCATTACGAAAGTCGTAGTAAGTCACCACGATCGTATTGCCGTCGCCCGAAGGCACTATCGCCGGAATGTACGCCTGCTGACGGCAGGGGTTCGTACCGTTCGGCGGCGTCTTGTTGATCATCACGGGTGCTGACCAGGTCGCCCCGCCGTCATCCGACTCGCTGAAGACGATCCCGACAATCGGAATCGATCCGGTGGGTGTGGTGCAGGTCCCGGACGAAAAGCGATCGTCCTGCCAGGCAAGATAGATAGCCCCCGAGACCGGGTTCACAGCGACACTGTAGAGAATAGCGGCGTCGCGTATCGGCTGACCGCTGTCAGGTGTGACCACGCCGGTGACCACGCCGCCGATCGTATGAATATTGTTGGTGAACGTCGGCCCCGACCAGCTCGCGCCTTTGTCCGTCGACTTGATATAGCCGATGCTCAGTGGCGATGGCGTGACGTTGATCGCGGTGAAGAAGTCGAGCACGGTTCCATCAGGCAGCACGCGCACCATGTTGTCGATTGTCTGCGCGTTCGTGCCAGGCTGGTAGATCGGTGCGGCTGTGCTCCACGTCACGCCATTGTCGGTGGACCGTGAGAAGAAGCTAGGGCCGGTGAAACTGAATTTGGAGGAGGGGGCACCACCCGCGCACGGCGGCGTCCCACATGTCGAAGAGAGGCCCGCCAATTGGCGCGCGATCTCAACACCGTCATTTTGCGCGAGCAGTTGGGCGCCCTCCTTCGTCGGCGGGAACACGCTCAACTGATCCCAGACCGCATAGACGTATTTGTTCGCGGTCGGATCCGCAGTGAGTGAGTTCTTGTCATTGAGCACGTGCGGCGAGTTGGTGCGGATCAGCGTAACGGGAGGCTGCCACGTCGCGCCATGGTCAGTGGAGCGGCTGACCAGCATTCCGCTATTTCGGGCTCCGAAAGGAGTCGTCGGCTGCGCAGGGTCCAGTACCAGAGAGAAGAAGAAGGCCGTTCCGTCTTGCGCGAAATCTACCCAGGGATCGGAGGCTCGCCGGAATTTGCCTGCGGTGCACGCAGTCACGCCGGACGGAATCGTATTGGACCAGGTTGTGCCCGCATCGCTCGAGGCGACGCCGACGAGCCCGCGTGAACCGCCGTCGTTCCAGCGATCCTGCTGGTGGCCGGCGAGGAGACGAGACGGGTCGGTCGGATCGACCGCAATCCATGGCTCAATCGAGGTCGCCGGATACAGGACGCTGCCGAATGCCGATTCCTGCGCATGCACCTGGTCGGCGGCACATCCGCTGAACGGGTCGCCCGCGGCTACCTGGACGAGCGATCCGAGTGTTTGCGCGTTCGCGCCTGGGCCGATCGAGCATGCGAGCGCAATGACCCCGCCGCCTGCCACGCCCTGGAAAGCAAACCGGGATAAGCACCTGATATTGATTTTCATTCTGAGCCTCGCGAAAAAGGGAAAACGCCTGTGCACTTTCCGGCTGTCCGTCACCGGAGCCATGACTGTCATATCGTGATCTTCCGGTATATGTGAAACCGACTTGCCCCCACCGCAAAACCAACGCTTGCTACCGTCCGCGTAAACATGCAGCGAAGATGCCACTACCAAAACACACTAGGTCGCTGTAGGCGCATTTGTGTGAAAAAAACATTACGGATTCCGATTCATCACGCGGCGCCCTCACTAATATTGGCTTGGTACGAGGATTGCAGATCCACGGTCAAATCATGTATACGCTTGCAGAAGCATGGTGACGGAACTCCATGGGAGCCATAGACGACTGCGTGTTCGACGGCTCAGTTCTTTCAAACATCGTTGTTTTATTCGGAATGCTTATTTACCTGGAATGAGAATGATCGCGCTTCCACAAGCGTCGCAAAGGAAGCGTTTCACGATATTCCCGGCGTGCTTCTGGACGAGATGGAGGACCTTATCCGGCACATGTCCCAAGCGCAGATCGATGCGAGTGACATCATCGACCAGGCCGGCAAGCCAAGCGCGCAACTCGACGGCATGGGTGGTGTCTATTGCGCTGACTGCGAGGTCGCACTCGCATTGCCTTGCGACGACTCAATGGAGTTGGTGAGCGTCCCTTATCTGCAGGAGAATCGTGCAAGCAATCAGGAGTATCGTGCTAACACGTATCCGACGCGCGTGCCATGCTAGGTAGCTAGCCACCACAGGAGGGCAATATGCTGAACACGCGCAAGCTTGGACGTGAAGGACTCGCCGTTTCGGAGATCGGGCTGGGGTGCATGGGGATGTCCTACGCCTACGGCACGCCCGACGACGCCGAGTCGATCGCCACGATTCATCGGGCGATCGAGCTCGGTTGCACATTCCTCGATACCGCTGAGATCTATGGTCCTTTCGCCAACGAGGAACTGCTCGGACGCGCGCTAAAAGGGCGTCGTCACGCAGTGACGATCGCGACGAAATTCGGCTTCAAGATCGACAACGGCGTACGCGGCCTCGACAGCCGCCCCGAGCATATCAAGGAGGTGATCGACGCGTCGCTCGTCCGGTTGCAGACCGATCACATCGATCTGCTCTACCAGCATCGCGTGGATCCCGACGTGCCG
The DNA here is from genome assembly GCF_040948855.1 of Paraburkholderia sp. BR10882. Classification (NCBI taxonomy): domain Bacteria; kingdom Pseudomonadati; phylum Pseudomonadota; class Betaproteobacteria; order Burkholderiales; family Burkholderiaceae; genus Paraburkholderia; species Paraburkholderia sp. BR10882. The sequence continues at coordinate 133,290 of NZ_JBFPKP010000004.1, read as the reverse complement.
ATCGAGGACGTGGCGGGCGCGGTCAAGGACGCGATCGCCGCGGGCAAGGTTCGCTATTTCGGCTTGTCGGAAGCGAGCGTCGATACCATCCGGCGCGCCCATGCCGTGCAACCCGTCTCGGCCGTGCAAAGCGAGTATTCGCTGTTCGAGCGCGGCGTCGAAGACAAGGTGCTGCCGGCGCTGCGCGAACTGGGTATCGGCTTTGTTCCCTACAGTCCGCTTGGCCGGGGCTTCCTGACCGGCAACGCCAGGCGGGCGGAGGACCTTCCCGCCAACGACTGGCGGGCAGCCAACGATCCGCGCATACAGGGCAGCAACTTCGATACGAACGTCAAGCTCGCAGATTTCATCAAGGCCCTTGCCGACGAGAAGTCCGTGACACCGGGCCAGCTCGCGCTCGCCTGGCTGCTCAAGCAAGGTGACGATCTGGTGCCGATCCCCGGCACCAAACGGCGCCAATACCTCGAGGAAAACGTGAACGCAGCTTCAGTTCGGCTGACGCCGGCGGATCTGGATCACATTCGGAGTTTCCTTGGCGGACACCAGACCGCGGGCACACGTTACCTGCCGCCCATGCTGTCGCATCTCGACCGCTAGCGCACGCCAATCACCATCGAGTTCTGCCCGCCCAGCGGTTCGACCCTGATCTCCCGAAAACCCGCCTCGGTCATCCATTCGCGGCACTGCCTGGCGGTATAGTCGAAACCGCCGGGCGTCTCGACCAGCATGTTTAGACTCATGAGCAAGCCGAACGCATTGCGCCTGCGCTCGTCGTCGATCATCGCGTCGTAGACGATCAGACATCCGCCGGCGGGCAACGCCTGATAACTCCTCGCGAGCAGTTCGCGCTTCTGTTCGAGATTCCAGTCGTGCAGAATGTGTCCCATCACCATAACGTCGGCTGAAGGCAAGGCGTCCACGAAGAAGTCGCCCGGATGAAAGCGAATTCGATCCTCTAGCGCGTTCGCCGCGATGTAGTCGTTGAATACCGGAGCGACGGCGGGCAGATCGAACCCGATTCCCGCAAGATGCTCGTGCGTACGCGCAATCTCCGCCACGAGGGCGCCCTGCGCGGTCCCGACGTCGACGACCGAGCGATAGTTCTGCCAGGGAAACTTTTGCGCAATCTCCTTTGCCAGATCCATGCTGACACCGCTCATTGCGCCCAGAAACTCACGGAGTCCGCGTTCGTCACGATAGATTGCATCGAACGGGTTACCGCCCTCCTTTGCTTCGTTCTGCGGGAGCCCCGTGCGCAATGCTTCGGTCAACGAGCCCCAGAACGGATATAAGCGGTTGTTAGCCATGAGCAAAAATCCGGCGATACAACCCGGCCTGGATCTGTCCAGAAATGCATCGGCCTCGGCGGTATTCCGGTACAGCCCGTCGTCTCGATCCAGGACCCCTAGCGCGACCAGAGCGTCGAGGAAGTCGTGTGCCGATCTCGGATGCAACTGCATTTGATCCATCAGTTGTGTTGCTGTGCGCGGGCCCCTTCCCAGAACGGTGAACAGGTCGAGTTCGACCGCGGAGAGCAGCGTCTTCGAGGCCCAGAAACCCATGGCCAGCTGAAGCAGCTTTTGTGGGGAGGCGGCAGATGCGTTCGCGGTTTCAGACGTCAAGGTGCTCAATTGCGGTTCCATTGTCTTGTTTCCTTTCGCAGAGATAGCAAGTTTCTCGATGGCTTTGCTTTGCTACACGAATCGTCTTTGCGTCAACAGAACACCTTGCGGGCGAAGACTATTCCGCGCCTACCTCATCTTCAGGCGGCTGGAAGCGCACGGCGTCTGAAAGAGTGCTTTGCTTCGGCAAGACCTCGACATGCCGCCTTCGAGCCTTCCGGAGCCGAATCGAGTGTATATACGGGAAAGTGAGCCATGATTTTTCCTTGGGAGTTGGACGCATGCATCAAGGGGCGATGACACGACAAGCAAAGAGTAGTGATGCGCCGCAGCCTCGCCCATTACATGGGGTGTAATACAAAATAGTCGTTCAGGCATCCGGCGAAGGCAACCACGCCTCAAGCGAAAACGGAGAATCGAACCGTGCCACACCTGGGCATTGCGATCATTGTGTTTGCATGCGTGTTTAGCTGCGCCCTGCTCGGCCTGTATCTGCATACCATGCTGCCGGCGCATCATCTCGGCGACGAATCGGTCAGCGTCATTAAGCTGACGATTGGATTGATAGCCACCATGGCCGCATTGGTGCTCGGGCTGCTGATCTCGTCGGCGAAAAGCTCATTCGATGCCGCGAACGCCGCGGTCGTACGCGACGCCACCGAAATCATTCTGCTCGATCGCACACTCGCCCAGTACGGTCCAGAGACGCAGGAGATCCGGGTCTTGCTGAAGCAGGGCGTCGCCACTGGCATCCAGAAGATCACCTCCGGCGATCCGGCTCAGCTGGCAAGCATGCGCAGCCCCGAGGAGCTTAAACGCGGGGAAAATATTCAACGCCGGTTGGCGCAACTGTCACCGAACAGTGAAACGCAACGCCGGCTACAGGCGCGCGCCATTCAGATCGCCGGCGACGTCCTGGCGATGCGCGAGCTTGCACTGCTGCAGGCGGCAGGCTCGACCCCGATGCCGCTGCTGCTCACGCTCGTGTTGTGGCTGTGCATTATCTTCGGCTCGTTTGGGTTGTTCACCTCACCCAACACGACGGTCGTCATCACGTTCTTTCTGGGCGCGATATCCACCTCTATCGCCATTTTTTTGATTCTGGAAATGAACACGCCGCTCGGCGGCATCGTCGCTGTCTCCCTCGCGCCCGTGCATGAGGCGCTCTCCATACTCGGACAGTAGTCGCCGCAGTACCGCCTGGAAGTTTGCCGACGCGAACAGCCCTCCCGGCAACCCGCTCGCGCCTGCTTACGCGCCATCCGGGGCCATCTGCTCCTCACGCGCGTACTGCGTAGGCGGCCGGCCGACGTGCCGCGTAAAGGCAACGCTGAACGTGCTGGCCGAGCTGTAGCCGACAAGTTGCGCAATCTCGGCGATACGGCCGTGATTGCGACGCAACAGGTCCTTCGCGAGCGCCATGCGCCAGGTCAGCAGGTATTCCATCGGCGCGACGCCGACTGCGCGGCTGAAGCGTTCGAAAAACGTCGAACGTGAGAGCGCGGCCTCCTTCGCGAGGGCGGCAACCGTCCACGGCTTCGTCGGGTGCTCGTGCATCTCCCGGATCGCGGCCGCGAGGCGGCTGTCGGAGAGTCCGCGCACGAGCCCCGGTGGCGCATACGTTCCCGCCGTGGATCGCAGTGCTTCGATGAGCAGCACTTCCAGCAGGCGAGAGAGCACCACTTCACGCGCAGGCCGCTGCGCTCTCGATTCCTCGCGCACGAGCTTGACGAGTGTGGCCAGCCGTTCCTGGCCGCGGACATGCACGAGTTGCGGCAGCAGCGAAACCAGCAAAGATGAATCCGGCGACCCGAAGCTGCAGTGGCCCGCCACCATGCGCGAATCGACCGGGTGGTCCGCGGCGCCGATTCTGAATTCATTGTTGCCCAGCGCGACGGGCGTCACTGGCTCGACGTCCGGCGGGGGAGGCTCGAGGCTGCTCACCTCGATGCCATAGGACGCAGGAATCAGGACGAAGTCGCCGGCCACGAGTTCGAGCGGCGCGTGATCGTCGATCGTGATGCAGCACCCGCCATCGAGGATGACGCAATAGAAAGGCTCGCCCGCACCCGAACGACTGATGCGCCAAGGGCCGGCGCCGAGGACGAGTTTGGAGAAGCGCGCACTCGGCTGCAGCAGCGTCACGACTTCAGCCAACGGATCGATCATGGCCGGACTCCTGCAAACGAAATTCGGACCTTTGATTGTAGCAAGTACGGTCTGCGCGATCTATCGTATGGACACACGCAAACCAAAGGAGATTCCATGCAAACCGTGCTGATCACCGGCTGCTCGTCCGGCTTCGGGCTCGAGATCGCCCGCTACTTCCTGGCCCGTGACTGGCGGGTCGTCGCCACGATGCGTACGCCGCGTGACGACGTGCTGCCGCCTTCGGAACATCTGCGCGTGCTGGCGCTCGACGTCACGAAGCCGGAAAGCATACGCGCGGCCGTCATGGCTGCGGGCCCGATCGACGTCCTCGTCAACAATGCGGGCTTTGGCGCGGCGTCCCCGGCTGAGCTTGTTCCGATCGACGCCGTGCGCGAGGTCTTCGAGACCAACACGTTCGGCACGATCGCGGTGACGCAAGCCGTGCTGCCCCAGTTCCGCGCGCGCAAGGCCGGCGTCGTCGTGAACGTTACGTCGAGCGTGACGCTGAAGGCGCTGCCGCTGATCGGCGCGTACCGCGCGAGCAAGGCGGCGGTGAACGCGTTCACCGAGTCGATGGCGCTGGAACTCGAACCGTTCGGCGTGCGCGTGCGCCTCGTGCTACCAGGCCGTTCGCTGGAGACGCGCTTTGGAGAGAACGCGCGTGCCCATATCCACGGCTTCGACAATGAAGCCTATGCGGGTCTCGTCAAAGAAGTCATCGCGCGTCTGGAGGACACGGCGTCCCCGCTCACCCAGGCACAGGACGTCGCCGAAGCCGTGTGGCGCGCGGCGACCGATCCCTCGACTCCGATGCACATTCCCGCCGGTGCCGATGCACAGGCGTGGGCAGCTGAGGCGAGCTAATCAACACCAGGAGATTTGCATGCAGGACAATGTCATCGCGCTCGTCACCGGCGCCAATCAGGGAATCGGTCTGCAGATCGCGAAGGATCTCGCGTTACACGGCCTCACGGTGCTCGTCGGGTCGCGCAATTTCGAACGCGGTGAGGCCGCGGCCAGGGAGATTGGGCCGAACGCGCGTGCGCTCCAGCTCGACGTGACGGATCAGGCTTCGATCGCCGCCGCCGCGCAGCGCATTCGCGACGAGCATGGCCGCCTCGACGTGCTCGTCAACAACGCCGCGATTTCGAGCACGAACCGGCAGCCCGGCCAGTCCGTGGAGGACTTCGCGAAGACCACCCGCCCGAGCAATGTCTCTTTCGACGAAATGCGCGCGGTGTGGGACACCAACGTGTTCGGCGTGCTGGCCGTTTATCAGGCGATGCTGCCGCTCCTGCGCAAATCGATGGCCGCCTGCATCCTCAACGTCTCGAGTGGTGTGGGATCGCTCACGACAAACTCGGACCCTGCGTTCCCGTGGCGCTCGATCTTCGGTCCGGTGTACCCCGCGTCCAAGACGGCGCTCAACGCATTGACCGTTGCCATGGCGATCGAACTGGAACCGGAGGGCATCAGGGTCAACGCCGTTTCGCCGGGCTACACGCGCACGAACCTGAACGGCTTCACCGGCACGGAGACCGTCGAGGAAGGTGCCCGCGAAGCGGTACGCGTCATTCTGCTGGGTCCGAACGGCCCGTCGGGGACATTCACCCGCTGGGAAAATCAGACGATTCCGTGGTGAACGAGGGGCCGCCGCTGAAGCACCCTCATTAAAAGCGACGCGGCCGATCTAGCCCAGACTGCAGCGCACCGCAAGATTCCCTAATTTTGTTGTTGCGCCGTGTCGACACGAAGCGCCGCTATTTTTGTCGGCTAGATGAATGTCACACAGCTTGAGTAATCTGGCTATGCGCCTGCACACGGAATAGCCCCCGTCAGGTGCCCCCCTCGGCCGCGTCCCTGTATGCGGCTTTTTTTATGCACTGCAAACATTTGAGGCGGCTTTCAAAAGGCACACCACTTTCTTGCGGGCAGCATGGCGCATGAAAAGGGGTACTATGAAAGTGCTGTCGAACGCCAGGCCTCGCCGCGCCTGAGCGTGTAACGTCTCCTTACCATGGGGGCCCGCCATGATCCAGTATCACTCCACTCCCGATTCGCCCGTCGTCGAAATCACCGTCGAAGGCAAAATCACCGACCACGATTTGCGCGAAGCCATCGAGCGCATGCGTGGCGATCTTGAACTGAACGGGAAAACCCGTGTGCTCGAACGCATCGAGCATTTCAGCGGTATCGAGCCAAAGGCGCTGTGGACCGACATGACGCTAGGCGTGTCCGTCGCCCGCAAGGTCACGCGCGCCGCGGTGGTGGCCGATGCGGCCTGGATTCGCGCCTCGATGCATTTGGCGCGATTCTTTACCAAGGCTGAAATCAAGGCGTTCCACGTCAACGAGCTGGAACAGGCGCGTGCCTGGATCAACGCGTGAACGTCGCCTGCAACCGCACGCTTCGGACGGTGGGCGGCGAGGAGCCGCCCACTGTTCCCCAACGTCGGATTGACTGATTTCGCAGTCACGATGCGTTTCGCCTTCATGGCAGCAGGCAGCGCCGTATCGAGGACGGCGTGGACACAATTTATTCCGGCAGATCGACGAAGGGTCGCCAAGTACTCGCCGCCAAGCCCCTGCGCGTAGCGCCTATCGACAGAACCGCAAAATCGCATCGGCAACGTCCTTTGGCGCTTCGCGCTGCGGGAAGTGGCCTACGCCATCGAGTACCTTCCTCTCATACCGTCCAACGAACAACGACTCCCGCCCGCTGGAACTATCGGGATGGTTGCAGGTGTCCGCGCCGCCGTGCAGCACCAACGTTGCGACCGACAGCCTCGGCGCGGGATTCAGACGCGCCTCATCCTCGGCATAGGCAGGGTCGCCGTCGACAAAGCCCCAACGGTGCCGGTAGCTATGAAGCACGACCTCTGCCCAATCGTCGCCCTCGAATGCCTGCGCCGCTTCGTCGAAGTCGGCCGGCGCATACCAGCCAGCCGGCGCCCAGGTATCCCACATCTGCCGGGCGAAAGCCTCACGTTCGTCCCGCACCACGCGAGCGCCTCGCGGCGTGGCCATGAACCAGTGGTACCAGTAATTGCGCACCTGCTGCAGGGTCAGAATCTGGTTCGGATCATTGGTACCGTATCCCACCGATAGCATCACCAGATGAGAAGCCACGCCGTCACGCAGGCCGCACGCATTCGCGACCGCGCGTGCGCCCCAATCATGGCCGACCAATACCGGCTGCTCAACGCCCAGCACGGCGAGAAAATCCAGAAGATCGCGGCCCAGCGCGGACAACTGGCCGCTGCGCGGCGTGGCCGTATCGCGAAAGCGGGTGGGCGCGAAGCCCCGCAGCGCCGGCGCGAGCACGCGGTAACCCGCATCGGCCAGAATGGGCGCGACGTTCTTCCAGGACTGGGGGCTGTCCGGCCAGCCGTGCACCAGCACCGCTGTGCGCGCCCCCTGCGGGTTCCATTCGAGCCAGGCGATGTCGAGCCGCCCGGTGGCGGCATGCTGGTAGGTGTTCATCGTGTTCCTCGTGCAAACAGGGAAGTCCCACGATAGCTCGACGCCTCGTGCCGATTGGTGAATAATCACTAATCATTGGTGATTTTTCGCGTTGAATGATCTGATGGACATTCTGCCCACTGCCGACGGTGTTCCGCTCGATACCGTGTTGCTGCGCACCTTTTTCGAAGTCGTGGACCGCGGCAGCTTTGCCACGGCCGCCGAGCGTCTGGCGCTGACCCCTTCGGCCGTGAGCGGACATATCAAGCGCCTCGAACAGATCGTCGGTGTCGGCCTACTGACACGCACGACTCGCCACCTGGAATTGACGCAAGCCGGCGACACCTTGTACGCCTACGGCCGAAACATCCTGGATCTGGAACGCGAAGTCCGCGCGAAACTACGCGGTACGCCGCTGCGCGGGCTGCTGCGAGTCGGTGCATCGGAAGATTTCGCGGGCGCCTGGCTGCCCCAGGTGTTGCAGCGTTTTCGCCGCCAGCATCCCGAAGCGACAATCGACCTGAGAGTCGGCATCACGGCCGATCTGTTGCGTCAGCAGGAGCGCGGCCGTCTGGATCTCGTGTTCGGCAAGCAATGCAGCCGTGTCGGCAAAGGCGGCACGCTGCTGTGGGAAGAGCCGCTAGTCTGGGCCTACGCGGAAGATGCAGATCTGGATCTCGACCAGCCGTTGCCGCTGGCCGTTTTCCCCGATCCCTGCATTTATCGCGAGTCGGCGATCACCGCACTGAACAAAGCCGGTCGAGCGTGGCGCCTGGTGTTCGAGAGCAGCAGCATGGCGGGCTGCCTGTCGGCGGCGAGATCGGGTTTCGCAGTGACGGTCATCGCCGATAGTCAGCGAGTCGATGGCTTGCGCTTGCTGGGTCGCAAGGAAGGACTGCCCGCGTTGCCAGTTGCGCGTTTCTACGCGTTTCCTCGTACCGACTCGCCGGCCTGCGCGGCTTTGATCGATGCTGCATGCCGCGCAGGCCAGCAGGGCCGCTTCAGCCCACGCGCACTTCGCGGGTGATCAGTCGAGCCCGCCCTGGCACAAATACTTGATGCTCAGGTAGTCGTCGAGGCCGTACTTCGAGCCTTCGCGCCCATAGCCAGACTCCTTTACGCCGCCAAAAGGCGCCGCCTCGCTGGCCACGGCGCCTTCATTGATGCCAACGATGCCGGCTTCCAGTTTTCGCGCCACGCGATCGATCCGGCGCACGTCGTTGGTGTAGAAGTAAGCCGCGAGACCGAAAGGCGTGTCGTTTGCGATCCTGATGACCTCATCCTCGTCCGTGAAGCGGAACAGCGGCGCGACCGGGCCGAACGTTTCCTCGCAGCACAGCACCATTGCGTCGGTCGCGTCGGCGAGCACGGTGGGCGCGTAATAGTTCGGCCCCAGTTCGGCGAGCCGCTTGCCGCCCGTTAGTGCGCGCGCGCCATTCGCCACGGCATCCTCGACGTGCTTCGCGATCTTCTCGATCGCACGCTCGTTGATCATCGGACCGATCTGCGCCTTCGGGTCCGTTGCGGGTCCCACGTGAAGCGCTGCGACGCGCTTCGCCAGCAGATCGCCAAATCGTTCGTACACCGATTCATGCACGTAGATGCGGTTGGGGCACACGCAGGTCTGCCCGCCGTTGCGGAACTTGGCCGCCATCAAGCCGTTGACGGCTGCCTCGAGGTCGGCGTCCTCGAACACGATAAACGGCGCGTTGCCGCCCAGTTCCAGCGAGAGCTTCTTGAGCGTGGCTGCCGATTCGCGCGCCAGATGCTTGCCCACCGCGGTCGAGCCTGTGAAGGTGATCTTGCGCACGCGGTCGTCGGCGAGCCAGTCGGCAACAGCGGCGATCCCTTCGTCCCGCGCGGCCGAGATCATGTTGAGCACGCCGTCGGGCAAGCCCGCTTCCTGCGCGAGCGCGGCCAGTGCGAGCGCCGTAAGTGGCGTGTCCTCGGCGGGCTTCGCCACGACTGTGCAGCCTGCAGCGAGCGCCGGTGCGATCTTGCGCGCGATCATTGCGAGCGGGAAATTCCACGGCGTGATCGCGGCGACCACGCCAATCGGCTCCTTGATCGCGCTCATGCGCTTGCCGCGCTGTGTCTGCGGAATGATGTCGCCGTAGACCTTGGTCGCCTCTTCGGCAAACCATGCGACGTACGACGCACCATACGCGACCTCGCCGCGCGCCTCCGCAAGCGGCTTGCCCTGCTCCATCGACATGAGGCGCGCGAGGTCCTCGGTGTTCTCGACAATGAGCGCGTGCCAACGGTTGAGCACGTGCGCCCGCTCGCGGGGCAGCCTGTCGCGCCAGGCGGGCAAGGCGCGGCTCGCCGCGTCCGTCGCCGCGCGGGCGTCGGCGGCGCTGCTGCTGGCCACCTGCGCGAGCGTGCCCTGCGTCGCCGGATTCGTCACGGCGTAACGGTTGCCTCCGGCGGCGGCGCTCCACTTGCCGTCGATGAAATTATCCTGTCGAAGCAGTTCGCCTCGCGTCAACTCCAAACTCACTGCGTGCTCCTTTCTACAAGGGATGTCGTGATCCGTTAAACCGTCGCGACTGGTGTGACCGGCGAACCGAACGCGCGCGGCATTAGCCCGCCGTGCGCACGTCCGCGAAATCGCGCGCGAGCTTGCGCGCCGCGTTCGCGAACATCAGGATGTCCACGCCCGTCGCGACAAACGTGCAGCCGAGCTCCAGGTAGTGACGCGCGAGCGCCGGGTCGGACGTGAGTGTGCCCGCCGCCTTGCCCGACGCGACGATCGTGCGGATCGCGTTGTCGATCGCCTGCTGCACTTCGGGATGCGTGGCCTTGCCGCGATGGCCCATCGAGGCCGCGAGATCGGCCGGTCCGATGAACACGCCGTCCACGCCGTCCACCGCGCAGATCGATTCGAGGTTGCCCAGCGCCGTCGCCGTTTCGGCTTGCACGAGCAGGCACACTTCGTGATCCGAAATATCTAGATAATCGGTCCGCAGACTCCAGCGCGACGCACGGCCCACGGCGCTGCCCACGCCGCGAATGCCATGCGGCGGATAGCGCACGGCGGCGACGAGCGCGCGTGCTTCTTCGGCGGTATCGACCATCGGCACGAGCAGGTTGCGCGCGCCGATATCGAGCAGCCGCTTGAGCAGCGCCGGATCGCCGTTCACGGGGCGAACGACCGGCTCGACCGGGTACGCCGCCACGGCCTGCAATTGCGCGAGGATCGTGCGCAGTTCGTTGGGTGCGTGCTCGCTGTCGATGAGGAGCCAGTCGAAACCGGCCGTCGCGCTCACTTCGGCGAGATACGGATCGGCCATGGAAAGCCAGAAGCCGACTTGCTTCCTGCGCGCGGCGAGCGCGGCTTTGAACGGATTAAGCCCTGACGTCTGCGGGTTCATGAATGCGTGTCTCCTGTGAGGGGTCGCCGAATTGAATGGGTTCCACCTTCCCGAGGAGGAACAGATAGTTGAGGATCGCTATGCCGATCAGCGCCGCCGAGAACAGCAGCGCGGCAACGAACGAGCCGGTCGCGCCGACGATGGCGCCCGTGACGATCGGGCCGACCACACCGCCGAGATTCGACACCGTGTTTTGCAGCCCCGCGATCATCGAAACCGCATTGGGCGGCGCGACGTCGCCGGGCAGCGCCCACACCTGCGAGGCCGCGACCGTGGTGCCGGACTTCGCGATGCACAGCAGCAGCACCGCCACGAGCGCCGAATGCGCGAACGCCGCGAAGCCGATGCTCGACGCCATCACGAGCCCGATCACGAGAAAGAGCTTGCGCGTTGCCGTGAGAGAAAGCTTGCCGCTCGCGAAGACGCGATCCGACGCCCAGCCCGCGAAAATCTCGACGACGATCGACACGAGCAGCGGCAACGAGGCCATCCAGCCCATTTGCAGCACGCTCATGCCGCGCTCCCTCATCAAATACGTGGGCAGCCACGTGATGAAGAAGTACGAGTTGTAATTGATCATGAAAAAGCCGATGCACATCGCCCACACGTTGCGGTGCGCAAGCAGCTTGCGCCACGGCGGACGCACGGGCGGCTGCGCGCTTTGCACGCCTTTATCGCTTTCGATGTGCGCGAGTTCCGCCGCATTCACGCGCCGATGATCGGCGGGTGAATCGGTAAAGCTCACTAGCCACACGACGAACCACACAACGCCGAGCAGGCCCGTGAGCACAAAGGTCATCTTCCAGTCGAACGCGGCCAGCATCCACGCGATCAGCGGCAAGGCAATCGCGCCGCCCAGCTTCGAGCCGCTGTCGAAGATGCCCGCGACGGTCGCGCGTTCCTTGCGCGGAAACCAGCGCGTGGCGATACCGGCGTTGCTCGGGTACGCACCCGCCTCGCCCACGCCCAGCGCCACGCGCAACGCGACGAGCGAGCGAAAGCCGCTCGCGAGGCCCGTCATCGCGGTTGCGAGCGACCACCAGAGCACCGCGAAACCCAGCACTTTCTTCTGGCCCAGGCGATCGGCGAGCAAGCCCGCGGGCAATTGCAACAGCGCATACGACCAGAAGAACGCCGACATGACGATGCCCATCTGCATCGCGTCGAGATGAAACTCCGACTGAATTTTCGGGGCTGCCGCCGAGAGCACCGTGCGATCGATATAGTTGATCGCGATGGCGGCCCACATGAGGCCCGCGACCCACCAGCGCATCTTCGATCGGCCATGCCGTTGTGCAGATTCGAGCATCTGCTGTCTCCCTTCCTGTTCTATTGATACCGATTCGAGGCGCGCAGTTACGCGCCTTCAGCTCACGATGCCCATGTGCCAGGGCACGAATTCGTTGTCGCCGAGTCCGAGCAGTTCGCTCTTCGTGCGCTCGCCGGAAGCCGCGCGAACGAGCAGATCGAAGATGTCCTGACCCATTTCCTCGATCGTGCGTTCGCCGTCGATCACGAGACCGCAATTGATGTCCATGTCCTCTTCGAGGCGCGTGAACATAGGCGTGTTGCTCGCGAGCTTGAGCGTCGGCGCGGGCTTCGAGCCGAACATGGAGCCGCGCCCCGTCGTGAAGCAGATCAGGTTCGCGCCGCTCGCGATCTGCCCCGTCACCGCGACGGGATCATAGCCGGGCGAGTCCATGAACACGAAACCCGCGCGATCGATCGGTTCTGCGTATTCGTACACGGCCTGCAGCGGCGTCGTGCCGCCCTTCATCGCGGAACCGAGCGACTTTTCGAAGATGTTGGCGAGACCGCCCTGCTGGTTGCCCGGCCCGACCACGCCGTTGAACTGACCATTCTGGCCGCGCGTATAGCGCTCCCACCACGCGAGCCGGTCGAGCAGTTTCTGGCCGACTTCGGGCGACACGGCGCGGCGGGTGAGCATGTATTCGACGCCATGAATCTCGGGCGTTTCGGACAGGATCGCGGTGCCGCCGTGCCGCACGAGCAGGTCCATCGCCGCGCCCAGCGCGGGATTCGCGGTGATGCCCGAGAAGCCGTCCGAGCCGCCGCATTCGAGACCGATCTTCAGATGGCTGACGGGCACCGGCGTACGGACGATGTCGTTTGCGGCAGGCAGCATGTCCTGCACGGCCTTGATGCCGGCTTCGATCGTCGCGCGCGTGCCGCCCGTGTCCTGCATCACCAGCGCGTGCACGGCCTTGCCCGTCTCCAACCCTTGCGAGTCGAGCAGATCGCCGACCTGGTTGCGCTCGCAACCCAGTCCGACGATGAGCACGCCGCCCAGGTTAGGATGACGCGCGTAGCCCGCAATGGTGCGGCGGAGCACGTCGAAGTGCTCGCTCGGCGAGGACATGCCGCAACCGCTGGTTTGCGCGAACGCGACCACGCCGTCGACATTGGGATAATCGCGCAGGCGTTCGGGCGTGAAGTAATCGGCGATATGGCGAATGACCGTGGCCGAACAATTGACCGACGCGATGATGCCGACGAAGTTGCGCGTGGCGACGCGGCCGTCGGGCCGCACGATGCCGTTGAACGTCGCGCGCTGCTCGGGCGCAACGTAATCGACTGGCTTTACGTCGAGACCGAAGCCTGGATCGCGGTCGAAATCGACGAGCGTGATGTTGTGCGTGTGAACGTGGTCGCCGGGCTCGATGTCGCGCGCGGCCACCCCGATCACGGTGTCGTACTTGCGGATGGGCTCGCCCGACGCAATGCGCCGCGCCGCCACCTTGTGGCCCGCGGCGACCTGCGCGCGCAGGCGAATCGCTTCGCCTTCGATCAGGACTTGATGCCCGATCGTCAGCGGCTCGCGCGCGATCAGGACGTTGTCGTTTGGGTTGAGCCGGATCAACGGCCCGCTATAGGACTTGTTGGACTGGAGCATTCGCCTGTCTCCGCTGACGATCCGGACGGCGCGCAGGGGCACCTGCTCCGGTCCCATGCGAGATGGTTGCTGGCGGCGCCGGGAAACGCGCTGCCTATCGTTGTGGAACAAAGTTACCGGTTAATGTAACCGGTAACATAGATGCCATCGTAGTACAGTTTTGGGATAATTGCCAACACCTTTTTGCAGTAGGAGCGCCCGCGCCCGTGACCAAGACCTCGACAGAATTCGCCCCGCCCGCCACCGGCACCGCGTCGCGGCGTGCCCGCAAGAACACCGGCCGGGTCACGCTCAGCGATCTGGCCCGTCTGACCGGGGTCACGAAGGTCACGGTTTCGCGCGCCCTCAACAACCCCGAGCTCGTTTCGGTCGAAACGTTGGAGCGCGTGCGCGAGGCCGTGCGGCAAACTGGCTACACGCCCGACCTGATCGCGGGCTCGCTCGCCTCGAATCGCAGCCACCTCGTCGTCGCGCTGATCCCGGCGATGGCGGGCAGCGTGTTCCAGGAAACCGTCGCGGCCCTGACCGCAGAGCTGGAGACGGCCGGCTATCAGTTGCTGCTCGGCCAGAGCGGCTACGACGAATCGCGCGAAGAGGCGCTGCTCGACGCCATCATCGGCCGGCGTCCGGCCGGCATCGTGCTCACCGGCGTGATCCACTCGGAGGCGTCGCGGCAGAAACTGCGCGCGGCCGGCATTCCCGTGGTCGAAACGTGGGACATCACGCGCTCGCCGCTCGACATGCTGATCGGTTTCTCGCACACGCGCGTGGGCGAAGCGGCTGCGCGCTACCTGCGTGAACGCGGCGCGCGGCATCCGGCCATCGTCACCCCGGGCGACCGCCGGGCGAAGCTGCGCGCCGACGCCTTCATCGAAGCCTTCGGCAGCGAGCACGAGATTCCCGTGGCCGCCGTGCCCTCACCCGCGCATCTCGGCGACGGACGACGCGCGTTCGCAAAGCTGCTCGACGACCATCCGCAGATCGACGCAATCTTCTGCGGCGCCGACATCATGGCGCTCGGCGTGCTCATGGAAGCCCATGCGCGCAAGCTCGACGTGCCGGGACGCCTCAGGGTGATTGGCTACGGCGACCAGAATTTCGCCGCCGACGCCGACCCGCCGCTCACGACGATTCGCATCGACGGCACGAAGATCGGCAAGCTGGCGGCGTCCATGCTGATCGAGAAAATCGAGACCGGCACGAGCAAGCGCGCGAAAGTGGACGTCGGTTTCACGCTGATCGAGCGCGGCTCGGCCTGAGATTCGTCGTCTCGCGATGACTACGCAAAAAGGCCTCGCAAACATCGCGAGGCCTTTTGCTTTTAGTGCCTGAAAGCGCGCTCAGAACTTCGTGCGGATACCCGTGAACACGTCGACCTGGCGATTCGTGGACGATGCGCCGCCCGCATAGGCGATCGCCGCGATCCGGCTGTAAGTCGAACCCACGCGCGTCGACGCGTCGCCGGCCGCGAGTTGATACGTGCCCGAAAGGTAGACGTCCGTGCGCTTCGAGAGCGCGTAATCCACGCCCAGCGTGAACTGATGCCACTTCGGCTTGAGCGTCGCGCCGCCCGTGCCCGGCAGACCGTTCGCGCGGCCGTCGGTGAACGTGTACACACCGATCAGCGTCGTGGCCGGCGTGAGCAGGTAGCGCAGGTTCGCGTCGTAGTTGTTGAACTTGCGCGTGGAACCGTCGTTGTAGTTGAGTTCGGTGTGGCTGAACGCAAAGCCCGCAATCGCGCTGCCGATCTTGTAGTTCGCGCCGGCCACCGCAATCTGCTGACGGGCTACGCCGCCGTCGAGCCCGTAGAAGAATCCGCCGCTGTAGTCGTCGCCGGTCGTGCTCGACGCGCCGCCGATCGCGCCGCTCGTGTTGGTCGTCGTGTTCGGATGATCGAGCAGCACGTAGCCGCCGCCGATCGAGAGCGGTCCGTTCACGTAATTCGCGGCGACGCCCCAGGCGCGATTGTTGCCGAAGCCTTGCCCGGCCGAGCCGCTCGCCTGGTTGCTGAACGCGTACATGCCGTCGACAGTGAAGCCCGCGATGGTGTCGCTGCGGAACTTCACCGCGTTGTTGATACGGAAGGTCTGGTTCAGGTTGTCGTTGTCGCCCACGTGCGTGGACGGCGACCACGTGCCCGGACCCGCGTATTGCGCAACGAGATCGGCCAGCGGTTCATACTGGCGGCCGAGCGTGAACGTGCCGATGCCGCTCTTCGCAATGCCTACGAACGCGCTGCGGCCGAACAAACGCCCGCCTTGCGCGGCCGTGCCGTCGCTGGGCTTGAAACCGCCTTCGAGCGTAAACACCGCGCTCAATCCACCGCCGAGATCCTCGTTGCCTTTCAGGCCCCACCGGCTGCCGCTCAGGCGGCCGCTCGTCAGCTGGAACGCCGAGCCGCCCTTGATGTTGTTGACGTAGCCAATACCGGCATCGACGAGACCATACAGCGTGACGGAACTCTGGGCCTGCGCCACAACGGGTGCGACGGACAAAAGCCCGGCCGCTGCGAAAAGTGCTTTTTTCATACAGGTGACCTGTCTGGTTTTAATATTTACAGGAGTACTACGCATTCCGGCTTGAAGGGAATTAGCGGGAATTTTTCCATCGACAAAACGAGGGCCGAACCGGTGGATTTACGGGGCGTTGCTGTACTCGCGCGCCTGCGGCTGCGTCGAGGCACCGTCGAGACGAATCGGCTCGACCTTGCCCAGCAGGAACAGATAGTTGATGATCGCCACGCCGATCAGCGCCGACGACACCACGAGCGCGGGCACGAATGAACCCGTCGCGCCGACGATCGCGCCCGTCACGATCGGGCCAACCACACCGCCGATGTTCGATACCGTGTTCTGGACGCCCGCAACCATCGACACGGCGTTGCGCGGTGCGACGTCAGCTGGGAGCGCCCAGACCTGCGAAGCCGCCACGGTCGTGCCCGACTTAGCAATGCATAAGAGCAGCACCGCAACGGCGGCCGTCGGCGAACGCGGCGAAACCAATGCTCGATGCCATCAGCAAGCCGATCACGAGAAAGAGCTTGCGCGTGGCGGTGAGCGAAAGCTTGCCCGAGGCAAACACGCGATCCGAGGCCCAGCCCGCGAAAATCTCCACCACGATCGAGGCGAGCAGCGGCAGCGACGCCATCCAGCCCATTTCCATCATCGTCATTCCACGCGCCTTCACGAGATACGTGGGCAGCCAGGTGATGAAGAAGTACGAGTTGTAGTTGATCATGAAGAAGCCGATACACATCGCCCAGATGTTGCGATGCGCGAGCAGCTTGCGCAGCGGCGGCCTCGCCGCCCGGTCGCTTTGCTCCGCCAGCAAATCGCTCTCGATGTGCGCGAGTTCCTCGGAATTGACCCGCTTGTGGTCACGCGGCGAATCGCTGAACGTGAACTGCCACACGACGTACCAGATCAGGCCGAGCAATCCAGTCAGCGCGAAGGTGATCTTCCAGTCGAACGCCGTGAGCATCGCGGCGATGAGCGGCAGCGCAATGGCGCCGCCGAGCTTCGAACCGCTGTCGAAAATGCCCGCGACCGTCGCGCGCTCGCTGCGCGGGAACCACTTCGACGCAATGCCCGCGTTGCTCGGATACGCGCCCGCCTCGCCCACGCCAAGCGCCACGCGCAACGCGACGAGCGATTTGAAACCGTTCGCCACGCCCGTGGCCGCCGTCGCCAGCGACCACCAGAGCACCGCGAAACCCAGTACTTTCTTCTGGCCCAAACGATCGGCGAGAAACCCCGCGGGCAATTGCAGCAGCGCGTATGACCAGAAGAACGCCGACATGACGACACCCATTTCGACCGCGCTCAAATGGAATTGCGACTGGATGCGCGGCGCCGCCGCCGACAACACCGTGCGGTCGATGTAGTTGATCGCGATCGCCGCCCACATGAGGCCGGCAACCCACCAGCGAATCCTGGAACGGCTCCGCGCGTTGGTGGCGAGATGCATCTCGTGTCTCCTGTTCTATTAATAATGGTCGCTTCCGGCCGCGCCGGGGTGAATCCCGGCTTTACCCGCCGCAATGTTACCGTTTACTGTAACCGGTAACATTGGGCGCAATCGTAGTATGCCCGCCGGAGAAATGCCAGCGTCTTTTCCTTGGGGTAATTGCGGATACCCGCCTTTCAATTCGCAAGGATTGCCTGCGTTGGCGAGTATGAAACGGCGGAGGACTGGCAAGCGGAACAGGTCGATTTGATATTCCCGCAGGCTCTCGTGCAGACAAGTTACGGACCTCGCGCCATCAACCCAGTATTCGGCGTGGATTTGTTCGTGTTACCAGTAGGAGTCTTAACTAAATTGACAGGCGTTCGCCGCGTGCAGCGAATCTGTCGATGCTTTCGGAGCCTGGCGCGCCCGACTTCTAAGCTATACACCGCCCCTGACACGTTCCCAACCGTGCCTCACAGCCGTCTTGAAGCGTTCCCATCCACTTTCCGGATATCGCGACTCCCAGTTCGCGCGCGCACTCGCTTCCACGCCCTGCCAGTCTGACCCGCGAAACCGCTCGTCGCGTCCGAGCGTGGCGCCGTGTGAGTAGGCACGTCGATACTCGTCGAATGACGCACCCGTGTTCGCGTAATGTGCGTCGTAGTCCTTTTTAAATTCGCTGTCGTACGGGTGTGGGTCGTCATGCTGGGCGCCGAGACCCGGGTCGCCCATGAAGCCCGTCATTGGACGCTGGGCGTTTGCCGCGGCGGCGTTGCCGTCGGGCGCTTGCGCGGCGTGAGGCTGCTTCTCCCCTGCCGGGGTCGGCCCTCGCCCTGCCGCGGCAGGAGCACCCGGGGAAGGCGCCGGCCGCGCCGCCGATGCGGCCCGCGTGTCGCCTGGCCACCCGTGTGTGACTTCCAGCGGCTTGGCGCGTTCGCCGATCACGCCGCCGCCTGGATGCGCTGTGTGTTCCGGACCTTGCGCCTTCGCAGAACCCGTACGCCACGCATTGGCGCGCTCCTCGATGTCAGCAGCGCCCATGCGGCTCATCGTTTCAATCGCCTGATCGACCTGTGATTCAGAAACATCGGCGCTGACTACCGTGCCACCGCGACGGATGAATTCCCTGTAATCCTCCGCATCGGGTGGATACGCTCCCTTCGTGAAGATGCGCGTGAACAACTGCTCCAGTCGATCGAAGACTTTCTTGTGGTGGTGCGTATCGACAGCGCCCTGCACATAGACACGTGGCCCCTTTTCGCGGGGAGCATCAGCCGATATCGAGTAGATGGCAATATCCGCCTGCGCTATCCCAGCCTCGCCCAGTGCGCGCTGCGCCGAACTCGCATTCGCGTAGCTGTCGTACACGCCTAACACGGTTGGCCTCATGACTTTCCCCTCCGCAATTGCGCGCGGCGTCCTCGCCGCCTGTCGGCGCGAGCCGCATAACTCGTGCCCGCGTTCGTCGTATAGACCGCCACGAAGAAGCTTGCACGCCTTGGATTGTAGGCCGTGACCGATATGCGCGTAACATGATCCACGAGCTCGCACGAGATCGACAGTTGCATCGGAGAGATGCAGGTCGATCGACACCTCGGGGTAGAAGCCCGGCAGCAGCGGCGCGACCCAGCGCAGGCCGAACGACATCGGCACGGCCAGGCGCACCGGTCCGCCCGGCTGCACCGACATTTCGCGCGCCGCGCTTTATCGGCATCGCAGACGCAAGATCAGCTTGGGGCGGTATTGATCGGGTCAACTGTAATCTGCTCAAAGCGCGTCAGCGTCGCAACGCTACACACCATGATCTCGTACAAGTCGATTGCCAGCGCGGTCTCGATACCGCGCCGTTCCAGCCCGGATATCCGGCGCTCCTGCTCGGCCACCAGTTCGAAGGCGCGCGCAACGCGCTGATGCTGCCGATTCGCGCTTGCCGATGTCATGCCCGATTTTCCCACCCCGTACGCGGCGCGACGCGACTTCGTGAATTCGCTTGCGCTTCCATACTTCTTGCGCTCTGAAAGGCTCGCAAGGGCATCGAGAAGCAGGCTTGGGTCAAAAGGTTTGTGGAGAAAACCTTCGGCAACGATACCTGCGCGTGTGTCGTCTCCAGACATGAGAATGACTGAAACATCGCAAAACCGTGGGATAGCTCGCAACATCGATACGGCGTCCGGCCCTTCGAGAACAGGCATGTGGACGTCGGAGACAATCACCTCTGGCGTGGCGGCCAGGGCCGCCGAAACCGTTTCCAGGCCATTGCCGGCGGTCGCGACTTCATGGCCGGCGTCGCCCAGCAAGGTCTGAAGTGCATCACGAAAAGCGGTATCGTCGTCAGCCAGTAGTACGCGGCTCATCGCTATTTCCCATACAGTTGGCTACTTCGCCGCATCGGTCGTTCCCACCGACAAATACCAGAAACTGATTTCGGAAACCACGGAGCGGTCGTGCCCCGAATTGGCTCATTGCTCCACTAACGAGGTGCTAGAAAATTTGCGACGTCCTGCACGGCGTCACTGGCGCTTGTTAGGGATGCAAAGAAATGAGGCAGGCCGGACGGCTTGTGTAGTGCTCCAGTTGCATAGTGGGAAGCAAACCCTTCAAATACACTACACCCTGTAATGTTTGGTAATAATCGGCGCATACAATCGTATTCGTGACAGCTGTCCGTCGACGGCGATAACGAAAGGCGCTGACCAGATAGGCGCGCCGGGAGCAGAGGTTACATGCAGGAAAGCAAGGGTGACGTCGGCGTCGCACAAGTTAGCCTCGAACAGGCTTCCGTCTCCACTGGCGTGGCGCACCTGCGGGACTTGACCACGGGCGGTCAGCCGGCGCCGCCCGTCACTCCGTTGCCCCCGGAATTACCAGCTACCCGCAAAGGCGCGCGGGCATTGGCGACTTCACGATTGTTCGTCGGGCTGCTTGCATTCGCGCTCGTTTGCGCCTGGCTCCTGCCTGGCACGCTCGGCCACGATCCCTGGAAGCAGGACGAAACCTACACCTTCGGCATCATCGAGCACATGCTCGACACCGGCGATCTGGTCGTCCCGACCAGCGCCGGGCAGCCCTTCGTGGAAAAACCGCCCGTCTACGATTGGGTAGCCGCCTCACTCGCGTGGATGTTCGGCCGCTTCCTGCCGCTGCACGACGCGGCCCGTCTCGCGAGCGTCGTCTTCGCTGCACTCACGCTTGCCTGCACGGCGCGTCTCGCCCGGCGCGCTACCGGCGCCGTGCGGTGGACCGATCCGCGCGTGCCCGGAACGCTCGCACTCTTCGCCAGCACGCTGGTAGTCGTCAAGCATATCCACGACATGATGACGGATGTCGCGCTGATGGCCGGCGCCGCGCTGGCATTCTGCGCACTTTACGAGCTTGTCTGCGCTCACTTGCGGATGGAAGGCGGCTTGCGTCGTTCTCCTAACGGAGGCCGCAACACAGCACCCGCATGGCCAGAATCCACAACTTCACAGCAAGCGTCCAGCGACTGCGAGAACAGCCGCATTCAAGGGCGCGCTGCCCGTCATGCCGCTGCGATGTTCGGTGTTGGCGTCGGCATCGCCTTTCTGGCGAAAGGCCTGTTCGTGCCGCTCGTGTTGGGTGCGACCATCTGCGCGGCGATGCTGCTTTACCCTGCGTGCCGCAGCAGCCGTTTTGCGCGCTCACTGGCACGTTCGGCGCTCTACTTCGCTCCCTTCGCGCTGATCTGGCCGCTTTGCTTCTATCTGCGCTCCGAAGCGCTATTCAAGATCTGGCTGTGGGACAACAACATCGGCCGCTTCTTCGGCTTTTCGGTGGCGCAACTCGGCTCGGAAAACGTCGGGCACCTGTTTGTGCTGCGCACGGCGTTGACAGTCGGCTTTCCGGTCGTCCCGCTCGCCCTCGTGGCGCTTGCGGGCGGCGCATGGCGACGTCTACGCGATCCCGAAGTCGCACTGCCAGTGCTGTTTTCGGGGATCGGCTTCGCGGTACTGCAGGCGTCGTCGACAGTGCGCGAACTCTACATCCTGCCGTTCATTGCCCCGCTCTCCCTGTTAGCCATGCAGGGAATCCGCTATCTGCCGCCGCGCGTGCACCTCGCGTGGGATATCATGAGCCGTATCGTATTCGGATCGTTCGTGGTGCTTGTATGGGTCGTGTGGTGGAAGATGACGGGCGCCCCCGAGACCCACGGTGTCCTGCATTTGCTTGGCCGCTGGCTGCCGCTCGAATGGGTGATGCCCATTCAGCCGAAGCTGATCATCGCGGCGCTCGCCCTCACGCTCGGGTGGGTATTGCTGCTTCCCCGGCTCAAGTCAGCGGGCAACTGGCGCGGCGCATTCAGCTGGTGTCTGGGCGCCATCGTCGCATGGGGGCTCGTCGGCACGCTGCTGCTGCCCTGGCTCGACGTCGCGAAGAGCTATCGCGCACCGTTCGAGGATCTGCGTGCCAAACTGAACAGCACCTGGAAAGCCGGAGACTGCATGGCGAGCAGTGGGCTGGGCGAATCTGAAGCGCCCATGCTCTATTACTTCGCCGGTGTCATGCACGTGCCCACCGCGGACCCTCAGACCACGTCCTGCAACTGGCTCATCGAACAGGGTCGACCTGCAGACGGTCAGTCGCCCGTCGGGGGCTGGCGACTGTACTGGGAAGGCAGCCGTCCGGGTGACAACGACGAGGTGCTGCGCGTCTATCAGCGCATGGCGACGAAGACGGCTTCGTAATCGGTGCCGCTGAGCCGTTTGAAGATCGCTTCGCCGAAGGGCATGCCGCACGGTTGAGGCCGTCCCTGGCCTCCAGGACTGGCAAACTCATTTGCCGATTAGCTACACAATCCGTCTCAGGTCACGGTTGCAAAACTACCAGGACCGAAGAACAGGCGGCTTTCACACAAGCGACGCTTAGTTGGACAGGAAGTCCAGCACCATGCGATTGAACTTGTCCACGTGTTCCCATTGCACCCAGTGACCACAGCGGTTGAACATATGGAATTCGGCATTGGGGAGACCCGCCATCAGACGAAGACCCATGTCGTAGGGAAGGAACTATCCACTATCCCGATACTGCAAGAACCGTAGCCCGACTGAGTCAACGCTGAGCAAGAAGGGGGCAAGGGCGAAGACTTGAACTCACAACTCGACCTGTTTCGACTCGCCGGCGCGATAGCGGTCGGCTGCCGGCGCACGAGACGGTGGGCCGGCACTTACGCCATCAACCGCAAGTGTGCGACGTCTCGGCCCCGTGCATCCGATTGCCGATCCGATTCAACACCTTGCTTTCCTGACATCGCCGCTCGTGCGCTCAGACAGAATGGCGCTCGCGATGACCTGAAAGAGATGGTCGGCCCGTGGTGCGAATGAGGGTTGGTCACCGAGCCAGCCGAGCGCCGACATCAGGGCGAACAGGTCGTCGCCATTCACATCGGCACGCGCGGACCCCTCGGCCTGAGCACGGAGCAGCAAGCGCTCGCCCGCTGAGTGCACCGCTGCACATGAAGCGTAAAGCGCGGAGTCCGGGGTCGCGTGGGCACTCGCCATCATCGCGACAACGCCGCTATAGCTATGGACGAATGCCACCCCTTCGCGAAACCAGGACACGAGCGCTTCATCAGGTGGACTCGACCTTTCGAGTTCGAATGCCTTCTGCGTCAGCGCGTCCAGATCCTCTCGCAGCAACGCTTCGAACAAGGCTTCTCGAGTCGGGAAATGACGAAACAGCGTGGCCAACCCGACGTCGGCCCGGCGGGCGATATCTCGCATTGACGCATCGGCACCATGCTCGGTGACGACGTCCCGCGCGACTGCTAATAGATGGTCGTAATTCTTTCTGGCGTCGGCCCGCATAGTTTTCTTGACAAGTGGATCGGTGATCCGTATCTTCGGAATCTGGATGTGGATCAGTGATCCACAAGATACAGCGAATTTGTGCAAATGGGAACAGAGACGCTGTCCGACACCACGAAAGGAGCCATTATGGGAAAGCTCGAGGGTAAGG
The DNA here is from genome assembly GCF_040948855.1 of Paraburkholderia sp. BR10882. Classification (NCBI taxonomy): domain Bacteria; kingdom Pseudomonadati; phylum Pseudomonadota; class Betaproteobacteria; order Burkholderiales; family Burkholderiaceae; genus Paraburkholderia; species Paraburkholderia sp. BR10882. Next base: position 109,847 of record NZ_JBFPKP010000004.1, on the reverse strand, counting down.
TTGCAGTCATCACCGGTGGATCGAGCGGCATGGCGCTGGCAAGCGCCAAGCGGTTCGTTGAAGAAGGTGCCTACGTTTTCATCACGGGCCGGCGGCAGCAAACGCTGGACGAAGCCGTCAACGCGATTGGCCGGAACGTCACCGGCGTGCGCGGCGACGCCGCCAATCTCAACGATCTCGACCGCTTGTTCGATACCGTCAAGCGGGAAAAAGGCAAGATCGATATCCTCTACGCGAGCGCCGGCTGGGGCGAAGCCGTACCACTCGGCGAGATTACCGAGCAGCACTACGACGCGATCTTCGACCTGAATGCGCGCGGCACGCTGTTTACGGTTCAGAAGGCGTTGCCGCTGTTCAACGATGGCGGATCGATCTTCATGACCGGGTCAGTCGCTTCGGTAAAAGGTTTTCCTGGTTACGGCGTGTATGCGGCGAGCAAGGCGGCGTTGCACTCATTCGCACGCACGTGGCTCAACGAGCTAAAGGGCAGGAATATCCGCGTGAACGTGCTGAGCCCGGGGCCGATCGCCACACCGATGCAAGACCAGGTTCTCGACGAAGAGGCGAAGCGGATGTTCGAATCCGTGATCCCGCGGGGAAAGATGGGGCGCCCCGAGGAAATCGCGACGGTCGCGTTGTTTCTTGCTTCAGACGATTCGAGTTTCGTGAATGGGGTGGAGTTGTCCGTCGACGGCGGCTTGTCGGCTATCTGAAATCATGCCGTAAAGCCAGGAGTGAGTGATCCAGAATTGAGTATATAAATATGGATTCCTTATCAATAGGCGGAATTTCCGCCTGCATGGAGAGTTCGCATGAGCTATTCGATTATTGGCTTTGGCGCCGTAGGCCAGGCGCTCGCCCGAGCGTTTGCAAGAAAGAACATCGACGTGAGCGTCGCCAGCCGGCGCCCACCCGATGCGTTGATGGAGCAGGCACGAGCGATCGGCCCCACCGTTGTCCCGAGAACGCTGCAGGATGCGATCGCGTCCGACACGATCTTCCTGGCAGTTCCGTTTTGGGAACATCGCGAAGTCGCGAAACTGCTCACGACCTGGCAGGACAAGACGATCATCGACACGACAAATGCTTTCGGCGTTCCCGTCGCAGACCTGGAAGGACTGCCGTCGTCCGCGGTTGTCGCCCGGGCGTTTGCCGGCGCCAGGTTCGTAAAGGGCTTTAACCATCTGCCCGCTGCCGTTCTGGCCGCTGATCCGAACGTGAAGGGCGGCAGCCGTGTCGTATTTCTGTCGAGCGATGACGAAAATGCGGTGGCACCGGTCGCAGCTTTGGCCGAACAGCTCGGTTTCGCGCCCATTGCGCTAGGCCCGCTCAAGGATGGCGGCTCGCTTGTCCAGGCCAAGGGGAATAGCTGGGCTCAGCTGATCTTCAAGGATCTCGTCAAGTTCAAATAGCGGCGCGTTGCGACAAAGTCAGATCGGCCACGCGCATCGCTAAATGCGTGCTGGTGATCTGGCCGGGAATCAGTTGGCGCGCTCCTCACCGCCCGCGAATGAATTAATAGGCGCCACCCGTATCGACGGTCAGGTAAAGCATGTCATGCTCGAGAATGCTGATGAAATGTTCGTCTTCCTGGATCAATTCTTCGAGGACATCGCTAGTGGATAGCACGCCGATTACCTGTCCTGAATCGATGACCGGCAGATGCCGGATCCGCCTCGTATGCATCAACGCCAGGCACTGGTCACAGATATGCTCTGGCGTGACGTAAATCACCTCGGAAGTCATGATCTCGCCGACCTTCGTCTCTGCCGCGTTGCGCCCGGCCAGTTCGACCTTGCGCGCGTAATCACGCTGAGACAGGATGCCGACAAGATTGCTGCTCTGCAGCACCAGCACGGTGGTGACATCCTTATCGGCCATCAGACGCAGCGCTGTCAGCACTGAGTCCGCGGGGCCGACCGAGATCACCTCCCGGGGGTTCCCGGACAGAATTTGCCGGGCTGTTTTTCGCTCCTTTTTCATGGTCGTCTCCTATAGAAGACTGGCAGTTGCGCGCCGACGCCATCAGTCGGCTCACAACGAAAGGGTACGCTCCTTCGCGTCGCTACAGGAAAGTCTGCTGCCGCGAAAACCAGGAGACATTCAGCGTCGAAAACGGAAGCTCAAGGCATGGGCCACTATTGCCGCGTGAGCATGAGGTTCAGGTTCTGAACCGCAGCTCCGGATGCGCCTTTGCCAAGATTGTCGAAAACCGCCGACAGCAGGACGTGCCCGTGTTCCTCGTCGTGAAATACGCTCAAGTGCATGTCGTTCGTGCCGTTCAGTACTTGCGGATCCAGCTGTTTTAAGGCGCTCGATTCGTGCAACGGCAAAACTCGTACGTGAGTTGCCTCGGCATAGTGGCGTGCGAGGCATGCGTGTAGCGTGGCGCCATCCACGCCGGGTGCCAGCAGCGGCAACGCCAGCGGCACCGTCAGCACGATGCCCTGACGGAACGATCCGTACGCAGGAATGAAGATGGGACGCTGCGCAAGCCCGGCATGCTGCTCGATCTCCGGCGTGTGTTTGTGCGCGAGTTCCAGGCCATAGACCTGGTATGAGGGCGCGTTGGCGGCTCGCGGCCCCTCATGTTCCTCCACACCGGCACGTCCGCGCCCGGAGTAGCCGGATACAGCATGAATGCTGATCGGGTAATTGCCCGGTATGAGCCCGGCGTGCACCAACGGACGCAGCAGGCCGACTGCACCGGTCGGATAGCAACCAGGATTGGTGACCCGACATGCGTTCGCAATTTGCTCAGCCTGCCCCGGCGTCATTTCCGGAAAACCGTAAGTCCAGTCCGGCTGCGTGCGGTGAGCGGAGCTTGCGTCGATCACCCGGACGGCAGGATTGGCAATGGCGCCCACTGCCTCGCGCGCGGCGGCATCCGGCAAACAGAGGATAGCGATGTCGCAGGCATTGATGGCTTCTGCGCGACGCCGCGAATCTTTGCGCTGCGCAGCGGCAAGTGTGAACAGTCTGATGTCGGTCCGGTTGCGCAGCCGGTCGTGGATTTGCAGCCCGGTGGTACCTTGGTCGCCGTCGATGAAAACTACGGGAGAGCTCATATGTGGATGACTCCGCTGACTATGGATTGGAACAGTTGAACCGAGGTAAAGCGAACCCCTATGTTGCGCGGACGGCTAGAATAGGGAAAGTTGAATTTCACAACGCAAACATTCAGTTTTTCTGAATCTGGACGTCGTCATGCGAGAGATCAGCCTGGACCGCCTGCGCACTCTGGTCGCCGTCACCGACCGTGGTTCATTTGCCGATGCGGCGCGTGCATTGCACCTGGCGCCGCCAACGGTCAGCCTTCACATCGCCGAACTCGAAGACCGCGTTGGGGCTCCCCTCCTGTTACGCAAGCGCGGAAATGTGGGGCCGACCTCGATCGGCGAGGTGCTGGTGGAGCGCGCGCGCCGACTGCTGGCCGACGCGGAGCAGGCGTTAGACGATATTCAACGCCAGGTAGAGGGGCTCGAAGGGCGTGCGCGTCTCGGCGCGTCCACGGGCGTGATTGCGCACCTGCTGCCGCAAGCGCTCGAGGTCCTGCGCGAGCACCATCCTGCCATCGACATTCAGATTGCAGTGCTGACTTCGCAAGAAACGCTGTCCCGGCTGGTGGATGGAACGCTGGATGTCGGGCTGGTCGCGCTGCCTCAGCCCCCGGTGCCTGGACTCGTGATAAAGCCTTGGCGCCGCGACCCTGTGATGGCCTTTGTGCCGGCGCATTGGCGGTGTCCGGCCCGCGTCACCCCCGAATGGCTCGCCGCCCAACCGCTCATTCTCAATGACTCGACCACGCGTCTCTCGCGTCTGACTGCGGAGTGGTTCGCGACCGCGGGGCACCATCCTTCGCCGCGCATACAGCTCAACTACAACGACGCGATCAAGAGTCTGGTAGCGGCGGGTTACGGCGCAGCGCTCTTGCCCCATGAGGCCACCACGCCATTACCCGACAATCGCATTGTCATGCGTCCACTGCGCCCGGCGTTGTGGCGACGGCTCGGCATTGCATATCGCGCGGGGTACGTTGAACGTTCCACGCAACACGTACTCGATGTGTTGTGGGATTTGCGATTTGCGTAGGAGTTACCGGTTGTCGCTCAGATTCCTTTTCGCTGATCCATGCTCTTGCCCGCGACGACGATCTGCCTCGCGTCAAAGCTCCAGGCGTAGCGGCATCTATTCTTTCTTGTTTAGAGAATTCGCCGCGGGCAGTGCCGAGGAAGCTCCGTCAATCTTGCGAAATGAAAGGCAAATAAAAGGGTAGAGAAAGGTATGACGTGTCCTCGACGTGGCGCGTCCCGGCCATCAACACGGTAAAACTGCCCATTTTGGGCAACCTGATTTCGACGCGAGGGACAACATGCGAGTAGACATGCCATCTTATGTATCGAAGAATCTGCGCATCTTGCTTGCGGACACAACGAGACGATAGCCGGCCTCTGCAACCTTCACCTATCTGTCATGCAAGACTCGTAGCCTCTATGGCGAACCGTTGCGCAACCACACAGGCATTGAGTGCCACAATGCACCGGGCCCCGACCGCGCACCAAAGACGGCTAGCGACACCCCCTGCATCGCACCTCGACCTCATTTTTTCGGCACATATGTAACTCAGTATGCCGAAATAACCGACGAAGCAACAGAGAACGATTCGCATTCTGAATATCCACGCTCAGAACATGTCATTCGATTGACATTCGAAACTGACTAAATGTTACCGGGCTGAAAGCGCCGGGATGGCGCCACTGCAATACATCCCACCTGGTCCAATCGCTTGCACGTCTCCGCAATCAGGGGCAACAGACCTGACAAATGATTCCGCTTGAATCGAATTTGGCTTTTCTGTTTTGATTATCTGGAGAGAACCAAAATGAATCGAAACGTCGTTCAATCTGGCATTGCATTAGGATTACTGACTAGCTGTATTGCATTTGCAGCACCGCCGCAAGGCAACATGGAACTTCTGCCGACGGGCCAGTTCATCTCCCCGGGAGCCATTCCGGGTGCTGTGCAGCAGTTGCTCAACCCGCAACTCGCCGCAAAGCCGACCCAGGTCGTCAGCGGCGCCATCCGGTCGCAACTCAGCCCGGACGGTAATACCCTCGCCGTGATCACGGCAGGCTACAACACCGTCTACACGGGCCCCAGTAACAGCACGCTCGACAAGACTGACTCGACTCAGTACATATTCATCTATGACGTGTCGGGCGCCAACAAGGCCAATCCGAAGTTCGTCCAGGCCATTCACCAGAACAACGCGTTCGATGGCCTCGTCTGGAATGGAAACCAGACCCTGTACGGCACCGGCGGCGCTGACGACGCGGTCTACGTGTACGGCCGCCCATCGGCGCTTCCGTCGGCCCAATGGTCGCAAACTGCAGCCATCGCCCTGAATCACAGCAAGGGGATCGGCAACGGTGTGAAACCGAACGCCGGTGGTCTCGCCCTCTCCGGCAATGGCCGGATCCTCGTCGTTGCGAACAACTACAACGACTCGATTACCATCATCGACACGACGACGAACACGGTTACGTCCGAATACGATCTGCGTCCGTTCAACACATCGGGCACGCAAGGCGCCGCAGGTGGCGAATACCCGTGGGCCGTCTCACTGAAGTCCGACGACACCGCGTTCATCTCGTCGGTGCGGGACCGTGAAGTCGTGGTGCTGAACCTGTCGAACCCGGCCGCACCGCAATTCATCACTCGCATCCCGGTGAAAGGCAATGCTTATGGCATGACCCTCTCGCCCGATCAGTCGAAACTCTATGTCGCCGTGGCGAACACCGACCAGGTTGCGGTCATCAATACCGCCAGCCACAGGGTCGAGAGGACGATCGACATCGCCAGCCAGTCCGGCGACGGCGACCGCGACGATCAGGGCCACGGCAACAACAAGAAGTACAGCGGCCGCGACACGGTGAACGTGACCGTGTCACGCGACGGCAGAACCCTGTATGCGGTCAACAATGGCGACAACTCGATCGCCGTGATCTCGCTCGATGGCGACGAAGGCTACCACGTCACCGGCCTGATCCCGACGGCCTATGCGCCCAAGGACATCACGCTGAGCGCCGACGGGTCGCAGATGTACATCATCAATGGCAAGTCGAACACCGGTCCGAACCCGCTGTACACCTCGGGTACCTCGGCGCAGTACCAGTTCGGTCTCGAGCAGAGCAGCCTCGTGAGCGCACCGGTTCCGCGGGGCGACGCGCTTGCCCGGCTGACCAGCCAGGTCGCTGAAAACAATCACTACTCGATCAGAGAGTCGGAAAGCGAGCGCCAAACGATGCATTTCCTGCGCGATCACATCAAGCATGTGATTTATGTCGTCAAGGAGAATCGCACGTTCGACCAGATCCTCGGCGACCTTGGCAACGGCTCGAACGGCGATCCCTCGCTGACGATGTATGGCAAGTCGACCACGCCGAACTTCCACAATATCGCCGGCAACTTCGTCACGATCGACAATTTCACCGATCCGGGCGACGGTTCGATGGACGGCTGGTCGTGGGTGCAGCATGCGCACGTCACGCCGACCGAGGAGGTTTCGCAGCAGGAAAACTACGCTGGCGTAAGCCGCGGCATGTCGTATGAATCCGAAGGCGCCAACCGCGGTCTGCCGGTCGGCCTCGCCACGACTGCCATGCGCGACACCGTCTCGGGCGGCGCCTACTCCACGGTAACGTCGTCGCTGCCGGGCGGCACGGCGAACGCGCTGCCGGGAATCGCCGATATCTCGGTGCCGGATGCCCCGTTCGGCTATCAGAAAGCGAGCATCTACGATGCGGTGCTGCAAGCCGGCGGTACGGTCCGCAACTACGGCGGCATGGTCAACAACACCGGCTCGATCGGCACGATCGCCAGCCCCCTCCTCACCCCGTTTGCCTCCGGCAATATTCAGGTCTACCCGCTCAAGCCGTCGCTCGTCACCTTGACGGACCCGTACTATCGCGGCTTCGACCAGGCCTATCCGGACACGTTCCGCGAACTCGAATGGAACCGCGAATTCCAGCAGTACGTCGCGAACGGCCATCTCCCGTCGTTTGAATTCGTCCGCATGGGTTCCGATCACACCGGCAGCTATGCGCAGAACGTCGGCCAGATGGGCACGGCCGAGCAGGAGCAAGCGGACAACGACTTCGCGGTCGGCAAGCTGATCGAGACGGTCGCGCACAGCCCGTACGCGAAAAGCACGCTGATCGTGGTGGTCGAAGACGACTCGCAGGCCGGCTCCGATCACGTCGATTCGCACCGTGCTCCGGCCTACGTCGTTGGCGCGTATGTGAAGAAGAACGCCGTGGTCAGCACCGCCTACAGCCAGGTCAACGCGGTCCGCACCATGGAAGACGTGCTCGGCACCCAGCACATCGACCTGAACACGGCGTACGCGCAACCGATGGCCGATGTCTTCGACACCGGTTCGGACGGTTCGTGGACCTACACCGCCGTTGCGTCGACGATCCTGAAGGGCACGAACGTGGGCAACGTGGCGACTGGCCCGACGTCGAGCGGCAACGACGGCAACCAGTATGCACAGGGTCCGGACATTCATCCGCTGCATGACGCGACCTACTGGGCGAACGCGACGAAGGGCTTCGACTTCTCCAAGGAAGATCGCGTCCCGCCGGAAGTGTTCAACCGCGTGCTGTGGGCGGGCGTGATGGGCAATAAGCCGTATCCGGAGCCGCACTCGGTCTATACGAAGCCCACGACCGATGGCGCGAAGACGGTCGCCGCTGCTGACGACGATGACGATTGAGCGAATCACGTCGTCCGGGCGTTGCGATGACGGGATCGTGACGCCCGCTGCGTTAAGCGCACTGTAGCTGGCATCGGCGGGCGGCTGTCCATAGGGGCAGCCGCCCGTTGGCATCGACTGCGCAGACGTTCGATAAAGCGAACCGCTTGAACCGGATCTAACGCATGCACATTTCGCTTCCTTTTATTGCCGATCGCGAGCCGGCATGGCCCGACAGACCGAATGTCCGCGCAACGAGCGCCATCGTTGTCGTCGCTGCCATACACGCGGCGCTACTCGCGGTCGTGTCGAGCAGTCGCAACGATCCTGTGCCGCCGGCCGCCGAGCCGCGCACGATCACGGCCGAGCTGCTGAGTCCCGCGCCGGTTACGGCACCTGCCGTCGCGCAGTCGCCTCCTTCCCCGCTCGAGCACCGTGCGACATCCGTCGACATTGCGAAGCCAAAGGTGCAGCCGCAAAATATCAGGAAACCGAATCATGTGACGACGCTGCATGAAACCATGACTCCCTCACCGCGCAGGCTTGCTGCAACCGAACCCGTCTCGGCGCAGTCGAGCACTACCACCACCTCGACACCAGCGGCACCCATGGCCGCTGCACAGCAGGCAGCCGCGTCGTCGCACGATGCCGTCTCCGCCCGCCCAACAATCGCACTGGCCGCTCCGCAGGATATCTCGCATCTGCATTGCAGCATCGCACAACCGCCCTACCCGGCGCTCTCGCAACGACGAGGCGAAACAGGTTCTGTGATGGTGAAATTCATCGTGGGACTGACGGGCCAGCCTGAATCCGTGGAACTGAAGAGCGGCAGCGGGCACGACCGCCTCGACGAAGCGGCGCTTGCCGCTGTGCGCGACAGCACGTGCCAGCCGTATCTCGAGAACGGAACGCCACGCCGTGTGCCGACGTCTGTGCCTTTCGTATTCGCCCTGAACAACTAGTGCGGACGTTTATAGGGAACCCGCCATGCAAAACTATGGTATTTCGCACTTCCTGGCAGCCGGAGACTTTGTGACGCGCGGCATCGCGCTCGTACTGCTGGTCATGTCGGTGCTCTCGTGGAGCGTGATCATCGTCAAGGGCTGGAATGTCATCCGACTCAAAAAACTCTCTCGCGACATCGATCCGACAATCGCACAACTCGACGATTTCACGGACGGGGCATGGCAACCGGAAAACCGCGCAAGCACCACGCGAGACAATCCGTTTCTCGCACTCGCGCTGGCCGGCAAGGAGGCCGCCGATCATCATCGCAGCGCGCAGCCGCTTTTGCGCGAGCGCATGGACGTATCGGACTGGATAACGCGCTGCCTGAAAGACACGATGGACGAGAGTGTCGCCCAAATGCAGGGCGGTCTTTCGATCCTGGCATCGATCGGCAGCACTGCGCCGTTCGTCGGATTGCTGGGTACGGTGTGGGGCATCTATCACGCCATGCTGGCGGTTGGGGCGACTGGCGAGTCGTCGATCGATCAGGTCGCGGGCCCCGTCGGCGAAGCGCTGATCATGACCGCATTCGGCCTTTTCGTGGCCATTCCCGCCGTGCTGGGCTACAACGCGTTGACGCGCGCCAACAAGGCGCTCGCCGGAAAGCTGAGGCGGTTCGCGCATCGGCTTCACGCGTACGTCGTGACCGGTTCGAGCCTCTCGCCGCCTGTCCACGACAGCGGCCTGCGGCTCGCCACCGGCAGCGACTGACCTCGAGATACGGCAATGGCCATAACCCCGTTTAGTGACGACGAAGACGATGGTCTGATGGGCGAAATCAACATGACGCCGCTCGTCGACGTCATGCTGGTTTTACTCATCGTCTTTATGGTGACGATCCCTGCGTTGCGCCATGCGGTAAAAGTTGAACTACCACACGCAAGCAGTCAGAAGGAGGACGCGAAGGCGGCGCAGGTCAATGTTTCGATCGAGGCCAATGGCACCGTGCTATGGGACGGGCAGCCAGTCACCCCCAGTGCGCTGCGCGCGAAAATCGCCGCGGCCGCACACGAGAACCCGCTTCCCGAACTGCATCTCGGCGCAGATCGCAAGGTGGCATACGAAGCGGTGGCGCAAGTGATGTCAGCTGCCTATGCAGGCGGCCTGACGAAGATCGGATTCGTCACCGAGCCCAAACCGTAGGCCATTGCTTCACCAAGCTGCTTCGAGGTAGCGGGCGGGCTGCTCGTAAAACGGCCCACGCGTTGTCTATTTGCAGCTTACATATGCAAGTCATTTCCGTTCAAGAATATAGGAGGCGACGAATTATCAGAAATCGCCAAAAACAGGATGACGTTAATGAAATCGTCCCCGTCTCGCATCGCAATCGCCGTATCGGTTGCGTTTTCAACGCTGTCTTTTTCTAGCGCAGCGAACGCTCAACAGGCCCAACAATCTCAACCGCCATCCGCACTGGATACGGTCGTTGTCCGCGCAACCAGACCGACGACCGCCCCCGACAACGTCAACGATCCTGACCAGACTGCCGACGTCAGCAAGACCGGAACGCCGATAGGCGACCTGCCCATGACTGTGCAGGAAATCCCCAGCGGGCTGCTCAAGGAGCAAGGCGCCACGAAGCTTCAGCAGAGCCTCAGCAACGCCACCGGGGTGAATTCCGGCGGACCGGATGCCAAGGGCTTCTTCGATCACTTCATGATCCGCGGCCTCCAGGCGCAGATTTACACCGACGGGTTTTCCGACGGCGATCAGGTCAACGGCGTTTCGCATTCGCTGAATGGTGTCGAGCGCATCGAGGTTCTCGAAGGACCGGGTTCATCACTTTTTGGCAGCGGACCGCCGGGCGGCACGATCAATATCGTCCACTACACGCCGTCTCCCACGCTTCAATATGGAGGCAGCATCCAGGCCGGTTCATTCGGCACGGTCTGGGGCAGCGCGTATGTCACGGGGCCGACCGGCCTCTCGGGCTTGAACTATCGCGTCGACGCGACGGGTGCGAGATCGGACGGATACCGCAGCCTGTCGTACTGGGACAAGGAGATCCGTCCTGCAGTCGAATGGAAGATCGGCGACCACAAGATCGACTTCTCGCTCGAGGCGCAAGACTCCCGCTCGACGCCGGATTCGTACGGCATCATCTATTACAACGGCACCCCCATCCGGAACGTTCCATTCGACGCGAAATATTCGACGCCGTTCGCCTATGCGCGCGCAAGCTACGTTCGCCCGACCCTCACCGACGAGTGGAAGGTCAACGACGTGCTGACGATCAACAACCGGCTCTCGTTCCTTCACCGCTCCCTGGAGTTCTTTGGCAATGGGGATAGTTCGAAGACGAAGGTGGTCGGCAACGAGGTCGTCAACCGGCAGTTGCGCCAACAAAACGATTCGGACAATACGCTCGACTATCAGCTCGAACCTGTGTGGAAATTCGCAACGGGAAACGTCAAGCACACGCTGCTGACAGGCTTCGAGTATCAGCATCAGACCATCAATACCGATCGCTCCACGGCGGACCTTCCGAATATCGAAGATGTGTTCGCACCGGTGCCGCCTGAAACTTCGATTGCGAGCCTGCATTTCCTTTGCGATGCGAAGCATTCATGCGACAACGATCATCTGGTTGCGAACTTCTACAGCCTGTACGCCACCGATCAGGTGGATGCGACGAGCAAGCTGAAAATACGAGTCGGTGTGCGAAAGGACTGGTGGCAGACTTCGCTGACACCGAATATCACCGTGCCTGGACGGGTGGACAACGAAGGCGTACCGATACTGGCGGGCAATACCTACTCGCGCAATGATGCGCCGGTGAGCTGGAATATCGGCGCGCTTTACAAGCTCACGCCGTGGATGTCGCCGTACTTCGGCATATCGAAGAGCTATCTGACGAACTTCAACTCGGAGAACACGCAGACGGGTATCGGCGCGCCTGAATCGGCGCTGCAGTACGAGGTGGGCGTCAAGTTTTCATTGCTCGACGGCCAATACGTGCTGAACACGGCACTCTTCGACGTATCGCGCGACAACGTGGCGACGCCGACGACCGTCAACAACATTGAAACCGTCGTGTACGACAGCCAGCGCACACAAGGCGGCGAGGCGTCTCTCGATGCCGGCATTACGGACAACTGGCACGTGATCGCCAATTTCACGGCGCAGCACGCCTATGTCACGAGCAATCCCCAAGGGATAACGGCGGTCGGCCACCGCCCGCAGGACGTGCCCGCGTTCATGGCGAATCTGTGGTCGACCTACACATTCGCTATCGCGGGACATCCCGGGTTTCATTTCGGAGCGGGCATCAATTACATGAGCAAGGTGTACAGCGACATCTCGAACATCAATTCGGTGCCATCCTATGTCATCGCCAATGCGGCGTTCGGCTATCAGGCGAATCACTGGGGCGTGGATCTCAATGTCCACAATCTGACCAACCGGCGCTACTTCATCGCCGCCAATGAGGCCGGCGCCTATCTTGGTGAGCCCCTTAGCGCCTACGTTACCCTGCATGCGGATTTTTGAGGCATTCGGCCGCTATTGACTGGCTCCCTGCCCAATCCCCGCCTTTTTTTGCGCGTTCTGGAGATCCTGCGGATAGTTCTGATCATTGGCGCGGCCGGGTTGATAGCCCGCGGCCTCCAGCTTCTTCAATTCGGCGTTCTTTTTCGCCCGGGCTTCCTTTCGGGCCTGCTTGCGCTCCGCTTTGGTTGGCTTCGCAGACGACGCGCCCCCCGGCACTGCGGCATTGGCTGCACCCGAAGCGTCGTCCTGCGCGAAGGTTGGTGTCACTGTGCCAATCCCAAGCGATGCCGCGACGAGCAGGGCCGATATTTGTCTGGCGATAGGCATTTTCTCTCTCCTGTTCCCGGTTAATTGATACGATTGCGAGGACGGCGCCGTTAATCGTTGCTTACGCAACCAACCATGCGCACGAAACCAGGACGCAATTGCCCCGGCGCGATGTGGTCAATCGGCACCGCGCCCGCCTGAACGTACGCAGTTCGACTACTCACTCACGCACGTCCATCCATGCCTCGCATGCGTCTTGCGAAATGGGCTCGCTCCGCGTCGTCCATTAGCGCCAGAAACTGGTCCCCGTCCATATGAACCAGTTCTTCGTGATCGCCCGCCTCGAAGTAGACATCCGGCTGGCCGGCCAGGTTCGTCTCGAGGTAGGTTTTCATCCCATACGCCGCACAGATCGGCGGCAGCGCCCCCGCATCGCAGTCCTTGAACAGCTCACGCAGTTCGTCTTCCGTAGCAAGGCCGAGCCTGCGCCCTGTCTTGTTCCAAAGCTCGGACAATTGCACGGCATAGGTTGAGGGCAGCACGACGGCCACATAGCCGTGCTCGTCCTCGAGCAGCACCGTTTTTGCTAGACGGTCGCCGGGAATGTGCGCCGCAGCAGCACTTTCCATGCTCGAATGACTGTATGGGTGGCGCACGATTTCGTAGCGTGAGCCCTTGCTGCGCAGGCGCTCCTGCAAAGTGGTCGACATCGACATGGCACACCTCCTGTCGAATGCGGAGAAGAAAACCAGCCTCCACTAATCCTTTCAGGATAGTCCACTCGCGAGAGACCCGGTAGCAGAACTCCGCGTTGTTGCCGGGAAGTGGAGCGAATCCACCTTTCTCACCCGGGCGCAGACGGGTGGCACTCCGTGTTGAACCAATAGTCGACCACGCGCTGCGCCGCCTGCAGATCGTCTGGGTAGTACGGGTCGTCGTACCAGGGTGACGGGTTGTAACCCGCTTTCCTCAGGGCCGCCAGTTCGCTTTGGTGCTGCGCCATCGTCGGGGGCGCGTTGCTTCTGAGCGCAGCCAGGTCACGGCACTCGGTTGGGCTCAGATGTGGCCCGCTTTGTTGCACGCTTTGTGACACGCCGATGGCACATCCCGCCAGCAGGAGCGCCAACGCACTCAGCGTCGGGGACATTCTCGAGAGGCTCTTCATGGCGCATCTCCACGCGTCTGATGGGCGCAGCGCAACCCGGGGTTCCATCGCGCCGCAACTCCATGTTACGTGCATGCGAGCCAACGGGCAGGCGAGGCGGAAACACGAATCAGTCGCGACCGATGCAGCCGCAACGCATGGAAGAACTGCGGTAGGATCAGCTTGCTGCACGAGCCGCTGCTGGTGACGGCATTGGACATTGTCGTCATCGCCCTCACGTGGCACGAGTACACGTATCTCCGGAGCAAGCGCAGTGCTGCCTGAGACGCCCGCTACCTCACGCATCCCCATTCCCCGCGCGGTACGCATGCTGGGATACGTGAGCCTTTTCATGGACCTTTCCTCCGAACTCATTCACGCGCTGCTACCTGTCTTCCTCGTCACCACGATGGGTATGAGCGTGAGCGCGCTGGGCTTGCTCGAAGGGGCCGCCGAAGCGACGGCGATGATCGTCAGGATCTTCTCGGGCCCCGTGAGCGACTGGCTCGGCAAGCGCAAGGCGCTGTTGCTGCTCGGCTACGGGCTGGGCGCGCTGTCCAAGCCGCTTTTTCCGCTGGCGCACACGCCCGCGCTTGTCGCGGTGGCGCGTCTCATCGACCGTGCCGGCAAGGGAATTCGCGGTGCGCCGCGCGACGCGCTCCTCGCGGATGTCGCGCCGCCGGAGATTCGCGGTGCGTGCTATGGGCTCAGACAGTCGATGGATACGATAGGCGCGTTCGCCGGGCCCCTCGTGGCCATCGTGCTGATGCTGCGCTTCTCGGATCACATCCGCGCCGTCCTCTGGTTCGCTGTCGTGCCAGCCGTCATTGCGGTCGGTCTGATTGTGTTCGGCATCGAGGAGCCAGCTCATGAACAGGCGTCTCGCAGCTTCCGGTCACCGCTGCGCTGGAAAGCGTTGCGGGAATTTCCGGGGCGCTACTGGTTCGTGGTCGCGATAGGCGCGACCTTCACCCTCGCGCGCTTCAGCGAAGCGTTCCTTGTGTTGCGCGCCCAGCAGACCGGCATCGATATCGCGTGGATTCCCGGCGTCATGGTGGTGATGAGTCTCGCCTATGCACTTAGTGCGTACCCCGCGGGCGCGCTGTCCGATCGAACCGACCGCCGCGTTTTGCTTGCGCTCGGCATCGTCACACTGATCGCGGCGGATCTGGTGCTCGGCGCGAGTGCGTCGATCATCACCGTGCTCATCGGCGTCGCACTGTGGGGCCTGCACATGGGGCTCACGCAAGGCCTTCTCGCTGCGATGGTCGCCGAAACCGCGCCGCAATCGCTCAGGGGCACGGCGTTCGGCGTCTTCAATCTCGCAAGCGGCATCTGCCTGCTGTTTGCAAGCGTCATCGCCGGCTGGTTGTGGGATCGGCACGGCGCGTCCACCACATTCTTTGCCGGCGCCGTCCTGGCACTGCTCCCCCTCGTAATGTGCCGCTTCGCACCGCGCCTCGCGAAGCTCAAACCCTGATAGGGCCTTGTGGCGAGAACAGAAGCTTCATACGTCATCGCATTCGTTCGTTATCCTCATAGGCGGCCGTAGCTGTGCAACCCGGACAGGAACATATTCACACCGAGGAATGCGAAGGCGGTGACCATCAGGCCCGTGAGCGCCCACCACGCGGCAACATGCCCCCGCAACCCCTTCATCAGCCGCATATGCAGCCAGGCCGCATAATTCAGCCAGACGATCAGCGCCCACGTTTCCTTCGGATCCCAGCTCCAGTAACCGCCCCACGCCTCGGCGGCCCACAGCGCGCCGAGAATCGTCGCAATGGTGAAAAACCCAAAACCGACAGCGGTCGACTTGTACATGACGTCGTCGAGCACATCGAGCGTCGGCAGCCGGTCCGACAGCACACCCCGCTCCTTCAGCAGGTACGCCACGCCGACCATTGCGGACAGCGCAAAACTGCCGTAGCCGATGAAGTTGGCCGGGACGTGAATCTTCATCCACCAGCTTTGCAGCGCCGGCACCAGCGGCTGGATCTGCTGCGCGTCGCGTGCGATCGAGTACCACATCAGGAACCCGACCGACGCGCTGATCACGAGCAACACGAAGGCGCCAAGCGAGCGCGTGTTGTAGTGCTCCTCGTAGTACAGGTAAAAGAGCGCCGTGATCACGCAGAACAGCACGAACACTTCATAGAGATTCGAAATCGGAATGTGGCCGACGTCCGCACCGATCAGATACGACTCATACCACCGCACCATCATCCCGACGAAACCCATCAATACCGCGGCCCACGTCAACTTCGAGCCGATTGCACCGCCAGACGGCGAGCGCGACAGCGTGCCCAGCCAGTAAAACAAGGTGGCGAGCACGAAAAGCACGCTCATCCAGAGAATGGCCGACTGGCTGGACAGGCAATACTTCAGGAAGAACGTGCTGTTGGCGCGCCCCAAGTCGCCCTGGTACAACTGGATTGCAAACAGCGACAGCGCTGCGATTGCCGCGATCAGCAGCCGTGCCGGCTTCCAGCGCCAGCCGAGCACGACGAAGGCCGGCACCGAGCACACCAGCACCAGTTGGTCATAGACGCTCATGTACGCGTGGTAGCGCGACAAGGCAAAGCCAGCGCCTCCAGCCATCGCAAGGGCAAACAGCCAGTCGAATGCACCGAGGCGCCTCGCAAAGGGGCGTTCGTCGGACAGCAGGCTCGTTTGAGCCGCTCGCCACGTGGATCGTGGCCGATGTAGTGCCGCTGGCGTCGCCATCGCAGCATCGGAAGACGGTGAGGATGATTTCATGGCATTCGCTATTCAAAGACGACGTCGAAAGATCGCGGTCTGCGCGCCTGATTGCTCATCGATCGTCTGCCGGACTGACGGACGCCTCCCCTTCCGGCGGAAACACCTCGACGTAGGCCGCGACGGCACGCATGTCACGGTCCGACATGTTGGCGCACACAGCCTTCATGACAGCGCCGCGAGGCCGGGTATCCGATTGCTGGAAGACCTTGAGCTGCTTCATGACGTAGTCCGCGTGCTGGCCCGCGAGCCGGGGAAACTGATTTATCCCTTCGCCATGCTGTCCATGGCAAGCCATGCACGCCGAGACGCCCTTGTCCGGCAGGCCCGAATGATAGATCGCGTTGCCTTCGTTGATGAGCGCGAGATCGCTCGCTTCGCCGAGAACCGCGGGTTGACTCGAGAAGTACGTCGCAAGCTCGTCGATCTGCGCGTCGGTCAAATGGGTGAATCCCCACATGAAACGCTGCGCATTCGGGTCGGCCCGCGAATGACTCTTGAAGTCCGTCAGTTGATCGACCAGATATTCCTTGCGCTGCCCGGCGAGCTTCGGAAACGTAGGCGACACCGAAACGCCGTTCACACCATGGCAGTTCGAGCACACCTGCAAGGCGATGGTCTTTCCGCGCACCTGCGGGTTATCGACCTGTCGCGAATGCTCGAGGTCCTGACACGCCGACCCGGCCAGCAGCATCCCAATGGAGACGATATGCGTCACCTTGTTCATGGCAACAACCTCCTTGCTGCAGCCTTTGCTGTCCCCGGTAGCCACGGGACATCACCATGAAGCAGCCCACAGATAGATGAAAAGCGTGTCGTTGTCTCTCGCATTACGGCCCGCGCCGTCGTAATTCGACGTCGCACCGAGAAATTTGGTGTAGTGCGTGTACTGAATACCTATCCGGATGCGTTGATTCGGTATCCAGAATATTTCTGGCGTCCATCCCTGCGTATTGGGGTGGAAATTCGCGCTGGCCGCGTAGGCCGTGCTGTCTGGACTACCTGTCGTATTGAAGAACGAAAGACTGAACCCGTACTTGGCCTGATACACATACGATGCCTTGATCCTCAACGAGTCGAGATTCCCCGATGTGCTGTCGCTCAGGACCAGATTATTCGGATCGTGGACGTTCTCACGCACGTAGCGGGCTTGCGCGGTGATCGTGTGCGGCTCGAGCAGGTACTCGTACTGCGCGTCCACGCCGTAATCGCGGTAGCGCGTCACGCCCTGCGTAAAGATCGGGAACTGGTTCGAGTCGTTCGGATAGATGTTCACGTTCAACAGGAACGCGCCGACCATTGCGCTATGAGGCCCCCAGTCCCGCGTCAACGCAATGCGTGCATACGGGTTGTAACCGCGCAGATAAATTTGCGGGTGAGCCGCGTTTCCTTCCCGGTTGCCGTGACTCATGAACGACCAGATGCCATCGGCCGTGCTGTACGCGGTCAGTTCGGCGTAGACCGTCTTGTTCCAGTACAGGTAGCCGCCGAAACCCACCACCTGCGACGCAAGACTTCCTTCGATAACGGGAAGATTGGGGATTTTGGCAACCGGACTGATCGTCGATGAAATGTACGGATAACCCCATGCCGGCGCGGAGTTCCAGACATCCTGCACGGTTGGATTGTTGTGCAGCGTTGCTCCGAGGATCAGGTCGTTCGCTTCGCCCATGATCCGGTCCACGAACCGGAAGTCTGTATTGTCGGATGCCCAGTGGCCTTCCCATTTGTTCGTTTCGCCATTCTGATGGTCGTAGTTCGTGTAGGTGAATTGCGTAAATGCACCAATTTTGTCGGTGATCTTTCCGGCAAGAAAGATGCTCGCAAAGTCGAAGATCGGCAGACCATTCTTGGTGTTGATGGTGTTGCCGCTCGCATCAGTATTGACTCGCGTCTGGCTCAGATTGCCGATTGCCATTGCGGCAATCGGGATCGTGCGTTCACCGAGCGTATAACCGGTGAGCTTGAACATTCGCCCATATGGCGTGAGCTCAGGAAATTGTCCCCCGGCGTGGCAAGCCACACAACTCTGGCCGGTTTGGCGCGCGAAGATCGGCAGCGCGTGTGCGATGGTCGCCGGCAACAACGCGAGCAACACGAATGCGAGTGCCCAGCCACAGAACAGCCAGTGATGAAATGCTGCATGGCTGACGAGTAACTTTGTCATGGCTGCCACTCCTGCGCCGCATGGAGCAAATACATCGCGTCGGCAGTGAGAGCTGGAGTCCGTATTCCGTGTGCCGCGGCGATCGAGGAGCGCGAGGCTCCAGCTGGTGAAACCGTTCACGATGAACCCTTTGCACGCACGCGACGTCTTCATTGTGCAAATGCGCAATCAGAATCGCGATGGGTCAACCCCCTCTATTTTTGGTAGGGGGCTCGCTCGCGACATGAACTGAATGCGGACAGTAAACGTGAAGTTTCCATTCGACACCTCCTGCGCGTACGATGGACCTGATCGATCATGACGGGTCGCGCAGCGTTGCTTCGCGCGACTCGCGTCCTGCGTAAACGAGAAGGCAGCTCGAATATTCCCGCCGGGTTGTGGCGCGCCAATGGAAAGGCATCCGAAAGAATGCCTGGATAGATGAAGAAAGTTGAGCCGGTGCCGCAAGACGCCACCCGCCTGCGCTGGTTTACACGTGACCACCGCCCACGACGCAGCACATGAACTCAATGGCGCAGACACGCGATGCGTGCGCGGGCCGGCACCCGGCCCGCGTCACCGCACCTCAAATGCGTTACCGCTGCGGTACGCCGTTGCGCCACTCGCCCCAATGCGTGACGATGTCCTGAACCAGCGGATTGCCCGCGAGGAACAGATTATCGATCGCGATCGTGAAGCCGCCTTGCGACGCGTAGTTGAGCAGATTATCGGCGCTCGACTGGCCCGCATACGGCCGGTCGAAGTCCGAGCCGGCGCGCAGCACCGCGACGCGATTCAGGTCGACGCGATGCACGTTTGCCGCACGTGTCAGCGCCTCGAAGGTGGCGTTGTCCTCCTGCTGCGTCGTGCAATAGGTGCCCTTGCCGTCGGTCAGGATCTTCGTCCATTGCCGCGCTCGCTCGCCGAGGTCGGTGCCTGACCACCAGGTGTCGCCCGCGAGCGTGTCGCACTGGATCACGGTCGGCGGACGGTTCGCGGGTGCATAGCTGTACCTGGCGCGCGCGGCCTGCGCCTGGGCGTCGTCGGTGAGCGTCACGTTGCGAGACAACGCGAATGCCGCCTTCGTGAGCGCGGGGTTCAACTGGAACACTTCGGTGCGATAGTCGAGCGGCGGCTTCTGCGTCGGGCCCGTCGTGTTGATGCCGAGATAGCCGGTGTTCCAGCCCGCCGGAATTTCGCGTCCGTCGATCTCCCACTGAATCCCGAAGTCGACGAGCCAGTTCGCCCACGCAGCGGAACCCACGGTCCCCTGAAGCGGATCGATACCGGCGATGCCCGCCACCATGAAGTATGTGTGGCGCAAGTCGAAACGCGGCGAGAACGTCAGCGCCATGATCGACGCGGCGGCGTTCGCGTGCCCCATGCCCGTCGTCATCACGCAGACATCCTGCCGGTTGCAATGCACGGCCGGGTAATCGGGGGACAGACCCGCGACGGTGATGTCCTGCCACGGTCCGAGATGATCGAGCCACACCTGCCCTTCCGGACCGAACATCGAAATGATCATCACCTTGACCGCTCGGCCATGCGACGCGTCGTCGTCCTGCGCGAAGCTGTCTTCGGCATGCGCGATGGCAGGTGCAGCGGCCGCGCCGGCCACGAGCAACGATGAAATCACTGCGCCAAAAGCACGATTTAGCATAAAAGGTCCCACCTGTCATGTAAGAACCGCGGTTACGAAACGTGAATCGCGTGCCGTGTTGTCGACTGATGTCGTGGTTTTTTCTCGGCGTGCAGCGTGGGACCTGGGCATGCGCCATTCAGGCGAGAGTGAGTATAAGCGGAGAAAAAAATCGCCTGTTACGACCTGCAACGACTACGACTGAACCTCTCCCGCAAGCCACCGTCTCACCCGGAGCATTCGGCAGGGGATCGCGTCAGTCAAACGCGGTCCCGCCTTTCAACCGCGATCGGAGGAAACAAACATGCCAAAGAAGCGCTCAGTTCGAACGTCAGCCAGCAATGGCAGTGACGGCGGCAACGGCCGCGTTCTCGCCGCCCCCGTCTTCTCGCAGCCGCAGCCAACGCCAGATCCGCAAACCTTCATCGTCAGGCACGCCTCCGATGTGGCGGCCTACCGGATGATCGACGAACTCAACCGCGAGCACAAACTCAAGGCCCTTCCGTTTCCTGCGCCGCGCGGCGGCGTCGAGCCCCGCCTGACACTCGCGGACGTGATCGACAACGATCAGACCGTCCTCGACCAGATCAACGCGAACGCACAGATCGTTTTTCACTCGACGGGCGATTGCGGCAGTACCCGCGGCCCCAAAACGCAGAACGAAGTCTCCGACAAGATGGTCAGCGACTTCGACGAAACCGATCCTGCCGAAGTGCCGCAATTCAACTTTCTGCTGGGCGACATTGTCTACAGCTTCGGCGAAGCGCAGTACTACTACGACCAGTTCTACGAACCCTATCGCGACTATCACGCACCGATCCTCGCCGTTGCCGGCAATCATGACGGGATGATCTCGCCTTTGCAGCACGAAAAGAGTTTGCAGGCGTTTCTGCGAAACTTCTGCTCCGACTGCTTTCAGGTCTCCCCCGATGCAGGCAATCTTTCACGTACTGCGCAAATTCAGCCGGGCGTCTTCTTTACATTCGAAGCGCCGTTCGTGCGCATCATCGCGTTGTATAGCAATACGCTCGAAGATCCTGGCGTGATCTCGAACAGCGACATCGGCAACAGCCAGCTGAAGTTTCTCAAGGCGGCGTTGACGCGGGTGAAAAAGGAGGGCTACAGGGGCGCATTACTGTTCGCGCATCATCATCCGCCGTATGTCGCTCGCGGACGTCACGGCTGGAGTATCGAGATGCAGCAGCAGATCGATGCGATATGCGAAGAGGTGGGCGTATGGCCTCATGCCGATCTTGCGGGACACGCGCACAACTATCAGCGCTTTACTCGCACGCGTCCGGACGGCACCCACATTCCGTACATCGTGTGCGGCAACGGCGGACACAACGTACAACGACTGACCACCAACGGGCAACCGCCGCTTCGTGCACCGCAGCTGATCCAGGCCGCAACGAAGACCACCGATGCCGTGGTCATCGAAAACTACGACGACCAGAATTACGGCTATTTGCGTATCGTCGCAAACGCCACGCAGTTGCGCATCGAATATCACGCTGCCGTCGACGGACCGTATACCAAAGCGCCCGACGACCAGGTGACCGTCGATCTGGCCACACGCCAGCTTTCCCACTACGTGGCCCGCAATGCTGGCATACCGGCACTCGCCACGCGCATCCGCGAATTTGCGCAAAGCGGGAAACTCTGACGCCGATCGGAACGTCAGCCCCGGTGTTCTGAGGAATTCTGTGGCTCCTCCAGGTTCCTCTTCTCCGGAATCTGCGCACGGTTCATGCTGTCCCGGCGATTGATAAAGACTCTTATTCAAGCCCACTCGGCAGGGATCACACACGTGACATGTGGTCAGATCCGGACATGACGCCTGGAGACTTTGCCGATGCCAATTCTTCAAAATGCCATCGGCGAAAACACCCAACCGTACCAGGAAACGCCAGGGTGAGCGCGGCTGCATCGGGCGATGCATCGTATTTTTCGTAGTTATCCTTACTAGAATCGATTCCCCTGCTCATCGTGGCACATCGTATGCGCGAGACGGCTGCTGGCCTACGCGCAGAATTCGAGCGTGCACCGGCGCACTTTCGAAGCGGTTTGTAGGAAGAAAGGGGCGGACGATGAACCGAGCGACGAAATACACGGCGACATGGGTGGTGGCTTTAGCGCTGTCCGGTGCGGCTTACGCAGCGGCGGGTGGCAACGGCGGCGGCGGCGGCGGTGGCGGCCACGGTGGCGGCGCGGGCGGCAACGGCGGTGGCCACGGTGCTGGCGCAGGCGCAGGCGTGGGTGGCAACGGCAACGGCAACGGCAACGGCAATGGCAACGGCAACGGCAATGGCAATGGCAATGGCAATGGCGGCCACGGTGCGGGCGTCGGTGCGGGCGTCGGTGCGGGCGTCGGTGCGGGCGTCGGTGCGGGCGTCGGTGCGGGCGTGGGTGCGGGCGTGGGTGGCAATGGCGCGGGGGTCGGTGCGGGCGTCGGTGCGGGTGTAGGTGGCAACGGTGCAGGTGCGGGATCGGGAGCGGGCTCCGGCGGCAATGGTGCCGGGTCAGGCGGCAACGGTGCGGGCTCGGGAGGCAGCGGTTCCGGCTCCGGTGGTGCCGGTGCCGGTTCGGGCGGCGCGGGTGCGGGTGCGGGTGCGGGTGCGGGTGCGGGTGCGGGTGCGGGTGCGGGTGCGGGTGCGGGTGCGGGCGCGGGCGCGGGCGCGGGAGCGGGCGCGGGTGCGGGCTCCGGCGGCAATGGTGCGGGCTCGGTTCGGGTGGCGGCGGTGCCGGTTCGGGTGGCGCCGGCGCCGGTTCGGGTGGCAATGGTGCGGGTTCGGGAGGGGGCGGCCACGGTGCCGGCAGCTCTGGCGCAGGCAGCTCTGGCGCAGGCAGCTCTGGCGCAGGCAGCTCTGGCGCAGGCAGCTCCGGTGCAGGCAATTCGGGCACGGGTAGCGCAGGTGGAGGCGCCGGCGGTGGTAATGCGAGTGCTGGCGGCCCTGGCGTGGCATCGGCCAGCGCCCTGGGAAGCATGTTCGCCCGGCTGCGCATGAGGCAGAACGTAGTCGCGGTAATGCCCCGGACCGCGCCGAACTCCATCGCGCACCCCGCGCCGGCAACATACGGCCAACCGAGGGCGGGTGCGGGCGGGAGCACAAACGCCTCCTCGACGGCGACCTCGGATACCGGCTACGGCCCGCCAGGCGCCGTTGGCACGGGCACGGGCACTCGTAGTACGGCAGCCGCCATACCGGTCAGCAGCCAGTACAGCCCGCCGGGTGGCGTCAGCCCGAGTCCCGGTTCGGGTCCCTGGGGCGGCTTCGCCGTGGATACGGGCGGTATTGAACCACCGATCCTGACCCCCAACGGGCCGGTCAAGTGATCGAGGACGGCTGCCACGCCGAAGCGTCATAGCGACAGGGTTGGTGCTGCCGTTGCATCTTCCGCTTCGTGGGGTGGTTCCAGGCGAGTATTTCCGGATCAGCGAGTGATGCTTGCGCCCGGCTCGATGGGTTGAGCCGGGATGTGCCCTCTCTTCAAAAAGCAGGTTGCGGTAGCGGTCGCTAACAGCTTTCCATCGAAGGACTTCAATGTACCCTCCGAGGTCGCGATGTTTCGAGAGATGTGGACCGAGCGAGCCTCGGCCACCAGATCCTGACCGATCGGTACGGGTCGCAACATCTAGACTTGCAGATCGATCGTGCCGTATCCAACGCCCGCTTCCAGCATCGAATGAACTGCGCAGCCCGTTGCGGAGTCGAGTACCGTTGCCGCGAAGCCGCCAGGAGGGTTGAGATGTTGCTTCTCCGCGCGCGCTGAAAGCTTTACATAGCCTGGATCGACGTCCAGAAACGTCATCGGTGGAATACATTGCTATGTCGTCGTCCTTGCTTGCGTCGCGCCGAAGTCAGCGCGACCGCAGATCGCTCGACAGCGTCGGCGATCCGCTTCGACAGCGCCGGATCCGGCACCGCGCGCGCCAGCGTGACTCCGCCCGACAACATCACAAGCAGCGCGATCGCACGGTCGTCGCGCACCGCGCCGGGTTCGTCGGGCAGCCCCGCCGAGACCTCCTCGATCAAGCGGCGCAACTCTGCCTCATTGGCTTCGCGAGTCTTTCGGTATCTACTGCGCCTCCCCCGCGACTGGTCTAAGGCAAAATAAACGCGGAAATCACGCGCGACGGGTGGCACCGCTCGTCGCGCCAATCGCACGCGTGGAGATGCGCCATGGAACGCCGCCCGAAAAACCGCTTCATGCTGACGGCGCTGGCGCTCCAGCTGGCTGGATGTGCCGCCGGCGGCGTCCCACCAAGCGGGCCACATCTGAGCGCAACGGAGTGCCGTGACCTCGCCGCACTCAGGAGCAACGCGCCTCCGACGATGGCGCAACACCAAAGCGAGGTTGCAGCGTTGAGGAAGGCAGGCTACGCCCCGTCACCATGGAACGACCCGTACTACCCCGAGGATCTACAAGTGGCGCAGCACCGGGTCGAGCAGTGGTTTGCAACGGAGTGCCAGCAGTCTCAAGCCGGGTGAGAAGCCCCGATACACCGGCAATCTTCAGCCGTCAGTCGAGACCGTCACGCTCTCCCAGGCACGAATTTCGTCTTCCAGCGCCGACAGCTTGTCCCTCACGAGCCCCAGAGCATCGCTACCGAGCAAAAGATGCGCGGGCGGGTGGTCCGCGGCTATTGCGGCAAGCATCGCGCGTGCAGCCTTTTGGGGATCGCCCAGTTGTTTGCCGCTTTTCTCCTCGCGCGCTTTGCGGACAGGGTCGAATATCGTGTCGTAATCCGGGATCGAACGCGGCGTCCGTTGCATCGAGCGACCGGCCCAGTCGGTGCGGAAGGAGCCAGGCGCGACGGCTGTCACCGCGATGCCCAAAGCCTTGACCTCTTTACCCAGCGCCTCGGAAATGCCCTCCAGTGCGAACTTGCTCCCGCAGTAATAACTGATGCCCGGCATGGTGATATAGCCGCCCATCGACGTGATGTTCAGAATGTGGCCACGCCTGCGCGCACGCATGAACGGCAGAACCGCCTTCATCATGGCGACAGCGCCAAACACATTGACGTCGAACTGTCTGCGCATTTCGGCCAGCGGCGATTCTTCCATGACGCCTTCATGCCCGTAGCCGGCGTTATTGACCAACACGTCGACCGGCCCGACGCTCGCCTCGATTTCCTCGACGATACCGTCGATCGCATCGAAGTCGGTCACATCGAGCACGCGTGCGAATGCGCAATCCGCAGAGAGAGACTCGAACTCGCGCTTCGCCTCCACACTTCTCACGGTACCGACGACTTTGTGACCTGCCACAAGCGCCTCTTGCGCAAGCGCGCGGCCAAAGCCGCTGCTTACGCCAGTGATGAGCAGAATTTTGCCGGACTCCATTGAAGCTTCTCCCGAATGTTGGCTGGTGAGTGCATACTAGTCTGACGCGCGGAGCGCGCAAAGCAAAATTCCGCTATTTTTCTTGCCTAAAACTATGAGCACGAAGCGGGCCTCTACCCACAATCCCGACCTCCCGTCGCGCAGCCGCAAGCGCATCATTGCGTTGCTTCGCGCGTTGGCGCCCGAGGAGGGCTACAACCTCACCGCGCTGCCCGGCGTGCGTATTCTGCGTTCGAACCGGCCGCTGTCACGCACGCCGGTGCTCTACGACCCCGGCATCGTGATCGTTTGTCAGGGGAGCAAGCGAGGCTATTTCGGCGACCATCTCTACCTGTACGACGAACAGCACTATCTCGCCGTGTCCGTGCCGGTTCCGTTCAGCATGGAAACCGATGCGACCGAGCAGCGGCCATTGCTTGCGCTCTACTTGCATCTCGATTTCACGCTGGCCGCGGAACTGGCGGTACAGATCGATCGCGAAGGCGTAACCGGGCACGTGCAAGCGCCCCAAAGCATGATGTCGACGCGGATGGATGACGCAATGCAGATATCTGTGCTGCGCTTGCTCGAAGCGATGCATCGGCCTCTCGAAGCCGCAGTATTGGGCCCGTGCCTGCTGCGCGAACTCTATTTCCGGGTGCTCACAGGCGCACAAGGCGGTTCGATGCGCGAGGCTTTGGCGATGCGCGGTCAGTTCGGCCGAATTGGCAGATCGCTACGCCTGATCCATGCCGGCTATGCAAAGCCGCTGGACGTGATGCAGTTGGCGCAAGAAGCGGGCATGAGCGTTCCGAGCTTCCATAGCCACTTCAAGGCGATCACACAGGTTTCGCCTATGCAGTACGTCAAGTCGACGCGTTTGCATCAGGCTCGTCTGTTGATGCTCCGCCAGGACCTGACCGCCGAAGCAGCGAGCCTCGCAGTGGGTTACACAAGTGCATCCCAGTTCAGCAGGGAGTTCAAAAGACTCTTCGGCCTGACGCCTGCAGCGGAAACGAAGCGGATGCGCGCGAGCTTTGCCATTCCGGAGCCGTTAGCGGATGCGATATATGTTTCGTCGCATTGAGTCTGGCTCGCTTTGGGCTTAATGGGCGACAACGTTGCGGAAACGATGTCAACGGGCAGAGCCCGCGCTCTGTCACGGATGTTCCAGCAGATCCCGTTTCCGCATTAATGCTCTCAGTATTCCAAATTAATATTCACGCGATCTACTTACGCAGACATTTCGCTAGCCCTCTCCGTTCTGATAGGTGTGGAATGCCGCGGCACAGGCTACAGTTTGCATCGAGGGCGCCCCTGCGTCCTCTCTTGGTGTCTCCTCAAACCTCTTGCCCGCCTCGTGCGGGTATTTTTTTGCCTCGCGAATACGCTCACGCAATCACCCTCCCCTTCGACGCAATACGCATAAACCCATTATTTGGGACGTCGAATGATTAAGTGTTTACACGAATGGGTTAGCACGCCACTCTTTTCATAATATCAACGCACTGTATGCGGCGGTACGAGACTACTCCACAGGAGGCACCGTGACGGGCATCCGACTGAGCGGCGTAACGAAGCGGTATGGCGAAACCGAGGTGATCACCGGCCTCGACCTCGACATTCAATCCGGTGAGTTCCTCGTCTTCCTCGGCCCTTCGGGTTGCGGGAAATCCACCTTGCTGCGCATGATCGCCGGCCTCGAAACCGTGAGCGACGGTCAGATCAACATTGGCGAGCGGCGCGTGAACGACCAGCCGCCAGGCAAGCGCGGCGTGGCGATGGTGTTCCAGCACTACGCGCTCTACCCACACATGACCGTGTACGACAACATGGCGTTCGGCCTGCGCAATACCGGCGTGAGCGCGGGCGAAGTCGACCAGCGCATCAACGAGGCCGCGCGCATGCTCGAACTCAGCCCGCTGCTGCAGCGCCGCCCTGCCCAGCTTTCGGGCGGCCAGCGCCAGCGCGTCGCCATCGGCCGCGCCGTCGTCAAGGAACCCGCAGCATTTCTCTTCGACGAGCCACTCTCCAACCTCGACGCCGCGTTGCGCACCCGCACGCGGCTCGAGCTCGCGCGCATTCATCAGCGCCTGCACTCCACCATGGTGTTCGTCACGCACGATCAGGTGGAGGCCATGACGCTCGCCACGCGCATCGTCGTCATGAACCGCGGGCGTATCGAGCAGATCGGCGCACCGCTCGACATCTACAAGCGGCCCGCCACGCGCTTCGTCGCGGGCTTCATCGGCACGCCGGCCATGAACTTCATCGATGTCGAGCGCGTTGGCGACAACGGGGGCCGGCTAATCGTCGCTCTGCCGTTCGATGGCGTTGAGGCGCCCACCGCGATTGCCGCGGCGAGGCTGCCAGCAGGCAAGCTCACGCTGGGCGTGCGTGCCGAACACGTGCTGCTGGACCCGCAAGGGCCGCTGGTCGGCCGCGCCGAAGTCATCGAACGGCTGGGCGACCGCTCGCTCGCGCATGTGAGCATGCCCAACGGTCAATTGCTCGTGGCCGAATTGCCGCGCGCACGCGAGCTCGAAATCGAGACGGGCGACACCATCCGCATGAGTCTCGACGCAGCCCACCTGCATGTGTTCGATGAAACTGGCAAGGCCTGGCATGGCCTCTAACCGCTCGCTCGCCATGCGGCTTGCGCAATCGCGCAAGGGCCGGCGGCGCAACCTGCGGGCGCCGTGGTCCAACGCGCTGTTCGTGCTGCCCTTCGTGATCGTCTACGTCCTGTTGCTGATCGTTCCGCTGTGCTTTGGCTGGTGGCTCAGCCTGCAACGCGTGGATTTGCTCGCCGGCACGAGCGAATTCATCGGCATTCGCAACTATCTCGACCTCACCCTCGACCCGATCTTCCGCGGCGCGCTGCGCAACACGTTCTACTTCGTCATCCTCACGGTTCCCGTGTTCGTGCTGCTCGGCCTCGCGCTCGCGCTGGTGCTGAACCGGCCAGGGCGCTTCGGCGCCGCGCTGCGCGCGCTCTTTTTCGGCTCTTCCGTGTTATCGGTCACAATCGTCACGCTGGTCTGGAAACTCGTGATGATGCCCGGCAACGGCCTGCTCGCCGACCTGAGCCACGCGCTCCATTTGCCGGAATTCGTTCCGTTGATGCACGAGGCCACCGCGCTGCCCGCCATCGCCGTCGTCACGGTCTGGTGGATCATGGGCCTGCCGATGATGCTGTTCCTGGCCGCGCTCCAGCAGATTCCGCAGGAACTCTACGAGGCCGCGGCGCTCGACAGCGCCTCGCGCTGGCGCACGTTCACGAAGATCACGTTGCCTTCCATCTGGCGCACCGTTGCGCTCGTGGCGGTGATCGAAGCCGTGCTGCAGTTTCAGTTGTTCGGCCAGGCCCAGTTGCTCACGGACGGCGGCCCGAACAATTCCACGCGACCGCTCGTGCAATTCATCTACGAAACCGGCTTCCGCCAATGGTCGTTCGGCTATTCCGCAGCGGCGGCGCAAGTCCTGTTCGCGCTGATGCTGATCGGCGTGGTTGCACAGGCCTGGCTTCTGCGCAAGAAGGAGAGGGTATGAGCACGCTCGCTTTCGAAACCCGCTCCCGCGGTTCGCTGACGGGCCGCATGGGCGACTGCCTGATGCTGGGCGCCGTGGTCGTGCTCGCGCTTTTCTGGATCACCCCGCTCGTCTGGGTGCTGTGCCTCTCGTTCAAGCCGAATGCATTTCTCGAACGGCACACCGACGTGCTCTTCTCGCCGCCCTTCACGCTGCAGAACTACACGAACATCCTCAACACCTCGGCGGTGGGCGGGTGGCTCGTCAACAGCCTCATCGTTTCGATCGGCCAGACGCTGCTCACGCTCGTGATCGCCTCGCTCGCTGGCTATGGCTTCGCGCGCACCGAGTTTCCCGGCAAGCGTTATATCTACGTGCTTTGCCTTTGCGGACTCGCGGTGCCCGAACAGGCGCTCGTGATTCCGCTGCACCATATCTTCGCCACGCTCGACTGGCACAACACCTATGGCGCGCTGATCCTGCCGCGCCTTGCCTCGCCGTTCGGCGTCTATCTCATGACGCAGTACTTCAAGGCCGTGCCCATCGAGATCGAGGAGGCCGCGTTGCTCGACAATGCCTCGCGCTTCAAGGTGTTCTGGCGCGTCGTGCTGCCGCTTTCGCTGCCGGCGCAGGCTACGCTCGCCATCTTCACGTTTCTCAGTGCGTGGAACGACTATCTCTGGCCGCTCGTCTCCGCGTCCAAGCCAGAGATGTACACGCTGACGATCGGGCTCGCCTCCACGCAAGGCAATTTCGCGCAGTCCGAAGGCATCGGCTACCTCATGGCGCAGGCCGTCTTCGCCGGCTTGCCCATCTTCGTGCTGTATCTGTTCTTCCAGAAGTACATCGTGGCGGCCGTAGCCGGCACCGCAGTTCGGTAGGCGGTGACACCGAATCATACATCGGCCGGTCGCCCATTGATTCGCAGTACAAACAAACGATCCACTGGTAGCACGTGAACAACGCGCCAGCGGGGTCTAGCACAGGAGAGAGACATGAGAAGATCGTTGGTGCGCGGCGTACTCACGCTGGCTGCGCTCGGCCTCGCGGCGACCTTGACCGCGCCGGCCCACGCCAAAACGGAAATCACACTGTCACGCTTTTTCGGCGCCTGCGACGCCGAATACGGCAAGGTCAATGACGTGAGCCAGGCCTCGGGCGAATGCGGCATCATCACGACGCTCGTGAACCAGTTCAACGCGACGAATAAGGAAGACATCGTCGTCAAGCCGCAGATCATCGAGTGGGCGCCCTACTATACGCAAATCGATGCGCGCATTCTGAGCCGCGACGTGCCGACCATCTCGGTCATGCACGAGGCGGTCCTGGGCGACTACGTGAAGCGCAATCTGGTCGAGCCGCTCGACGACGGCTTCAAGTCGGTCGGCGTGGACACCAACGATTTCACGCCCCAGGCCCACCGCGCCGTGACGTTCGGCGGTAAGACCTATGCGCTGCCGTTCGACACGCATTCGTGGCTCTGGCACATCAACGTCAACCTGTTCAAGAAGGCGGGACTCGTCGACGCGAGCGGCAAGCCCATCCTGCCGAAAACGCCCGACGAACTGCTCGCGCAGGCGAAGCAGTTCAAGGACAAGACGGGTCTGCCCTACTTCGCCGTGCCGATCGCCAATGAATCGGCCGCGCAAACGCGCACGTTCGACACGTGGGTCTATCAGCAAAATGGCACGCTGTTCCCCGCCGGCCCGACGAAGATCGACATGCACACGCCGGCAGCCGCCAACGCGCTCACGCTCTACGACAAGCTCATGAAGGCGGGCGACGTCACGCCGGGGCTCGACTATGGCGCCGCCAACCAGGCGTTCGAGAACGGCAAGGCCGGCGTGCTGATGGTCGGCACGTGGATGATCGAGGACTTCACGAATCTCGCGAAGAAGCCCGATTCCCCGCTCGCGAATGGCTACGACGTGGTGCCGTTCCCGAATCTGTATCAGAAGAAGGCGGTCTGGGCAGACGGCCATTCGTGGGTCATGCTCAAGGGCGGCGCAAAGGACGAAAAGACGCGCCACGCCGCGCTCGTCTTCCTCAAGTTCCTTTACGACCACGATGGCGACTGGGCGCGCACCGGCCATCTGCCCGCGCGCCAGTCGATCATCACGAGCGCCACGTTCAACGCGCTGCCGCATCGCGCCGAAATCAAGGAAATCTCCACCACCGGTTACGCACTGCCGAACACGGTGCCGCGCCAGTTCGCAATCCAGCAGATCGTGGGCGAAGAGATCAGCAACATGCTCTCGACCGGCAAGTCGGTCGCCGACGTGCAAAAGGAAGCCGAACAACGCACCAACGCCCTGCTCGCGCGATAACGCCACGGTAGGTCCGCGCCCGCCCGGCGCGGCCGCCTCACTTCACACCGCTACAGGATGGATAGAGGAACACCATGATCGCTTCCCGCCTCATCGTCGACCGCGACTTCGTCATTTCCGAGCTAGACCGGCGCCTGTTCGGCGTCTTCGTCGAGCACATGGGCCGCTGCGTCTATACCGGCATCTTCGAGCCCGGCCATCCGGACGCCGACGAGCGCGGCTACCGCAAGGACGTGATGGCGCTCACGCGCGAACTCGGCCCGACCATCGTGCGTTACCCTGGCGGCAATTTCCTCTCGGGCTACAACTGGGAAGACGGCGTGGGACCGCGCGAAAAACGCCCGCGCCGGCTCGATCTCGCGTGGTACTCCACCGAAACCAACCAGTTCGGCACGAACGAATTCATCGAATGGTGCCGCTCGCTCGACATCGAACCCATGTACGGCGTGAACCTCGGCACGCGCGGCCCCGACGAAGCGCGTCGCTTCGTCGAATACTGCAATCATCCAGGCGGCACGGCGCTCTCCGACCTGCGCCGCGAGCACGGCTATGAACAGCCCCACGACATCAAATTCTGGTGTCTCGGCAATGAAATGGACGGCCCGTGGCAGATCTGCCGCAAGACCGCCGAAGAATATGGGCGCGCCGCGCTCGAGACGGCCAAGCTCATGCGCTCGGTCGACCCGACCATTCAGCTCGCCGCGTGCGGTTCCTCCACGCACGAAATGCCCACCTACGGCGCGTGGGAGGACCGCGTGCTCGACCATTGCTTCGAGCAGGTCGATTTCATTTCGCTACATACTTACTTCGAGAACCGGCGCGATTCGACCGCGGAATTCTTCGGCAACATCGAAGTGATGGATCTATTTATCAAGGAAATCGTCTCGGTGGCGGACAGCGTGGCCGCGCGCAAGCATTCGTCCAAGCGCATCATGCTTTCATTCGACGAATGGAATGTCTGGTACAAGGCGCGCACCATCAACGACCTGCGCAAGCCGGGCTGGCCCGAGGCGCCACGGCTGATCGAGGAGGTCTACAACCACGAAGACGCGCTCGTGGTGGGCGGCGCGCTGATCACCATGATGAACAATTCGGACCGCGTGAAGACCGCCTGTCTCGCACAACTCGTCAACGTGATCGGGCCGATCATGACGGAGCCTGGCGGCCGCGCTTGGCGCCAGACCATCTTCCATCCGTTCGCTCAGGCCTCGAAATTCGGCCATGGCCGCGTGCTCAAACCGGTGATCGATTCTCCCACCTATGAAGCGGAAACCTTTCCGGAGATCCCCTATCTTTGCGCAGCGGTGGTGGACGATCGCGTCACGGGCACGACGACCCTCTTCGCGCTCAACCGCCACCTGAGCGACGAAATGGAACTCGATGTCGAGCTGCGCGGGCTCGGCAAGGAACGTACGCTCGATCACGCGCTCGAGTTGTATCATGCCAACATGAAAGCGGTGAACACGGTGGAAGCGCCAACGACGGTGGCGCCGGCAGTGAACAACGCCGTGACGGTCGAGGGGGAACGCGTGCGCGCGAAGCTCAAACCGGGCTCGTGGAACGTGATTGTGACGACTGCCCGATAACACAGCACGGACACGCTGTGCACGACGTCCATGAAGGGGAAGTGATGTTCGAGCGCGAACCGATCGTTGGCAATATAACAACGCAGATCGCCAAGATTATCGGCATGCGCGTGGTCTCGGGCGAGTTTGCGCCCGGCGACGCGCTGCCGGTCGAAAGCGAACTGTGCAGCGCGTACGGCGTGAGCCGCACCACCCTGCGCGAAGCGATCAAGCAGTTGGCGGGCAAACGGCTCATTGCCGTTTCGCCCAAGATCGGCACACGTGTCCTGCCCTTCTCCGACTGGAACCTGCTCGACCGCGATGTGCTCGCGTGGCGCCTCAATGCGCAGTTCGACTCGAAGATCGTCGAAGACATCTTCGAAATGCGCATCTGCTTCGAGCCGCGCGCGAGCTTTCTCGCCGCACGCCACGGCAAGGAAGAGACCTTCCAGATCATCGAGCGCCGCTACCTGGAATTGGCTAGCGCTTACGGCCAGTCTGCCCAGCATGGCGCCTCGGACATACGCGCGGCCGCCGACGCGAATCTCGAGTTCCACCTCGCCATCATCACGGCCTCGCAGAACGGCATGTTCATCACGATCGGCAACGCCATCAAGGCCGCGCTGCGCGTGTCGTCGGAAATGATGCAGCGCCAGGCCGCGAAACCTAGCGAAGATCTCGAACTGCACGATGCCGTGCGCCGGCACATCGTCGCGCGCGAAGCCGACGCTGCGGCGGCTGCGATGACGCGCCTGCTCGAGCAGTCGCGCGACCGGATCCTGCGTTATACGATCGCGCCTTGACGAGCGCAGGCGCGCGTTGGCATGGATTGCCGCGTTGTGCCGATTGCACCTGAATCGGACGTCTTCCCCGGGGTGCCAGATCGCCCGTATCGCCAGTTCCGCAATCGGGCATGACCGTTGCGCCCACGCCTCGTACGCGGCGGCACCGCCCGTCGAAAGCGAAGGGAGACAGTCATGAGGCAAACCGTATTGGGCGTCTACGACAGCTATGGGAGCGCATGTTCCGCGCAAAAGGCACTAGGCGACGCAGGCGTCGCGCAAGCCGATATCGCCATTTACTCAATGTCGATGGAGGCCCCGGTGGAAAAAGGACCGAGGGTGTATGCAGCGGGCGCGAGCGATACTGAGCAACGCATGCCGGTATTCGATCAGCTCGAACGCTTGTTCGCGCGGCTCTTCACGCCCGGCGCGTATCCGCCGGTGACCGAAGATTACCGGGAGTTCATCCGTCGAGGCGGAACCGTCGTCAGTGCAGACGTTTCCGAAATGCAGGTAAATCTGGCCCGCGATGTGATGCGCAGCGCGGGTGCAGCGGACATCGAGGAACGCAGCCGTGCCTGGCACCAAGCTTCGTCGGGCATTGCACCCTCCAGGAGTACGGCTCGCGCGGCCGGCAATTTTCACCAGACGTCGCCCGAAGCGCCCGCCGAAACACGGCACGCCGCCTATTCATCTGCAGTGCCAACTGTAGTCAGCGGCATGCAGCAGGTCTCCACGCTCACAGCGACGGAACCCGAACGGACCTCCAGCACGGCCAATGCGCCACAGACCGCGGCCAATGCGCCACAGACATCGGCGAGAGGCCTCGTAGGGGATCCCGTCATGGGCACCCCGCTCGACGACGGATCCGACGAGACGGAAGTCCGCAAAGTCTATGACGCAAATTACGCGGACTCCGGCATGTCCTACGAAGAATATTGCGCAGCCTACGAGCACGGCGCAACGCTCAGCCAGGATGAGCGGTATCGCGGACACGACTGGCAAGGCATTGAGCCGAGTGCTCGCGAGGATTGGGAGTCGCGCTACCCGGAAAGCGGCTGGGAAAGATTTAAGGCGGCCGTGCGGCACGGCTGGGAACGCATGAAGAGGGTTTGACGCCGCCTGCTTCCACCTTATTTTGCTTTCACCCAGGCTGCTGAGCCAGGCAGCCAGCCTGGGAACGTGCGCTCGCCTCACCTTTCTCGTCCTCCCCACCCCTCACACGCCGCGCGCAAATCGCGTTTGCGGATTTCCTTCGGTTCCAACCTAGTTCTGCGCCTCGTCAGCGGCTCCCCGCCGAATTCCCGCCTTTCCAACTTGCACATTCGTATACCCCTGGAAGGACTCGTAAGCGATTGGCCAAAGGCCACGCTGATTCCCGCTTCATGCACACGCTCTGGAAGCGAAGATTTGCCTCGCCGCACGTCGATTGCCCCCCGATCGGCGTAAGGCGGGGCGCGCTTCCCCCTTCTCGGCGCGCCCCTTTTTTGTTCCATTGCGCCAAGGAGGCCCATCATGACCAGCCCTATCGGTTCGAGCAACATCGCGCACACGTCCTCGTTGACGACGCTGGGCGAAAACCGCAACACCAGGAACTCCAGCACGGGAGGTACCGCCGGTAACCCCTTTCCGCAGCAGGAAACCGTGAATCCGGCCCCACCGATCGGTCCGCTCGGCCACAACATCAACACTTCGGCATGACCACTTCGCTGTCACGGGAGCCGTCGACGCAGCGCTCGCCCATGTGCCTGACACCCCGGTTGTCAACGCATCTGGCGCGCGCCGCGTCGGCCATTGCCCTCGCCTGCCTGGCTCTGCCGCTCGACGGCTGCGCCGTGGTGGCCTTTCCATGCCGGGTCGCATCGGCCACGCTGAAGATCGTGCCGCTGGTCGGCCATCCCGCAGCCGTGCCGTTCGACGCGTGCGCGGCGGCGGTCGACTGATCGAGGTTTAGCCGATGAAACGGGCGTCATTGATCGCTTGCGCTTTGAGCGGCGCATACCTGGCCGCGCCGCTCTCGCCCGCGCATGCGGACACGCACTACGAAGGGCGCGTGCAAATGTACGTCGCGCCGCAGGCCCCCGCGCCGGCGAGCCCGCCGAGCGCATTGATTACCGCGAACGCGGTGCATGAGGCAAGCGCAGCGAAACCGCCCGCGGCACCACCCAGAAAACGGCGGCCGTCGCCCGTTTCACCGCCCACCCGTCCGCGCGTTCCGGCGCCGGATGAATCGCCCTTTGCGTTTCGCGGCATTGTGCTCGGTACGCCGCTGAGCGCGCTACGGCAAACGGACATGGTGCGCGCAACGCCGCACGAGAGCGAACTGCTTTGCGAGACCGACATCGCGGGCAGCGACATCGGCATGATGGTCAAGAGTTACACGAGCCAGACGGTCGCTTGCCGGTGGGCTCACCATACGGCGCAAGGCTGGACGCCCTCGCGCGCCGTCGTGGACGGCGTGCCCGCGGTGGACCATATCCTGCGCTTTGCGCACGCATCGGCGGGCGACCCGCTGCGGCTCTATGAAATGTCGTTCGTCGTGGACTCGACAACGGCATTCGACCTGCGCAATCTGCTCGCCTCGCGCTACGGCGCGCCGCGCGTGCTCGGCGCGTCTTCGCTGCCGCTGCTCGTCTGGGAGAACGCATCGAGCACGATCACCATCTGCCTGCTGCCCGACAGCCAGCGCGCGACGCTCACCTACCTGCTCAAGCCCGCCACGCTGCGCGGCAGAGGCAGCGAGAAGACGCTCAAGCTGAGCCAGTTCGACGAAGGCTGAAACGATGCCCGCCAACCCGTCGCCAGAACGAACTCGACGAATCTGCTGACTTCGCTGGATTCGCCAAATCCGATGAATCACTCTTGCACCCGACCGACCGCCATGCCCTACGATCAATCGGAATCCTCAATGTCCAGCGCATGCCGGACGACTCGTTCGAAAAGCTTGCGGCACGTGTTGCTGTGCGCGTCGCTCGGCGCGGCGCTGGCTGGCTGCGCGACGCCGGAGTCGATCGTCAACACGCCGATGACGCCGCCGCTCGCGGAACCGCTGCTGAACGTCAACACCAGCGGCGCGATCTATCAGTCGGGCACCGCCATCTCGCTGTACGAAACACCGCGGGCGCAGCGAATCGGCGACGTGCTCACAATCCGGCTTTCCGAAACCTATAGCGGCAACGATGTCGCGAATGCGGCTGCGAAGCGCGACAGCAACATCACGGCCACAGCCGCTGACCAGTCGACCGGCGCGGCGGCGCGACTTGCGCGCCTGTTCAATATCGGCTCGGCTTCGACTTCGTTCAACGGCAGCGGCAGTCACACGCTTTCGAGCGACATGACCGGCACGCTGGCCGTCACGGTCATCAGCAAGACGCCTACGGGTAATCTGGTTGTGTCCGGCGAGAAGATTATCGCGATGAGCGGTGAGCATCAACGGTTGCGGCTTTCCGGGATCGTTAATCCTAACGATGTCGAAGCCGATAATTACGTTGAGTCGGGGAAGATTGCTAATGCCCGGATCGAGCAGGTGGGGCGTGGGTTGCTGAATGATGCGACTACTGTTGGGTGGTTGCAGCGTATGTTTCTTAGTGTGCTGACGTTTTGATTGTTTTTGCTTTTGTGTTTTCTTGTTTTCTTGTTTTCTTGTTTTCTTGTTTTCTTGTTTTCTTGTTTTCTTGTTTTCTTGTTTTCTTGTTTTCTTGTTTTCTTGTTTTCTTGTTTTCGCGTCGGTATGCATGCGTTGCCCCTGTGCGGGGCGGCACCTACTTTCTTTGCGGCGGCAAAGAAAGTAGGCAAAGAAAGCCGCTCACACCGCTAGCGCCTGCCACGGTTCACATCGCACCACTAATGGTGAATGGCTCCGGAGCGTCTGTCGCCTCGCACCACCCAAGTGAGTGACAAGGCAGTCATTCATCCCGCTGCTCGCTGCGCTCGCTGCGGTTGGGTCTGCATGGGAAACCAAGGGGTATTGCCAAGGTTCGCGAGAATGCACGCGCCCCGCTGGTGTTGGGTTATGCCCTTCGGCGCGCGCAGCGCCGCCGGAAGGATGAGCGCCTTGTCACTACCTTTGAAGGCGCGAGGTGACAGACGCTCCGGAGCCATTCACCATTTATGGCGAGATGTGAACTGTGGCAGGCATTAGCGGTTTGAGCGGCTTTCTTTGCCTACTTTCTTTGCCGCCGCAAAGAAAGTAGGTGCCGCCCCGCACAGGGGCAACGCATGCATACCACCGCGAAAACAAGAAAAGGCCAACGGTTTAAAGAAAAGCACAAAAAAATCCGGTCAGTCCTCCTCATCATCAGGCATTTCACCTTCAAACTCATCGGCATATTCACTGCCGCCTTCACCGGCCGGCTCCCGAGCAGCATGTTCACCAAACCGCTCGGCAAACCCCACCTCACCGTCCGGCACAAACACATACCCATGCCCCCAAACAGTCTGAAGATACCGCGGTTCAGAAGGATCGGTTTCTATGAGCCGCCGCAAACGCCAGATCGCGACATCGAGACTGCGGTTCCGATACCGCCCCGCCTCCCCATACACGATTTCAATAATGCGCTCACGCGAAAGAATCGTCATCGAGTGATTGACGAATAGCTTGAGAAACGCGAATTCACTGGAACGCAGCGGCATGCGAACTTCGTCGCGATACAACTCGCGCGAACGAAAATCGAGTTCAAAAGGGCCGAAGCGAAACGATTCCCGGCTCTCCGGCGCGCCCGTGAGATTCGATATGCTGCGCCGGCGCATCACTGAACGAATGCGCGCCACCAGCTCGCCCGGATCGAACGGCTTGCCCACGTAGTCGTCGGCGCCGAATTCGAGGCCCAGCACGCGGTCGATCACTTCGTTACGCGCGGTGAGCATGATGACCGGCAAGTCGTCGCCGCTTTCCCGCAAAGCGCGCAGCGCGCTGATGCCATCCACTTCCGGCATCATGATATCGAGCACGACAACCTGCGGCCGCTCGGAGCGCAGCCGCTCCTGCATCGCGCGCACGGAAGGCAGCGTCGTGACAGTAAAGCCGCGCATCTGCAGATATTCGGCCGTGACGTCGCGCACGACCGGATCGTCGTCGACGAGAAAGATATTATTTGCCATGCGTAAATCGTAAGGGACGAGAACGAGCCGGTACAGGCCCGCAGCCTTACCAATCCTTTCCCACGCCTCGCGTGGGACACCCGTTTTACTGGTCGCTCGAAGCGGACTGGAATGAATTGCCCAATTGCGTCTGGTCGACCACCATGCTGTCCAACAGCCCCTTGAGCTTCACCGCCGCGCTCGAATAGCGGTCGGTGCCAAGGCCGTGCACTTCGTAACGCCCCGTAACGGCAATATGATTGTGCATGAAGATCGTCAGATTGATTGTCGAAAGATAGGCCCGGCTTTCGTCGCTGAACGTCGGCTTGCCGAATTCGATCGATGCGTTATACACGAGGCGTCCTTCACAACTCACCGGCTCGGTTCCGGCGCCGTAGACGTCCGAAGTCACGCCGCGCTGCGCGAGCACGAGCTGCAGCGATGGCACGAAGTCTCCCGACGTGACCATGGGATTGTTCTCGATGCAGATCGAACTGAGATTGACCGGCCGGCCCGACACGAATTTAGGCGAGGAGTAATTCGACGCGACTGCGTAGCCCGCCTGGATCACGGAGCCGGTCGCATCGGCCGCGGTGATGAGCGTCCATGCACAGCCGTTGAGCGCAAGCGCCGCGGCGCACGGGGCGCCGAGTTTCACCGCGCGCGCCCTCGCACGGCTGACGTATGACACGATTTCATGTGGCATGGGAGCGGATACCCGATGCGTTGATGGGCTGCGCGGAACATGACACATTCCCTGCAGGACTCGCCACGCATGATCGGCGCAAAGCGATGCGCGCGATGGCCGGGACATCGGTCAATGTTGAATGCCACTTTCCACTTCTTCAAAAACCTCCCGCCTGGTAAGGCGTTGAACGGCACTCGTGTGCGCCGTTTCAACGCGGAGGCGCGCACCACAAGCGCTCAACGACCTTCGGTCACGACCGCGGGCGGCTGCGCGTGTAATGTTTCGTAAGCGCTCCTGCATTCTCCCCGCTGAGCGAGACATTGCGGATTCACCGCCGCGCTATCGTTCTCACTGCGGTTCTCACTGCGGCGCCTCGCGCCTTTGCGACGCCGGACGAGCCACACGCTGTTCCTGTCTTTCTCCTGCTCTTTCAACATCATCATGGCTGCCATGAACCGAGAACCGAAAATCCGTCGCGCCCACTTCTTGAAGCGCGGCCTGAACGCTGCTGCGATCGCGCTGTTCGCGTCGCTCGCTGGCTCGCCGTTCGCGCACGCTGCAAGCTTTCACTGCCCGCATAACGCGTCCGCCTCTGAGCGGCTCGTGTGCAACGATCCGACGCTCTCCGCGCTCGACGACAAACTCGCCGCGCTCTATCGCAGCGCGTTCGACGCGAGCACCGACACCACCGCGCTCGAAGCCGACCGCGTGAGCCAGTGGCAATGGCGCCAGCACAACTGCAAGGACAAGGCGTGTGTGACGGACTGGTACGACCGCCGCATCGCCGAACTCGAAGGCGATCTCAAGCATGGCAAGCAGGCTGCCGCGCGCCGCGTGAAGGAAGGCGTCGTCGACCAGCACCTCGCCCCGTCGGCACAAGACGCCGTGCTCGAAATGCACGGCATCCCGCCCGCGCCGAAGGACGATAGCGCAGCGGCCGCGCCCTCTGCGGACAGCACGAAAAGTGTGAAGAAGGCGGGCGCGAAGGTCGCGGGTGCCGAAGCCGATGCGTCGCTGCACCTGCAAAAGATGCCGAGCGGCGTGGCCGCCGACGCGCGCCAGACGCGACTCGCGCAAGCGCAAGCGCAGGCACACGCGCATGGCCTGCCCCAAAAGGATGTCGCCCCGACGGGTGACGTTTCGGCGATGACCGCGAAAATGGCTGGCGCGAACTCGGCGTTCGCCAAAGCGGCAGGCATGGCATCCATCGACGCGCCGGCCGCACAGCCCGCGAGCCCCGCGGCCAATGAAGCAGCCGCGAAGCCGGCGGACCAGGCGAGCGCACTCAACTGCGCATCCGTCGCGTCGACGGAATCCGCGCACGCTACGCAGGCAGCCATCGAGCCAGGCGCCGTCGCCATGAAGTAACACGCCATGTAAGCTACGGCAAGAAATCTGCGGTCGCGCGCTGTTCTGCCGGTTGTCGATATCAAATAAAATACGGCGATGAGTCAACACGTTCTCATCGTCGACGACGATCCGGTCGTGCGCGATCTCCTCTCCAGCTTTCTTCGGGCCAATGGTTTCGAGGCCTCGGTCCTCCACGACGGCACGCATCTCGGCGCTCGGCTGGAACGCGAGCGGCCATCGGTCGTCGTGCTCGACGTCATGATGCCGCGCACGGACGGCTTGCGCGCCCTCGCCGCCTTGCGCGCGCAGGGCGACAACATTCCGGTGATCTTCGCCTCCGCACGCGGCGCGGTGGGCGACCGCATTGCGGGTCTCACGCTGGGCGCGGACGACTACGTCGCCAAGCCCTTCGATCCGCAGGAATTGCTGCTGCGTATCCAGACCGTGCTGCGCAGGCGCGGCAACGGCCCCGCGGGCGCACCCGTGGCGCGCGAACGCTACCGCTTCGGCGATTTCGAGCTCGATTTCATGGCGCGCACGCTCGAACGCGACGGCAAGCGCGTGCCATTGCGCAGCAGTGAGTTCGTCCTCCTGAAGATTTTCACGGAGCATCCGTATCGCGTGCTTTCACGCGTGCTGATTCACGACCTGCTCCACGCAGACGGCCTCGAATTCAACGAGCGCAGCCTCGATGTACCGGTCTGGCGCCTGCGCCGCGTGATCGAAGACAATCCCGCACAGCCGCGCTACGTGCAGACCCTGCGAGGCAAAGGCTACGTGTTCGTGCCGCAGAGCGGGGTCGGCATCGAAGGCGACGCAGGCAACCCCCCAGCAGACGACAGCGGCCGCAGCCTGAACGCGTAATTGCATGAACAATCCGTTGAATACGCTGTTCGGACGCATGGCGCTGATGTCCGCGCTCCTGCTGTTCGCCATTCAGGCATGCTGGTTCATCGTGTTCGCGCCGCAGCCGCGCCGCCACGAAGTGGAAGGCTTCGAGCGCGGTCTGCTGCTCATGCTGCACGCGGCAACCAGCGCAGCGCCCGGTACGGCGACGAGCGCGGCACCCAGCACGCCCCCTAACGAGATGGACCTCGCGCCAGCCCTGCGCGTGCATCTCGTGCCCACCTGGAACATGCCCGCCGATGTGCGGCTCGAAGTGCCCAAACGCGAGCCGCTTGCCGACTTGCGCAAGCAACTCCTGCGCGATTTGCCGCCCGGCACCGAGATTCTCGCCGACCTGCGCCATCGCGAAGCCCTGTGGGTGCGTTTCGCGGGGCAGCCAACGTGGATCGTCGCGCCCGTCGATCTGCCGCCACCGCGAAACCTGCTGCCGCTGTTCGGTTCGATGCTCGCCATTTCGCTGCTGCTCGCGCTACTCGCCATGTGGCAGATGCAACGGCCGCTTTCGCTCGTGGCCCAGGCCGCGCGCGCATTCGGCACCGGCCATCGTCCCGCGCCCGTCAAGCAGCACGGGCCGCGCGAATTGCGCGAACTGATCGGCTCATTCAACGGCATGATGAAGCAGCTCAACGAAGCCGACGACGATCAGGCCGTCATGCTCGCGGGCGTCGCCCACGATCTGAAGTCGCCGCTCACGCGCCTGAAGCTGCGTGCAAGCATGATGGGCTCCGAGCGCGAGCGCGAACAGCTCATCCGCGAAGTCGATTCGCTGAACGACATCGTCCAGCAGTTCCTGGAATTTGCCCGCCAGCGGCCCGAATCGGGTCCCGAGGTGGATGTCGATGCGCTGCTGCGCGAGCAGTTCTTTTCCGATGCAGGCGATGACGACGATGCGCTCTTCAGGCTCGATCTGCGCGCGGGCTCGGCGTTCAGGCTGCCGCGCACGCTGCTCGACCGGCTCGTGTCGAATCTCGTCGACAATGCGCTCGAACACGGCGTGCCGCCCGTGGAAATCGCCACGCGCCGCGAAGGCACGCAGTGGATCATCGAAGTGCGCGATCATGGCCCCGGCATCCCGCCCGAGCGCGTGGCCGCAGCGCTCAAACCCTTCGTACGCCTTGACGAAGCGCGCGGCGGCGAAGGCCATTGCGGGCTGGGTCTCGCCATCGTGACGCGCCTCACGCGCAATCAGGGTGGCCGCTGCGAGCTGACCAATCACCCCGAAGGCGGGCTGCGCGTGCGTATCGCGCTGCCGGCCGATGCACGCTCCGCTGTGTAAGCCCGCTCGGATTACCTGTTGATTCAGCGCTGCGCGCCGCTCAGACCACGAGCCGGCCGCGCAGACGATTCACCGTGTCGGACGCAAGGCCGAGACCCGCGGTGAGATACCGGTTGAGGTCGCCGTAGCTGCCCTGCACCGCGTCGAACGCGGCCTGCAGATAGCTGGCCTGCACGGGCGGCGTGAGATTGGTCGAATCCACACCCGTCGAGCGCCACGCATCGGTCAGCATGAAATCCTTCACGATGATTTCGAGCGGCACGTTTGCGATCAGCAGCAACAGGGCGCACGCCCAGCCCGCCACGTCCACGCCTGTGCCACCCGTGATGAGCAGCGGCCCCGGTGCATCCGCGATGTGTTCGAGCAGCGCTCCGTAGATCGAGCATTGCGTGCGGCCTGTCACGAGCATGCGCCAATGCATTTGCATCGCCGCATCGAGTTCGCCGGCCAGCATGCCCCCGAACGACGGCGGCTCGAGCGTGCCCAGCACATTCAGCGCGAGGTAACTGGCGGTGCTGGGCGTTACGTCGGGCGCCGCGTCGATCTCAGCAGGCGTGCGCAGATCGTAGATGTTGGACAGCGCCATGCGCTCGAGCGTCGCGGCGTCGGCGGCGCTAGGGGTGAGCGCGTCGGAGCGGTAAATCAAGGCGCGGCGCACGTGCGCGCCGTCGCTCGTCGAGTAGCCAGGCGCAGCGCCGCCCAGATCGCGGAAGTTCGCGACGGAGCCGATTACCGGCGTGGGCGCATCCTGCGCGCCGTCGCCTCCCGTGTATTCGCCGCCGCACGCACTCAACAACGTGCTCGCGCAACCGCTCAGCGCGAGCAGGCTCACCGTGCCCTTGAGCAGCGCGCGGCGCGGCGGGTTGTCGAGCGCGCCGCCGCCACTGCGGTTGAAGTTGCCGGTCGCGGCCACAGGCAAACGCTTACGCGCCTGCGCGAACGAAGAAGTGTAGGCGGAGAAAGACAAATTCATCGGTTGGCAGCTTATGTAGGGAACCCGCAGTTCGCGCGGGCCGCTGCAACGTCGCACGTCGCATGCGTTCGGAAAGGCCGCAGTTTACCGGCAGATGCGCCTGAAAAGGTAAAAGCGCAAAACGCGGTAATAATTTTTTCCGATCCACGGTGCATTGCGCACTGATATTTTCCGCCGGTTTGTACTTATATTCTTACCGTACCTTTCTATTCACACCGAACAGGTAATTGCCGTGGTAATGCGCGGTTATTTCCCATTTCAATCCACACCTGAATATCGGCTGCACAGGCCATTCTCTTTATAGATATTCCAGTTTCTTTCCAAATATTATCCTTGACGCTCTTTGTTGCGCTTTTATAATCGCCCGTGAATTCAGGCATTCGCCTGGACCACCGTGGCGGTCGTCGGCTGCCCCTGGGAGTACCACGTCATGTACAAAGGCAGTGTGACCGAAGAAGCGCGTGAAGTGCTGCGCGCAATCGAGCTGATCCAGCTGGGCGCACGCATGCCTGTGCTCGAAAAAGAACTGACGCTTTCGCGCAATCGTTTGATCAGGCTTTATCGGGAACTCAAGAATGCTTCGCCGCCC
The DNA here is from genome assembly GCF_040948855.1 of Paraburkholderia sp. BR10882. Classification (NCBI taxonomy): domain Bacteria; kingdom Pseudomonadati; phylum Pseudomonadota; class Betaproteobacteria; order Burkholderiales; family Burkholderiaceae; genus Paraburkholderia; species Paraburkholderia sp. BR10882. The sequence continues at coordinate 65,239 of NZ_JBFPKP010000004.1, read as the reverse complement.
AAGGGCATGTTGCCGTTTTCGGCAGACTGGTATTTCACATGGCTGCCGAACATTCATGCGTCGCTCTTCTACAACATCTATCTGTTTCTTACGGATAGAGCGAAATGCAGCCGGCTCGATGCCCTCACGCGTGCATACCGCCTTTATCTCGAGCATTGCGAGAGCGCCGAAACCGAGCGCGTGCTGAGCTTCACGCGGGCATGGACGCTGCTGCGCTTCTTCGAAGGCGGCCTGCTCACGCTGTCGAGCTGCACCGTTTGCCACGGCCGCTTCGTGCGCCACGTGCGCGACGCACACAAGCCCACCGCCTGCTGCATTTGCATGCCGCCCGCGCGCGCCGGCATGACGCGTGCCGCACGCGCGAGCCGCACGACGGAATCCGATGCCCCGGCAGCCGCCTCCGCCACGCGGGGCCGCGCCGCAGCAGCACTGGGCGAACTTTCGGGCACCATGCGCGAAACCATGCGCGACACGCTCGCCGAAGTCACGCGCGCCCTCGATCCAAAGCGTTCCGCGAACCGCCTGCGCCTCGTCGCTTCCGTCCCCGTCTAGGTTAAAGCGGCACGTTCCTTACGTCACATCCTCGCGCTCTGCATCCGGCTGCAGAGCGCGAATATCGCACGCACAAATCCGGCAGATTGCTTTGTGATCCTGATGAGCGTGCTGATTCTGACGACGCTCGCATTGCTGCGCCGCAAGCTCGATGGCGTGTGAGTGCGCGGCCTGCCAGATCTCCCACGCGATCTGCGCGCCGCTTTGCGAATAATCGTCGTTTTGATCGCGCTCGAGCGCATCGGGCAGGCGCGTGTGGACTTGCAGATAGATCGTGCGATAAAGCGCCTCGAAAATCTCGCGGCGTGACGGGCGCTTCAAGCTCGCCTCTTCGCGAACGTGAACGGATTTGTGAGGCGCAGAGACTTCATCCACATTCGACGTCGAGGCGTGCTTCTTCTTGCGGGTGGGGAGGATCACACAGACGTCGCGCGGTAATACGCGCACGACGTTACGGATACCGATATTGTCGCAGGCTCTGCAAAAGAATTGGCCGCGGAATATCGCGAATTTTTCGGCGTTATTCGTGAGTCGCTTCAGCGCTGGACCTGCGATTATTGCAGGCATAAGAAAGTCGAAAGGAGTCGACCATGCAAATCGGGGCGGCGACACAGTTCGCCAACGGTAGCGCCAACACGAGCACACTCCGTGCGGGCGCGGCTTCAGACCAGGCAGAACGGGACGGCACGCAGTCGAGCCACGCATCGACGAATGTCGCGCCGTCCACATCGCAGGACGAGGCCGTGCAGATTTCGCCGCAAGGCTACGCGGCTGCATGGACCGACGATAGCGCGGACAGCGGCGACGCCGCGGCCGACACGAGCGATGCGAGCGACACGAGCGACACGAGCGATACCGGCGATGCCACCGACACGAGCGACGCAACCGACGCGACATCGACGCCGGCCAACGCGCAGCCCGTGAAATCGCTCGTCTATGGCGCGCTAGGCCTCGAGCGTCCCGACGCGCCCGCCGACCCGAACCACACCTATACGCTTGGGCGCTGGATCGCGGCGGGCATCACACTGGGCGGCATCATTTCGCTGTTCATCTGAGCGCGCTGCACCGCAATCCGGAGCGCATAATGTTTCGGAGACCCGATGATATGGGCGGCAAGTCGGCTATCATCACTGCCGGCAAGACCATCAACCCATAACGTACACGAGGTCCACCCGTGGTTCTCAGCGCCTTTGCCGCTTCGCAAGCCGTTCCGCTCGCTGCCATCGCCGCCGCGGCCGTCGCGCTCGCCAAGGGCGGCCCGAGGCAGCCCGAGCCGCTCGAATCGATCAACGCGCCGTTCAAGGAGGTCGACTTTTCCGACCTTCCTGCGGTGCGCCGTTATCCGGCGCGAGACGGTGCGTCGCTCGCCTGGCGCGCGTACCTGCCGCAGGCGGGCGCGCCACAAGCGTGTGTCGTGCTCATCCATGGATCGTCGGCAAGCAGCGCGAGTCTCCACCCGCTTGCGCGCCAGTTCGCCGCCGCGGGCTACGCGGCCTGCGTGCCCGATATGCGCGGCCACGGTGAATCGGGGCGCAAGGGCACGATTGCCTACATCGGTCAGTTGGAAGACGATCTCGAAGATCTGCTCGCCGCACTGCCGGGCGAGCTGGCAGCGCTGCCCAGGACGCTGGTCGGCTTCTCGTCCGGCGGCGGCTTTGCGCTGCGCTTTGCGGGCGGTACACGTCAGCGCCTGTTCGAGCGTTACGTGCTGCTCGCACCCTTCCTGCACCACAAGGCGCGCACCACGCGCAACGAGGTCGGCGGCTGGGTCTCGGTCGGCATACCTCGCCTCATCGTGCTCGCTATGCTTAACGGCTTGCGCATCCGCGTCTTCAATCATCTGCCGACGATCGCCTATGCGCTCGCGCCCGAGGTCCGAGACGAGCTCACGCCGCAGTATTCGTTCAACCTGATGCAGAATTTCCGCCCGCACGACGACTACCGCGCGGACATACGCGGCGCGCGGCAGCCGGTGCACGTGCTGGCCGGCGCCGACGACGAGGTTTTTCACGCCAGCGAATACGCGGCGGCGTTCGAGGAAGCGGGCGCACACGTGCCGGTCACGATCGTACCCGGCGTGGGGCACATCGGCTTGACGCTGGATGCCACTGCAATCGCCACGATCATCGGCTGCGTGAAGGGATAAGGCAAAGGCGCCCTCGCCGCCGTTTCGCCTGTCCGTATCCGCCAAACTGGCGGAATCCGCCGATTGATCTTCGCGGCGAAGTGGCCCATATTCAAATGAGTGCGTACATCAGGCACCGGTTTTGCGGCAATTCGTCAATCGAAGCGAAAGCGCGCTCCTCCCATGCTCAACACCCCTGGTCACGACGATTCCGATCCGTCGGAATGCCCCTACTGTGGGACCAGGTTCAATGCGCCGCTTGCACTCTGCCCCCAATGCGGAGCGAATCAACAGGCCGCTGCCGCGCGCATCGCAGGCGCTGACGAAGGCTTGCCGGACGAACGCGCGCACGGGGTAGCCGAGCGCCTGCGTGCAAACCTGGCCCTTGGCGCCAATCGGCCCTACGACGGCGAGTACCCTTCGATCGACGAGGAACACGTCGCCGAGCGTAAGCGGTTGCCGCGCTATGCCTGGGCGGGTCTCGGCGCGCTCGCGATCGCGCTCACCGGCTACGCGTTCCTGCATCGCGGCGAATGGGAGCCGAAGCTCGGCGTACAGGTGGTCCAGGGGGCCGTGAGCGGGTCGAAGGGCACGCGGGGCACTCACGGCAGCAGCCGCAGTGTCGCCGCAGTGACTAATCGGCCACCCGCCGTCCTGCCGCATGCGAACGCGGCGCAGCGCCGCGCCGCCCAGCAGAATACGCCGGTGGTCTCGCATCCGCTCGCCGCGCCGCGCTATGCGAGTGCGCATCCCGAGGTCGCGAGCAATCTGGCCAGCGCGCGTCTGAGTCTCGACAAGAACAACCTCTGGCCCGCACGCAGGGCGCTCACGAGTGCGCTAGCCGTCGAGCCCGGCAACCCTGAAGCGCAACAGATGCAGGCCGAACTCGTCACGCGCGAGCAGCAGCGCGACGCGTTGATCGGCGAGGCGCGGCAATGCGAGCACGAGCGCCAATGGGCTTGTGTGCGGCAAGACGCGGGGCATGCGGTGGAAGTCGACGCATCGAGCCGCGAAGCGAGGCACCTGCTCACGCTCGCCGGCACCGAGCACCAGCCGGCCGCCGGCAAGCGCAATCGCCGTACATGGCCAGGGGAAAGCCAGTATGCGCAGGCAGGCGACAGCCGCTCTCGCCAGGATCCCCTCTTCTGGCATCACTGATCCGCCCCGCAGGCAGTGACATCGGTTCAGTCGCGAACACATCGGCCGCCACCCGGATGGCTACAGTCATGCTGCCTATCCTTGTGCAGGCAGCACGAAGCGCGCAATCGCCTCGCGCAAGCTCGCGGCCTGATCGCGCAACGAGTGCGCAGCAGCCGCGGCTTCTTCGACCAGTGCTGCGTTCTAGCGGCCAACATAGTCGGCAAAGCCACCGCCTGGCTGGTTGCCCGCGGCCACGAGCTTCGGGAACAGCGGCTGACCGGCCCCGTCCATCATGCGGCTCACGTCCTTGCCGGTCATTTGCTGCAGGAACGGGTTCATCACGATCACGAGATGCGAGTCGATGACCGCGAAATAGCCGTCCTTGCCGTAGCGCAGCCCCGCTAGCGCGGCGAGCGCCTGCTTGCGTGCGCCGGAGTCGCTGAGCACCCCTTGCTGTGCGAGGCGGTGGTAGTGCTTGACGAGCGTGTCGGCCTGCTGCACGAGCGATTTCAACTGATCACGCCGGTCGTCCAGCATGGTCGAGCGCATTTGCCATGCACCAAAGCCGCCGATCAATACGAGGCCGATCCACAGCACGGCGATCATCGACAGGAGCTTGCGATTCAACGTCATGTTTGTATTTTTTTAAGGATAACGAATCAGACTCAACAAAGCGCCACCCTGCCCCGCGCGCGGCGGCACTTACCGTGCGACGATCATGCACACTGCCGTTGCCGTGGCGATGAGCTTGTCTTCCTGCCAGAGTTCGCCGTGCACGTTGCATACGCCGCGCCCCCTGCGCACGAGGTTTGCGCGGCCGGTCAGCTTGCCGGGCCTTGCGGCCCTCAGGAATGAAGTGTTCAGGCTGAGCGTCGCGCAGTGCTCGCCTTCGGCGAGCGTGGAGGTAACCAGCGTTGCCGTCACGTCGTCGAGCATGGCACACAGCATGCCGCCCTGCACTTGCCCCGCCGGGTTGCGAAACGACAGGGCGCCCTCGTACTCGGCCTCGAGCGCATTGTCGCTCAGCGAGAGAAACGCGGCGCCCAGCGTGGTCGTGATCGGCGGCGCGCCGTTCACGCCGTATAGACGCGCGAGAGCCGGGTTATCTTCGATTTCCATGAATGCCGTCCTTTTCGTATAGCTTCGCGGGGGTGCTCGTGTTTTGCCGCTCGCGGCTCACTCGCCGCGAAATACCGGCTTTCGTTTCTCCTTCCAGGCGAGCGAACCTTCGCATAGATCGCGCGAGGCATCCGCTTCTTTCACGTCGCGCTGGAATTCGTCTTCGTCGAGCGTTCCACTCGCGATCCGATTCAGGTGCTTCTTCATACCCAGCAGAGCGAGCGGCGCCATTGCCGCCAGTTCGCCGCTCAGGCGCTCGACTTCGTCGAATAACATTGCACGCGCAACGACTGTGTCGAGAAAACCGCAAGCCCGCATCTGTCCGGCATCGAGGGTCGTGGCGCACAACAGCAGCTTCTTCGCCACGTTCAGTCCGAGCCGCGACACGTAGCGCCGCAAACCACCGCGATAGAACAGCAGGCCGAGCCGGGCCGCAGGCACGAACATCTGGCTGCTTTCGACGCCGACGCGGAAGTCACACGCGAGCGCCAGATCGGTCGCACCGCCATAAACGCCGCCGTTGATCGCGGCGATCGTCACAGGCCGCGCTTCTTCGAGTTCGTTGGCGAGCGCCTCGAAACTCGCCCCCGCGTTCTCGTCGGCAACGCTGCCAATGTCGAACCCGGCGCAAAAGTGCTTGCCTTCGGCGCACAGCCGCAGCACGAGCACCTCGCGTTGCGCGTTCACTTCGCGAATGAAACCGCGCAATGTGGCGAGGTCTTCGAATTCGAGGCGGTTCGCCATCTCGGGGCGGCGCAGCGTGATGGTCGCGATCTTCCCGGCGACGGTGAGTTCCGGCGCCTGACCTGCTGAATGAGCGGGTTTCGAGGTCATCGTCAGCCTCAGTGGAAGTTGTAGATCTGCATGGTAGTTTCGCCTCCCTCGATGCGCTTGCAGATCGCGGCTTCGTCGGCTTCGCGCTGCACGCCCTTCTCCACCACTTCTGCCGCGCGGGCACGCGGAACGGCCACCACACCGTCGCGGTCGCCGACGATCAGGTCGCCCGCACAAACCGTGACGTTTCCGATCATCACCGGCTCGTTGATCCAGCCGATCGCGCCAAAGTCCTTGCCCGTGCCGCGAATGGACAGCCCGCGCGAGAACACCGGGAAGCCGATCGACTCCAGCAGGTCGGCGTCGCGCACCGCGCCGTCAATCACGAGCCCCGCAAGACCGCGCACCTTCGCGGCTGTCGTCATCACCTCGCCCCAGTAGCCGTGTTCGTACACGCCGTTCGTGTAGACCACCAGCACGTCGCCCGGCTGAGCAAGCAGGATGGCGCGGTGCAGCCAGAGGTTGTCGCCGCCCGGCGAATGCACGGTGACTGCCGTGCCGCAGATCCTGAAGCCAGGCGCGACAGGCTTGATCGCAGCGGGCAGCGCGCCGATCTTGCCGCCGGCTTCGTGCAGCGTGGCTGCGGGCACCTGGCGGGCCGCGTCGACCACGCGTGCCTCGACGCGTTCGATTAAAGTGCGGATAGTGGTTGCCGAATCGTGTTCTTTCATACCTTTTGCTCCCGCGTTTGCAACTGGTGGTACTTGAACTGCTTGCGCGCTTCGTCCAGACGCATACCGCCGCGGCACGCCTCTCGAATCGCTTCCTCGGCATGATGGATCGCCTCCGCGGCATCGAGGACAGCGTCTTCGTGCTCGCGCGGAATCGCGAGCACGCCATCGGCGTCGCCGCGCAGGATGTCACCGGGCTGCACGCGCGCCTCGCCCATGTTGACGGGAATATTGGTCGCCTCGACCTGCACGCGGTCCTTGCCGGTGCGCATCCAGTGATCGCGGCTGAACACCGGATAACCGAGCTTCAGGCACAGCGAAACGTCGCGGCAGATGCCGTTGATCACAGTGCCCGCAATGCCACGGCGATGCGCGATCTCGGTGAGAATGTCGCCCCACACGGTCGCATCTTCGCGTCCGCCGTTATCGAGCACGATGACCGCGCCTTCCGGGACGTCGTCGATATAGTCGCCCACCGTGCCCGGCGGGTTGGCGGCGGGACCGTACTTGAGCGTCCAGGCGCGTCCCGCGAGGCGGAAGTCCGTGCTGCGCGCCTTGATCTTGTAGCACTGGCCGTTGATGCCGAGCTTGTCGAGCGCGTCGGAGAGCGTGGCGGTGTCGAGCTTGCCGGCGCGCTCCACGTTGCGGTTGTCGTTCGTCGTCATGGTTCTGGATCGCTTGCGTGAATTGTGAATATGCGCTCAGGCGAGCATGTGTTCGTAGTTGCCGCCCATGACCCTGCCGACTGGGACGCCTGCAAGAATCGCTTTTGCCATCGCGGCCTCCTTCGCCACAATCGTCTCCGCGGTGTCCAGCACGAGGCCGATATCGGCAGCGCGAATGAAGATCACGGCGCTGTTGTCGGCCACGACGTAGTCGCCTGCCTCCACCTGCACCTCGCCGATCTGAACCGGCACATTGGTGCCCTTTTCGACCACGCGGCCGCGTGCCGTGCGCGCCGTGGTGGCGCGGCTGAACACGGGCAATTCGTAGCCGATGGCCTCGTCGATATCGCGCACGGGCCCGTCGGCCACGACGCCGGCGACCTGGCGCACCTTCGCGGCGAGCGAGAGCAGGCCGCCCCAGCAGCCGGCTTCCACGCCGCTGCGCTGCTCGACCACGATCACGTTGTCGGCGTCGGCCTGTTCGATTGCGGTACATCCGAGGTGCACGGGCGGTCCGGGCGGCGCGTCACCGGTGCCGAGCTTGACGGTGATCGCGCGGCCCGCAATGCGGCCCTGGCCCGAGCGTTGCGGCAACCCGCTCACCACGCCGGGCAGTTTGAGTTTGTCGAGCGCGTCCGAGACGGCGCAGCAGTCGAGCCGCCGCAGGCGCTGTACATTTTGGTCAGCCATGTTCTAGTCTTCCGTGAAGGTCTTGCGCAAATGAAGCGGATCAGTCCAGCGTGCGCCACGCGGCGAAGCAAAGACCCGTGCCGGTGAGCGCGGGGCTGCGATAGCCCGGCGTGTACGAAACCCATTCGAGGTCGAGCGACTTGACCGCCTCGACCGCGATGATCCAGTTGCGGATTTCCGAACTGCCCGCCTGTAGCTGCTTCGGATCGAGCGCGGCAAGCCACGCGCTGTCCTTGCGGTGGATCGCTTCGATAATGCCGTTGTCGAGCGCCTCGTCCACCACGAAGTGCGAGAGGCCGCCCGACGCGAGCACGCCCACCCTCAGGTCTTCGGGGTATGCCTCGATCAGCTCGCGCAGCGCGGCGCCAAGCTGAATGCAGCGGCGCGGCGTGGGCTGGTTCGGCGGATCGAAGGTATTGACGATCACCGGAATGACAGGCAAGTCGAGGCCCTGCAGATAACGGCGGTGAATGAACGAGAACGCGTGGCCCTCGTACTGGCCGCGCTCCAGACCGTCCATCGCCGCCATGTCGAAGTCGCGCTCGCAGAGTTCACGAATCATCCAGCGTGCCATCTCCGACTTGACGGGATAGTGCACGTCGGCATCCGGCTCCTGGCGCATGGTGCGGGCGCGGGCGTACCAACTGTCGTTCGGGCTCGTCTCGCGCTTTGCGTTGCGGATGGTCTCGCCATAGTAGATGGCGAATGCCGGGTTATTCGTGGTACGAAACAACTCGGTCTGATCGTCACCCACCACGATCAGCACATCGAGCCGGGCTGCGCGAATACGCTCACGCAATTCATCCATCGCCGCTTCCGACCGGTCGTAGCGCTCGCCCATGCGCTCGGGCGTGACCATCGCCTCGGCGTCGGCCGGTGCGCGTTCCAGCAGGTCGCCGTACGTAACGTGATTGCCCGCCTTGTCGTAGTAATGCGGATTCTTCGGGTCCACCGCGCGAAAGCCGTGCTGCCAGTCTTCGCGCTGCGACACCAGCATGATGCTGTGCGACGAGCCGAATGCCGCTACCAAACGTGCCATTTCGTCTCCTTCTCCTGTGCGTTATTGCTTTGCCGGCGCGCGCTCAGACCACGAATGCCGCGCGCCATTGTTCGATCTGTTCGTCCGCGTAACCGAGTTCGCGCAAGATGGCCTGCGTATGCTCGCCCTGCTCGGGCGCAAGCCGCGGCGACGCTTCGCGCGGATAGCGCGAGAGCCGGAACGGCTGGCCCACGAAGGCGACCTCGCCTTTGCCCGGCAACTCGACCGGCCACGCCATGCCGAGATGCTTGACCTGCGGGTCCTCGAACACCTCGTCGATGCGGTGAATCGGGCCGCAAGGCACGCCCGATTTAATCAGCACTGCAGTCCATTCTTTCGTCGTCCGAGTCTTGAAGACTTCGCCCACAGCGCGGTTCACGGCGTCGCGGTTGGCCACGCGCGCCGGATCGGAATCGAAGCCCGCGGCGCGCGCCAGATGTTCGAGGCCGAGCGCCTCGCACAACCGTGTCCACATCGTCTGGCCGATGGCAGCGAGATTCAGGTAACCGTCCTTCGTTTCGAACACGCCGGTCGGCACCGTGAGCGGATGCTCGTTGCCTACCTGCTGCGGCACCTTTTTGTCCACGAGCCACTGTGCGGCCTGAAAATCGAGCATTGCGAGCTGTGCCTCCAGCAGCGAGGTTTGCACCCACTGGCCTTCGCCCGACGCGTCACGCTCCAGTAGCGCGGTGAGAATCGCCATCGCGCAGAAGTGGCCCGCGCACAGGTCCGCGATTGGGATGCCCACGCGCATCGGGCCTTCGCCCGGCTTGCCCGTCACGCTCATGAGGCCGCCCATGCCCTGCGCGATCGAATCGAAACCCGGCCAGTTCGCATAGGGACCGTCCTGGCCGAAGCCCGAGATGCTCGCGTAGACGAGGCGCGGATTGATCGCCCGCAGCGCGTCCGGGCCAATGCCGAGGCGGTCCTTCACGTCGGGGCGGAAGTTTTCGATGAACACGTCGGCGCGGCGCACCAGCTCGCGGAGAATCCCGCGGCCCGCGGGGTCCTTCATGTTCAGCGTGAGGCTTTCCTTGTTGCGATGCAGGTTTTCATAATCGGCGCGATTGTGGTCGCGGCCGCCGATCATGTCGTCGCCACCTGGCGCTCCGGGCGGGATTTCGAGCTTGATGACGCGTGCGCCCATGTCCGCGAAAAGACGCATGGCGGTCGGGCCCGCTCGCACCCGCGAGGCGTCGATGATCGTGAAGCGTGACAGCGCGCCTTTACAGGCGGTGGCCGCACCCTGGTCGTGCTGGGTGTCCTTGTTTTCTGCGCTCATGGGCGTTTTTCCTCAGGCCGGAGTGAACATCGGAACCGGATAGCCGCCATCGCTCGGCTCGAACACGACCTGCACGCGCTGGCCGATGGCGAGCGTGGCCGGGTCGCAGTCGACGATATTGCTGAGCATGTGTACGCCTTCGTCGAGCGTCACATAGGCCAGCGTGTAGCGCGCCTCTTCCTTGCCCATCGTGCTGCACGAGTAGATCGCGCCTTTGCCCTTCGACTCGACCCACTCCGTGTTCGCGCTCAGGCAATGCGGGCAGATGTCGCGCGGGTAGTAGTGCGTCTGGCCGCAGTCGGCGCAGCGCTTGACGAGCAGGCGCCCATCCTTCGCCGCTTCCCAGAAAGGCATCGCCTCGGGCAATACGCGCGGCGGCGAAATGCGGCGCCGGCCGGTGGCCGCGGCGGCCTTGGCCGCCTTTTTCGTAGCAGGGTTCTGATTAGTCGTACTCATCGTTAAGCCCGTTCCAAAATGAGCGTTGCGGCCGTATGACGCGAAGCCAGTGCGCCGCCGATTCCGTTCGCCAGTGCGATATCGCAGTTCGGCACCTGCACGGCGGGGTGCGCTTCGCCGCGCAACTGGCGCACGGCCTCGATCACCTTCGTGACACCGCCCCGGTTCGCGGGGTGGTTGTTGCACAGGCCACCGCCATCGGTATTGAAAGGCAGCTTGCCCACGCCCGAAATCAGGCCGCCGTCCTGCACGAACCTGCCGCCCTCGCCCTTCTTGCAGAAGCCGAGGTCTTCGAGCTGCATGAGCACGGTGATCGTGAAGCTGTCGTAGAGCGACGCATACTTGATATCGGCGGGCGTCAAACCTGCTTCGGCGAACGCTGCCGCGCCTGACCACTTCGCCGCCGACCACGTGAGGTCGATCTTGCCGCCGCCAGCGTGCTTGGGCGCTTCGCCCGTACCGCGCACCTTCACGAGCGGGCGCTTCAACTGCTTCGCGATCTCGGGACGCGCCACGATGAGCGCGCCGCCGCCATCGCTCATCACGCAGCAGTCCAGACGATGCAGCGGGTCAGCCACCATCGGCGAGTTCACGACGTCTTCGACGGTCACGACGTTGCGCAGCATCGCGTTGGGGTTGTGCTGCGCGTGGTGGGACGCCGCGACCTTGATCCACGCGAGTTGCTCGCTTGTGGTGCCGTACTCGTACATATGGCGCTTCGCGACCATGCCGTACAGATTCTGTGTGGCCGGGCCGAACGGCAGCTCGAACTGCACTTCGGGCGCGTCCGGGTCCGGCGCCTTGAGCGAAAGCGCTGCGCCCGCCGCACGTGGGCGGCCCGCAAGCGTGATCAGCGCGATATCGCAGCGGCCGGCCGCAATCGCTTGCGCCGCGTGCGCGACGTGCAGGATCGGCGCGGACCCGCCGCATTCGGTCGAATCGACGTGGCGCAGCTTCAGGCCGAGGTATTCGGCAATGGTCGTCGTGCCGAGGCCGGGCGCATCCCCCGCGCAGAAGTAGCCGTCGATGTCGTCTTTCGTCAGGCCCGCGTCTTCCAGCGCGCCCTTCGCGACGTCGGCGTGCAGGCGCGCGACGGAAAGGTCGTCCGCTTTGCGCGTGGGGTGCTCATAGGCGCCGACGATACAGGCTTGTCCGTTCAGACTCATTCGGATTCCTTATCGAGTCGTTGCGCCGTAAAGCGGTTCAGATGCCAGGTGGCGTCACCGTAGGTCATGTTGATCGCGAACATGCGCTTTGCGTAGTGGCCCGCGCGGCACTCTTGCGTCATGCCCATCGCGCCATGCAGCTGAATCGCCCATTCGCCCGCGTTCTTGCACACATCGCCGATAAAGGCCTTGACGGCGGAAACAAAGCGGCCACGGCGCGCCGGGTCGTTTTCATCGACGGCCATGGCCGCCGCGCACGCCATCGACTTGCCCTGTTCGAGCGCGATCAGCATGTCGGCCACGCGGTGTTGCAGCGCCTGAAACTTCGCCAACGGCGCACCGAATTGCGAGCGCGTATTCAGGTGCTCGGCGGTCAGTTCGAGCAGCGCTTCCAGCGCACCGACCGACTCTGCGCACAGCGCCGCGTTCGCGCGGTCGAGCGCGGCTTCGATGAGCGCGTGCGCTTCGCCGGCCTCGCCGATCAGGTCGGCTTTGGTCACGACCACGTTGGCGAAGCTCACGTGGGCCGCTTCGCGTGCGTCGATCGTCGCAAAGCGGCGCAGCGTGATGCCTTGCGCTTTGGCGTCGACGAGGAAAAGCGAGAGGCCATGCATGTCGCCGCGCTCGCCCGAGGTGCGCACGGCTACCACGAATGCGTCGGCGATCGCGCCGTCGAACACGAGTGTCTTGGTGCCGTCGATGCGCCAGCCGTCGCCCGTTTCCTTCGCGCGCACCGCGATGCGCGCAAGCTCGTAGCGCGCATCGGCTTCGCCCACCGCGAGCGCAAGCACCTTCTCGCCGCACGCGGCCGCTTCGAGCCATTGCGAGCGCTGCTGCGCGCTGCCCGCCGCGCCGATCAGCGCAGCCGCCGGCAAGCCGCTCGACAGCCAGCCTGCGCCGCCCAACGCGCGGCCGAGTTGCTGCGCGACGAGCATCGTTTCCACCGCGCCGTAGCCGCTGCCGCCCTGTCCGGCGTCGATGATGAGGCCCGTGATGCCGAGTTCGGCGAAGCCCTGGCGGCGGTGTGCCGCAAGCGCCGCGTCTTCGGTGTCGCCGCGCCGGTGCGCGGGAAACTCGCCGTCGCAGAAGCGGCGTACCGCGTCTTGCAGCGCGACGTGATCTTCAGTCAGAGAAAAGTCCATGTTTATTCGTGTCCCGCTTCAGGCATTGAAGAACGCGCGGCTGATCAGGTTGCGCTGCACTTCGTTCGTGCCGCCGTAGATCGACAGCTTGCGTGCATCGAAGTAGTTGGCCGCGACGGCAACGGTCTCTTCCGGGCTCGGCGGCTCGTGGCCCGCCTGGTCGAGCAGCGCGGCTTCGTCGAACGGAATGCCGTCGGGCCCTGCGACTTCCGCGAGCAGCGCGTAGATCGCCTGGCGCAGCTCGGTGCCGCGCACCTTGAGCATTGACGCCTCTACCGCCGGCACGGGGCTCTGCTGGTTTGCGCTCAGCATGCGCAGGCCCGTGAATTCGAGCGCCATCAACTCGATTTCGAAGCGGCTCACGCGCGCCTCGAATAGCGGATCGCCGGCGAGGCCCTGCTGCTTGCCAAGCTGCTTGACGCGCGCGAGCTGCTGCTTGCAGGAGCCGATGCCCGCAATGCCGGTGCGTTCGTGGCCGAGCAGATACTTGCCGTACGACCAGCCCTTGTTGATCTCGCCGACGAGGTTCTCGACCGGCACGCGCACGTTGTCGAGATAGACCTCGTTGAGGTCGGTGCCGCCTTCGAGCATGCGAATGGGGCGCAGCTCCACGCCCGGCGACTTCATGTCGATCAGCAGGAACGAAATGCCTTCCTGCGGCTTGGCGGTCGGGTCGGTGCGCACCAGCGCGAACATCATCTCGCACCAGTGCGCGTACGAAGTCCAGACCTTGTGGCCATTCACGACGAAGTGATCGCCATCGCAGTCTCTGGAAAGCACGGCGGTGGTGCGCACGCTGGCGAGGTCAGAGCCCGCACCCGGCTCCGAGAAGCCCTGCGCCCACCACGTTTCGCTGCGGCGGATTGCGGGCAGGTAGCGCTCTTTCTGCTCGGGCGTTCCGAACGCATTGAGCACAGGGCCCAGCATGTTGATGCCGCTCGCGATGATGCGCGGCGCGCCGCCAACGAGCGTTTCCTCGTCGAAGATATAGCGTTGCAGCGGCGTCCAGCCAGGGCCACCGGCCTCCTTCGGCCACGACGGCGTGATCCAGCCGCGCTCGTACAGATGCGTGTACCACTCGACATAATCGGCGCGCTCGATGCGCAGGCCCAGTTCGGCCTTGCGCTTGAGTGCGGGCGAAAGGTTCTTCTTGACGAACTCGCGCACCTCGGCGCGAAACGCCTCGTCCTCTGCGGAGAATTCCAGTCTCATTGATTCATTGTCCTTATTAGTGATGTGCGCCGCTGTTTGCGCCCTGCGAACCGCACACGACGAGTGCATCGAGCGCGAGCACACGGTCCGGGTAGGCAACGAGCGGATTCACATCGATCTCGGTGATCTGCGGGTTCGCGCGCATCTGCGCACCGATCGCGTCCACGGCCTTCGCGATGGCGGCCACGTCCACACCTTCGGCGCCGCGCACGCCGTCGAGCAGCGCGGCGGCCTTCAGGCGGCGCAGCTCGACCACGATGTCGGTTTCGGCCATGTCGGCGGGAATCAGGCGCACGTCCTTGAGCGCTTCGATCCAGATGCCGCCCAGGCCGACCAGCACGACGGGGCCCCATTCGGCGTCACGCCTGGCGCCCACCACGAGTTCGAGACCGCGCGGGCCCATCGCTTCGACAAGCGCACCGTCGAGCCGCAGCTCGGGGCGATGCGAAGCCACGCTCGCGTGCAGCTTGTCCCAGCCGGCGCGCAGCGAGGCCGCATCGGCGAGACCGACCACCACGCCGCCCACGTCGCTCTTGTGCGGCAGTTCGCTCGCCTGCGCCTTGAGCACGACCGGATAGCCGATTTCATCCGCAATCTTCTGCGCTTCGTCGATCGTCTTCGCGAGTCGCCCCGGCGGCACCGGCAGACCCGCTGCGGCAAGCCATTGCTTGCCCTGATATTCGGCGTAAATACCGTTCGCCGGCACGGCGCCCGGCAGCGCGATCGCGGCTGGCTGCGCCGTTTGCGCGCGCTGCGCTCGCTGCAGCGATTCGCCGTAGGCCGCCACGCGTGCGCAGGCGCGCAGCGCGCGGTCCGGCGAACGGAAGAACGGCACGCCGCTCGCGGCAATCGCTTCGATGAAGAACGGCTCCAGCACGTTGTTGTCGCCCATTACCGCAAGCACCGCGGGCTTGGTGGCGCGCGCGAGCGCGGGCACGAGGTGGTCGGCCTTGTCGCGCTGCGCGATGGGAGGGCCGCCCATGATCGAGAGGACGAGGCTGCCGATGTTCGGGTCGGCGAGCACCGTGTCGATCAGTTCGCCGATCAGGCCGGGGTTGCGCACGCCGATCGTCGTGTAGTCGAGCGGGTTGTCGGCCACGGCGAAGTCCGGCAGCAGTTCGGTGAGCTTCCCGAGCGTCGGCTCGGTGAGCGGCGGCAGGTTCAGACCGATGTCGTCGGCGAAGTCGAGCGTAATGTTCTTCACCGCGCCCGATGCCGTCATGACCGCCGTACCCGCTGCGGGCGGCACCGGGAAGCGCGCGAGGACCGTCGTGGTGTCGAACAGTTCATCGAGCGAATCGACCACCACCACGCCTTCGCGCGCGAGTAGCACGCTCGCCGTGGCATGGTCGCCTGCGAGCGCGCCGGTGTGCGACTGTGCCGCTTCCCGCGCTCGCGCGCTCTTGCCCGGCATCAGCATCACGATCGGCTTGCCTGCCGCACGCGCTTCGCGCGCCAGCGCGAGGAAAGTCTGCGGGCGGCGCACCTGCTCCGCATACACGGCGATCGCAGTCGTCTGCGGGTCGGCGATGAACCACGCGAGATAGTCCTCGATGCCAAGCACGGCTTCGTTGCCGGTCGAAACGGCCGCCGTGATCGGCTGGCCGCGGCCCATGAAGGCGTCGCGCAGGTTCGCGGCCATCGCGCCGCTTTGCGCAACCACGCCAACGCCCTTGCGACCCGCGCACGGATATGGCGCAAGCGCCTCGAAAGTGACCGGCACGCCGGCCTGGAAATTGGTGAAGCCCATGCAGTTCGGGCCGATCAGCGCGATGCCCGCGGCGTTCGCGGCCTCAGTGAGCGCCTGCTGTTTCGCACGGCCTTCCTCGCCTGCTTCGGCGTAGCCCGAAGCGAAGATCACCGCCGCGCCCGCGCCGCGCGCGCCCAGCGTGCAGACGGCGTCGAGCACACCGGCTTCCGGAATGCACAGCACCGCGAGGTCGATGCCTTCGGGCAGCGCGTCCACGCTCTTCACGCACGGGCGGCCGTTGATTTCCTCGCTGCTGCGCGACACGAGATGGATCGCGCCCGCAAAGCCGAAACGCTCCAGGTTCTGCAGCACGAAGTTGCCGAACGAGCGGGGATCGGCGGAAGCACCGACGATCGCGATCGAGCGCGGCTTGAGCACGCGTTCGACGGACAACACGCCGCCTGCTTCGGAGAGTGACTTACTCATCAGTCATGCCTCTTCTTGATTGCGATCCCGGCACTGGCAAACCAGGATCAGTTCGATTGAGAGTCATTCTGGCATACCACAACCTCTTTCTCAATACACCAGAGGCACATTTACCAGGTTAGTGTTTTCCCCTAACAGCACCCACCCGGGCCACCTATCAAACGGCATCTAATTGATTTTAATGCCTTTTAATTGTCGCTCGACGTACATCCAGCAAACGGCGCGACCGTATAAGAAAAACGCCGCCTTGAATGCCACAACATCATGTTGGTATATTTAAGCCATCCGAACCCCAACGACCGTCCTTTCCATGAAACCTGTAGCCGACCTGACCGCCGAACGCGACGGCGCAGCGCCCGCCCATCCGGCAGCCGCGCCCCGTATGCGAGCGAGTCTCGCGAACGACATTCGCGAGACGCTTCAGGCCGAGATCGAAACTGGCCAGCTCGCGCCGGGCATGCCGATCGACGAGCGTGCGCTCGCTGCGCGCTTCAACGTGTCGCGCACGCCGGTGCGCGAAGCGCTTCAGCATCTCGCGGCGCGCGAGCTCGTGGTGATCTCGCCGCGCCAGGGCATGACCGTGGCGCGGCTGTCGATCGCCAAGGTGCGCTCGATGCTGGAGTACATCGGGGAACTGGAGGCGCTGTGCGCACGCTTTTGCGCAAGGCGCGCGAGCGACACCCTGCGCGAGGCGCTCGACCGCGCGCTGATGGCGTGCCAGCAGGCCGCAGTGGAAGGCGACGCCGGCGAGTACGCACGCGCCAATGCGCTTTTTCACGACACGATCTACGAAGGCAGCCGCAACGAGTGCCTCGCCGACCAGATTCGCGCCGCGCGCCGCCAGTCGGCGCGCTACCGCGTGGCCGACCTGCGCAACCGCAGCCAGATCAGCCGCTCGCTCCAGGAGCACTTCGAGATCGCGCGCGCCATCCAGGCCGGCGACGAAGCGAAAGCCGCCGAGGTGATGCGGCGTCACGTTCCCGCGGGCACGACCGGCTTTTCCGAATTCCTCGCCGCCGTGCCACGCCACTTCTTCGACTTCGGCACCGACTGAGATATCCAGTCATCCTGAATAATCCATACGGAGACACCATGCCCCGCTCCATCGACGTCCCAGGCCTCTCGCATAACGCCCCGATTCCGGTGGGCGCCCGCGTGGCCAACGTGCTGTGCTCGTCGGCGATCGCCGGCAAGGACCCGGCCACCGGCAAGCTCGCCGCCGGCCCCGCCGACCAGGCCCGCCTCGCGTTCGACAACCTCGAGCGCTTTCTCGACGCAGGCGGTGCGACGCTCGCGGACGTCGTGAAACTCACCGTCTATGTGAAAGACGATAGCGTGCGCGAACACATCAACGCGCACTGGCTCGCCTTCTGGCCCGACCCGGCGCAGCGGCCCGCACGCCATATCGTCGTGCACGACCTGCAGCACGGCATGGCTCTTCAGCTCGAAGCAATGGCCGTCGCGCCCTGAACGCGCGGCCTCCACCACCAACGTCAAGCAACGCAGCGCATCCCTCCATTTATTGAAAAAGGTTCCAACGTGATCATCGACTCCCACGCCCACGTCGTCATGCCACCGCAAAGCTTCCGCTACATGGCGGAGCTCGTTGGCGGCCGCGCCAACCCGTCGACCAACCCGAACATCCCGGATGAAGCGGTGCGCAAGCAGGCCGAGGAACTCGTGCGCAGCATGGACGCCGTCGGCACCGACGTTCAGTTCATCTCGCCGCGCCCCTACCTGCAAATGCATTCGGTGAAGCCGGCGCGCGTGACCGAGCTGTGGACGCGTCACTGCAACGACCTGATCAAGCGCTTCGTCGACATGTTCCCGGACCGCTTCCGTGGCGTGGCCGGCCTGCCGCAGTTCATGAACGAATCGCCCGCCGAAAAATGCGTGGCCGAACTGAAGCGCTGCGTGAATGAACTGGGCTTCGTCGGCACGCTGCTGAACCCCGATCCGACCGAAGGCGAGGGCCCCGCGCCGGCCGGCCTCGGCGATCCGTTCTGGTATCCGCTCTATGAAACGATGACGGCGCTCGACGTGCCCGCACTGATCCACTCGGCCGGCAGTTGCAGCCCGCGCGAGTCGTACACGCTGAAGTTCATCAACGAAGAAAACATCGCGGTCATTTCGCTGCTCGAATCGGACGTGTTCCAGAAGTTCCCGAACCTGAAGATCGTGGTGGGCCACGGCGGCGGCGCGATTCCCTACCAGATGGGCCGCTTCCGTTCGTGGGCCGTGCGCCGCAATCATCCACAGACTTTCGACGAACAACTGCGCAAGCTCTACTTCGACACCTGCAACTACTCGAAAGATTCGATCGAGCTGCTGCTCAAGGTGGCCGGCACCGACAACGTGCTGTTCGGAACCGAAAAGCCGGGCACGGGCAGCGCGCGCGACCCGATCTCGGGCTGCGACTACGACGACATGAAGCCGGTGATCGAAAGCATCGAGTGGCTCACCGAGGAACAACGCAGGAACGTGTTCGAGTGCAATTGCCAGCGCGTCTATCCGCGTGCGTTCCGCCACTATCAGGAGGCCTGAACATGGCCATGACCGCTGAAGAAAACGATCTGCTCACGCGCGTCGAAAACGGCGCGCCGATGGGCGAGATGATCCGCCAGCATTACTGGATCCCTGCCGTGCCGTCGGCGAAGCTCGAAGCGGATGGCGCGCCCGTGCTGGTTCGCCTGCTTGGCTCGAACTACGTGGCGTTTCGCGGCACCGACGGCAAGGCCGGCGTGATCGACGAGCTTTGCCCGCACCGCAAGACCTCGATGATGATGGCGCGCAACGAGAATAACGGCTTGCGCTGCATTTTCCACGGCTGGAAGGTGAACGTGGAAGGCCAGGTGGTCGAAGCGCCGAACCAGGTCGGCGACCAGGCGCAGTTCTGCAAGCGCGTGAAGACGAGTCAGTACGGCGTGGAGGAGCGCGGCGGCATCGTCTGGATATGGCTCGGCAAGGGCGGCGAGAACGCCGGGCCGCCGCGCTTCCCCGACCTGCCGTTCACTCAGCTGCCCGCCGGGCAGCGCTCGGTCACCTGCGTCGAAGTGCCGACCAACTGGGTGCAGGGCGTCGAGGCGTCGATGGATTCGTCGCACGTGGGCGTGCTGCACGAATCGACCACGCAGATCACGGCTGGTGGCGGCAACGAACGCATGCACATGACGAAAGCGCTCGCGCCGCGTCTCGAGTTCGAGGACCGGCCATACGGCTATCGCTACGCCGCGCTACGCGATTTGCCCGACGAAAAGGTCTATGCACGCGTCAACAATTTCGTGATGCCGTGGTACGGCATCATCTGCGCGCCGGACTCGAACGGGCCGAGCACGGTGTTCTTCTCCACGCCCGTGGATGACGTCACGCACCGCGCCTGGTTCGTGCACTTCAACCCTACGCGCAAGCTCGGCATGACGGTGATGTCGGCTACGCCGGATGTGTGGAACTTCCCGCCGCTGCCGCCGGGAACGCGCGAAACCGGCTTCGGTCAGAACCGCGACCTCATGAAGCGCGGCCACGCCACCGGCTTTCACCAGCACCTGGGGACCGAAGACTTCGCGATGTTCCTCGGCCAGGGCCCGATTGCGGACCGCACCACCGAGCAACTCTGCTCCGCCGACGGCGCCGTGCTGCGCGTGCGCGGGCTGCTGCTCAAGTCGGCACGCGAGTTCATGGCCGGCAAGACGCCCACGCTCGCCGACAACCCCGAACTCGACTACTCGCGCGCGATCTCGATCGGCGGCGTGCTGCCGGTCGGTTCGGACTGGCGTTCGTTGACCGATGCCACGTAATCGTATGCAATCCTACGTACGCGACCGAATTACACCCGCATAACACCGTATCTCCGGAATGACTTCGATGCTTGCTCCCCTGCTGCTCACGCTGCGCGTCGCGGCGATCGACACCCCGACTTCGCTCATCAAGTCGTATACGCTCGAAGCGGCCGACGGCGCGTTGCTGCCCGGCTTCGAGCCTGGCGCGCACCTTCAGGTCGAGATCCCGTCCCCGACGGGCGGCGTACCGCAGTGGCGTTCGTATTCGCTGATCCATCTCGATCCGTCCGTCGATCCTCGCGGTGGCGTTCCGGCCTACCGGCTCGGCATCCGCCGCGAGGACGAAGGCCGCGGCGGCTCGCGCCACATGCATGCGCTGGAAGTGGGCGCCACGCTCAACGTGCGCGCGCCGGTCAACCACTTCCGGCTCGCCGCGCCGCCGCGCGTGCTGCTCGTCGCGGGCGGCATCGGCATCACGCCGATCGTCTCGATGGCCAGCGCCCTCGCCGCACAGCAACGCGAATTCGAGCTGCATTTCAGCGGCCGCACGCTCGAGGCGCTGCCCTTCGTCGATGAACTCCGCGCGCTCGCGGGCAAAAGGCTCGTGCTGCACGCCGACGACGATCCGGCTACGCGCCTCTCGGTCGACGCGTTGCTCGACGGCGCTCAGGTGAACCAGCCGATCTACGTGTGCGGACCGGCGGGCATGATCGAAGCGGTGCTTTCAGCGGCGCGCCAGCGCGGCTGGCATGAATGTGATCTGCACTACGAGCTGTTTGCCGAGGCCGTGGCGCACGAAGGCGACGCCGCATTCGAAGTCGAACTGAAGTCATCGGGCAAATGCTTCACGGTGCCCGCCGACAACTCTCTGCTCGATACGCTGATCGAAAACGGCGCCGACGTGATGTATGACTGCCGCGCCGGCTACTGCGGACTGTGCACGACCAAAGTGAGCAGCGGCGAGATCGAGCATCGCGACGTCTATCTCTCCGAGGCGGACAAGGCCAGCGGCAAGGTCATGCAGGTTTGCGTGTCGCGTTGCAAGAGCGGCCGCCTCGTGCTCGACCTCTAACACTTTCCACGCAATTCAAGCGGAATCCAGAATGAGCAAAATCCTGGTTACTTATGAACTCGACGGCCCGGTCGCCCTGATCGGCCTGAACCGCCCTGACAAGCGCAACGCGATCAACGAAGACGTGATCGCCCAACTGCGCGCCGCCGTCATGCGCGCGGGCGAAGAAGCCGACGTTGGCGTGCTGTTCGGGCACGGCGGCAATTTCAGCGCGGGTCTTGACCTGCGCGAAGCGCTTGCGCGCGCAACCGGTGAGACCGCGGCCCCGCGCAAGCGCCGCCGCCACTCATGGCACGAAGTGTTCGACATCATTGCGCGCGGACCGATTCCTTTCGTCGCGGCGCTGCACGGCGCCGTGGTGGGTGGCGGCCTCGAGCTCGCGACGGCGGCCCACGTGCGCGTGGGCGACTCGACAGCGTTCTTCGGCCTGCCCGAAGGCCAGCGCGGCATCTTCGTGGGCGGCGGCGGCACGGTGCGCATTCAGCGCGTGATCGGCTACACGGTCATGGCCGACCTCATGCTCACGGGGCGCCTGCTCTCGGCCGAAGAAGGCTTACTCGAGCACGTCATCACGTATCTCACGCCGCCGGGCGAAGCGCTCGCCAAGGCGAAGGAGCTGGCCGCGAAAATCGCCCAGAACGCGCCCGATACGAACTGGCGCATCACCAACCTGCTGCCGCGCGTGAACGATCTTTCGCACGAGGACGGCCTCTTCCTTGAATACATGAGCTCGAATATGGCGCGCTCCCCCGAAACCGCGAAGCGCCTGCAGGCGTTCGTGGATGGCAAGGCGAAGCCGCTCGAGCGCCCCGACACCCGCAAGACCACGGCATAACGACAGCGTGAGGCGCAACGAATCATGAATGCATCAAACGAACTGAATCCGCAGGAAGCGATCGCGCGCGAAGCGGCGCTCGCGCACGTGAAGGCTGCCGAGAAGACAGCCGCGCAAATCCCGGTCGGCGACGCTGCGCCGCGCCCGGTCGCGCAGGCCGCCGTGATCGGCGCAGGCACGATGGGTGGTGGCATTGCGATGGCGCTGGCCGCCGCGGGCATCCCCGTGACGCTGATCGACGCGAACGAGGAAAGCCTCGCGCGCGGCCTCGCCCGCATTCGCGACAACTACGAAAACAGCGTGAAGCGCGGCAAGCTCGACGCCGCCGTGCGCGACGAGCGTCTCGCGCGCATCACGGGCTCCCTCTCGATCGCCGACGTGAAGAACGCCGACATCGTGATCGAGGCCGTATTCGAAGACCTCGCGCTCAAGCAGGGCATCTTCCGCGAGCTGGACGTGCACGCGAAGCCGGGCGCCGTCCTCGCCACCAACACCTCGGGCCTCGACATCGACGAGATCGCCGCCGTTACCAAGCGCCCCGCCGACGTGGTGGGCGCGCACTTCTTCAGCCCCGCGCACGTCATGCGCCTGCTCGAAGTCGTGCGCGCCGCGCAAACCGCCGACGACGTGATCGCCACGCTCATGGATCTGGGCCGCCGCATGGGCAAAGTGTCGGTGCTCTCGCGCATCTATCCGGGCTTTATCGGCAATGCGCTCTTTCGCAACTACAACCGCGAAGCGCACTTTCTTGTCGAAGACGGCGCGCTGCCACACGAAGTGGATGCGGCGCTCAAGGCGTTCGGCTACGCGATGGGCATCTTCGCCGTGCACGACATGGCCGGCAACGACGTGGGCTACCAGACGCGCAAGGCGCAGATGGCGACACGTCCCACCGACCGCCGCTGGAACGATCTCATCATGAAGCTCGTGGAAATGGGCCGGCTCGGCCAGAAAAGCGGCAAGGGCTGGTATCGCTACGAGGCGGGCAGCCGCGAGCCGCAGCGCGACGAAGAACTGGAGCGCTTCATCGTAGAAGAATCGGAACGCATGGGCATTACCCGCCGCCCGATATCCGCCGGGGAAGTCGTCAAGCGCTGCGTGTACGGCATGATCAACGAAGGCGCGAGGCTGCTGGAACAGGGTATCGCGCTGCGTGCGAGCGACATCGACGTAGTTTACGTGACGGGCTACGGCTTTCCCGCGCACCGCGGCGGCCCGATGTACTACGCAGACCAGATCGGCCTGGCGAACGTCTATCGCGACATCCAGCGGCTCCATGAGGAGTATGGCTACTGGTGGAAGCCCGCACCGCTCCTGGAAAAGCTCGCGGCGGAGAACGGCCGCTTCGGCGATCTGTGACGCAACCGCGGTCCCGCAGCCGCCGCGCGTACGCGCACGGCGGCCGTTACGGCGCCCGGCCGAACGGGCGACGCTTTCACTCTTCGCCCTGCTCGGCGTCGAGCGACCCGGCCTCGGCCGAAGCCGTTTCGCGCGCGTGGCTCATCGGCGCGTCGTTGAAGAACTCGGCCGGCAAGGTGGCGAGGAACTCCGAGAAGCCCGCGTCGCCGCCCGGCGAATGCTGCGCCATGACTTCCTCGGCGGTCGCCTCGTCGCCCGAAAGCAGCGCTTGCGCGAGGCGCTGGTGGTCGGCGATCACCTTCTCCCGGCGGCTCGGCGCCAGAAACAGCTTGGGGCGATAGCGTGAAATCAGGCGTCGGATCGCCCGGATCTGCTCGGCCAGGTAGTCGTTGTGGCAGGCCTGACAGATCACCTCATGGAATTCGGCATTGCTGCGCGCAAAACGGCGGGCGTCGCTCTGGTTCAGCGCTTCCACGCCTTCGTCGATCGTGCGCTGCAGTTCCACGCGCTGCTCGTCGTTCATGCGGCGGGCGGCCAGGCGCGCCGAAACGGCTTCCAGCTCGTGCAGCAGTTCAAGCATGTTCCGCAGCTGCGGGACCGTCATCTTTGTCACGAACACGCCCTGGCGCGGCACGATCTGCACATACTGCTGCGCGGCAAGCTGCTGCAGCGCCTCGCGAATGGGCGTGCGCGACACATTGAAGCGCGCGGCGAGCGCGCGCTCGTCGAGCGCGGCGCCCGGCACGAGTTCGCCTCGCTCGATTTCCGATTCCAGGAGCGCCTTGATTTCGGCGGACCGGCTCAGTTTGGGTGGCAGACTCATTGAATGGCTGACAGTGGGTTCGAAGGGCCATATCGGCGGCTTGCAACTGCCGATGGCGTTTAAAATCCATATGATACCGTCAGGTATACCAAACGCCCAACTGTGTGTTACCCCAATGAAAAGGGAATGATCGAGTCGCCGGCGGGCATCCGTGCGCGCGGACAGCAACTCAACCCGCGCAAGAGAGTGGCATTCTCCTTACCCCGGCTTGGCGCCCCCAGGGCTTCGCGCGCGAATGCCCGCCAGGTCCATGAGGTCCTGGCGGGCATGTAGACAAACGGTTTGAACCGGCCGACCTGTCGAGTAGGATTCCTTAAAAAAGCGCCGGCACCCAGAAACTCAATCCAGCTACCGGCGCGTCGCGAAACGATTAGAAAGTGTGTCGAATACCGATCTGCATAGCCAGCTGGTTGGCCGTGGTCGATGCGAGGTTACCGTACAGCGAGCCGCCAGCTCCCGGAACCGAGTACGGCGTCGAAACGAGGAAGCTGTCCGCGAACTTCTGCCCTGCGAACGCATGCTGGAATACGCCGAACATGTAGACGTCGGTGCGTTTCGAAAGGTGATAGTCCACGCCGGCGCTGTAGAGGTCGTACTTGCCAAGGCGGTGCTGGTCTACATAAGTGAACCCGCCGCCCACCGTGAGCATCGGCGAGATCCTGTAGCTCGTGCCGACCTCGTAGGCGTTCACCGTGACGACACCACGCGGGCTCTTCGACGCATTCGTGTACGTGTACAACCCATTGACCGACCACGCATCGTTCAGGTTCACCATGCCGCCAACGGCAACCGTGTAGATCGACTCCGCGTCGAGCGCAACCTGCGCCATCGTGCCGACGCCGCGCGTTGCGTTGCCGCCGTCCGTCTTTGTGATCACGGCAGCCATCGAGTACGGTGCGTTGAACGTGCCGGTCGGGCTGTACTTGATGCCGCCGCTAATCACGCGCGGGTTACCGGTCGGCGTGCCGCCGAAAGCGCCTGCGATATTGCTGAAGCCGTACATCACGCCCGCGCCGAAGCCATGCCAGTTAGGCGTTTCGTAGCGCACCATGTTGCTCACCGGCTCGCCCGCGAGGCGGTCAATGTCGTAGGCGCCGTGGAACGCATACGAAGGCGCGAACTGCGCGACGTTCGTGTAATAGGAGATGTAGTCGTAAATGAAGTCGTAATCGTAGCCCGCGATCAGCGTACCGAACCTGTCGCTCGACAGTCCCACGAAGGCGCGGCGGCCGAACAACGCGCCGCCGTGGCCCGCGGCGCCGGTGTTCAGCGAAAAGCCGTTCTCCAGCGTGAAGATCGCCTTCAGTCCGCCCCCCAGATCCTCCACGCCTTTCAAGCCCCAGCGCGACGCCTGGTTGATGCCGTCATCCATTTTCCAGAGCGAATGACCGCCCGCGTTGCTCACATAGGTGAGGCCATTGTCGATAATCCCGTACAGCGTCACGCTGCTTTGCGCGTGCGCGCCACCCGCCATCACGGCCGCTATCGCGCCCGCCAAAACCTTCTTCTTCACTTGACGATCTCCTGAAATTGCGGGCTTTTGCACCCGCTTTTATTGCTGGTGTATTCCCATCGGCTGGCGCCGGCTTCGAACTACTTGCTGCGAGAGAGGTGGCGCGAGGCCAGGAAGTAATGGACAGCCGACCATCCGAGCGCCACGCTGACCGCCAGCATCGCGTAACGAATGCCGTGAGCCGAAGCATCGTGACAGGCCGACGCGAAGACTCCCTGACCTGCGGCAACTGCGCCATGCAGGCCGTGTGCGCCGCCAGCCGCGCAAACCAGCTTGAACTGGCCTTGCGTGAACAGGCGTGCCGCAAGGTGATCGCTCAGGAATCCTACAGTGGTCGGACCCAAACCCTGACCCACCAGATTCATGAGCAGGAACACACAGGCCGACGCGGTGGCGCGCATGCGCGGTTCGACGATGCCGTGCACGACGGCGAAGGTCGGGCCATTCCACATGCTCAGCATGATCGTGGCGCAGAAGATCAGTGCCACCGCGGCGGGCCATTGCCCGAGGGTGAGGCCGAATGCCACGAGCGGAAAGCCGATCGCCGTGCCGAGCGCGGGCACCCAGGCATACCAGCGCCGATTCTTCACGCCCAGCGAGTCGGCGAGCAGGCCGCCCAGCGGGTTGCCGAGCAAACCGCCCACACCGATCATGAGACCGAAGATCAGCCCGGCCTGCGCGAAGCTCAGGCCGTACACGCGGTTCAGATAGACGGGGATGAACAGGTTGACGCCGTACTGCGCGAACCCGCCGATCACGGTGCCGAGCAGCATGTGCACGAAGGCGCGACTCTTGAACAGAACGGCGAGCACATCGCGCAGCGGCGGCACGGGGGCCGCAGCGTGCGCACCGCCCTCCTCCGCCCCGCCGCGCTTCGGTTCGCGCAGCGTGATCCAGGCAAGCAGACCGAAGATGAGTCCCGGGAGGCCGACCACGAAGAACACCGGGCGCCAGCCCATGTGCTGCACCATCAAGCCGCCGCCTAGCGCGCCGGCAAGCACGCCGATGGGCGGCCCGAACGCATAGATGGAGAGCGCGCTCGCGCGGCGGCGCGGGCCAAACTGGTCGGAAATCAGCGAGTGCGCGGTGGGTGTGCTGCCGGCCTCGCCAATGCCCACCCCAAGTCGGTAGAGCAGCAATTGCCAGTACGCGCCGGCAGTGCCGCACAGCGCCGTCATGACCGACCAGGCACCAATAGAAAGCGCGATCAGCACGACACGGTTGAAACGCTCGGCGAGACGCGCGATCGGCAGACCCAACAGCGAATAGAAGATCGAGAACGCGAGCCCGTTCAGCAGCCCGAGTTGCAGGTCGCTCAGGTTCATCTCGATCTTCATCGACTGGCCGACGACCGCGATGATGATCCGGTCGACAAAACTCGACGCGTAGATCAGAACGAGGAGTAGCAGAAACCAGCTGCGGTACCAGCCGGTTTCGGACCTCGCTCCGATGTTCGGGGCCGTCAGTTCCTTCATTTGGTGTCTCCGAGGTGAACCTTACGTCATGTTTGGCTCGCCGTTTGTATGCCACAAAGCGTCTGTGGGATTTTTTGAGGATTCTGTAGCATAATTTTTAGGTGCGCAAGGCTAACTCGCGTCAAAGGCATCCTCGTTTTCACTAGGACGAATCGTCTAATCAATGCAGTCCCCGGCGACCGGATAAGTCCTGGCAACCCGCAAATGCGCGCTGACCAAGGCGCAGACGGGCGCGAGTCGGCAAACGGCTAACGGATGGAGAGGGTGAGACGCGACAATCAGCGATTTGTTGCGCACGCAACGAACATGATCGAACAGCTTGTCACTAATCCGGCGCCATTTACTGTTTGATGTTTGGCGCCAAAGGTGCTACGAGTGGTGTGGCGAACGCGGTGCCCGCCCTCGAACGCATCGTTGCGGTCGATGGCGCGAGGGGGCGTGAAGTCAGCCGGTCAGAGAAGCCGCGATGGCCTTCCTGAACGGCATCAGTTTCGAAGCCGCGCGCAGCATGAACTCGCGCGCCAGTTTCGCGGGCGCGGTGTTGTTCGTATAGACGTCAGTGATGAACCGGGTCGCGAGATAGAGCGGCTTCGTCGCGCGGCGGTGCTGGGTTTCATAGCGCTGCAAAACCGAGGGAGCCCAGATATCGAAGCCGCTTTTGTGCGCCTCGATGATTCGGTTACCTAATGTTTCCACGCCGAGCAGACCGAAATTGAATCCATGCGCGGTCACCGGATGCATGCCCACCGCGGCGTCGCCCACGGCCGCGAAGCGTCTGCCGACGAAGCGCTCCGGATAAACGGCCACGAGCGGATACACATGCCGCGTGCTCGCCAGCCTCATCGCGCCCAACCTGTGCATGAAGCGATCTTCGATATGCCGCGCGAACGCGACGGGCGCAAGCGCGGCGGTCTCGTTGACCTGTCCCATGGGTAGCGTGAGCACGACCGACGACTGATGCGCGTTCGTCGAGCGCTCCGCGTTCATGGGCAGCAACGCGAGCGTCTGATCGTAGCCGAACCATTCCCACGCGGCGTGCTCGTGAGGCGCTTCGTGCGTCATGCGGCAAACCAGCATAGCCTTGCCGAAATCGTGCATGTTGGCAGCAATGCCCATCATCTTGCGCGTAGGCGAGAAGCGGCTGTCCGCCGCGACGATCAACTTCGCCGAGAGCGTTTCACCGCTCTCCAGTGTCACGTTCGCCAGAGCGTCATCGGCTTTCACAGCGCTGACCTTTTGCGCCGCGAGCAGCGTCACGTCGCCATGCTCCGGCGCGCTTTGCCGCAGCGCCTCGTAGGCGGCCCGGCGAATCAGGTGATTGGAGACCAGCCAGCCCAGTTCCGTGTGGCCGCTCAGGTCGTGCCCGATCTCGAGCGCCCCCGGCGAGGGACCATTGAATACCCTCGCGCTGCGAAGCGGCGCACGCGCGTGCGGGTCGATGAGATCCCAAAGCCCGAACCTGCGCATCGCGCGCACCGACTTCTGGGTCAGCGCGATCTCGCGTCCGTCGAACTGCGGCTCGCTGATGTCGGCGAGGCACTGCTGCTCGACGATGACGATCTTGAGGCCAACACCACTGAGCGAGCGCGCGAGACACAGCCCTACCGGCCCGGCGCCCACGATTACGATATCTGCTTGCATGAGCCGAACGATTGGAATGTGATTCAGACGGGTTAATCGGTTTGATCGGCCTGATCGGCCGTTGCGATGCCGCGTTCGCGCAGGGCTTCGACCATGAGCGCGTCCATCGACTTCACGTGCCAGGCGAACCATTCGCGTAGTTCGCTCACCAGTTGCCGCCCGCTGTCGAAGCGTCCCTCGTCGGCGACTTGCCTGCGCACCTCGCGGGCCACGTTCAGGACGTGCCGATGCTGGCTCCCATGGCAATGGCGCGGACCAAAGTTCATCTCCTCCATCCATGCCTCTTCCTGCGCGAAATGCTGCTTCGTATGCGCCGCCCACGCGTCGAACGCGCCGAGCCAGGTTTCGTCGCTCGCGCACGCGAGCGCGTCGACCAGCGCGACGAATTCGGCATGCATCGTATCGGTCATGGGTTCGCCCAGTTGCAGATCGGGCGCAAGTGTCGGCAAGGTGCGCGGCGCGGGTGAATTCATCAAGGGGGTGACTGCGCTCAGCAACGGTCCGAAAGCCCACTCGGGCAATTTTTCAAGATACCGGGGCGCATGAGATTGCGCGCTGATTTTTAGCAAACGTCGCACGATCGGTCGGTGAGGCCGATGGACGCGGCCCGCCCACATGCAGGCAAAGCGATCAGACGAAAAGAAACATCGATTCCGGCGCAGCGCGGGGAGCGCGGGCCGCAAACGTGGAAGGATGCGAGGAAAGGTGCCGCAGACGTAAAAACACGAAGCCGCGCGGCGCGCGGCTCAAACCAGTTCGGCGAGATTGACGAGGGCGCGGTCGCCGTCGGACTGCGCTTCGTCTTCGGCGCGGAAAGTCTTCTCGCTGTACGCGATGACCTTGAACCCGCCGCCTGCCGAACGCTCTATGGTGATACCCCAGTGCCAGCCGCCTTCCTGTTCAAATACGTGCAGCTTCGGACTCGATGGTTGGCTCGGCGATTGAAAAATATTCATTGAAGCCTCCCGTGGTGGGAATATCGTCTCCGACGATTGCCTGGATAAGAATCAGTCTAAAAACCTCCTTGCTGCGACGCAATACGGAATTACGTGGACGTGAGAACCCTGAGGCGTTGCGCATTATTCGAGAAGTACCCCGGTTACTATTCGACGCCTGGCAAACGCAAATGCCGCCAGCCACGCTCCCATTCCTGAGTGCGAAACAGCGAGAGCCCGATGACTACCGTAACGAATGCCACGACGCATGCCGCGTCCCCCTATCAGCTCGATCTTTCGCGGCATGCTCGCCGCGCACTGCTGGAAGGACCCACGCCGATCCAGCCCTTGCCGCGGCTAAGCCACGAACTGGGGGGCGTCAATGTCTATGTCAAGCGGGACGATCTGACTGGCCTCGGCGGCGGCGGCAACAAGCTGCGCAAGCTGGAGTTCCTGATGGGCGAAGCGCTGGCTGCGGGCGCGGACACCATCATCACTGTGGGCGCGCGCCAGTCGAACCATGCGCGCTTGACGGCGGCTGCGGCGGCGCAAGCGGGCCTGCAGTGCGAACTCGTGCTCACGCGGGCCGTGCCGCGCGCGGATTTCGAGTATCTGGAGAACGGCAACATCCTGCTCGACGACCTGCTCGGCGCACGCGTGCACGACCTGCCCGGCACGGCCAACGCACTGGAGTTCGCCCAGGCCCGCGCCGACGAGCTGCGCGCCCAGGGCCGCAAGGTCTACGTGTGCCCGCTGGGCGGATCGAGCCCGGTCGGATGTCTGGGGTACGCGGCGTGCGCCGCGGAAATCATGACGCAGGCCCATGCACAGGGTTTGAGCTTCGCACGCGTCGTCGTGCCGAACGGCAGCGGCGGCATGCACGCAGGGCTCGCCGCCGGCTTCGCGGCCTTGGGCATCGACCCGAGCCTCGTGCTTGCGTACACCGTGCTGGCGAAGGCCGGGCAGGCCCACGCCGCAACGTTCGAAAAGGCCGGCAAGACGCTCGAGCTGATCGATCAGGCGCGGCGCATCGAGGGCCGCTCGATCGTGATCGACGAAGCCCAGCTCGGCGAAGGCTACGGCATTCCAACCGACGCGATGCGCGAGGCCGTGCGTCTCGTCGCTTCGAAAGAAGGCCTGCTGATCGACCCCGTGTACGGCGGCAAGGCGTTCGCGGGTCTCGTGCACGCCGCGCGATCGGGGCGCCTTGCACGCGGCGAGAACGTCCTCTTCGTCATGACTGGCGGCTTGCCGGGCCTGTTTGCTTATCGCAGTGCATTCTGATGCGTCGCGCGCCGCATTCTAGAATCGTCGAACTGAACGACGAGGGAGTCCACGATGACCGATGACGAACGTGCCATTCGAGAGCTGGTGCAAACCTGGATGGAGGCCAGCCGCGCCGGCGACACGGCCAAAGTCCTGAGCCTGATGACCGACGACGTGGTGTTCACGGTGCCCGGCCAGGAGCCGTTCGGCAAGGCCGAGTTCGCGGCGGCCTCGCAAGCGCAGCAAGACATGCGCATAGAGGGCACGGCTGAGATCGTGGAACTGCAGGTGCTGGGCGATTGGGCCTTTCTGCGCAATCGCATCGACATCGCCATTACGCCGCCGGGCGCGCCCCAGCCCATACGCCGTGCAGGCTACACGCTCACGCTGGTGCGCAAGGACGCGAGCGGACGCTGGCTGCTCGCGCGTGACGCCAATCTCGTGGCGCCGAAGGCGTAAATTCCCCGCCGCGAACGCGGTCGGCGCCGCTACAAACCACGATCCTGCTGCCGCGCTCCAGGCCGCCGGCGGGGCGGGCGCACCCGCTTGCTTTCACCGCTGAAAGAGAACTGCCCCGCGCGACGGGCCTCGCAGCGTTACGTCCCTTTTTCGAATCAGAAAAGCTTATCGATTCCTTCAGTTTATTGAGTTTCCCTTAATCGTTCGGTTGCGGCAAAGTGACGCTCATACGCTCGGAGCCACTCCTTGAACCAACGCATCGATCCCTCCCTACTTGCTGTGCCCGACCTGTCGTACGCGACGTTGCACTCGGGCATTGCCCTGCCGTTCCTGGAGCGCGGCGATGGCGAGCCGCTGCTGTTCGTCCACGGATCGCTCTGCGATTACCGCTACTGGATGCCGCAGCTCAACGGCCTGTCCGAGCATTTTCGCTGCATCGCGCCGAGCCTGAGCCATTACTGGCCCGCGGCCGACGCCTGTATCCAGGGCGATTTCGGCTGGGAGAGCCACGTCACCGAGTTGGCCGATTTCATCGCCGCGCTGGGTCTCGAATCGGTGCACCTCGTGGGACATTCGCGTGGCGGCTGTGTGGCGTGGCATCTGGCGCGCCGCTATCCGCGCCTCGTGCGCACGCTGGTGCTGGCCGACCCGGGCGGCCCGCTCTCGCGCGTGGACGACGACGACGCCGCGCTGCCCCCTGCCACCAATGCACTGCGCACGCGCGCGGCCGACCTCATCCATGCCGGCGAAGTCGAAGCGGGGCTCGAGTTGTTCGTCGACTCCGTGAGCGTGCCGGGCGCGTGGAAGAAAGGCTCGGCGGCGTTTCGCCAGATGGCCATCGCCAACGCCACGACACTGCCCAAGCAGTTGCAGGACCCGCTGCCGCCGTATGCGCCGCGCGCCGCGGGCGAGATCAAGTGCCGCACACTGCTAATCGACGGCCAGCGCAGCCCGCTCATGTTCCGCAACAACGTCGAAGCGCTGGACGAGTGGATCGAGTTCGCGCGCCGCGTCACGATCAAGGGCGCCACGCACGGCATGAACGGCACGCACCCCGACCTCTTCAACACCCACGTCCATACCTTCATCACGCAGGGTTGAGACTTCAGTCACGGCCCGGTTGATAGGTCGCCTGTGGTCGAGGCGACTCAACCGTTGGCCGCAATTCCAGCCGCACCGGCATGCGGTTCGGCACCTTCGCGAACGCCGTGATTTCCTCGATCGTCGAAGGTTCCTCCGCCCACTGTTCGAGCACGCGATGCAGTTTGGGCGCATTCAGCTGATGCAGATTGCCGATGAGCGGCAAGCCGCGCGGGCATGGCAGGTCGCGCACCTGGCGCAGGCGCTGGGCGGAGGATGCGGCGGCGTCCATGGCGCGACGGAGGCGAAGGCGCTCAGTCGAGCGACATGCCCAGCTCGGCGGCCATGCGAGCGACGAGCGTTTGCAGGCGCGCGACTTCATCGGCGAGACGCTGCTGTTCGGCGCGTACTGCTTCGAAGTCCGCGAGCGAAACGCTCTCGCCGGCTTCTTCGCGCGCCCCGGGAGCGATGGTCCCCGCGGCGACGAAATTTGCCGTGTTGACCTCGCCGCACATCAGATGCATCCAGCGGCTTTCGCGCTCGCCCGGCGCGCGCGGCAGCTTCACGACGAGCGGCGGCTCGCGTTCGGCCAATTCTTCGAGGAAGCCTTCGACCGAAGAGACGTCGGCGAACCCGTGCAGGCGCGACGAGTTCAGGCGCAATTCCGCGGCCGTCTGTGCGCCGCGCAGCAGCAGTACTGTCAGGAGCGCAACGGCCTGGCTCGGCACGCCGAGCACGCGGTTCAGGTTGTGCTCGAAGCGCGGCACGCGGCTGCTGCTGCCTTCGAACACCAGGCTCAACAGCTTGAGGTCTTCGATGGCGGCCAGCACTTCGGCTTCGCTCACGTTCATAACCGGCGTGCGCGCGGTCTTCTGGTTGCAGCCGAGCGTGAGTGCGTTGAGCGAGAGCGGATAGGTGTCGGGCACCGTGTGCTGCTTTTCGACCAGCACGCCGACGATACGCGCCTCGATCGGCGAGAGCGCGCGCAATGCGCGCGGCGAGGAAGCATCGGCAGGAGAATTCATGGGCAGATCAGTCCGCTGTGTTTCTGTTGGAATCAGGCGTTCGATCATACGCGCGCCGGGCTTCCTGCAGAAGTCACGCATCGCTCAGTCCGCGCTCAGCCCGCGATCAGCTTCAGCCCCGCCGGCAGCGCCTCGCCGAACACCCGGCCCGTGTCGGCCGTATCGAGCGCGACGACTTCGCGCACCATCGTGACCCACGTGGGCGGCGCGTTCGCCGACTCCATCCGACGCACCACGGTCTCGCGCAGCTCGGGGGGCAGGTCGCGCGAACGGTCGCCCGTCATGCGCGCGATTTGCGCGGCGGCGAACATCGCCGGTTCGATCTTCTTCCAGTCGAGCGCGAGAATCGCATCGAGCCAAAGCGCTGCGGTTGGCGGCGGCACCACGCCGTGCGCGCTGCCGTAGAACGGCTGGCGCGCGCCGATGCGGCCCACGGCCCACCACGTCTGATGATTCTCGGTAGGCTTCTGGAGCCGCTGCAACAGCCGCTCGCCGATCTCGATCTTGCGCTCGGCCGCAATCTGCTCGAGCGAGGCATAGAGCCGGATCATGTCCGGCACGCCCAGCTTCGCGGCGTCGAAGGGCAGCTTGTGGCGCTTCGCGCCGGCCGCCTCTTCGAGGTACGTCATCGCCGCCAGCACCTCGTCCTGCTGCGCCTCGTTCAGGCCGCCCGCCGCGCGCCGCCAGAGCGTCCACCACTCCGACCACACCTGGCCTTCGCCCACGAACTGGATGCCGTCGTCGAAGAGCGACCAGAGTTGCTCGACGCGCCATTCGTCCAGCGGATAGCCGAAACCCGGACGCAGACAGAAGCCGGCGAGATTGAGCCACAGGCGCTCGTGATCGGCGGAGCGCCGCCGCTTGCCCGCGCGTTCCCAGAGCGCGCCGAACAGCTCGCGCAACAGCGGTCCGTCCCAGTTCTGGCGCGGCCCGAGCCGCTCTTCGAGATGCGCGCGCAAGCGCTTCACTTCCTTCGCGTCGACCTTGGCGGAACGCGCGCCGAACACGCGCTCGATCGCCTCGATCGCTTCGTCGAGGCCCGCATGGCGCGACTCGCCGCTTGCCGCGCCTGCACCGCCCTCGTGCTCCGCGCGGCGCAGCGCAAATTCGAGCAGCCAGCGCTGCGAAGCGTCGTCGGTGGCGATGCAGTGCATCTCCAGGGTGCCGACTTCGGTGAGCGCGGTCGTGAGCTTGACGGGGCGCTCGCGCGCCGTCTTCGCATTGCCGCCCGCGGGCACCACGGTTGCGAGCGGCGGCAGGCGCACGAAGTCGGCTGCCGCGAGGTCGGCCAGCTCGCCGGGTTGCCACGCGGTGTCGGCCACCGTCGATGCGAGGTGGAACTGCACCGGCTGGCCCAGTTGCAATGCGAACGTGCGGTCGTCCAGATGCAGCTCGTGGCCTTCCTCCGTGCCGCGTGGCAGGACGCACACGCCACGCGGAGCGGCATCGGCTCCCGCGCCTTCATCGAGAACGAGAAAGTAACTGCGCGGCGAGCCGCCGCCGATACGAGGCGCGTTGCCTGCCCTCGCAAGCGCATAGGCGACCGCGCCGCGCGCAACGGCCACGTCGGGCTGATCGTTCTGCAGCACGTTGAGTGGCTCGCCGCGCCACGTGCCGAGCGTATCGGCCAGGCGCTGCGCAAGCGAGCGGGCGCGGAACACGCCGCCGTTGAGCAGCAGCGCGTCGGGCATGGGCAGCGCGGCTTCCGGTTCACCGGCAGCGCCAGACAAACCCAGCGCCTCGCGCGACTGCGCCGCGAAGCGCTGCAAGAACGCAGCGATATGACGCGTGATGCCGGGATCGGCGGCATAGGGCAAGCCGAACTCGACGATCGCCGCGCGCGAGCGGCGCGGCAGGTCGCCGGCAGTGCCCATGGGGAAGAAGCCGTCCACCACGATCTGCGCGACCTCCTCGCGGCCGAGCTGCGTGGTGCGCGCGCCGCCCACGAGACGCGCGCCGGCACCGAGCAGCGTGATCGGCACGGACTCGGGCGCGCTCGTGTCGAGCAACTGCTCCTTCGCGACGCGGCAGCGTTCCACAAGCTGCGAAAGGCTCGCCGCGCTCAACCGCGTTTGCGCGTTCGCGAGCCGGCTTTCGGCCAGATGCGCGAGCGCGAGATCCATGTTGTCGCCGCCGAGCATCAGATGATTGCCCACGCCAATGCGTGTGAGCTGCGGCTCGCCGGCGTCGAACTGCACCTTGATGAGTGTGAGGTCGGTCGTGCCGCCGCCCACGTCGCACACGAGCACGAGGCGCGACGCGCCCAGCTCCGCATCGAGCGTCGCGCGATGGTGATACAGCCAGTCGTAGAACGCGGCCTGCGGTTCTTCGAGCAGACGCAGCGCGGGCAATTGCGCCATGCGCGCCGCTTCGAGCGTGAGCGCACGCGCGCCGTCGTCGAACGAGGCGGGCACGGTGAGCACCACGTCCTGATCTTCGAGCGGCGCATGCGGGAAACGATGGTTCCACGCGGCGCGCACGTGCGCGAGATAGCTCGCGCTCGCGGTCACCGGCGAAACCTTGGCGACGTCGTCGGGCGCGCCCCACGGCAGGATCGGCGCGAGGCGATCCACCGCTGCATGCGAGAGCCAGCTTTTCGCACTCGCCACGAGCCGGCCCGGCACCTGCGCGCCGAGCGTGCGCGCGAGGCGGCCGATGACGGCGTCGTCGCCGGGCGTCGGTGCGCGCCACGGCAAACGCAGATCGCCTGCCGCAAGCTCGCCTGCCGCCGGGTGATAGCGCGCGGAAGGCAGCATCTTTTCCGCGCCCACTTCCCCGAGGCCGGTGAGCTGCTCGACGTCGAACACGCGGATGGCGTCGCCGCCCGCCTCCACGTACGCCACGACGGTATTGCTCGTCCCCAGGTCGATGCCGACGACGTATTGCTTCATCGTGCTCAGTCGCCCGCTCCGCCACGCACGTCGAACTCGACCTTCCAGCGCTCGTTCGTGCCGCTCGGCATGGCTTCGAGCTCCAGCGTGCCCGCCTCCGTCACGCGCGCGTGCAGCTTCACGGGCACGACTTCGCCGGGCGTGCGGCCTTCGGTCGGCAGCGTGGCCTGGATTTCCTCCAGCTCCTGCAATTCTTCGGGCGACCAGTAGTCGAGCATCGTACCGACCTGATCCAGGCGCCGCACCGACGAGCCGAAGAAACGGAAGTGCACCGGCTCGCCCACGACGAGGCCGAACTCCTGCGGCGGCAGCGCGGCCTCGGTGCCCTCTTCCATGCCGAACGGCGCGACGCAGAGCGCCGACACCGGCGGCTCGAGCCCCGGCACCGCCGGCATGGCCGATTCGACGGCGACGTAGTACGCGCGCGCCGTGCCGCCGCGAATGCGCACGCCCTTGCCACGCTTCACGTAGCCGTAATAGGCCGCGCCGCGCGCCACCGCGAGGTCGAGATCGGCACCGCCGAGCAGACGCGCGGGGGCAGCCCCCTCGGCCGCGAGCCAGCCGTTGAGGATATCGAGCACGCGTTGCGAGAGCAGCGCCGACTTGAACACGCCGCCATTGAACAGGACCGCCGTGGGATGCAGGAAGGTCGCGCCTGTGGGCGGCGCGCCAAAGCCGTCGAGTTCCGCGAGCGCCTGCACCTGGCGGCCGAGGAAGGCCGCGAGATGGCGCGTGACGCCCGCGTCCTGCGCATACGGCAGGCCAAGCTGCGTGAGACCCACGCGCGTGCGCACGGCGGGACGCGCGGCGGCGTCCACCTGCGGGAAGAAGCCTTCGAGAATGATCTGCGTGAGTTCGGTGCGCGTGAGTTCCGTGCGGATCGAACCGCCGATCAGCTTCGAACCGCGGCTCGGCACGACGATCGGTACCGTATCGACGGAGGCGTCGCTCAGCAGCGTTTCCTTGGCCGAGCGGCACGCATAGGTCAGCGCGCGCAGTTGCCACGGATCGGCCTGCGTGCCCTGGGTCGCGAGCTTGCGCGCGACGACGTGCGCGAGTGCGAGGTCCATGTTGTCGCCGCCGAGCAGAATGTGCTCGCCCACGGCCACGCGGTGCAGTTCGAGATTGCCTTCGCGCTCGACCACGGCGATCAGCGAAAGGTCGGTCGTGCCGCCGCCCACGTCCACGACGAGGATGATGTCGCCGACCTTCACCTCCTTGCGCCACGCGCCGCCGCTTTTCTGGATCCAGCTATAGAGCGCCGCCTGGGGCTCTTCCAGCAGCGTCATGTTGGCGTAGCCCGCCGCTTGCGCCGCCTCGGCCGTCAGCTCGCGCGCGGCAGGGTCGAACGAGGCGGGAATCGTGACAGTGATCTCCTGCTCGCCGAACGGCGCCTCCGGATGTGCGTGATCCCAGGCCTCGCGCAGGTGCGTGAGATAGCGCACCGAGCTTTCGAGCGGCGACACGCGCGTGACTTCGGGCGGCGCGTCGTTGGGCAGAATGGCCGCGCGGCGATCCACGCCGGGGTGGCACAACCAGCTCTTCGCGCTCGACACGAGGCGGATCGGCGTGCCCGCGCCACGGCTGCGCGCGAGCTCGCCCACGGCGTACTCGCGCGTAGTGGTCCACGGCAGCGTGAGGTCGCCCGGCGTCAGCTCGCCCGCATGCGGCAAGTAGAGAAACGAAGGCAGCAGGTCGGGCGATTCCAGCGTGCCCGGCGCCGTCAGCTGGGTCACGTTCAGCACGCCCTGCTGGGTCTTTTCGCCATCGCTGGCGCTGAGGTCGACGTAGGACAGCGCGCAATGCGTTGTGCCCAGGTCGACGCCAATCGAATAACGCGGATCGCTCACAGCTCCACCTCCGCCGGCGCGATGATGCGCGCGTCATGCGTCTTGACGAGTTGCGGCAGCTTGACCTCCTCGACGCGCCAGCCGCGATGCGTGAGGCTGCCGCTGAACGGCGCCTCCCCCACCACGTTACCGGTGAGCCGCACGGCGGCGGCGTCGAAGCCGGCCGGCAGCGTCACTCGCGAGCCTTCGGACTCGCTGCGCACCGGGCGGATCGAAAAGTGGTCGCGCAGCGTGGCGCGGCAGCCTTCGTGGACGATGCGGGCGGCGGCGCCGATATCCGCATCGGCATAACCGGCAATGTCTTCCTCGACGAAATCGACGAAGCGTGCGTTGCGCTGGAGCAGGCCGAGCAACTGGAGCGCGGCGTCGGGCGTAGCTTCCTTGATGACGGTGGGTGCAGGTGCGGGCGCGGGGGCCGGCTTCGCGACCGGAGCCGCGGCAGGCGCAGGCGCAGCGGCGGCGGGCGCGAACCCGCCTTCGCGCAGACGGCGCACGTTGGCGGCGAGCTCACCATCGCCAAGGATCGCGAAGAACGATCCCAGCGCGACCGAAAGGCGGCCGAAGAAAGACAGATTCGATTCGGGCATGTAGACGACTCCAATATCGCTTGAGGGCTCGCAGACAAGGCGAGCCGACCTGCCGGGCTCGCAACGAGGCCCGATCGATGCCTTGGAAGGAGGCGGCCGGCAGGGGAAACTCGAGCCCGGCGCGGGCTCAAAACCCGTATTTTGCCTTGTCGCGGGCGTAAGCCGGTCAAAATGCGGATTTGGCGAGGGAATGGCGGGCCCGGCGGCGGGCGCCGGGCGTGGGCGTCGCGCGGGCGGCGCGGCTCAACCTGGGCGGTCAGCGGTTCAGCGCTACGGCCCTAAAAAGGCACGACTAGGCAGATGGAATGGGGCGCGATTGGACGACAAGCGGCGGGGCAAACGCTCACGCCTGCCCCGTTGCCGTGATTCGCACTCAAGCCCCGGCGCTTTCAGGGGAAGATGGGCGTCGTCGCTTCCGCGCCTTCCACATCGGCGCGCGGAACGTGCTGCGCGATGTTCGCCTCGATCTCCGCTTCGCGCGAGCCGGGCACATCGGCCATGACCAGCAGTTGGCCGTCCTCGATCGGCCTATTAAAACGCGCGAGCCGGGTATTCGGTTCGTCCACGCCGATCATGCCGGCCACCCACGCGCCGAATATCATTCCCGCGAGGGTCAGCGCGACGACGACCCCGCCCGTGATATCGAAATTCGCGGGCGGAAACATCAGCGCGACGAGACCGACGACGGCGCCGGTCGCCGCGCCGAACATCACGCCGCGCTCCAGCGCATGCACGACGTCGCTGCGCTGCAGCAGCGAGGCCTCGGGCAAGCGCTCGAGCCCCACACTATGATTGGCGAGCACATGGATATGACGCCACGTGATGCGCGCGCGCAGCAGATCGTCGACGATCGCCTGCGCCGTGGTGGTGTCGGGAGCGAGGAAATAGAGGCGTCTCATGATGGCCCTCCTTCGGTCATGCGGCGAGCCGCTTGCAACCGGCTCGCTGCCACATGACCACGATGCGATTCCGATCATCCTACGCCTGAGTTTCCGTCAGCGCGACAGCCTGCCACGCGTTTGCGCCACAACCCAGGCGCGTCGAGCCGCCTAGATCTCGACGCGTGCACCGACCTCGATCACACGATTGGCTGGAAGCTTGAAGAACGCGGCGATATTCCCGACGTTGTGCAGCATCACCGCGAAAAGGCGCTCACGCCAGAGCGACATGCCATGGCCGCGCTTCGGCACCACCACGGCGCGGCTGAGGAACCACGACGTCTCGTCGAGATCGAACGTCAAATCCGCGGACTTGTAGGCGGCGAGCGTGCATGGCAAGTCCACCTCGTCCTTGAATCCGTAATTGATGACGACGCAGTAGCAGCCCGGACATAGCAGTTCGACCATCACGCGCTCGCTCTCGGCCACCCATGGCACGTCCTTCGTTTTCACGCTCAGGAATACTACGCGTTCGTGCAACACCCGGTTGTGCCGCAAGTTGTTGACGAGCGCGTGCGGTACCGCGTCGGCGTTCGGCGTGAGGAAGATCGCCGTGCCGCCCACGCGCACCGGGGAGCTCTCGAGCAGCGTCGCGAGATAAGGCTTGAGGGGCTTCTTGCCGGCGCGCACGCGCGCCTCGGCCGCCATCATTTCCCAGCCCTTGCCCCAGGTCGCCATGACCGTGAACATCAGTGCGCCGATCACGAGCGGGAACCAGCCGCCGTCCACGATCTTGAGCAGGTTGGCCGAGAAGAACATGGCGTCGATCACGAAGAAGAACGCCGTGGCGAACACGCACAGCAGCCAGTTGTAGTGCCACGCGTAACGCACGACGAAGAACGTGAGGAATGTCGTGATAAGCATGGTGCCTGTCACGGCGATGCCGTAAGCGGAGCCAAGCGCCGTCGACGAACGGAAGCCCACCACCGCCGCGACCACGGCGACGAGCAGGATCCAGTTGATGCCGGG
This sequence comes from Paraburkholderia sp. BR10882, assembly GCF_040948855.1. Lineage (NCBI taxonomy): Bacteria > Pseudomonadati > Pseudomonadota > Betaproteobacteria > Burkholderiales > Burkholderiaceae > Paraburkholderia > Paraburkholderia sp. BR10882. The sequence goes on along the minus strand of NZ_JBFPKP010000004.1, from coordinate 24,476 downwards.
CACGTAGATCTGCCCGATTTCGCGCTCCGAGGTGTGCACGATATTCATGCGCGGCAGGAAGGAGAGTTGCATGGCCTGCATCGCCATGGAATACGTGCCCGAAATCACGGCCTGCGAAGCGATGACGGTGGCGACGGTCGCAAGCACGATCATCGGCACGATCGACCATTGCGGGAAAAGCCGGTAGAACGGGTTTTGCACGGCGCCTGGGTTGGCCAGCAGCAGCGCACCCTGCCCGAGGTAATTGAGCGCGAGCGCGGGAAACACCAGGCCGAACCACGTGAGGCGAATAGGCTGCTTGCCGAAGTGGCCCATGTCGGCATAGAGCGCTTCGGCGCCCGTAAGCGAGAGCACGACCGCGCCTAGCGCGACGAAGGCGAGCCAGCGGTGATGCAGGCAAAACGCGATGCCCTCGCGCGGATCGAGCGCGAACAGCACGGCCGGCGCGGAGGCGATGTTAGCCACACCCGCCGCAGCGATCACGATGAACCACAGCACCATCACCGGACCGAACACGGCGCCGATGCCACCCGTGCCGTGCTTTTGCGTGACGAACAGGACGATGATCGCCGTAAGCGTCACCGGAATCACGTAGGTCTTGAGCCCGGGCTCGGCCACTTCGAGGCCTTCTACGGCGCTCAGCACCGAGATGGCCGGCGTGATCACGCTGTCACCGAAGAAGAGCGCCGCGCCCATCACGCCGATCACGAGCAGCGTGGCATGCAGATGCGGCCGTGACGCCACCGAGGAAGCCGCGAGTGCGAGCAGCGCCATGATGCCGCCCTCGCCGTGATTGTTCGCGCGCAGGATGAGCGCGACGTACTTGAGCGAAACGACGATCATGAGCGACCAGAAAATCAGCGAGACGATACCTACGATGTTGAAAGCATTGACGGCAAGGCCGTTGCCGGGATCGAACACGGTGGCGAGCGTGTAGAGCGGGCTCGTGCCGATGTCGCCGTAGACCACGCCGAGCGCGGCCAGCGCGAGCGCGGGAAGCGCCGGACGATGCGGGCCGGAGTCGCCAAGGTGCCCGTGCGCCGCGGATGCGGATTGTCCCATGTCTCCCTCCTGATGCTGCCGCATGCGGGCCGGGGGCCGCGCGGCCTTGTCGCTTCGTGTTGGCGAGGCTGCCTCGTTGGGCGCGTTAGTCGAAGTATAGGAACTTGGCGCGAAAATGCGCTTTGCGTGGCGCACAAGGGCAACAGCGCCGTGCGAGGCGCCGCGTCTTCGCAAAACTGTCATAGTCGAGCGTATTTTCCTGAACATTCGCCCGATCAATCGTGCCGCCTGTTACGCGTATAAGGAAAAGGAGTTGCGCAATGCGAACCCGCCTCACGTTCCTCTGCGCCGCGCTGGCGCTCGCTGCCTGTGCATCGCAGCCACGTCCAGGGCAACAGAACACCGGAACGCTTTCTGCGCAACCCGCGGCCTTCGCACAAGCGGGCGCCGCCGCACACGGACGCCCGGTGAAAGTCATGATCGTGACGATGTCCGCACCCGAAGCGAAGACTTGGCTCGAGCGCCTCGGTCCCTGGGAGTCCGTGACAATCGCGGGCCTCTCGCCCGACTATCCCGCTGTGCAATGCAATGCCGACGATGTCTGCGTGATGACGACCGGCATGGGCCATGCGAATGCCGCCGCTTCGATGATGGCCCTCGCCTTCGCGCCGCAGTTCGACCTGCGCAAGACCTACTTCCTCATCGCGGGCATTGCGGGTGTGAACCCCGGGCACGGCACGATCGGCTCGGCGGCCTGGTCGGACTGGCTCGTCGATTTCGGCCTGCAGTGGGAGATCGACGGCGACGGCCGCCCGCGCGGCTGGCGCACCGGCTATCTCGGCATCAATACGAAAGGCCCTGACGACAAGCCCGCACTCGATTACCGCACCGAAGTGTTCCACTTGAATCCGCGGCTCACCTCGGCCGCCTGGGCGATCTCGCGCAACGTGACGCTCGCCGATAGCGCGCAGGCCCAGGCCGCGCGCGCGAAATATGCTTACGCTCCCGCGAACCGGCCGCCTACGGTGATCCGCTGCGATTCGGTCGCCGACGATACCTGGTGGTCAGGCAAGGCGCTCGGCGCGAGGGCGAGCGAATTCACGCGCCAGTTGACGGGCGGCCAAGGCGTTTACTGCATGACGCAGCAGGAGGACAACGCCACGTTCGAAGCACTGAGCCGCGCTGCGCATGCGCAACGCGTGGACCTCGATCGTGTGGCCGTGCTGCGCGCGGGCTCGGACTTCGATCGTCCGTATGCAGGAGAATCGAACGCGGCGAATCTGCTTAACTATGCGAGCCAGGGCGGCTTCGCCATCGCGTTGGAAAATCTCTATCGCGCGGGACATCCTCTCGTTCAGACCATCGTCGCGCACTGGAGCGCATGGCAGGATGGCATTCCTGCAAATACGTCCGCAGCGCCGCCGCGCTAGCCACAACCACGCGCTGCCCCGCTTTGCCTCGTTACGCCGAAGCATCCTTGTGAGGAATACAGACGATCAATGCGTGTCGCTATCCGGCATGCATCGCCAATTCGCAAAGCAATTACAGCGCACGATCGTTCATACGCATTGCGCATCGGAATGCGGGATTTCCGCTACTGAAATCCTCCTTTGACCGGATAGCTTTATCGCGGCATCTATGCCAGATTAGGTTTCACTCCTTTCGAGCGCAGCGCAGGGGTCGCAAAGCGATGCGCCATGATTCCACGGGGGACAGCATGCACGGTTACCTCCCTCACCTTCATGCCGCCACGCACATCATGTTTGCGAGCGTACACGCGTGTGTGCCTTCGCGAGCGCGCGCGTCATGAATGCCGCCAGCATCGTCGTGCTTGGCGCGGGGCCAGCGGGCGCAGCCGTTGCGCGTGCGCTCGCGGGGCTCGATTATCGCGTGGAGGTGGTAAGCGACTGGCGCCGCTTCGACGCGGCCGAAGCCTTGTCGGCACGTGCAATCGAAGCGCTGCGCCGTGCGGGCCTGCATCGCGCAGCCAGTTGCGGCGAAGGACCGTGCGTGCGCACCACGCTCTGGAACGGCGCGTTGCAAACGCTCGACGCAGAATTTCTCGTGGACCGGCGCGTATTCGATGCGGCCCTGCGCGAGGACCTGTGCAGCGCGGGCGTGGACGTGATCGAGGCGAATGTGCGCTCGCTGCATTCCTCATCGGCGGGTCACGATCTCATGATCGAAACCGCCGACGGACCGCTCACGCTACGCGCGGACTTTCTGGTCGAAGCGCGCGGGCGCCTCGCGCCGCTATTGCGCGACGCCACGCGCGGCCCGCAAACCGTGAGCCTGCTGAACGTATGGAAGGGCCGCGGGGGCGCATCAGCCACTGCGGTGGAAAGCCTGCCTGGCGGATGGGCATGGATGGCGCGCCTGGGCGACGGCCGCTGCTACTGGCAATTGACGCTGGACGTCACGAACCCCGAACTGCCGCAGCGCGATGAACTGCTCACGTTTTGCGAGCGCATGCGGCATTCGCCGCTTGCCAGCGACTTCTTCGCGGGCGACGCCGCGACCGACGCGCGCCTCTACGCGCGCAGCAGCACTGCCACGCTGTGCGGCCGTACTGGCGGGCACAACTGGCTGCGCGTGGGCGATGCAGCCATGGCCGTCGATCCACTCGCGGGCAACGGCGTGTTCCAGTCGCTGACCTCCGCGTTGCAGGCGCCCGCGGTGATCCATACGCTACTCGCACGGCCCGAGCGTGCGCCGCTCGCGCTGCGCTTTCATCAGCAGCGCATCGAGCAGTTGTTCATGCGCTTCGCGCGCACCGGGCGCGATGTCTACGCGCTCGAACAGCGGTGGACTACGCAGCCATTCTGGCAAACGCGTGGGGCATGGCCTGACGACCGTCCCGCGCATGTGAGCGCGGATTTCAACGAGTTGAATGTGGGGCGTGCGCCCGTGATTGATGGCGGCATGATTGCCGAAGCGGATGTGGTCGCTAGTCCGGACCAGCCGCTTGGAATATGGCATCTTTGCGATGCTGCGCTGGCGCCGGTGGTTGAGGCGTTGCGGCGGGAGCCCGCTGAGCAGGTGCTCAAGTCGCTCGATGCCGATCAGGCAAGGATGATTCGGCATTGGCTTGCCATGCAGGATTATCCTTAGCCTTTTTGGTTTTTTCGCCTTTTTCTGTTTTGGCCTTTCCTTGTTTTCACGTCGGTATGCCGCGAACACAAGAAAAGGCCAAAGCACTCACAGCACAACAAAAAACTCGATCGCACTCCTGCGCAAGTCACACGCGCGCTCGACCCGTTCGGGCTCGATACAGAACGCATCGAGGCGTGGCGCGACGCGTGAAGCCGCTGGGGCACCGCCAGGGGCACGTAACGGACAATCAGGGACCGGGCATCGCACTATTAAGTTTCGGCGTAAAATGCGCGTTCGCCGCGATGTACCGGTGTAGAAGCCTCACGCCAGCGATGCACGTCGATCTACTTACCATCTACTTCCTCCTGATCGGGACCCTGCTAGCCAGTTCCCTGATGACGCTCTGGGAGCATCGTACGCATCCCGCGCGCAGCAAGGCATTGCGGGTCCTGGCCGGGGGCTACGCGACCCTCGCAGCCGGCTGCGCCGCGGTGCTCGTGCGCGCCGATCTGCCAGGGGTTTGGGGCGCCGCTCTGAGCAACCTCGTCATGATGGCCGGCTATCTGCTGGTCCTGCATGGCGTCGCGACGCTGAACGGGCGGCACTACCGGGCGGCCTCGTTCGCCCTGCTCGCGTTGATCGCACTGACATGGGCCACATGGGGCGCACGGCATCCGCAGGCCATGTGGTACTACGCGAGCGCGTTTCCTATTGCACTGGTGAGCGCCATGACCTCGCGCGAGCTGCTGCGCGGCGACGGCATGAAAGGGGGCCAATCGCGCCACGTCGCGACGTTCGTCACCGGAGTCCACGCACTCTTTTACGTGTTCAGGACGTTTGTCCTGCCGTTGCTGGGCAGCCGCTATGGGGGCGGCTTCGTCGCGCTCGTCAGCAAGATCACGATGTATGAAGGCGTGCTGTATTCGATCATTCTGCCCATGGCCCTGATCAAGCTGGTACGCGAAGAAACGCATGGGCAGTTGTTGCGCGAGTCTCAAACGGACTACCTGACCCGCCTTGGCAACCGCCGCTGCTTCTTCGAAGAAGGCGAGCGCGTGATGAACGAGATCGGGACGCGTCAGCCCGGGGCGCGTCAGCCGGTTTCGCTGCTTGCCTTCGATCTCGACCACTTCAAGACCATCAACGATCGCTACGGCCACAAGACCGGCGACGAAGTCCTCAAGACGTTCGCGGACATTGCCCGCAGCGCCGTGGGACCCGAGGCGATCCTCGCGCGCATAGGCGGTGAAGAGTTCGCCGCCCTGCTGCCAGGCCATGACCGCGTGCGCGCCAAAGCGGTGGGCGAAGCGATCGCCAGGCGTTTCGCTCAAACACCCATGAACAAGGTCGATGGCATCGCCATACGCGCCACGGTGAGCATCGGCCTGGCGCAACATGGTCAGGAAGCGTCCACGCTCTCCGAGCTGCTGGCTGCCGCCGACGCCGCGCTCTACAGCGCGAAGGCGCTGGGCGGCAACCGGCTCGAAATGCTGGCTCTGTAACGCCTCACGCGCCTTCCAGTCAGCTATTTGTAGGCTGCGCGCATTGTTTTTGCTAGCCCACTTAGGCCCGCCCTATCCGGTCGCGGGTGCAATCGCGTCAAGCGGTAAGGGGGCACAATGGCAACGATCGATACCCGGATCCGGGTGGCAATTTCCGCCGGACTGATTTTCCTGCTCGCGGCTTGCGGCGGCGGCGGTGGCGGAGGAGGCGGTGGCGGCTCGAACCCCGGCACGAGCACGCCGGCTGGCGGCGTCAAGCTGCAAGTCGTCTCGTTCGGCGACAGTCTTTCCGACGTCGGGACCTACGCGCCGCTTGCGAGCGCCGCAGGCGGCGGGCGGTTCACGACCAACCCCGGTCAGGTCTGGTCCCAGGACGTCGCGCAATATTATGGGGACACCCTGAACGCCGCATACACGGTCGGCCTCGATCACAAGCTGAGCGCGCAAGGCGGCTTCGGCTACGCAGAGGGCGGCTCGACGGTCGCCACGCCCGCGAACCAGTACGACTTCCTCTCGGACGTGATCGGCAACATCGAAATGCCGGTCAATCAGCAGGTGTCGAGCTATATCTCCGCTCACGGCACCTTCAACTCCGGTCAGCTCGTGCTGGTCTGGGCAGGCGCGAACGACGTGCTGCGCGCCGGCAACCCGCCGACAGCCAATACCGTCGTGCAGACTGCCGCCACGACGCTCGCACAAGTCGTCGGGCAGATCGTGCAGGCCGGCGCCACACATGTCGTGGTGATCAACGTGCCGAACGTCGGCCTCTCGCCCAAGGGCATCTCCTCGGCCGACGGCGGCGCGAACCTGACCCAGCTATCGCAGCTCTTCAACTCGACATTGAACAGCGCGTTGCAGACGGATGGCCTGCAAGGCAAGGTCATCGAAATCGATTCCTACACCTGGATCACGCAGCTCGTCGCGAACTTCCAGACGAACGGGTTTACCGTGTCCAACACGGCCCAGGCGTGCGACCCTTCGAAAACGCCGGACAACACCTCGCTGCTCTGCTCGCCCGTCACCTACGTCTCGGCCCATGCGGACCAAACCTATATGTTCGCCGACGACCTTCACCCGACCACGCACACGCATTCGCTGTTCGCGCAGTACGTCGAGCAGCAGATCGCGGCGAGCGGTCTGGGGCATTGAGCGCTGGATTCAAGCGACCGCGCCGGGCATGAGCGCGGCCGCTTGCGTAGTCCCGTTAGCAGCACGCCTTCGGGGCGGCGGCTCAATACCGTATCGAGCAGGCGCTCTTCGTTCGACGCGCTATAGTCGCTCAACGCGAGCAGCACTTCATAACCCGCACGCGCCTGGCGGCGCGATCCTGGGGGAAGTGCGGAGGGGACAAGAGCGCCCCGCCCCGATTGTCGCCCTCAGTTGAACGCAGCATCGCGCTCCAGCCACTTTATCCCCACCCGCGCCGACCGCATACTTGGTCACGTAGCCTCCACCGACCCGTCAACGCCATGCTAAACAGGGACGCCATTCGCTCCGGCGCGTTTCTCGAGAGTTTCAGCCATCTCCCGCCGGAAATTCTCTGGACGCAAGCCCAGATCGCCCAGTCGCTCGCCGAAACGATGGCGAAGCGCCCCGCCGGCGAAGAGGTCTGGGTGTTCGGCTACGGTTCGCTCATGTGGAATCCGCTCTCGCACTTCGACCGGCGCGCGCACGCCACGCTGCACGGCTGGCGCAGGAGCTTTTGCATCCGCCTGTTCGGCGGGCGCGGCACGCCGCAGTGCCCCGGCCGCATGCTCGCGCTGGAGCGCGGCGGCCATACCCAAGGCGTGGTGCTGCGGCTCGATGCGGCCACGCTCGACGAAGAGTTGCACATCCTCTGGACCCGCGAGATGCTGACGGGCGCCTACACGCCTGCCTGGACCTCGGTGACGCTCACGACGGGCGAGACGCGGCACGCCCTCGCCTTCGTGGCGAACACCTGCCCGCGACAATACGAGGCTGATTCGAGCCCCGCGACTGCCGCGCGTGCGATAGCCCAAGCGCATGGGCCGCTCGGCAGCAACGCGGAATATGTGTTCCAGCTCAGGCGGGCGCTCGCGGACTGCGCAATGACGGACGCCTACATCGAGGAAGTGGCGCAAGCCCTCGAACGTTTCGAAACGACGTCTTAAGCGAGCCGCACGAGACCGGTCACCATCTGAACCACGCCAAACGCGGCAATCGCCACGGCGGAAAAAAGGGAGATGCCCCGCGTGAACGCGAGTGGCAGCTTCGTACGCAACGCGGACGTCACGCCGCTCAGGAACAGCCACCACACGGCCGAGCCCGCGAACACGCCCGTCACCATAGTCGCCATCAGCGCCATCGAAAACCCTCCCGGCGCCCCCTGCTCGCCTGGCATGGGCGGTAATGGCCCGAGCGAGGCAAACGCGGCAATGAACGAAAAAATGGTCAGAGGGTTCGAGAGCGTCAGTGCAAACGTCGTGAGGAAATCCCGCGCGACAGGGCTGCGCTGCGTCTCCTGTACGGCGGCCGGCGCGGTCGACGACGCGCGTGCGATGGTCCACGCCATCCACACCAGAAATGCCCCGCCCGCCGCCTTCAACACCACCGTCAGCATCGGCAGCGCCGTGACGATACCGGCCACGCCGAGCGCGCCGAGCAAGCCATAAAACGCATCGGCGCACGCAGCGCCAATGCCGGTTGCGAAGCCGGAGTAAAAACCGCGGCTCAGGCTGCGCTGGATGCACAGCATGCCGATGGCCCCGACCGGTGCGGCGATGCAAAACCCCATCGCCACGGCTTTGACGAACAACATGTCTCCTCTCTCCGCAATGCGTGTTCTATAGGGGACTATCGTAGACCGCGAAGAGTATCCGCAGAAGCCGGGATTTAAGGGAAAATCGGCCTTTCACCTTAAACATTTCGCCATGATGGACGATCTGGACTGGAAAGTACTGGCGCTGCTGCAGGAAAACGGCCGCATGACCTACACCGAGCTTGCGCGCCAGGTGCATCTCTCGGTGCCTGCGGTCACGGAGCGCGTGAGACGTCTCGAAGAGGCCGGCGTGATCGAAGGCTACACGGCGCGCGTGAATCCGGCCGCCGCCGGCTATCCGATCTCGGCCCTGATCGGCATCACGGTGCCCCAATCCGCGAAAGCGAAGTTTCTCAAGCTGCTCGGCACGATTGCCGAGGTGCTCGAATGCCATCACGTGACCGGTGCGGACTCCTATGTCATTCGCCTCGTCGCGACGAGCGTGGCCGACCTGGAGCGCCTGATCCAGCGCATCAATCTCTACGGCGAGACGCGCACGTCCATCGTCATGTCCACGCCGCTCGCCGCACGTGCGCTCGCGAAGCCTCAAGTGAGCACGGCCGGGTCGCGCGGCAAGGCCTAGCCGCGACGACCCTGGTCCTCAGAGGGAGCGCTCGATCGCCTGCCCCAGCAACTCCACGCCGAGATCGATCTCCTGCTCGCTCACGGTCAGCGGCGGTGCAATGCGAAACACGCCGCCCATGCCCGGCAACTGCACGATGTTCATGCTGAGCCCGAGCTTCATGCACTCGCGCGTGATTTTCGCGCCAAGGCCGTCGGCGGGCTCCTTCGTGCGGCGGTCCTTGACGATCTCGAGGCCGAGCAGCAGCCCGCGCCCCCGAATGTCGCCGATGCATTCGAAGCGCTCCATCAGATCCAGCAGCCCGCGCCTCAAACGCCCGCCCATGATATTTGCGCGCGCAACGAGTCCGTCGCGCGCCACGACGTCCAGCACCCGCAGGCCGACCGCAGCAGGAAGCGGATCGGACACATGCGTCGTGTAGAACAGGAAGCCCCGTTCGTGCGCGGCTTCCTCGATCTGCGCGGACGTGACCACGGCCGCGAGCGGCAATCCGGCGCCGAGTGTTTTCGATAGCGTGAGAATGTCGGGCGTCACGCCGTCGTGCTCGCACGCGAACATCGTGCCGGTGCGCCCGACGCCCGTTTGCGCCTCGTCCAGAATCAGCAGCATGCCGCGCTCTTCGCATTTGCGCTTGAGCGCGGCCATATAGCCGGGCGGCAGTTCGATGATGCCGCCCGAACTCAGGATCGGCTCCGCGATGAAGGCCGCGAGATTGCCGCTCGACTGGCGGTCGATGAGATCGAACGCGTAGTCGAGTTCCGCGAGGTAATCGTATTGCCCGTTGCGCTCGAAGCGCGGCCGGTACGTGAACGGCGCGGGAATCGCATAGGAGCCCACCGCTGCGGGGCCGACGCCCTTGCGCCCTGCGCTATAGGTGGCCGAAGCCGCGCCGCCCGTCATGCCGTGCCACGACTGCGCAAAGCCCACGATTTCGAATTTGCCCGTGACGAGCTTCGCCATGCGGATGGCGGCCTCGTTCGACTCCGCGCCGGTGCTCAGCAGCAGCGCCCGGTCGAGCCCGTCGGGCGTGACGTCGGCGAGACGCGTGGCCAGTTCGACCACGGGCCGCGAGAGCATGCCGCTGAACAGGTGGTCCAGCCTGCTCGCGTATTCGTTGATGACCGAGACGATTTCCGGGTGGCTGTGACCGAGCACCGCGCTCATCTGTCCCGAAGTGAAGTCGAGAATCGGCCGGTCGTCCGCGTCGTAGACGAAGCTGCCCTGGGCGCGCTCGATGATCATCGGCTCGAACGTGCCGCCATAGCGGATCAGATGCTGTCTCGCGTTGCGCCAAAACTGTTCGTCGTCGTTCCTGGACACGGGCTTCTCCTCGTCGGGTAGCGGGTTTTCCTTGCAGTCTAGGCGGCGCTCTGGTTTTATAGAATCGAATAGTTCTTATGCAAGCTAGAAGAGAGGCTAATATCGTGAGCCGACCGCTGGAAATCGATCTGCTGCGTTCGTTCGCGGTTATCGCCGAGGTGCGCTCGATAAGCCGCGCGGCCGAACGCGTGGGCCGCACCCAGTCGGCGCTGAGTCAGCAGATCAAGCGGCTCGAGGAGATCGTCGATCAGCCGTTGTTTCAGCGCACCGGCCGCGGCGTTGCGCTGACGAGCCCCGGCGAGCGCCTGCTGGTGCACGCCCAGCGCATTCTGCGCCTGCACGACGAGGCCATGGCCGACCTGTGCGGCACGGGCTTGTCGGGCACCCTGCGCTTCGGCTGCCCGGACGACTATGCGGCCGTATTTCTGCCCTCCTTGCTGCGCCGGTTTTCGGGCCAGCATCCGAATGCGCTCGTGGAAGTCGTATGCGTTCCCACGCCGCGCCTTCTCGAACAGCTCGACAAGCGTGCGGTCGATCTCGCCCTGGTATCGCTGCATTTGACCGCCATCGGGTCCGCCAACGCAAGCGGCCCGCACGACGAGATCATTCGCCGCGAGCAGCTGGTCTGGATCGGCTCGCCCGGACTCGATTCCGCCCATGTCGATCCGCTGCCGCTCGCACTCTCCGATCCGGACACCCTCGATCACATCGCAGCCTGTGAAGCGTTGGAGAGGATGGGCCGCGCCTACCGCGTCGCGTATGCGAGCAGCAGCCTCGCCGGTCTCACCGCGCTCGTGCGTTCGGGCCAGGCCTTCGCCGTCATGACGCAAACGGCCGTTCCGGCGGATCTGGCGATACTCAATGGCGATCCCGCGCTGCCGCCCTTGCCGGCCGTGGGCATTACGATCAAGTACGGACGCAAGCGGCCGTCGCTCCTCACGGCGGCGTTCGCCGAGCACATTCGGCTCACGCTGCCGCTGTTGTGAGCGCACCGCCGCGAGGCACCGCCGCCCCACGCCGCCCCTTCGTTATGCGAACATCGCAGCTTCGCTCGCGGACGCCATCCCCATGTCGAAAATCCGGAAAACACTCGCCACGCTGCTGGGCATCGCACTCGCCGCGGGGAGCGCCGCCGCACAACCGGCGCAGAAGCCGCCGGGGCCGGCCATGATGGTCCATTTCGACTACTACCCGAAAGACCGCCCGCAGATTCATGCGCTCGAACAGCGGCTGGCTGGCGCCATCAAGCGCGCCGATGCCGGCGAACTCGGCGAAACCGAAATTCACATCGACGGCAACGACGGCTATCTCTACATGTATGGGCCCGACCCGGACCGGCTGTATCGCGTCACGAGCCCGATTCTGAAGTCATCCAGATTGACCGCGCACTCCGAAGTCACGAAGTGGTACGGGGCTCGCAGGGAAACGTTCGTGATTCGCTGAGGCGCGGGCCTCAAAGCTTGGGATGACATTCGAAGCGGATGACGGAGGCCTGCTGCTGCAGCGCCTCGATGCCTTCGGTGTGCTCCATGCCGAGACTCGTCTGCATGCCGCGGCTCTCGCAGTAGTCGTTCGCTTCGCTCACCGCGCGCTTGTGGGCGCGGGCCCACGCGAGTCGGCCGCCCGTTGCGGACGCCGAAACGACGAACGTGCCCGACTTGTCCGCCGTGGTGACGTCGCTGGCCGACGCGCAACCCGCCAGCACCGTGCACGCGGCGACCAGCGATACGGCGACCCTGGGCCAGGACCGGCTTGCCACGTCCGCAAGTCTGGCCGTCCCCTTGAAAATCTGCTGCATGAATCCCTCTCATGATCGAGCGTCGCAATACGCTCACATATGACAGTGGATTTTAGGGTTGCCCTATCGAAAGTCTATGCTCATAGATTGAATTCACTGTTACGGCGAGAAATACAATCGCGATCCCTTTCCGGCCCGATGAACGCGACGAGCGGCCCGGGTCAAGCCGGCACGCCCTCGATGGCGCGCCCGGAACGTCCCCACGCCACCACGACGCCCAGACCGAGCACGGCGAGGCACACGATCGGCACGATCATCGGCCCGAACGCGGTACCGGTGAGCTTGCCCGCGAGCGGCATGAGGTTCTGGCCGAAGAAGCCGCCGAGATTGCCGATCGAGTTGATCGCCGCCACGCTCGCCGCAGCCCGCGCGCCGGTGAAGTAGCGCGGCGGCATCGACCAGAAGCACGGATACAGCAGCGGAATGCACGCGCCGCCGAACACGAGCGCGATGAAGCGCAGCGGTGTGGAAGGCAGCAGGAGACTCAGCAGGAAACCCAGCGTGCCTAGCGCCGCGACGATCGCCATCGCGCGCAGAATGCTTTTCGCGCGGCGCAGCTTCGACGGCAGCCACAGCAGCAGCAGCACTGCCAGCGCCCACGGCAGCATGCTCAACAGCCCGTTCACGCTGCTCGACACGCCAAACGACTTCACGAGCGTGGGCAGCCAGTAGGTCACGCCGTAGAGCGACGTCGACATCAGCATATAGGTTGCCGCGAACAGCATCACGCGCGGATCGAGCAGCGCCTTCCAGGGCTGCGAGTGTTCGGCGTGCTCGGGCTTCTCCCGCTCGTGCGCGGCCGCCACGATCTGCTTTTCGCGATCGTGCAGAAAGCGCGCTTCCTGGTACGACGCCGGCAGCAGCCTGAACACGGCGATGCCGACCAGCACGGCGGGCAGGCCCGTGGCGATGAACACCCACTGCCAGCCGGCGAGGCCCCATACGCCATTGAGACTCAGCAGCCAGCCGCCCACGAGCGAGCCCAGCATATTGGCGAGCGCGCTGCCCAGCGTGAAGATGCCGAGCACACGCGCACGATAGCTTTGCGGAAACCACAGCGTGAGGTAGTAGATCACGCCGGGATAGAAGCCGGCTTCGGCGACGCCCAGCGCGAGGCGCAGGCCGCAGAACACCTGCATCGAGGTGGTGAAGCCCATCAGCACCGTGATCACGCCCCAGGTGAGCATGATGCGCGCGAGCCACACGCGCGCGCCGAAGCGGTGCAGCGCGAGCGTGCTGGGCACTTCGAACAGCAGGTAACCGATGAAGAACAGCGACGACGCAAGGCCGAACGCCGTTTCGGTCATGTTGAGGCTGTGCACCATCTGCAGCTTCGCGAAGCCGACGTTTTGGCGGTCGATGAACGAAATCAGAAACATCACGACGAGGATCGGCATGAGGCGGCGCGCGATCTTCGACATGACATACCGCTCTTCGACGGATGGTTGATCGACGGTTGAGTCTGTATTCACTCTGTTCTCCTACGTTTATTTGTGTCTATGCGTATGTCTAGGACGGACGGAAATCCCCGAGCATCGCCACGAACATGTCGTTCCATGTGCGCGGCTTCGCCTTGATCGTGCCCACCATGTACAGAAAATCGACGTACTCCATCAACTGCTCCGGCCAGACCGAAAAGCGCGACTCCGGCGCGCAGAGCGTCTGCACCACGTGCTCGCGCGACGCGCCGAAGCCCGACGAATCGACATAGATCTGCGCCGCGGCCGCCTTGTCCTGCGCAATCATCCGGTTCGCCTCGTCGAGCGCGTGAAGGAACGCCTTTGCCAGCGCAGGCTCGGTATCGACGAGGCGCTTGGGCGCGAACACCACGTCGAGCGTGAGCGGCCCGAGCACGTCGACCGAATTGACCACGCGGTGGATGCCAGGCTGCTGCAATTCGAGCGTCGAAAATGGCGGCGACGCGAAATGCGCGGTGATGCCGCCCTCGCGCCGGATCAGCGACTGCATGGCCTGCGGATGCGGCAAGCCGACGGTGATCGAATCGAGCTGCGCGAAGTGCTGAGGCCCCAGCAGCTTGCTCGCCACCATTTGCAGCACCACGGCCGAAAGCGAGGTGCGAATACCGGGCACCGCAATGCGGTCGGCGGCCGTGAAGTCGCGCAGCGTCGCAATTTGCGGCCGGTTCGTGTTGAGCGAGAGCGCCGTGGCCGAAAGGCCGCTGATGCCGATCACCTCGACGTTCGGTATGCCGCGCGCCCGCGCCCACAGTTCGATGAAGCCGGGCGCGCCCACGGCGGCGAAGTCGAGCGTGCCGGCCATCATGGCGTCGTCGACCGAATTGCCGCCGTCGAGCCTCACCCACTCCACGCTCACGTCCGCGAGCCCCTGGCGGCCCGCATGGCGCTCGAACAGGCGCGCCTTTTCCATCACGAGCAGCGGCAGATACAGCAGGCCATAGCCCTTGGAAATGCGCACCGTGCGCGGTGTGGCCCGGACCCAGGCAGGCGCGAGCCCCGCGGCAACGGCAGCCGCGCCAAGCCCGGCCGCAACGAGCGCGCGCCGACGCGGTGAAGGCCGCGGCGACTTCACGCGCATCTTGCCGTCTCCGTTGGTTCGTGTCGTAATCACGTCGCGCTATCTTCCATGGTTCGCGAGATTACCGGGCGAGTCTGAGAAAATGCTGAGAAACACACAGAGTAGACCTCGGGGAAAACCCGCAATCGCACCCATGAAGATTTCGGCAGGAACGGCATCATGCGCATTCTGGTGGTAGAGGACGACGCGGAAATCGGCGCGGCGGTCCGCAGCCGCCTCACGCGCCTCGGTCACGCGGTGGACCTCGAAGCGAACGGCGCGACGGCGAACAGCCTGCTCGGCGTCGAGCGTTTCGATCTGGTCGTGCTCGACGTAATGCTTCCCGCCATGGACGGCTTCGAGATTCTGCGCCATCTGCGTGCGTCGGGCTCGACCACGCCGGTGCTGCTGCTCACCGCACGCTCGGCCATCGACGACCGCGTGAGCGGCCTCGGCCTCGGCGCCGACGACTACCTCGTCAAACCGTTCGACTACCGCGAACTCGAAGCGCGCGTGCAGGCGCTCCTGCGCCGCAACAGCGGGCACGCGAACGATGTGGTGAAGCTGGGCGGTCTCGCCATCGACCGCAGCAGCCGGCTTGCCGAACTCGACGGCAAACCGCTTTCGCTTTCGCGCCAGGAGTTCGCGCTGCTCGAAATCCTCGCCAGCCGTCCGCAACGCATCTTCCCGAAAGAAGAACTGCTGAATCAGTTGTTCAGCTACGGCAACGAGCCGAGCGCGAACGCCGTCGAACAATACGTCACGCGCGTGCGCAAGAAGCTGCAGGGCAGTTCGGTCGAAATCCGCACGGCGCGCGGCATGGGATATCAAATTGCCGCGCTTTGACTGGTTCCCGAAAACGCTGCTCGGGCGCACGCTGCTCTTCATCGCGCTCGTCGTGGCGTCGGGCGCTGCGGCGCTCGCGGGCATCGCGCGCTATTACGCGGGCGTCGCATCCGAGCGCGCCTACGATCAGCTGCTTGCAGGCGCAACCATCCAGGTCGCCGAAAACCTCTACGTGCAGGGCGGCGTGCTCGCGCTCAATCCGCCGGTGGCCGCGCTCTCCACGCTCTCGCGCTATGACGTCGTCTACTACAAAGTGGTCGACGCGCGCGGCCTCGTCGTCGCGGGCTATGGCGATCTTCCCGGTCCGGCCGATACGAAGAGCGCGATGAACGCGCACCAGGGTCCGACATTCGCGAACGCCCGCTACCAGGGAGAGCGCGTGCGCACGGCGACCATCGGGCGCTACATGCCGGACGCGCGGCCGCCCGGCTGGGCCCTCGTCACGGTCGCGCAGACCACCCATGCCCGCCAGCAACTCACGAACGACATGAGCCTCAAGGTCTGGACGCTCATTTTGCTGATGAGCGTGCTCGCCATCGGCGCGAGCGGCCTTGCGATCCGGCGCGGCTTGCGTCCGCTTGCGCAGATCGAGCAGATCATCGCCGCGCGCGACCCGGCCGACCTGCGGCCCGTGGCGCACGACACGCCGAGCGAAATCAACGCGCTGATCGGCGCCATCAACGGGCTGATCGGCCGGCTCGCCGAACGCATGACAGCCATGCAGCGCTTTATCGCCGACGCCGCGCACCAGATGCGCACGCCGATCGCGCGGCTCGACGCGCAGATCGAATTGCTCAGCACCGAGTCCGATCCCGCGCGCCATGCCGCGCGGCTCGAAGCATTGCGCGCCACCTGCTCGGACGTGGGCCGGCTCACCGGCCAGTTGCTCAATCACGCGATGGTGATTCATCGCACGGAAGTGGTCCCGTTGCAGCGCGTGGACCTCGCGAAGCTTGCCAGAGAAGTGTTGGGCCGCACCATTCCGCTCGCCGACGAACGCGACGTGAAAGTGGCATTCGAAAGCAGCGCGCCGCAGGTTTGGATCGCGGGCGACCCCGTGAGCCTGCAGGAAGCGCTGTCGAACGTGCTGCACAACGCGCTGCTGCACGGCAAGGCGGACGATATCGTCGTCACCGTGAGCACCTCGCCGGAGGCCGTCACGCTAACCGTGACCGACAACGGTCAAGGCATCGCACGCGAACACTGGGACGCCGCGTTGCGTCCGTTCGAGCGCATCGGCCAGGAAGGCGCGGAGCGCACGACGGGCTCGGGCCTCGGGCTCGCCATCGTGCAGGCGGTGATGAAGGCACACGGCGGGCGCGTGAACTTTGCGTTTCCCGCCGGCGGCGGCTTTGCCGTGGAGCTGACGTTTCCTCCCGTAGAAGGCGAGACGCCGTCCGTGACGCCACTGTGAACGCCTCGCGAAAGCGTTGGCGCGCGAGTTCGTCGCCGCACGCGGTGTATCAGTGCGCGGATGGATGCGCCCGCGCATACATGCGCAATGCGAACCAGCATACTCCAGCCCCAAGACCACCCACCACGCCGCCGAAACTGCCGAGCCACGACACGCCGAAGCCATTGGCAATATGGTTGCCGAGCAGCGCGCCCGCGCCGATTCCCACGTTATAGAGGCCGGAATAGATCGAGACCGCGAGGTCCGCGGCCTCGGGCGCGAGCTTGAGCACCCATGCCTGCATGGCAAGGCCGAAGGAAACGATCGCGCCGCCCCACACCAGCGTGTGAACGGACAACGTGATGATGCTCAGCACGGCGGGAAACTGCACGAGCAGGCACGCACACACGGCGATCACAGCCACCTGGAGGAACTGAGCCGGATCGCGCGGATAAAGCCGGTTAAAGAAAATGGCCGCGGGAATACCGGCACTGCCGAACAGAATCAGGATATAGGTGATGCGTTGACTGCTTTCGTGGCCCACGGAGTGAATGAACGGCTCGATATACGTGTACGACGTGAAGTGCGCGGTCACGACGAGTATCGTGAGCAGATAGCGAGGCCAGCATCGGCTTTCTGAACAGCACGGGCACGCTGCTGAACGAGCCCGTTTGCTGGCTCGGCAGCAAGGGCAGCATCACGCGCAGCATGAGTAGCGCAAACGCCGCCGCGCCCGCAATGACGAAGAAGGTCTGCCGCCAGCCGAGCGTCTCGCCGATCACGCGCCCAAGCGGAATGCCCGCCACCATGGCGATCGAGGTTCCCATGCCGAGCATGGCGAGCGCCCGGCTCTTGTTGCCGGGCGGCGCGAGCCTCACCACCAGCGAGACGGAAATCGACCAGAAGATGGCGTGTGCAAAGGCAATGCCGATTCGGCCCACCATCAGCACCGTGAAGTTCCACGCCACGCCGGTCACGATGTGGCTGACGACGAAGAGCGCGAATATCCAGGTCAGCAGCTTGCGGCGTTCGACGTTGCGTGTCAGCAGCATCAAGGGCAGCGACGCCACGGCCACCGTCCACGCGTAGATCGTCAGCATGAGGCCGACGTCGGTCGGCTTCATGTGCAGGCTGTCGCCAATGGCGCTGAGCAACGCAACCGGCACGAATTCGGTCGTGTTGAAAATGAAGGCCGAAAGCGCCAGGACGAGCACGCCCCACCAGGATTGGCCGGAAGCGACCGGTTCAGGCGTCGACATACGAGTCAGGCGGGAGTCGATAAAGAGCGATTATCGCGTATCGCCGTTCGACGCAGTTTCAAACGGTGCAGCGCGTCGGTGCGGTGGACGACGGAAGAAGACTAGACCAGACTGGCCAACCCGCCAGGAAGCCCGATTGCCGCGCCAACGACACGCATGTGATCGTTGCCGGCACGAGCGAGGCGCGCGCAACTTCACGTCATCGCGCATAGGTTCTCTCTATACTGGCCCACGTGTCCTCCCTGCCTCGTTGCGTGATGCGCAGGCACCGGCACGTTCCACCCGCATTGCCCATCCCTGGACGCCGCCACGAACCGCCGCGCGAAGCGCGACCGCGCGCCAATGCGTCGGCGTCTGCCTGCTTTGTGATGCTGTAAAAGAAACTGGAGAGTTTCCATGAGCACCTTCACCACCCGCGATGGCACGTCGATCTATTACAAGGACTGGGGCAGCGGCAAGCCCGTCGTGTTCTCCCACGGCTGGCCGCTTACCGCCGACGCCTGGGACGCTCAAATGCTCTTTCTGGTGCAAAACGGCTTTCGCACGATCGCGCATGACCGCCGCGGCCACGGCCGCTCCGATCAGCCCGCCAAGGGCAACGACATGGACACCTGGGCCGACGATCTGGCCGACCTGCTCGACAAGCTCGATGTGCAGGACGCCACGCTCGTTGGCCATTCCACGGGCGGCGGCGAAGTCGCGCGCTACATCGGCCGCCACGGCACGAAGCGCGTCTCGGGCGCGGTGCTGATCGGCGCGGTGCCGCCCATCATGATCAAGAGCGAGAAGAATCCGGGCGGTCTGCCCAAGGATGTGTTCGACGGCATCCGCAAGGGCGTGATCGACGACCGCTCACAGTTCTTCAAGGACCTGGCCGTGCCGTTCTACGGCTACAACCGCAGCGGCGCGAAGGTCTCGCAGGGCGTGATCGACTCGTTCTGGCAGCAGGGCATGTGGGGCGGCATCCTCGCGCTGCATGACTGCGTGCATGAGTTCTCCGAGGTCGACTACACGGAAGATCTCAAGAAGATCGATGTGCCCACGCTGATCCTGCACGGCGACGACGACCAGATCGTGCCGATAGACGACGCGGGCAAGCTCTCCGCGAAGATCGTCAAGGACGCGACGCTCAAGATTTACCCGGGCGGCCCGCACGGCATGTGTACGACGATGGCCGGGCAGGTCAACGCCGACCTGCTCGCGTTCCTGAACCGCAAGTAACGTCGCGGCGCGCGGCGTGCCCGTTCAACGCGAGCACGCCGTGATTGCCTCGACGTATTGCGCCTGCCACGCCGGGTCTTGCGCGAACGCCGCGAGATCCGCGTGCAGATCGTTGGCGTAGGCCGTTATGCACGCGCGGTTGTTCGCCTCCACGGCGCACGGCATCACGAGAATCGCCGCCACCACGCCACCCACTGCCAGCGCGGCGATCGTCACGCCGATTGCCCAACGCCAGGCTTCTTCCCCTGTCCCTTTTAGCGCCGCTTCGCTCATTGCCCTTCTCCTTATTAATTAGCAAGACAATTATTCGAGGTTTAAAAAAGGCGCGAACGCCTTATGCAAGGCCCTTGCGTATCTTGCGCATGCCGGCGACCGTGGACTCGAAGAGGTCCGGGCCGACTTGCGCACGCAGGCGCCGCGCCACGTCGGCGCTCGCGCCGTTGATCGGGCCGTCGAGCGCCGTGCCGCCCGCCGTGGGAAAGAGTCCCCATTCGCGGCCATCGGCCTCGCCCTGGCGGCGCTCGAGCAAGTCCTTCTCGCACAGGTTGTCGACGAGGCGAGTCGCAGTGGGCCGCGCGATGCCGAGCGTTTGTGCGACATCGCTCGCGAGGCACCCGGGCTTCGCCAGCACGACGCGCAGCACGAAGCCTTGCGCGGGCGTGAGGCCGAACGGCGCATAAGCGGCACTCCACTCGCGCTCGACCAACCGCGCGAGCGCCGACGAATTGAAGTAAAGGCAGTGATCGAACATGGCAGCAATGAAACCACGAATTGATTAGCAAGGCAACCGTTTTCAGAGACTTCGGCGAGGCCCGCAGGACAAAATTCTTATATAAGACTCCCCGATTCACTTCTCTTTTCACAAGGGTCTTTACCAGCTTGACAGTCAATCAAGGGTACGATCCACAAAACCGGAGAGCCATCTCCGAATCGTCGGTCTCACCTTGCAAAGCCTTATAGAACGGGGCTCCGGCGCGGAAACGTTTTCGGCGCAGGGCCGGCCGATCAAGGCAAACGCGCCGACTTTCTGGTCAATTAACATTGCGCAAGTGCTTTCCACGATATGAAATATAGGCACGCCAGGTCCCCAGCCCGCTGCAAATTGAGGCAAAATCCAGGTGTTTCGCCGACTGCGCGCAGCCGGTGGTGTTATCACCCCGTTTTTGAACCCCGCCAAGAAGCCGATGAGTACCCAGCAACCCACCATCATCTATACCCTGACCGATGAAGCGCCGCTGCTCGCCACCAGCGCGTTTCTGCCGATCATCCGCACCTTCGCTGCGCCGGCCGGCGTGAACGTCGAGACCAGCGATATCTCCGTTGCGGGCCGTATCCTCGGCGAGTTCCCGGAATTCCTCACGGAAGAACAGCGCGTGCCGGACAATCTGGCCGAATTGGGCCGTCTCACGCAGTTGCCGGAAACGAACATCATCAAGCTGCCGAACATCAGCGCATCGGTGCCGCAGCTCGTCGCCGCGATCAAGGAACTCCAGGGCAAGGGCTACAAGGTCCCCGACTTCCCCGAAGATCCGAAGACCGACGAAGAAAAGGCTATCCAGAAGCGCTATTCGAAGTGCCTCGGCTCGGCTGTGAACCCGGTGCTGCGCGAAGGCAACTCGGACCGCCGCGCACCGCTCGCGGTCAAGAACTACGCGAAGAAGCACCCGCACAGCATGGGCGAGTGGAGCATGGCTTCGCGCACCCACGTCGCGCACATGAAGCACGGCGACTTCTACCACGGCGAAAAGTCGATCACGAACGACAAGGACCGCGAAGTCCGCATGGAGCTCGTGACGAAGGCCGGCGAAACCATCGTGCTCAAGCCGAAGGTCAAGCTGCAAGCCGGCGAAATCGTCGACAGCATGTTCATGAGCAAGAAGCACCTGCTGGCCTTCTACGAAGACCAGATGGAAGACGCGCGCAAGACCGGCGTCATGCTCTCGCTGCACGTGAAGGCGACCATGATGAAGGTTTCGCACCCCATCGTGTTCGGCCACGCCGTGCGCGTGTTCTACAAGGACGCGTTCGCCAAGCACGCCAAGCTCTTCGAAGAACTCGGCGTGAACGTGAACAACGGCCTCGTCGATCTCTACACGAAGATCGAAAAGCTGCCGGAATCGCAGCGCGAAGAAGTCATCCGCGACATGCACGCATGCCACGAGCACCGTCCGGCGCTCGCCATGGTCGACTCGGCCAAGGGCATCTCGAACCTGCACGCACCGAACGACGTGATCGTCGACGCTTCGATGCCCGCGATGATCCGCGCAGGCGGCAAGATGTGGGGCGCCGACGGCCGCCCGGCCGACACGAAGTGTCTGATTCCGGAAAGCACGTTCGCGCGCATCTACCAGGAAATCATCAACTTCTGCAAGACCAACGGCGCATTCGACCCGCGCACGATGGGCACGGTGCCGAACGTCGGCCTGATGGCGCAGAAGGCTGAAGAGTACGGTTCGCACGACAAGACGTTCGAAATCCCGCAGGATGGCACGGCGCGCATCGTCGACAACGCCACGGGCGAAGTGCTCGAAGCGCTCACGCAGCCCGTCGAGCAAGGCGACATCTGGCGTATGTGCCTCGTGAAGGACGAGCCGATCCGCGACTGGGTCAAGCTTGCCGTCACGCGCGCAAAGAACTCGAACACGCCGGCCGTGTTCTGGCTCGACCCGTACCGTCCGCACGAAAACGAAGTGATCAAGAAGGTCGAAACGTACCTGAAGGATTACGATCTGACCGGCCTCGACATCCAGATCATGTCGCAAGTCCGCGCGATGCGTTACACGCTCGAGCGCGTGATCCGCGGCCTGGACACGATCTCGGTCACGGGCAACATCCTGCGCGACTACCTCACCGACCTGTTCCCGATCATGGAACTGGGCACCTCGGCGAAGATGCTCTCGATCGTTCCGCTGATGGCGGGCGGCGGCATGTACGAAACGGGCGCCGGCGGCTCGGCTCCGAAGCACGTGCAGCAGCTGGTTCAGGAAGACCACCTGCGCTGGGACTCGCTCGGCGAATTCCTTGCGCTGGCCGTTTCGCTGGAAGACCTCGGCATCAAGACGAACAACGCGCGTGCCAAGCTGCTCGCGAAGACGCTCGACGCCGCCACCGGCAAGCTGCTCGACAACAACAAGGGCCCGTCGCCGAAGACCGGCGAGCTGGACAACCGCGGCAGCCAGTTCTATCTCTCGATGTACTGGGCGCAAGAGCTGGCCGCACAGAAGGATGACGCGGAACTCGCGGCACACTTCGCGCCGCTGGCGAAGGCATTGGCCGAGAACGAGCAGAAGATCGTGGGCGAGCTGGCCGCGGTTCAGGGCAAGCCGGTCGATATCGGCGGCTACTACAAGCCTGACTTCGCGAAGCTCGCTGAAGTCATGCGCCCGAGCGCGACGTTCAACGCCGTACTCGCAGCCGCTGCGAAGTAAGGGATGGACCCCGCCCCGTGCATTGCGCGGGGGACGTGCCACCAAACGAATCGAGCCTCCCACACTACTGTGGGAGGCTCGATTTTTTTTGCCCGGTTGATTGTGACGGCCGATATCAGGCGGCGAGTTTCTGCTCGACTGGCCGATCGTCCCGCGTCGGATCGCTCTCTCCGAGAGCAGGGCCCGGCTCCAGGTCGCAACGATCGGTTGCCAGAGCCACAGCAAGATCCAGCAGTTGCTTGTTCGAATCTGGTTGACCCAGATGCGGCGGCATGACCTCTTCAATCAGGCCAGCATCCATCGCCCGAGGGATCTGCGCGAGTAAATCTGCAATCAGCGTCTGTCGCCTGCGGAATGCAGCACGCCGGTTCGACGGAACCTCGCTGACGTCGCGGTGATGCAGGCGAAGCGGCAGTACATATCGCCCATTGCGTTCGACGCCACCCAATTCCTGCCAGAAGCCATCATAGTCCGCGTGTATCTGAGCCCGCCTGGAGTCGGTAACGTGCGTCTTCTTCGTCACGCCAGTCAGCACGTCCACCCCTGCCATCCTGGACAATTCGCAGACAGCCTCCATGACAGCAGCCTTGGGCCGCAATCCATGGCATTCGCGCGTGGCCTCACGCACCCGCTCCCTGGCCGCGCCGGAAGGTCCTTGCAGGCCGCCGATAAGCGCCCCGATTTTCCCCGCTTCGGCGTGCCACTCGAAACTGATTGTCGCCCACGCAAGATCGACGCGATCGACCACGTCGCGCCAGGCGACGCTCAGCAACCCTTCGCGCCAACAACGTACCGGCTCGCTCACGACGATGGCGTACCTTCCGCTCGACGCCAAGGTCACGTCTTCCGAATTCAGGTAGAGGCTGCGCACCAGATGGTCGCCGAAGCGTTCCCGTACGACCCGAAAATGTCCGCACAGTAGCTCGGCACGCGCGCAGGCACGCATGTCCGCCTGGACGAAGCGGCGAAAGGGGCGTTCAAGATAGCGACGATTACGGACGACAATCTCGGCAAGCAGGGAGTTTGCCGCCAGCGCACTCAACCAGACGCGAGCTGCAAACGGATGAAGCAGTGCGTACATGAGCACGCGCCCCTTCCGGAACAGGGCATCGGGACGCCTCCCAGGAATAGCCCTGGACAAGAGTTGGAAAAACTCGGGAATCGGTGTCATTGACCGCGATCCGTTTTCGTGAATGGCTCAAACGCGGAGGCAACCGATGCAGCCGTGACGGCGTTGCGATTTGCGCCCGATGATGATCCGAATGCTGGAGGGTGGAATGTGCTGCGCAGATACATCGCAGTCCTTAAAAAAAATTGCCTCACTCACCGATCTTCGATACACGGGACGTCACGGAACAGTAACAGTCATTCGACGACCGGTACGAACGCTCTTGCGAGGATTCGGCCAGCCGTCGAGGTCATGAAACATATCACAGTATTACGAAGCGTTACAGAATTTTTCAAACGAGGGCACGATCGGTAAGTTTTCCGTAAACGTTATGAAAACTTCAGACAAACGTACGGTCCAGTCCCGGGCTTGACCGAACCTCGGCGCCCTGGCCCTTTCCCGCGAATCCGTGATGCGCCAGCCAAAAAAAATCTATGGTCACCCCCGTTTTTGCAACCTTGATCGTTGACGTTGTGGTTGGCTTGCCTAAATCTATCCGGCGTCGTTGTGGGGATCACTCCCCGCGCCACGATGAGAGTCGCGCCTGAT